>JAKAUI010000053.1 GCA_021827745.1 Bacillota bacterium | reverse complement strand
CGCAGCCAGCGAGCATTAGCAGCGTGGCGAGCAAAAGGGGCCAGATCTGGCGCATCAGTTCACCTCCGGGACCCAGCCGAAGCTGTGGTCCGGTTTCAGAACGGGGTCGATATATCTAAGAGTTCGGATCAGGCGCCATCAGTTCCGACCCCGGGGTCGATCTAAGGTGCCGGGATGGTCCACAGGATGTAGCCGCCGTTCACGCCGGGAATGAACTGAGACGTGGTGCCGGCCGGCTTGAGGGCGGCCAGCAGCGCTGCGTCCTTCGGCGCCAGAAGCGCCAGCATCGGCCCCTTGCGGCTTGTGATCTGCGTCTTCCAGGCGCTCAACGAAAACTGGCCATGCTCCAGGTTGGTCCAGGGATCGCCCATCAGCACCAGCTGCTCATAGCCCTCCAGCCGGGCCAGAAACGGGAAGAAGGTGGCCCGAAAGGAGCGCGAGTCGTAGAGCAGGGGATAGCTGCGGTCGACCGCAGGCAACCGGTGCAGGGCGTCTGAGAGGACGAAGGCGGTGCGGTCGGTCAGGTCGGGGGTGCCGTTGCCGTGGTAGTAGAACCCGAGCGAGGCCACCGGGGAGAGCACGAACAGACAGATCGCCGCCGCAGCGATCCGGCGCCAGGCCGGACCGACTCGAGGCGCCCACTGCCGCCAGGTCGAAAGCGCCCAGTCGGCGATCAGGGGATAGGCGAACGGCAGGATCGGCACCAGGTAGCGGGCCGCCTGGGGGTAGTTGTAGGCCTTGTTCAAGGCGGGGACCAGCAGCAGGGGACCGATGGTCAGGATCAGGATCAGGGCGTGGCGGCGGTGTCTTAGGTGGGAGACGATCGCCGTCACGAAGATGGCGAGCGAGATGATCACGACCAGCCCAGGCAGGATGTCCTGGGCGACCTGGTGCGGGTTCAGAAATCCGGTGCCCAGGGTCTGGCCCCACTCGCCCGCCTCGTAGGCCAGATTCTGCAGGTAGCTGGCGATGCCGGGATGGCTTGGCACGGCATACTTCTTATGCAGGAAGATCCAGCGCAGCGAGCCGAGGTGGCTCTCCACGTTGTAGACGATCATATTTGCGTAGCCGACGGCGGCAGCGCCCAGCCCGGCCACGGTCGGCCAGATCCGGCGGTGGTCTCGCACGGCCGTCACCACGAGGTAGATGCTGAGCGGGATCAGCATGTCCATCACAGAGGAGTCGGTCTGCAGCGCCACCGCCCAGACGAAGCCGGCCCACACGAGGAGCCAGCGCCGGTCCTCAGCCCGGTAGGTCAGATAGCCAGCCAGACCCACGGCAAACGGCGTGACGCTGTTCGAAAAGGCCATGTGCGAGACGAACACGGCGGCGCCGCAGAGGGCGAACAGCACGCCGGAGACGAGGGAAACGCCGAAGCCGCCCAGTCGGCGGCCGATCGCCATCGTCACCACCACGGCAGCCACTCCGAAGCCGAGCGATACGAGGCGCGGGACGTACAGGCTCATCCCGAAGACGCTGAACAGTGCCGCCACCAGGTAGTTATAGAGCGCCCCAATGTCGTGGGCGACGTCGGTCAAGGGCCTCAGGTGCAAGAAGGCGATCTGATAGGAGATGTAGACCTCTTCCAGCTCGACCTGAAAGGACGGAACCTGGTAGAGGTCCCAGAGCCGAAAGACGATCGCGCCCACGACCACCACAGCTGCGAGCAGCAGCCGTCGGTGGTCTTCGATCCAGGAGCGCAACGGTGACGGGGGCGTCTTGGTCACCCTTGACGCCGCCAGAACGGGTGCTTGCGCTTAGAGAGCTCGGCGTGGTAGATGGCCTCTTCGCCGTATGGCGCAGCCTGGGCCGCCGCCTCCTCGGCCGTCAGCTTCAATCGGATGGCCGAGCGGGTGATCACCTCGATCGCCTCTTCGGGCAGCATCCTGGCCGGGTGCATGCCCGCTCGGTACCCGACGCCGTCGAAGACGTCCTCGCTCGAATCGCCCAGAATGTGGGTGACATGGCCGATCACCTCGCCGCCCTTTGCCACCACCGGCAGACCCGGCGTCACCGCCAGCCAGGAAATCTCGTCGTCAGAAGACTCATCGTCTGGCATCACTGTGGCCTCCTAAAACCGGTCGGCTGAAACTCCCGCACAGGACACCTCGTAGTTTCTCGCATCAGCCGCCATCAGGGAAGCAGGGCGGCTTGCGCTCTCAGGGAAACCTCAGATACACAAGGAGGCGGGACGGTGCAGCTTCATGCCACCATCTTGGCCGGCGCCGATCGGGCGCGCGGGCTATGGGAGATCAGACGACGGCTAACGGCCGCCGGCGTCGATGCCCATGCCCTGGACACCCTGTGGCTGGACGGCGAGGATGTCGAGCTGTCCGAGGCCCTGGCCGCCCTTGGCCACGTCCCATGGCAGGCGGCCCGCCGGGTGGTGGTGGTGGTCGGCCTCGTCCTGCAGACAGGCGAGGCTGCCTTCTCGGACCTAGTGGCCGGGGCCACAGCCGGCGCTGGCGATGACCTGCCGTGGCTGATCGCCTGGACGGCCTCGATCGACCACCGTCTGGCCGCGATTCGACCGCTTGTGGCCTCTGGCGTGCTGATCGACCTCAGGCAGACGGACGCCGAGTCGACGATCACGGCGCTCAGCCAGGAGCTCGGTGTGACAGTCGACCGTGACGCCCGCCACGACCTGGTAGCGCTGGTCGGCGATCTGGCTGGCCTGGAGAGTGAGCTCGCCAAGCTGCGCGACCTGACCGATGGCGCCGAGATCACCCGGGAGGCGGTGGCCCGTGCCACCACCGGCGACCCGGAGCTCAGCCGCTTTGCCCTGGCCCAGGCCGTGCGCGAGCGGAGGCTTGGCCGGGCGCTCGACCTGGTGAGACCGCTCTTGCGGGCTGGCCAGGAGGCGATCTTGCTCAATGCCCAGATCGGCCGCGAGCTGTCTTTGATCGGGCGGGTGATGGCCGCCGGCGGAGACCGTCGGCGACTGGCCGAACTGGGGCTGGCCCCCTGGATCTTGAGCCAGCTGCAGCAGGCCGCAGGCCGCTGGCGCCAGACCCAGATCCTGCACGGCGTGGAGCAGGTGCTGTGGGCCGACGAACAACTGAAAGGCACCCTACCCAAACGGCGGGATGCCCTCATCTTGGAGATCCTCTTGGTGGAGCTGTTGGCCGAGGCGGGATGATGCTACTTGGCTGCCTGGCTGATCCGGGCAAGCCGGCTCTTTCGGCGGGCGGCGGTGTTGGCGTGCAGCACGCCCTTGCTGACCGCCTTGTCGACGGCGGAAACGGTCCCAGAAAGAGCGGCGGAACGGTCGGCGACGGGGGTCTCCGTGAACTTCCTGATGGCGGTCTTGACGCCGGTGCGCACCGCCTTGTTGCGAAGGCGCGCCTTCTCAGAGGTGCGGATCCGCTTCTTGGCAGACTTGATGTTGGCCACTTGGTCACCTCCGAGGGCATCTGAGCGACCCATCTTAGCATGCTGCCCGGCCTGTTCACAACGACCAGCCGGGGGGCTGCCGGACAGCGGAAGGTCAGCCCTTGAATTCGCTGGCGGATCCTGGTATTAAATTATGTATACCATTTGTATCGTCCGCCTTCGCTCCCGAACGGACATCTGGTCCTAGCGTGAAAGGACCGTTCGGCCAGAGTGCGATGCGAACTGGTTTGCCAAGGGGCGCTGCCAATGATCGAATCTCGCAGTCGGCTGGCCGTCCGGGTCACCAGTTTGGTCGCTGGCACCCTCTTGATGGCGACGTTGAACGGGAGTGGTCCGGCGGGCCAAGGACCTGCCGTCATAGGTGCACCGGGAGCGGGGCCGCCGCCTACCGTGAAGGTTGGTTACAGCACGCAGCAATTGCTACCCGCCAATCAAGTCGGATTGGCCAAGGAGTCGCACATCGTTGGGTTCCATGTGCTGGTGCCGTCCTGGCTACCTTCCGGCGGGCATTTATGCCAGGTAGCATGGAGCCAGCCCCCGATAGAAAATGTCAGACCGATGAGGGCCAACTTGATGTTCTGTGGCCCCAAGCCGGCCCAAGGGCCGGCATGGATCATCATGCTGACCGAACAACGCGGACAAGGCACCCTCAGCGGGCCTGGGGTGACATCTGTGACGGTGGACGGGCTCGTCTTGCAGGAGCTCCCGCAGTCTGCTAGTGCCGCCAAGTATTTAGACGGCGTCATGGTCGACGCCCCAAACGGCTTCACATAT
>JAKAUI010000063.1 GCA_021827745.1 Bacillota bacterium | reverse complement strand
GAGACGAGCCAGGCGACCAGCGGCGGACGATGGATCCGGCCCAGGCGCTCTTGGCTGGGGCCACCCAGCTGGTGATCGGGCGGCCGATCACGGCGTCGCCCGATCCTGCCTCCCGGCTCCGTCAGGCCCAGGAGGCCGGGCTGTGAGTATTAGCCTCGGCGTGCCCGAGATCCTGACCGAAAGCGGCGCCTGGCTGCGCGGGCACTTCTTGCTCACCTCAGGGCTGCACAGCGATCAGTTCCTGATCATGGCCCGGGCCTTCGAGCGACCGGCCTGGGGCCGACAGCTCGGCCGCCTCGTGGCGGAACTCTTTCGCCAAGACGGCGTCCAGGCGGTGGTCGGCCCGGCCATGGGCGGCGTCCTTCTGGCGTACGAGGTGGCGGCGGCGCTCGGGTGCCGGGCGCTCTACACAGAGAAGACAGAGACGGGGATGGCGCTGAAGCGAGGGTTTCGGCTGGCGGCGGGCGAACGGGTGCTGGTAGTGGAGGATGCGGTCTCGACCGGAGGGTCGGTGAAGAAGGTGCTCGAGCATCTGCGCTCTCAGCCGGCCCTGGTGGTGGGGGTGGCGGCGGTGGCCGACCGCAGCGGCGGGCGGGCGGCCTTTCCGGTGCCGTTTCGCTCCGCCTGGTCGCTCGAGGTCAGCCAGTGGACGGCCGACGCCTGCCCGCTGTGCGCCAAAGGTGTGCCTCTGAGCCGGCCCAAGGAGGGATAGCAGGTGGCAGAGTCAAGCGCTCCGGGCACGCCGGCGGCCTCGCGGGTCGAGATGGTGCAGATGGTGATGCCGATGCACACCAACTCTCTGGGCTCTTTGTTCGGCGGGCAGATGGTGGCCTGGATCGACATGGCCGCCTCGATGGCGGCCATTCGCCACTCGCACTCCTATGTCGTGACGGTGGCGATCGATCAGCTGACCTTCCAGCGGCCGATCAGAGAGGGCATGGCGGTCGTGCTCCAGGCCCAGGTCGACTGGGTGGGCCGCACCTCGCTCGAGGTCTCGGTCGAGGTCTGGTCGGAGCTCTTGATGAGCGGAGCCAGAGAACTGACCAACCAGGCCTTTTTGTCGTTCGTGGCGGTGGACCACAACCTGCGGCCGATCCCGGTGCCGCCCCTGCAACTGGTCACGGACGAGGACCGGGCCGCCTTTCGCGCTGCCGAGAAGCGGCGCCAGGTTCGACTCAGCCAAAGGAAGGAAGGATCTTTGTGACCGTTCATGTCCTCGATGGAGCGCGCACACCCTTTGGCCGGTTCATGGGCGGACTGAAGGCGGTTTCGGCCGTCGACCTCGGTGCCATTGCGGCCCGGGAGGCGGTGGTGAGGGCCAAGGTGGATCCGGAGCGGGTGGGGACGGTCGTGTTCGGCAATGTCATCCAGTCCTCTCAAGATGCCGTCTATCTGGCCCGCCATGTCGCCCTGCGGGCCGGACTCCCGGTGGCCACACCGGCCCTGACCGTCAATCGGCTGTGCGGATCCGGGCTTGAGGCGGTGGTCAGCGCCGCGCGCGCACTTTTGGGCGGTGAGGCTGAGCTGGCCGTCGCCGGCGGCACCGAGTCCATGTCCCAGGCGCCGCACGTGCTGCGCGGCACCAGGGAGGGATGGGGGCTCGGCGGCGGCCAGGTGGGAGACAGCCTGTGGGACTGCCTGACCGATGTGGACTGCGGCTGCTCGATGGCCGAGACGGCGGAGAACATCGCGGACGACCTGGCGATCGGCCGCGAGCAGCAAGACGCCTTCGCCCACCTGTCCCACCAGCGGGCGCTGGCCGCCCGCGACCGCTTTGCCGAGGAGATCGTGCCAGTCGGCGAGGTCAGAGCGGACGAGCACCCACGGGTCACATCCCTGGAGAAGCTGGCCAGCCTGAAGCCCGCCTTTCGCCAGGGCGGGCGGGTCACCGCCGGCAACGCCTCTGGCATCAACGACGGCGCCGGCGCCGTGGTGCTGGCCACAGACGAGGGCCTCAAGACAGCCGGGCAGCCGCCTTTGGGGCAAATCCTGAGCTGGGCGGTGGTCGGGGTGGACCCGACCCGGATGGGCCTGGGGCCGGTCGGTGCCATCCGGCAGGCGCTGGCTCGGGCGCACCTCGCCCTAGCTGACATCGACCTGTTCGAGGTGAACGAGGCCTTTGCTGCCCAGTACCTGGGTGTCGAGCAGCTGCTCGGGCTGCCCAGGGAGAAGACCAACGTCAACGGCGGCGCCATCGCACTCGGCCATCCGGTCGGCGCCAGCGGCGCCCGCCTGCTCTTGACTCTGCTCTACGAGCTGCGGCGCCGGGGGCAGAAGCGGGGGGTGGCCTCTTTGTGCATCGGGGGCGGACAGGGCATTGCCATGGTGGTGGAGCGAACCGATGGCTGAAGGAGCGCAGATGGGAGGAACGGCTGTGAAGGAGACCCTGTTGGTGGTAGGCGCCGGTCAGATGGGAAGCGGCATCGCCCACTTGGCCGCTCAGTCCGGGCTGAGCGTGCACCTGACCGACCAAGACATGACCCAGGTGGAGCGCGGGCTTGGCCGCATCCGCCAGTTCACCGCCCGAGACGTGGACAAGGGTCGGCTGACGGCGGACCAGGCCGCAGATCTGCTGAAGCGGATCGAGCCGGTCTGGGACATCGCCCAGGGAGCCAAGGGTGTGAGCTTCGCCATCGAAGCGGTGGTGGAGCGGGTGGACGTGAAGCAGGCCGTGTTTTCGGCGCTAGACGCCCATCTGGAGTCCGATGCGGTGATCGCCACCAACACGTCTTCGATCTCGATCACGCAGTTGGCGACCTCGGTGCGCGACCCAAGCCGGGTCGTGGGCATGCACTTTTTCAATCCGCCGGTGGTGATGAAGCTGGTCGAGGTGATCCGCGGCCTCGGCAGCTCGGACCAGGCGGTCAGGCGGGCCAAGGACCTGGCGGCGAAGATGGGCAGGACCGCCATCGAGGTCAAGAAGGACAGCCCCGGATTCGTCGTCAACCGGATCCTGATGCCGTTTCTGGCCGAGGCGGTCAAGGTGTACAGCGAGGGGTTGGCCTCGGCCGAGGACATCGACACCGCCGTCCGGCTCGGCCTCAACCACCCGATGGGGCCGCTCACCCTGCTCGATTTCACCGGCATCGATGTCTGTCTCGACGTGATGGACTACTTCCACCGCGAGCTCGGCCAGGGTGAGTACGCACCGCCGATCGAGATGCGCCGGCTGGTCCGGGCCGGGCGCCTCGGGAAGAAGGCAAGAGCCGGCTTCTTCGACTATCCCGAGGTGCCCTGACATGTGGCTGGGAGCGCATCTGACCATCAGCTCAGGTCTGCCCGAGGCTGCCGAGACGGCGTCTGGCCTCGGTGCCAACACCTTTGCCTACTTCACCCGAAATCCGAGGGGCGGCAGCGCCCGCCTGATTCCACCCGAGGAGGTCTCAGCCTGGCAGGAGGCCCGGACGAGGCTCGGCATCGGGCCGACGGTTGGGCACATGCCGTATACGGTCAATCTGGCCGGCAACAAGACTTCGGTCCAGGACTTCGCCAGGATGGTGGTGGCCGACGACTTTCGGCGGGTGGAGAGCTTTTCCGGCGAGTACATGTGCCTGCACCCAGGCAGCCACCTCGGAGATGGGGCTGAGGCCGGCATCGAGCGGGTGGTGGCCATTCTGAAGGATGCCTTGCCCCGCTCCAGTGCCTCGACCACGCTCCTGCTCGAGACGATGGCCGGTTCGGGCAGCGAGGTCGGAGCGTCCTTTGCCGAGCTGGCCCAGATCATCGATCAGACTGGCGCCCCGCCGACCTTGGGGGTGTGTCTGGACAGCTGCCACCTGTTCAGTCAGGGCTACGACTTCACGACCGAATCCGGCATCGAGCGCCTGCTCAAGGACATCGACCAGTCGGTGGGACGGGACCGGGTGCGGGCCATGCACCTGAACGACAGCAAGTTCCCGCTCGGATCGCACAAGGACCGCCACCAGAACCTGGGCCAGGGCACGCTCGGCAAGGCGGGGATCTTGAACATCCTGCGCCACCCCTGGCTGTCCACCCTGCCGCTGGTGCTGGAGACGCCTGTCACGGACATCCAGGAGTACGCCGCCGAGATCGCCCTGGCCAAGTCCTGGCTCCCATCGGCCTGACATTCCAGCAGGACGTATGGGCGCCCGTACCAGCCCACGCCCCTTCGCCCGAGAAGAGCACAACAGCAAGGGAGCCGGCGGATGCCGGCTCCCTGATTTAGGCCAGAGGTTTCTACCAGCCGCTGGACGAGCTGCCGGACGATCCGCTGCCGCTGCCCGATGAGGAGCTCCCAGAGGAGCTGCTGCTCGGCGGAGCCGTACTGGCTCCCGAGCTGCTGCCGGAGGACTGGCT
>JAKAUI010000050.1 GCA_021827745.1 Bacillota bacterium | reverse complement strand
AGCCAGCACGGCGACGCCATCTTCCCGCTCCTGGGCTCGGCCCGGCGGACGGCCTGGCGGTTGTCTTTGACCGGCGGTGCAGTGGGAGCGGCGGCCGGGCTGCTCTGGGCAGTTGCCTTCCGCTGAAACTGTGCAGATGGGCCAGATGCTGGCCAACTGAGCGGTCCCAGTCAGGTGGATCGACATCTCGACGGATCAGGGCATGGGATGCCCCGGGCGGTGGGAGGCCACCGTGGGGCATGCCGAGTCCGGGCCGTGGCCGAGGCGAACCGTGCGGGACGGCCCGTAACAGAATCATCACCAAAGCCAAACGACTCCTTAACAGTTCTCCGCGTGGCGGTCCGGCCGAAGGCGCGTTAATGGGCTGGAGAGGCAGCCGCACCGGAGGTGGGGCGATGAGATCAAGTGTCAGCCTGGCGGCCCCGGTGGGGAGCCACCTGGGCTGGGGGCATGGAGGGTGTGGCCGCCCTGGCGCCTGGAGCAAGGGGCTTTGGAGCTGGCCGAACTCCGGCCCAGGCCGAGGCGCCGTGTGGTTCGGTGGCCAGTGCCCGTCACTCGGCCGGACCCGACCGGCAGGGGCGGCGCCAGCCGCCTCGGCCCTTGGCCGAGGATCGAAGCGGTGAACAGCCATGCCACGGACGGTCGCTAAGCATCGCCGTGTCTTGTTGGTGGAGGACGACCCACGCATCGCCCGCGTCATCCGCCTGGAGTTGGAACGTGCACATTGGGACCTGGTCTGGGCTGCGAACGGAGACAGCGCCGTAGCCACAGTGACCGAGGGCGATCTCGGTGCCGTGGTTCTGGACCTGATGCTGCCCGGCAGCGACGGGCTGACCGTGTGTCGGTCGATTCGCAAGGTGTCCGAGATCCCGATCTTGATCCTGACCGCCCGAGATGCGCTCTATGATCGCCTGCAAGGCTTCGAAGCCGGGGCCGACGACTACCTGACCAAGCCGTTTGCAACAACCGAGCTACTGGCCAGGCTGCGAGCTCTCACCTGGCGCAGGGGGCTGCACGGCCGGGGCAGCGACACCTTGCACGCAGGGAACATCCGTCTGTTGAGCCTCCTGGCTAGGGCATTCGTGGGCGACCAGGAGATCGGCCTGACCCCCAGGGAGTTTACGCTGCTGGCCTATCTCTTGGAGAATGCCGGCGTCGTCGTGACCAGGGACATGATCATGGACCAGATCTGGGGCTGGGGGAAGGCTCCCTCCCCCGCCTTGGTCGACGTCTATGTGGGGCATCTGCGACGCAAACTGGATCGCCTGGGGGCGACACCGCAGATCGTGACTGTGCGCGGCGTAGGGTTCACGCTGGTGGCGGGACCGCCCGATGAAGCGTGATCGCCGGCCGCCAGTTGGTTGGCCCTTGCCGCTGCGTCTTCGTCTCACCGGTGAGATCCTGGGGGCCATCGCCGTGCTCGTGGTCGGCTTTGCAACCGCCACCCTGGTCGCCATCAGCCTGCACCTGTACCGAGACGCCCAGCGGGACGCCCGGGCCACCGCCACAAACGTGATGCCCGCTGCGGGGATCGTCCATGTGTCGTTGATCAAGTCCTATGTGCGGGTCAGCGACCCCTGGGTCTGGGTGATGCACGGCGCCTCGGTGGTGGACCGTTCGCCGAACAGCCCGCCCAAGCCGATTGCCCCCGGGCAGCAAGGGCTGCTCTGGCACCCGGCAGCCGTGTTTCAGTCCGTGGCTGAGAAGGGGCCCCTGACGGTGATCGTGGACTGGCCGGTCAGTTCTGACTGGGGCCTGTTCCAGAGTCTGCTCTGGGAGGTTGCCGGTCTGACCGCGGTCGGTGCCCTGATGGGGGCCTTGATCGCCCGCTGGACAACGCGCCGGGTGCTTGCTCCGGTGACGGTGATGGCCGATGGCGTCACGACCATGCTGCAGCGCCAGGCGCCGGAGATGATCCCGGTGCCCGCCGGCGACGACGAGTTCACCAATCTCGCCGTGCTGCTGAATCGCCTGTTAGGACAGCTCAATCAACGCTGGCAACGCGATCGCGAACTGATGGCCGATGCTGCCCATCAGCTGCGGACGCCGATTGAGGTGATCCGCGGCAATCTGGACATCGTGCGTACATGGGAGGAGTTGGATCAGCGCACCCGCGACGACTGTCTGGATGCCATCGATCGAACCGTCAGCGAAATCTCGCAGCTGGTGGCCGACCTCCTCACCCTGGAGCGGGCGGAGGGTCCGGTACCGCCCTTGCTGTGTCCTCTGGACCTGGGTGGGCTGATCCGTGGGGCAGCCGAGGATGCACGGCTGTTGGCCAAAGGGGACACCACCGTGACCTGCGTTGCGCCGGGGGCACAGAGGGCGATGGAAGTCCAGGCCGACGCCGAGATGGCTCGCCGGGCGCTGTGGGCGGTGGTCGAAAACGCATTGCATTACACACCCACAGAGGGTGGCCAGATCCGGCTCGAACTGGTGGAAAGCAGCGACCTTAGGCTGCGCGGCGTGCGGATTGCCGACAACGGTCCAGGCATCCCGGACAAAGAGCTGCCCAAGGTGTTCACCCGCTTCTACCGGGGCAGCCAGGTGCGAGACATTCCGGGCACTGGACTGGGGCTTTCCATCGCCAGGGCCCTGATGGAGAGCCAGCAGGGGAGCGTGGAGTTGCAGTCGAGCGCCAAGGGCACGGTCGTGACCCTATGGTTTACGACGGCACCTCGCTGGGAAGGGGACGTGGCAAGGGGGTCCGGTCCGGGCGGGGTTCCCTCACCATCTGGTGCGTCACTCTAACCAGCTGCCGTCGACAGGTGGCAGGCAAGGGAGACGTGCCCGCTGCAGCCGCCACCTCCGTGCAGGAGAGGGCCAGGTCAGCCCTGCCTCGGCGCAACCAGGAAGACGCGGAGATCACGCGGCACGCCTCTGCGGGCCGGTCTCGGCAGTCGGCGACCGGAGTCCCGTTGCGGCGGCCCACGACCCCTGACAGCGCCACGGTGCGGTGAGCCGGCAGCCGGTCGCTGACCGGGGCGGATGCCGGGCTCGTAGCGGAGTCGCCCCTGGCTGGACGGCGCGGGGAGGATCGGGTATTCTTCGGCCTGAGTCATCGCCACCTGGTTCGGCCACATAGCAAGAGGAGTTGGGGCGTTGCATCCGTCTCTCTGGCTGGCAGCCCTGGCGGGGCTGGTGCAGGGTGTGGTGGAGTGGTTGCCGGTCAGCTCCAAGACCATCATCACCCTGATCTTTGCCGCTGGCGGCGTCTCCTTCACCAACGCCTATGTGCTAGGGCTCCTGGCCAACTTCGGCTCTTTCTTCGCCGCCCTTTGGTACTTCCGACAAGAGATCGGCCTCGCCCTTCGTGGTTTGGCCCATCCGCTGGCCGCCAGCGACGACGCTGTGATTTTGCGCTATCTCTTCTTCGCCACCCTGGCCACTGGAGTGATCGGACTACCGATCTACATTGCGGTCAGGCATACTTTCAGCGCCACTTCCGCCACCGTCGCCATGTTGCTGATCGGACTCCTGCTGCTGGTGACCAGCTGGATCAGCTGGCGCCGGGAGCGCCTGACCGCAAAGGCCAGCCCCGGCGGGGCAACCGCCACCCCTGGTCTGGTCACCAGCTTGATCGTCGGGGCCTGCCAGGGTCTGGCTGCCTTGCCCGGCATCAGCCGCAGCGCCGTCACCGTCACGCCGCTGTTGTTGCGTGGGCACTCGGCCAAGGAGTCCCTGCGCCTCTCCTTTCTGCTTGACGTGGTGGCCCTGCTCGGGGCCGGGGCGGTGCCGCTGGCCCTTGCCCACGGGCATCTGTCAGCGGTTCAGGGCGCTGGCCTGCTGCCTGCTGTGGTGATGATCGTGGTGGCGGCCGTGGTCAGCTTCTTCACCATCGATGCCATCCTGAAACTCGCCCAGCGGCTGCGCTCGTCAGTCCTGACCATGGCCATCGGCCTTCTCACGCTCCTGGCCGCCGTGATCATCCGCTAGCCTCAGCCCTCGCCGGGCAGCCGGATGACGGCTGAGCCGGAGCAGGGAGGTGAGGGCGAGCAGGCCGTCTGGCCAGAACCGCCGAATCCACCTGCCTGTCGTCCGTCACCAGCACCGGGTATCGGAGGTGTCTCATTGAATGAACTCTCGATCCTCCTCGCCATCAACCACGCAGCAGCCGCCTCCCCGCTTCTCAGCCACCTGGCGGTGTTCTTCGCCATCTACGGCCCTGAGATCTACGCCGTGACCCTGACTGTGCTCTTCTTTGCCCTGCCCCGCCACGCCACCCGAGCCCGCCGCGCCCTCATCTACGCCGCCCTCTCCGCCGGCGTGTCGGTGCTGGTCGCGATGGCGATCAGCCTCGTCGTGTTCCGGGAACGGCCCGAGTTCGCCTACCCGCTTCTGGTGCACGCCCTGGTCACGCATGGCAACGACTCCTCTTTCGTCTCGGCACACGCCACCGGCGCCTTCGCCGTCGCCACCGCCATGTTCTTCGGCGGCGCCGCCCTGGGCTGGCCGTACTTGGTGGTGGCGGTCCTCATCGCCGTGGCCCGGGTGGCCGTCGGCGTGCACTGGCCGACCGACGTCCTGGCCGGCGCCGT
>JAKAUI010000046.1 GCA_021827745.1 Bacillota bacterium | reverse complement strand
GCGCACCCTCGCCGCCCTCTCCCAGGTGAACACCCTTGACCATCTCGCGTTTCCAGAAGATCCGCTGCTCTCTAGGGAGGCGTTGCGCCGTGAGCTGCGCCGGCTGAGGGCCCCAGCGCGCTGCCTCTACTACATCGAAGGCACCGCCGGCTGTGCACGGGCGGCGGGTGGGCTCAACCTGACCGACGAGTGGGCCTATCTCTGGGGCGGGGAGACCCATCCCGACCACCGCCACCAGGGGCTCTACCGCCATCTGGTCATGGTCCGGCTCGACGCTGCCACCCATCACGGCTGTCGATTCGCTGCCGTTCGCGCCAACTGCGAGACTTCGGCCCCGATCCTGCTCCGCCTGGGCTTTAGAAAGGTCGAAGCCCAGCAGGTGTATCGACCGCCGCAGGCAAAATCCTCCAACCAGACCTAGGGGTCAGAAGGACGTGGGTTGGCCCATGCGGACGGCCTAGGGTCGGTAGGGGTGCGGGGAGCCATGGCGAGAGGGGACGGTCCAGGATGGAATCGGCCGAGCGACCTAAGAATGAAGCCGACGTCGAGTGGGTTCTCGACCGTTCGCCCAAAGGGGCCTATGAGTCGTACAACCGATTTATGTCCCAGCACTTCACCGCCTCCGTTCCGGGCGTGGAAGAGAACTCACCAGCCGTCCCTCGCCCGTTCGAGGTAGATCAGGTGCGGCTTGCCCCTGGCGCCAAGAACTGCCCTCGGCATGCCCACAGCCTGCAGTGGGAGCACTATATCGTCCTTTCCGGCACCGGCCGGATGCTTCAGGACGCCAGCGCCCCTGCGCTCCCGCTGAAGGCGGGAGACCACCTGCTCCAGCCGCCTGGGCAGATCCACACCATGGAGAACGACGGGACAGAGGACCTTGTCTACTACGTGATCGCGGACAACCCGCCAGACCAGACCTGCTACTATCCCGACTCCGACAAGTGGGCAGCCGCCCTGCACGTCTTTCGGATGGTGGAGGCCAACTACTACGACGGCGAAGAGTAAGCGGGCCCCGTTTCGTCACCGCGAGGACCCCACCTAGGCCAGCGGCGGGTGGCCTGAGCCACTGGCTCGTGCCCCGCCTGACGCAAGGAGGATGTGCGGTGTCCTATCTCGATCAGATCGACGCCGACTATCCGGCCGATTTTCGGCCAGGGCGCATCCTGTGGACCGACCCGGACGGCAGCCGAGGCACTTGGACCGCCCCGCCCGGAGGGGATTGCCCGCGCCTCTATCGACTGCGGGTTGCGCCCGAGCAACTGGCGGCATGGTGGACGAGCCGAATCAACCGTTTCGCAGCGCCCCCTGAGGTGACGGTCGGACCGCTGGAGACGCCCGGTCTGGCTGGTTGGCTGGTCAGCCAGGGCTATACGCGCTCTGGTCACGATCTTCTGATGGCGCTAGGGGTCGCCGGTCGTACCAGCCCGGTGGCGCCGGTGGCGACCGTGACCGAGGTCGCCGATGCGGACACGCTTTACCAGGTGTTTATGCTCGCCAGTCTGGTATTTGGCGATGACGCGCCAGCCCCCGAGCTCAGCGAGTTTGCCTTCCAGGCGATGAACGCGAGTTCCACCCGCGCCTTCGCCGTGGCTGACCCCGACACCGGGCTGGTGGTCGCCTCCGGCGCCATGACCATGCATCTCGGATGGGCCTATCTCTGGGCCGGGCAGGTTCACCCTGATCACCGTCGCAAGGGGCTGTATCGGGCCGTGGTCGAGCACCGGCTGAAGGCCGCAGCCGACCTGGGCGCTGACTTTGTCGCCACGCACGCCAACCCAGAGACGTCTGCCCCGCTCTTGGCCAAGGCTGGGTTCCTCACCATCGCGCCCATTGACCACTATCGGTTGAACACTCCCTGGGCTGCCCCGGATCAAGTCTCTGGGATCGGCTAGCCACAGTGGCTCTCTTCAGGGCTAGCACGTCAGCAACAAGAAGGCGCAGGGCCGACGACTGTCGGCCTGCTCGGAGCCGCGGGTCAAGACTTCGGACCATCTTTCTCTCCTGCCTGGCAGGGGTCTTTGTTCTTTCGCTGAGTGCCTGCGGCAACACAGCGGCCACAAAGCCGCAGGCCCCTGCCGCCACCGCGGCGTCTGACTTGCCGGTCCGATTTCCGCCAACTGCCAGCGGACTCGCCGCCCTCCGCGTGCGCTCCGGCTTTGCCGTCCTGCTCACCCCACGGTGGATTCCGGCTGGGGCCCACCTCTGCCGAGCCTACCTCGAGCCCTCTTTGCCGCCAGGCTCCCTGATGGAGACCTCTCTCATCTACTGTTTTTCCGCACACCCCACCTGGGTCATCCGTTTCGACCAGATCTCGGCCAGCGGGTCGCTCGCCGGACCTGGGATCAAGTCAGTTTCGGTCGATGGTCTGGCGCTGCAGGAGATGCCCGCCAGCGGGGGCTCAACCGGCTTTGTGGCGGTCGTGGCCATGCCGCTCTCGAAGCATCTTTCGATCAATGTGGTCGGTGTCCACGTCACATCGCTTTCTGATCTGGCAAAGATGGCGCTGAGCGCCCGCCCACCTTCGTCGAGCCCGTGACCTGCCCCGACCCAGGTGCGCCGAGCGGGCCAAGCGCTCTGACCAAGAAGTGGGCGTGCCAAGGGAGGGGACAGCCAGAACCAGGGCTTCGTCATGCAGGGGCGAAAGGCGGCTGAGTCCTTGCCGTGAATCATCCCGACGGAGCGTGATCTTCAGTGCGCCAGGTGGTCTTGTTCATCCATCTCGCCGCCGCCATGTTCTGGGTCGGCGAACTCCTCTTGCTTGCCCTGGTTGTCGGTCCGTACACCCGCACACTGGCCCCCGAAGAGCGCTCCCGCCTCTTCGCCGGCATCGGCCGCCGCTCTTTGCCGTTCGCCTGGGGCGCGATCGTCGTGCTGGTCATCACCGGGCTGATGAACCTCGCCTACATGCAGATCCCGTTGAGCGAGCTGGTGCAGCCCGCCTTCTTCCACTCAGCCTTTGGCCTGGACCTCGATCTGAAGCTTTTGGCCGTAGGCGCCATGATCGCGGTCAGCGCCGTGCACGACTTCGTGGTGGCGAAGAAGAACGCCCAGCTCCGTCGCCAGGTGGCGGAGAGCCACGGCAGTCCTCCAACAGACCTGATCGCGCTCCAGGCCCGCACCCGGACGCTTGCCACCCGGCTTGGCCAGCTGAACCTCCTCTTGGCGCTGGTCGTCCTCTTCCTCGCCGCTGGGCTCGTGGTAGGAGGCATCTGAGGGCAGGGGAGAGCCTGCGGTGCGAGCCCGCCTATGGATTGCAGAAGGGGCAGTCCCGAGCGTCGGCTTGGCGCCGGCCGTCCTTTCTGGGACGACTGTGCCGCAGTTCACAGCGTGGGCAGCCGTACACCTCTTCGCGCACCCCCTCCGTTTCTTGACCGCACAGTTCGCAGGGCAGACCCCTGACCACATCGACCACACCCCAGCCCGGTGCCCCACACTGCGGGCAGCGAGCGGCCAGACGCTGGGCCAGGCGGTCAGCGAGGTCTCGGAGCACCGCTTGGCGCATTGGATTCATCTGCGCCCGCATGTCGGTCTCCACATGGGCCAAACCGTCCTCCGAAGCCTTGGCGCAGCGCTGGACGGCGTCTGCCAAGAGTGGGGGAGTGGTGATGCCCTTGAACAGCAGCCCCGGCTGCAGCCCGGAGTTCGGTCGCACAATCAGCCCATGCGACGGAAAGCGGGCCTGTTTCAGGAAGTCGCCGAGATCTTCGGCCGCCGCCGTCTCTTGGTGCGCAAAGTTGGTCGCCGCACTTAGAGTCTCCTCGACGACCTCGATGCCCATCTCGTCATCGACGAACACCAAGATCTCGTGGTCTCCAGGAACAAACACAAGGTCGGGATGGGGACCGAAGCTCCCCTCGTTGGCCAGGCCCAAGGGTAGGCCGGCTCTTGCCATGCCCAGCCGGGCCTTGCGCAGTGCGACCTCAAGTGCGGGTCCGATGCGTGGGACTTCCCCGGTGAACGTTCCGAGCGTGTCGGTGTCGAAGCCTTCTGGAACGAGGATCTCAAGGCCGACGCCGGCTGTAAGGGGTGGTGCGATCGACCGCTCCTTGCCATGCTTGGTGGACAGCACGGCCTTTCGCCCGCGATAGGGGTGGGCTGACTGGTCCCAGGGCTCCATGTCGACATCTCCGTCCCCTAGATCGGTACGCCCAGCTGCGACTTCTGTCTCGGCTACTGTCGGGCTCTACGCTCAGATCTCGATCGAAAGCCCGGTGCGGGCGTCTCCGACGAAGGCCAAAAGGTCGCCCACGTAGCAGCGCGCCTCGATCGGATGCCTCAGGTGAAGCCTGGGGTTCACCACGTATCGATTGCGCCGGCCGACGCGCTCACGAGACAGATACCCTCCGCCGACCAGATCGGCGATGATCCGCTGGACGGAGCGCTCCGTGATCTCGACCCGGACCGCCAGCTCGCGGGTCCGGATCATCGGATCGCGGGCGATGCAGACCAGTACGTGGGAGTGGTTGGTCAAGAAGGTCCAGCTGGACTTTCGATCCGTCTGTGCTTGAGACACTCGTTCTCACCTCCCGCTTGATGGATCCACCATGGTGTCGGACGATGACTTGTCGCGTCTCCTTCGGTCCAAGGTCAGCATACGACATTTCTGTCATAATACTCGACACACGGTTCTTGTTCCACTCTGTTTTTCGGCGACAGTGGGGGATAGAGACACCGCTTCATATTCGGCTCCCTGGACTCCTCTCCTGGATAGCTGATCTGAGACCTGGTCTCCTTGACATACGTTATCTGTGTCGGGATACTCAGGTCAGGACTAGCAGGGACGGAGGATGGAGCAGTGGCAGAACGGACGCCGATCTCCGTCGCGTACGGGGATGGCATCGGACCGGAGATCATGCAGGCGACCTTGGACATCATTCAGGCCGGTGGGGCT
>JAKAUI010000013.1 GCA_021827745.1 Bacillota bacterium | reverse complement strand
GCTGGCTGTCGCCCTGGTGGTGGGGGTAGGCGGCGTGCTCTATTTGCACCGCGAGCTTGACGCCGTGGCCATCGGCGAAGAGGAGGCCCATGCGCTCGGCATCGACGTCAGGCGCCTGCGCTGGCAGCTGATCATCCTGGCCGGCCTGGTCACGGCCGTGGCCGTCTCGGCCTCCGGCCTGATCGGCTTCGTCGGCCTGGTCGCACCCCACGTGGCGCGCCGCCTGGTCGGATCCCTGCACCGCTATGCGCTCCCGGTGTCGGTCCTGGGCGGGGCGTCGTTTCTGATCCTGGCCGACACGATCGCCCGCTCTCTGCCTGGGATCGGTGAGATCCCAGTCGGCATCGTCACGGCGCTTTTAGGCGGACCGTTCTTCATCGTTCTCCTCCTGCGCACCACCAGGCTGGAGGGCGGGAGATGAGCGTGCTGGAGATCCGTGAGCTCTCCTTCTCCTACCGCAGCCGCCTGGCGGTGGACGGTCTCACGGTCACGCTGCAGCCGGGCCAGCTTTTGGCCATCGTCGGGCCGAACGGAGCTGGCAAGTCGACCGTGCTCCGGCTGCTCTCCGGGTGGTTCGAACCGGACGAGGGCCAGGTGCTGCTCCGTGGCGAGCCGGTGCGGGCCCTTGCGCCGCCAGAGCGCGCCCGCCAGATCACGCTCGTGCCGCAGATGAGCGAGGCCGCTCACGACATGCCGGTCGCGGAACTGGTGGCGCTCGGGCGCCTGACCAGGCTCAGCCTGCGCCAGCGCCTTCTGCTCAGTCCGCTCAGCCACGAAGACCGGCTCGCCATCGACCTGGCGCTCCGTTCGGCCGACGTGCTGGAACTGGCCAAACGGCCGTTTCGCGAGCTGTCCGGAGGCGAGCGCAGCCGGGCCAGGCTGGCGGTGGCCCTGGCCCAGGAGGCGCGCTGGCTTCTATTGGACGAGCCGGAGGCGCATCTCGATCCGGGGCACGCCCAGGCCATGATGGCCTGTCTTTTGGCGCAGGCGCAGGCTGGACACGGTGTCGTGGCGGCGATGCACGACCTGACCTTGGCCGCTGCCTTCGCCGACTGCATGCTGCTCTTGGACCGCGGCCGGCTGGTGGCCTTTGGCCCGCCGAACGCGGTCTTGACGGCAGCACTGGTCCGCAAGGTCTATGGCCCCCAGCTCAGCGTCATCCCAAATCCGGACGGCGGAAGTCCGGTGGTGCTGCCGAGGAGGGAGACGGCGGCTGGAGATGGGGAGTGACCCGGTTCCCCTGTCCCTTGGGATCGGGCACAATAGGAGTCAATGACAACGCTGCCGCGCCTGCTCGCCCTGGACCTCGACGGCACAGTGCTCGGTGCCAAGGAGGCCCTGTCTCCTGACATCGGCCCGCTCCTGCAGGAGATTCGTGCCCGAGGCGTGATCGTCGTGCTGGCCACCGGGCGGCGCCTGAACAATGCCCGCTGGTGGTCTGAGCGGCTGGGCATCGTCGGCGCCCCGCTGGTGGCGGCCGATGGCGCTGTGGTGACAGCGGCCGACGGGCGCCGTCTCGTGGATCGTCCGCTCCCTGCCAGACGCTGGCGTCAGGCCTGGGCGATCGCCCAGGAGGCCGGTTGCGAGATCCGCTTCTACGGCGCCACCGTCACCGCCATGGCCAGACCAGGCGAGGCGGACCTGCAGTGCTGGAGCGGACGGATTGGTCGGCGGCAGATGGGCGGCGGGCTGCCCCCTGGCGCCTGGAACACCTGGCGCTTTCCGGCCCGGCTCGGCCGCTTTGCCGAGCAGGCGCCCCGCCTCTATAAGGGCTCTCTGATCGGGCGTCAGAGCGCTTGCCTGCGCCCGGCCGTGGCTGCCCTCGGCATGACCTTCACCACACCAGCCGACGACGCCAACGAGTTCATCCGGGCCGGACTGTCCAAGGCCACCGGGCTTGCCGCCCTGATCGCCGACCTGGGCCTGACCTGGGATCAGGTCTGGGCCGTAGGCGACGGGGCAAACGACCGGGATATGCTGGTGTCAGCCGGAGTGGGCGTGGCCATGGGCCAGGCCAGCGCGGCATTGCGCCGTGAGGCGGCCCGGGTGGTGGCACCCCAGGCCGAGGGCGGTCTCTTGGAGGTGCTTGGGCCGCTGGCTGGGGCGCCCGTCGCCGGTCGGCTATGGTAGACTCGATCCGGATTTTCCCACCTGGAACCGGTCGCTGGCACTGTCACTGAGGAGGCCGCTCGATGCAGACTGTGGTGTTGATCAAGCAGGTGCCCGATACCGCGACCCGGATCAAGATCGGCCCGGACGGCAAGGACATCCAACGCGATGGCCTGACCCTGGTGCTCAATCCCTACGACGAGTATGCGGTCGAAGAGGCGCTGCGGCTCCGGGAGCAGCATGGCGGCACCGTGACCGTCATGACCCTTGGCCCCGCCCGGGCCGACGAGGCGTTGCGCAGCGCTCTGGCGATGGGAGCGGACGAGGCCGTGCGCGTCGACGGAAAGCCCCAGGACGCCCTGCAGGTCGGCTGGGCGCTGGCCCAGGCGATCAGGACCCTTTCCCCGGACCTGATCTTGTGCGGCAAGCAGGCGGTCGACGATGACCAAGCCGAGGTGGGCGCTTTGGTCGCCGAGTTCCTGGACCTGCCTCAGGCCACCGTGGCAGTGGCGCTGAGCGTCGACCCTGCGGCGCACAGCGCGTCCGCCAAGCGGGAGGTGGAGGGAGGGCTGCAGCAGCTGGCCTTTTCGTTGCCGGCTGTCGTCACGGCCCAAAAGGGACTGAACGAGCCGCGCTATCCGTCTCTGCCCGGGATCATGAAGGCCAAGCGCAAGGAGATCGCCGTCCTGTCCGCCGACCTCGGCATCGAGCCAGGGCTGGAGTTGGTCCGCCTGACGCCGCCTGAGGCGAGGAAGGCCGGGACTGTGCTGAAGGACCTGTCGGGCGCCGACGCCGGGGCGGAACTGGTCCGGCTGCTGCACGAAGACGCCAAGGCGATTTGAGGAGGGCGAACTGAATGCACCTGGTGGTTTTGGAAGGCGACGACCGTCTGCGCAAGATCTCCCATGAAGCGATCGGTGCCGCCCGGGCGCTCGGAGGGCCTGTGGCCGCCGTGGCAGTGGGGAAAGACGCCAGAAAGCTGGCCGAGGAGGCCAGCCACCTGGGCGTCAGCCAGGTCCTGACCGTAGAGGGCCCCGAGGTTTCGGCCTACGCCGTGCGCGCCTGGGTGCGCGCCGTCGAGACGGCGGTGGCCAAGTCGGGAGCGACCCTGGTGCTTTTTGGCGCCACCAGCCAGGGCAAAGAGGTGGCGGCCCGGCTGGCTGGCCGCCTGAAGGCTGGGCTGGCCGCCGACGTCACGGCCATCAGCCAAGACGGCGGTGCCCTGGTGTTCAGACGGCCGATCTATGCCGGAAAGGCCTTCGCCGAAGTCCGCCTGATCAGCAAAGTGGGCATAGCCACCTTGCGCCCGAATGCCTTCTCTCCGGCAGCGAAAGATGCCGAGGCCGCCCAGATCGAGCCGCTGGCCGTCAGCTTTGAGGCGAAGGACCTAGACGGCAAGGCGACCGGCTTCGAGGCCGGCTCCGGCGGCCAGGTGGAGCTGACCGAGGCGGAGATCATCGTCTCCGGCGGGCGTGGCCTGAAGGGGCCAGAGAACTTTCACCTGATTGAAGAACTGGCCAAGGAGCTCGGCGCAGCCGTCGGGGCCAGTCGGGCGGTCGTAGACGCCGGCTGGCGGCCGCACACCGAGCAGGTGGGTCAGACCGGCAAGACGGTGTCGCCGGCCCTCTACATCGCCTGCGGCATCTCAGGGGCCGTCCAGCACATGGCCGGCATGTCGTCATCGAAGCTGATCGTTGCCATCAACAAGGACCCGGAGGCGCCGATCTTCCAGGTGGCCGACTACGGAGTGGTCGGTGACGCCATTGAGGTGCTTCCGGCCATGACAGAGGCCGTCCGTCAGCTGAGAGCATAACCAGCGTGTCGGATCAGATCCCCCAGCCGACCAAGCGCCGCAAGTGGGCGGGGTGGCTGGGTGCGGTCGTCGCCTTTGCCCTGAAGTTCAAGCTGCTGTTCAGCCTGCTTACCGTGCTGGGCTCTGTCTTCATCTACGGCTGGGCGTTTGGCTTTCCGTTCGCGATTGGCTTCGTGCTGATTCTGGCCATCCACGAGATGGGCCATGTGGCCGCCCTGCGGCTGAAAGGCCTGCCGGCGCCGCCGCCGGTGTTCATCCCGTTCATGGGGGCTGCCATCTTCCTCAGTCGCAATCCGCAGTCGGCGGCAGACGAGGCGTTCGTGGCCGGCGGCGGCCCGGTGGCTGGCTGGGTGGCGTCGGCGCTGGCTGCCTGGCTGTTCGTCTCGACCGCAAATCCGCTGTTCGGCACCATCGCCTACCTTGGGTTTTTCCTGCAGGCCTTCAACCTGATCCCGATTTCGCCGCTGGACGGCGGTCGGATGGTGGCCGCCGTTGACCGCCGGCTGTGGTGGGTCGGACTGCCGATCTTGGCGGCCGTCGTGATCTTCATCCATTCCTTCTTTGCGGTCCTGATCGCCATCATCATCGGGGTTGAGTTCTTCGCCCGGGTCCGGGCCCCGGCCGACCCCCGCTACTACCAGGTGTCGGCCAGAGACCGGATCCTGACGCTGGTCGTTTGGCTCAGCCTGCTCCTGCTGTCCGTGCTCGGCATGGTGATGCTGCAAGGAGTCGCCTAGCCCCTCTGCTGCTGCACGCTGCCCCCCCGGAGCGCTCTCCAAGGACTCTTGGCGCGGCCGGTACCTGCCTGGATGGCGGGTGCCGGCCGCTTGCACGCACACCGACAGCGGGGACGGCATTGCCCGGCACCAGGCGTGCAGGCGAGCCCGCATGGACCGTGCGCGCAATGTGTCCCCCATGCTGGCCGCCGCCAGGAGCTGTGCAGGACATCGATCAGCAACAGCGTAGATGACTCTTAAGATTAGGTGTAATCATTATGAGCATGAGTCGGAAGGAGGC
>JAKAUI010000061.1 GCA_021827745.1 Bacillota bacterium | reverse complement strand
CGGCCTACTCCAGCTGAGCCAGAAGGTGGTCCAGGAGCGCACCGGCCGGCGTCACCTGAAACGTCTCCTCGTGATCGAACAAGACGAGTCCCGGCGCGGACTTGGGACGCTTTCGCACATGGCGGCGCAGGGTGCAGTCGACCAGCACGTTGCGCGCCTGACGACCCTTTGAGAAATAGGCGGCGAGCAGCGCAGCCGCCTCCTTGTCGGCTTCGCCGACGCCCCCCTGACTGGACAAGATGACGTGGGAGCCCGGGATGCCGTGGGCATGCAGCCAAAGATCCGCGGGGCGGGCCAGATGCAAGAGCAGATCGTTGCCCTGCTGGGTGCGTCCAATTCGGACCTGGTGCCCCGCTTTCGTCCGGACGGTGTGGTAGGGGCGCGCTGGCGCAGCCGAAGGGCGCCGTCCGGCGCCGTGGTCGGCGTCTTCTTTGGGGAGCTCAGTTCGCGATCTCGTCTCGGGCCAAGATGCCCGCCTCAAGCTTGGCCTGCACATCCGGCAAGAGCGCCTCTGCCCGTTTGCAGCGGGTCGTGATCCGGCGTGCCTCCTTGAACCACGACTGTGCCGTGGCTGCGTGCGACTGAGACGGATCTAGGGCGACCGTGCGCGCATCACCGCTCTCCCAGTCCGTGTAGGTGAACTGACTGGCCTCAGGCGGCAGCGTCGTGACCATGGTGAGCAGGGATTCGGCCTGGCGGCGCAGCACACCGGCCTCCTTGGCCGCCGAAAGGGCGGCCAAGAGGTCCTGCTCGGTGCGCCAAAGGCGGGTCAGCGCTGCCTCCTGTCTGGCCAGAAGCGTGCGGCGTCGTCGCTCCAAGTCCGCCTCCTCACGCTCTGACTGCACCGCCTGAGACAGGGCCACCAGAAAGTCTAAGACCGCTGGCTGGGGCTCTGGCCGGTGGCTCAAGGGGATGGGGTAGAAGGGCGGCGAGAGGTTCTCCAGGCGGACCGGGGAGAATTGTCCTGGCTCGCTCCACACCCGCTCCCAAAAGGAGCGGGCGGCCGTGGAGTCGCCTTCGGCCAGATGCCCGTACTCGCGCAAGACGAGCGGCGGTCCGCCTACGCCGGGGCGAGACGGATCGACGGCCGGACTCGGCTCCTGATAGGCGTCTTTTGGCTCAAGGCGGCGCCGGCGCAGGCTCTCCACCACCTGTTCGCCCTCGACCAGGGCCAGGTCAGCGCGCGAGCCGAACAGCTCCACCACCAGCCGCACCTCGGTGCGGTCTCCGATCCGACTGTGGCTTCTCACGTCGATCAGGACCACCCGCTCGCCGAGCGGAGCGCCTATCCCAACGATCGTGCCTCCGGCCAGACGCGCCGCGAGCAGGTCCCGAAAGGGATGGCGCAGCTGGGCCGCCTCACGCTTGGGTGCCTGGACCAATGCCAGGGCGTTGGCGGTCGGATCGACGCAGATCAGGAGCGCGTCTGGCGTTCGGCCGATGGGGAAGACAAGCGTGTGCTTGTCCGGCATCTGCACGGACTCGATCCGCTGTCCCTTTAAGCGGTCGTTCAGCGCCGCGGCGAGCGCCTTCACCTGCAATCCGTCGAGCGAGATGGGGCCACTTCCTCTCTCACGCCTTGGCGTCGGCCTAGGCGCCGCTATAATGAGGGAGATCCTCCCCTCTGGGCGGAAAGGGGGCTGACGATGGCGTGGCTGCCGAAGACCGAGAACCTCCGTCTCAGGCGTCTCAATCTAGCCGACCTCGGCATCATGCTATTCGTGATCTCCTTGATCGTCGCCCTGCTGCTGGCGGGGCGGGTGGCACCGGAAGATGTGCTGGCCCAGAGCGGGCCCTTCAACCTGACCGGCTGGTCCCTGCCCGTCGACGCCCTGAGGTCGCTTAGCCGAATCTTCATTGCCTTTGTCGTCTCGCTTGTCTTCACCATCGGCTACGGCTATGCCGCCGCCTACACCAAGGTCGGCGACCGCATCCTGGTGCCGCTCCTCGACATCCTGCAGTCGGTGCCGGTGCTGGGCTTTTTGGCCGCCTCCGTGGGCGGCTTCGTCCTGCTGTTCGGCCCGTTCTGGGGATTTGAGGCGGCCGCCATCTTTGCCATCTTCACCGCCCAGGCCTGGAACATGACCTTCGCCTTCTACCACACGCTGCGCACCCTGCCCAAGGACCTGCAGGAAGCGAGCAGCGTGATGCGGCTCAGCCGCTGGCAGCGCCTGATCCACTTCGAGCTGCCGGCGGCGATCATCCCCCTGGTGCTGAACTCGATGATGAGCTTCGGCGGCAGCTGGTTCTTTCTGGCGGCGTCGGAGTCGTTTCTCTACCAAAACCGCACCATCCACCTGCCGGGGATCGGCTCCTACATCGCCGTCGCCCAGCAGCGCGGCGATACTCCTGCCGTTTTGGCCGCCATGGCCGCCCTGCTCCTGATGATCGTGGCCGTGGACCAGCTGTTCTGGCGGCCGCTCGTGGCCTGGAGCACCAAGTTCAAGATGGGGCAGGTGGAGTCTCAGGACGAGGCGCCTAGCTCGTTCATCCTGACCACCCTGCGCCGCTCCACCCTGGTCCAATCGCTGCGTGAGCGCCTTCTGGTGCCGGTGGTGGAGAGCCTGGAGGTGCGCATGATCCGGCGGGCGGTGGCCCGGCCCCCGGCCCGCCGCGAGTGGCGGATGGTCACGACCGTTCTCGGCTTTTTGCTCATTGGCGGCACCATCGTGGTCGCCGTGCTGGGGGCAGCCCGGGTGGTGAGCAGCGACCTCGGCCTGGTGCCGCGGGCGGTCGTGCTCGGCTTTCTCACCTTGGGCCGGGTCTTGGCGGCCGTGGGATTGGGTGCCTTGTGGACCGTTCCGGTCGGGGTGTGGGTCGGGATGAACGAACGGGCCCTGAAGTGGGCGCAGCCATTTGCCCAGATGGCGGCCAGCTTTCCGGCCAACGTGCTCTTCCCGCTGATCGTGGTCCTGTTCATCCGGATCGGGTTGAACCTGAACTGGGGCGCCATTCCGCTGATGATGCTCGGCACCCAGTGGTACATTCTGTTCAACGTGATGGCTGGCGCCATGGCCATCCCGGCCGACCTCAAGGAGGCCGGAAAGGTGTTCGGCCTGAGAGGGGCCCGGGTGTGGCGGGAGCTGATCCTGCCGGCGATCTTTCCGTCTTTGATCACGGGCGGCATCACCGCCGCCGGCGGCGCCTGGAACGCCAGCATCGTGGCCGAGGTCGTGGTCTGGCACCACAAGACGCTGGCCGCCTCCGGACTGGGGGCGCTCGTCACCCAGTCCACCGCCAGCGGCAACACGGTGGCGCTACTGGTGGCGATCGTGGTCATGTCGACCTTTGTGGTGGCCACCAACCGACTGCTCTGGAGACCGCTGTACCGCCTGGCTGAGACCCGATTCCACGTCGAGGAGTAGAGAAGGGAGGCGCCGCCCATGGCCGGCACCAAGACCCTGCTTTCGGTGGAGGCGATCGTCAAGGACTACTCCATGCCCAGCGGCAACCCGGTGCGGGTGCTGGACGAGGTCAGCTTCGGCGTGCAAGAGGGCGAGTTTTTGACCATTCTCGGCCCCTCTGGGTCTGGGAAGTCGACCCTGCTTCGGATCATCGCCGGACTGGTCGAGCCCTCGGCGGGACGGGTCTGCTACCTGAACGAGCCGCTCACAGGCGTCAATCCGCACGTGGCCATGGTCTTTCAATCCTTCGCCCTCTTCCCATGGCTGACCGTTCAGGAGAACGTGGAACTCGGCCTGAAGTCGCAGGGATTGGCCACGAGAGAACGCCAGGAGCGGGCGCTGCGGGTGATCGACATGATCGGTCTCGACGGCTTCGAGGGAGCCTACCCGAAGGAGCTCTCCGGCGGCATGCGCCAGCGGGTCGGGTTTGCCCGGGCGCTTGTGGTCGAGCCGGACGTCTTATTGATGGACGAGCCGTTTTCGGCGCTCGACGTCCTGACGGCCGAGAACCTGCGCCGAGACCTCTTGGAGCTGTGGCTGGAGCGGCGGATTCCGACCAAGGCCGTTCTGATCGTCACCCACTCGATCGAAGAAGCCGTCTACATGGGAGATCGGGCGATCATCCTGTCCCGCGAGCCGGCCCGGGTCATCTCCCAGGTGCCGATTCTGCTGCCGCACTGGCGAGAGCGGGAGGACGTGCGCTTCGTTCGCCTGGTCGACCAGATCTATCAGACCCTGACTGCCCGCCCGGCCACCGCCGACTCCGTGTTCGCACGGCGGCGGCCGACGCCGGTGCCGCCGGTGCGGGCCGGGAGCCTGACCGGCATGATCGAGCTTCTGGACGACCTGGGCGGCAGCACCGACCTCTACCGGCTGGGCGATGAGCTGAACATGGACCTGGAGGACCTCCTGCCGATCGTGGAGGCGGTCGAGATGCTGGGGCTGGGCCGGGTGCGGGAGGGGGATGTGGCCCTGACCGATTCCGGGCGGGCGTTCGCCCAGGCGTCGGTGCTGGCGCGCAAGGAGCTCTTTCGCGACACGGCGCTCGCCAACGTCCCGGCCTTGGCCCACATCCGCCACGAACTGGAGCGTCACCCGCAGCAGCGGGTGGGAGCCGAGACCTTCTTGGGCCTGTTCGAGCGCTACTACAGCCCGGAGGACTCGAGAAGCCAGATGGAGACCCTGATCGACTGGGGTCGCTACGCCGAACTCTTGGCCTATGATCAGGAGACCGACCAGGTGTATCTGGAGGCCGAGAATCAGGAGCTGGAGAGCCAGACGCCGTCCCCGTGAGCAGGGATCAGGCCGGGCGGGAGCGACCTTAAGAAGGGACGGATGAGCGTGACAAGAGAGCTGACCTATCTGGAGGAACACGGCGAGCGCTTCTTGGCAGAGCTTGTGGCACTCGTTGCAATCCCCAGCATCTCGACCGTGCCAGAGCGGGCGAACGACGTGGCACGGGCCGCCGAGCTTGCGGCGCACTACCTGCACCAGGCCGGTCTCGAGCACGTGGAGGTGGCGAAGACGGCAGGCCATCCGATCGTGGTCGCCGACTGGCTCCATGCGCCAAAGGCACCCACCCTCCTGCTCTACGGCCACCTAGACGTGCAGCCGGCCGATCCGGAGTCGGCCTGGAGCTCTCCACCCTTTTTGCCCGAGGTGCGCGCCGGCCGGCTGTACGGGCGGGGTGCCGCCGACACCAAGGCCAACGTGCTGTCCGGGATCTGGGCCTGTGAGGCCTACCTCAAGACGGTGG
>JAKAUI010000036.1 GCA_021827745.1 Bacillota bacterium | reverse complement strand
GATCCGCATGCCTTCCAGCATGCAATGGATCGCTTCCTTGGCGCTTTCCAACGCCTCTTCTCTGCTATCTCCTTCGGTGATGCAGCCGGGCAACGATGGGACCGTCACGGTGTATCCGCCACCGTCATCGTTCCACTCCAAGATCACCTTGAAGCGCCTGCTCATCGCTCGCTCACCTCGACGGCATTATACCCTAGACGACGCACCTGGCGGTGCGGGAGTGAGGGCCCAGGTAGGACGGTGCGGCCCCTCGACCACAACCTGGAGACGAGCAGCCCCCAAGCTGTGGGTAACACCTACCCTCAGCAGGTCAGGACTGTTGGCTCTAAGCGTGGAACGGCCGAGGTTTCGCCGGTGCGTATTCCGGAGCAATCTGATCACCCATTGCGAAGTTATCCGATCACCGGTTGCGGGCCAATCTGATCAGGTGTTGCGGAGCAATCCGATCACCTGATCCGAGCCCGATCACGCTGGAGCGAGGACGCCGCTGAAAGATAAGGGGCCAAGGTTGCCAAGCACCGAAGCTCGCTGGTGGATCAAACCACGAGAGAGGGTGCTGGACCATGGCCCGGAGGAGGATCTTTATGCGAGCGATCCGAGAAATCCTGCGCCAGCGGTACGAGTTTGGGTATTCGATCCGCCAGATCTCCAGAAACACCGGCGTCTCCTTTGGCGCCGTGCAGGATCTGGTCCGGAAGGCCGGCGATCAGGGCCTGAGCTGGCCGCTTGGCGACGAGTTGGACGACGAGACCTTGGAGGCAACCCTGTACAAGTACCGGCAGCTGCCAAAGGGGCGGCCTCTGCCCGAGATGGAAGAGATCGACCGCGATCTGCGGAGAAGGGGCGTCACCCTGATGCTCCTGTGGCAGGAGTACAAGGAGAGCCACCCGGGCGGGTACCAGTACTCCGTCTTCTGCCAGGCCTTCCGGCAGTGGAAGAAGGGTCAGGAGCCGACCATGCGCCAGGTGCACAAGGCGGGAGAGCGGCTGTTCGCCGACTTTGCCGGCATGACCGTCCCCTACACCGATCCGCTGACCGGCGGGGAGGAACACGCGCACATCTTCGTGACCGCCCTCGGCGCCAGCCAGTACACCTTCTGCCACGCCTTTGCGGGGGAGGATCTGCGCGCCTGGGTGCTCGGTCACTGCCTGGCCTTCGAGTTCCTGGGCGGGGTGCCTGAGGTGACCGTCCCCGACAACCCGAAGCCGGTGGTAATCCAGGCGTCCCGGTACGATCCGACGCTGCACCCGACCTTTATGGAGATGGCCCAGCACTACGGTGTGGTGGTGTCCCCGGCCAGGCCTGGCAAACCCAAGGACAAAGCAAAAGTCGAGAACGCCGTCCTGCAAGTGGAACGCCAGGTGCTGGCTCCCCTGCGCAACCGCACCTTCTTCTCCCTGGACGAGGTCCAGGCAGCCATCGACCTGGGTGTGGCGGACCTCAACGGCCGCCCCTTTCAGAAGCGGGAGGGCAGCCGCCACACGCTGTTTGTGGAACTTGACAAGCCGGTGCTGCGGCCGCTTCCGGCCAGCCGCTACGACTTCGCCCTGTGGAAGAAGGCCAGGGTCAGCATCGACTACCACGTGGAGGTGGAGAGGGCGCTGTACAGCGTGCCCTACCAGTTCATTCACCAGGAGGTGGATGTCCGGCTCGGCACCACCACGGTGCAGGTCTTTCACCGTGGAAAGCGGCTGGCAACGCATCTCCGGGCGGTGGCCAAGGGGGCCGTCTCGACAGACGTCGCCCACATGCCGTCCGCCCATCGGCGCTACGCCGAGTGGACTCCTTCCCGCATCATCGGCTGGGCTGAGGAGACAGGGCCGCAGACAGCGGAACTGGTCGGCATCATCATGAGCAGTCGTCCCCACCCCGAGATGGGATTTCGGTCCTGCCTGGGCATCGCCCGCCTCGGCCAGCGCTACGGGAAGGAGCGGCTGGAGAAGGCATCGGCTCGCTCCGTCGCCATCGGAGCGACGTCCTACCGCAGCGTTCGCTCCATCCTGGAGCATGGCATGGACAGCCTGCCGCTACCGTCGCCGGTCGCCGACCAGCCCCGCCCCTTGCACCAGAACATCCGCGGCGAGGCCTACTTCGCCAGGGAAGTGATGGAATGATGTCGGCCGCCACCTCAGAGAAGCTGCGGGAGATGAATCTGCTGGGGGTCCTGGCCGCCTACGAGGAACAGCTCGCAGACCCGCGCCTGCACGATCTCTCGTTCGAGGAGCGGTTCGGCCTGATCGTCGACCGGGAGTGGACCAAGCGCCGCAACCGCCGGCAGCTGCGTCTGCTCAAGGAGGCCAGGCTCCGTCTCCAGGCTGCGCCAGAGGACATCGACCTGAAGGTGGCGCGCGGCCTCGACCGCAGTGTCATCCTGTCCCTGATCGAGGGAGAGTGGGTCCGCCGCCAGCAAAACGTGCTGATCGGGGGCCCGACCGGCGTGGGCAAGACCTTCCTGGCCTGTGCCCTGGGCACGGCCGCCTGCAGGCAGGGGCTTTCCGTCCGCTACCACCGGGTGTCCCGTCTGCTCACAGACATCGCCGTCGCCAGAGGCGATGGGTCCCATCCCCGCCTGCTCAACGCCCTCGCCCGGGTCCAACTGCTTATCCTCGACGACTGGGGGCTCGACTCGCTCAGCGACGCCCAGGGCCGGGACCTGCTCGACGTCATCGACGATCGGCTGGGCCGCGGCTCCGTGCTCATCGCCAGCCAGATCCCCTTCGATCACTGGCACGGCATCATCAAGGACCCGACCATCGCTGACGCCCTGCTCGACCGACTCATTCACACTGCCCACATGATCGCCATGAAGGGGGAATCCATGCGAAAACAGCTTGCCCCTTGACCCTGCCCCGCCCCTCTGGTATCACCGACTCGTGAGGCGTCCTTGCGCTCCGGCCCAGTGATCGATTTCCTCCGGAACGGGTGATCACTTTCCCCCGCAACCGGTGATCATTTTCAGTGGAATACGCAGCCGCCGGGCCGACTTTCGGCTGTCGGTGAGAATGGCGGCCCAAGCACTCTGCACCAACCGCCCTGGTCGTGGAACTGAGCCCGCATCAGTCGGGCACATCGAGCCTCTGGCGCATGCAGGCTGTGCGATGCGTCCGTTCCATCTGAAGGAGTACGCGACGTCAGCCTGCCTGATCAAGGCGCACGTGATGAGGTCAACCTCGGGAAAGCCGGCGGTTCAGGCCGCCGAAGCACGTCGTGACAGCCGCCACCGGCGGCTTCTCGCAGCTCCAGGCCAGGCTGGCGCCTTGTTGGCTCTCGTGCAGTGCGACCCAGGTCCGCCCTCCTGGTCCGAACCGACCTGGGGCAGTACAGGAGCGACTGAGAAGGCTAACTGAGACTCTCTGGTCTGGGGGGTGACCCGGTGGTCACTCGCTCCTGCTGCGCCGGCTGACTGCCGCCGGCAGAGGGGACGCGGGCGAGCGGACTGAGCCGGATGAGCCCGGCGATGACAAGGGTCAACCCGGCCAGGAAGGCCAGCCAGTGGCCGCCGATCGCAGCCGTGGGCAGCGAGCGGCTGGGTCAGCTGGGAGGGCGGCTAGGGCGAAGCGCCGACAGCAGGAGGGAACGCTCGAGGAACGCTGAGCCGCCTAGCATGTGCCCAAGGTGGATTCGGCCCCTGGCCATGGCCAGGTGTGGGCCGAGTTCCGGTGCACCGAGTGGAGATGTTGCGAGATGGCGCACATGTTCGGGAGATGGTGGCGACGTGTGCACCCGGGACGGGTGGCAATGGCCGTGGGCACGGCGGCACTGTCGCTGTCGCTCTCCTTGGTCGGGCTCTCGGCCCTGATCGCTCCTGCTCCGGCTGCGGCGACGGCACTCAGTGGATCGTCAGGCAGCGCTGTCACCTGGGCGCCGGTGGGAGGGACGCCGACACCCGGCATCACGGCTCTCCTCACGGTTGGCAACGTGGTCTATGCCGGGGGCGCCGACGGCAATGTCTATACCTGGAACGGCAGCCAGTGGTCCCAGGTTGGTGCTCTCCAAGTAGGCGGCGTCAAGTCCTTCACGGTGGCCAACGGTGTCATCTACGGCGCAGCCGGACAGGTCTCACCCGGCGTGGACACCATCAGCCCGGGAGTGAGCGGACTTGGCTGTGGGGGCAGCTCCGATCTGACTACGGTCGACGGCCAGGTCTACGTGGCGAATGGCAGCGGCGGCGTGGACGTCATCCAGAACGGCGCATGCGCAGCGGTGGGCGGCAACGTCGGCGGCGCCTACCCCGTCCAGCTGGCGACGGTAGACAACACCGTCTACGCCGGCACCAGCAATGGCAGCCTGTACGCCTGGACCGGCTCCACCTGGTCGTCGGTGGGTGGGACAGGACCGAGCGAGATTGAGGATCTGATCGCCGCAGGCGGCTCCTTGTACGCCGAAGACAGCCAGCAGGTGTGGGTCTGGAACGGGGCGGCTTGGACCCAGCTTGGCAGCCTGAGCGTGAATCTCATCAACACGCTCTACTCGCCAGGCAACGGTGTCATCTATGCGGCGTCCAACAACAACATCTGGCTCTGGAACGGTACGGCCTGGTCCGCCGTGGGTGACCTGGCGGCATGCCCGACTTGCGGGACTTTGGCCAGTCCCGGTGGGTTAAGGAGAGGCGGGGTGGCGGCCCTGACCAGCCTAGACGGCGTACTCTACGCCGGCACCCCCAGCGGCCTATTTGCCTGGAACGGATCAGCCTGGACCCTGGTGGGCGGCCTGTCCGGTGGCCAGTCAGACGGCGAGGGCGATGTCAATGCCCTGAGTGCAACAGTCAGTGGCCAGGTCTACGCCGGGACCGAGAACGGCGTGTGGAATTGGAACGGCTCCGCCTGGTCTGAGGTCGGAACCTTCCCGAATCCGGTCTCAAATCAGGTCTATAGTTTTGCCACCGTCAGCGGCGCGGTCTACGCCGGTAGCGGTGACGGGAATGTCTGGTCCTGGAACGGCGCCCAGTGGACTAATGTCGGGAACCTCTCCAGCGCCGACGGCGGATGGACCGTCAACTCCCTGACTCCGCTCAACAGTCTGCTCTATGCCGGGACGGCCGGCCCGAACATCGGGGTGTGGGAGTGGAACGGCTCGGCCTGGTCAGAGGCTGGGAGCTACCCGGGAGGGACTGTCGACCAACTGGCTGCATGGAACGGCCTGCTCTACGCCGGGAGCCAAAACGGCAACGTCTGGTCCTGGAACGGCACTGCCTGGTCGAATGTGGGCAACCTGTCGAATAGCGATGGCGGAGGTTCGATCGGAGGCCTCGCCGTCCTCAACGGAGATCTCTACGCCCTGGCCAGCGGTAGCTGGACCTGGAACGGGTACGCATTCGTGGGTACGGGCGATGGCCTCTGGCAGTGGAATGGCTCTGCTTG
>JAKAUI010000054.1 GCA_021827745.1 Bacillota bacterium | reverse complement strand
AGCGGCAGCAGAGGCTCTGCGTCACCGTTGTTCCAGCGGTACAGGTTCCACCAGCCGCTCCGATCCGAGATGAAGACGAGCTGGCCGTCAGAACTCCAATTGGGCTCCAAGAGCGACTCGTCGGCACCGCCGGCGATCCGGCGCGCCGCGATCAGTGCGCCATCGGCCGCGATGTCGGCCGTCCAAAGCTCGGTTTCGTCCCACGGCATGTTGGGGTGATTCCAGCTGATCCAGGCCAGCTTGCGTCCATCAGGGCTGAGCCTGGGCGCGGCATAGAAGTCGCAGCCGCCAGCCAGCCGGCGGGGCGCTGTCTTGCCGTCCAGGTCGATCGCCACGAGGGAGTTCACCACCTCGGACGGGCGGTCCACCGTGTGGTCCTCGCAGATGGCGATCAGCCGCCGCCTCTTCGCATCGACCACGGGGTCGGCATAGCGCTGGGCCGAATCTTCGGTCAGGGCCTCGGGCTCTTGATGCGGGGCCAGCCGATACAGGCGGTTGTCGGAGAAGTTCGACGCCATGACGATGCCCTGGTGCACGGAGTAGGACGCTCCGCCGTATTCGTGCACCCTGGTCCGGGCATTGAACCCTTCCGGGGTCCGCTCGGTGCGCGTTCCGTCAGGGTGGCGCTGAACCACCGCCATCCGGCCGCCCTCGGCCGGCCTCGACTCCAGCCAGTAGATGTCGTCCCCATCCAGCCGCAGCTCGGCGACCGCTGTCGCCGCGTCGGTGGTCAGGGCGGGCGTGATCGGAGACTCCCAGGTGCCATATCGGCTCGTCTGTCGATCTGCCATCAGCTCCAGCTCCTTCGCATCCCCTGCCTATTGATCGAGACGTTCTGGCCGGGGCCGACCCGCCCCTCTTCGGACCAAGGCAGGCCCGCTTGGCGCTGAGTTCCGGGGCTCACGTCTGTGTCAGCTTGGCTGCTCACGGATCTCGGTCGCCTCGTGTGCGGTCATGAATGCCTCAAGGCTCCGTCTGAAGGCCGCCTGAAAGGACTTGCCCCGGGCCTCTCGCGCCGACTCCCACCACACCCCGTTCATCTCCAGGCACCGCTTGGGCCGGTTGAGGCGAAGGTCGATGCGCCCGACCAGCCGATCGCCGTACAGGATCGGCAGCGTGTAGGGTCCGTACCGCCGCTTGTGCACCGGCGTGTAGATCTCCCACAGATAGTCGAAGTCGAACAAACGCAGCGTCCTGTTGCGGTTGTGCAGCACGTTGTCGAGCGGCGAGAGAAAGACCATGTCTGGCACAGCTCCCGGACGGCTCGGAACCCAGTCGCCGGGAACCACCTCGCGAACCAAATCTTGAAGCAGCGGGATCGCCGCCTTGGGCACCAGGTAGGTGCCGGGCATCTCTGCGATCCGGATCAGCTCTGCCTGACCCTGGTCGGTCAGGCGGCGGACGCCATCTTGTCTCTCCACCGCCGACCAGGCTGGGCCCAGCCGCCGGTAGCGGACGGTCGCCGCCCACTCGACTGGTGTGGCCAGCCCCAGGCGCTCAAGGGCAGACGTTTCGGACCATTCATCCACCGCCTGCTCCTCCGCCTGCCAGTGCAGGGAGGGCGGGGCAATCCGGGACAGCAGGTCGTAGCGCCGCTCAAAGCCCTTTCGCGAGTGGGTCATCGACTCGCCGGTCAGCCACAGGAAATAGAGGGCGACCCCGGAATCCTTTAGCCCCCGGTAGCTCCCAACGTGGCGTCCGCCCTTGAGATCTCGGTTAAACAGCGGTCCGCGCTCTGTCAGCTCGCCCCTCACCTGCTCGATCACCTGGCGATAGCCGTCGACCCATCCTTCATCCTCCAGCTCCTGCCTGCGCCGCGCCATGTGCTGGCGCCAGTACGGCAGCTGTTCCATCGGGTAGATGTCGAGGTGGCCCCCGTAGTCGAAGAAGCGGCGGTCTTGGTACAAGAGCTCATCCAGATCGTTCGGACGATAGTCCGCCACCCGGCTGAGCAGCACCAGATCATGGCTGCGGTGGACGAGCGCCACCGGATCCATCTGCACGCTGCCCAAGGCATGGATGGCGGCGGCGGCTCCCTCCTTCCCGCTCCATCGCCGGCCGGGCCACAGGCCCTGGCGGCCAAGCAGATACCGCCTGGCGAGTTGGCGGCTGATCTCCAGCACCAAGACACGCTCCTCCCGCCCGCTTAGAAGAGGGTCCATCGGGGCGCCGTCGAAACGCCATCGAGCACCGATTCGGGGCTCGATCACAGTCCACCCGCCATTGGGGGTTTGCAGTTGGCAACCGACGCCATCATCCTGGTTGGCACGGCCAAGGGTCTCTTTCGCTTTCGGTCCCAAGACCGCCACTCCTGGCAGCAGGAGGGACCAGACTTCCCTGAGGCACCGGTCTACAGCGCCATCCAAGATCCGCGCAGCGGCATGCTCTGGGCCGGCGTCAACTCCATCTTCTACGGCCCCTTGATCCACCGCTCGCACGATCTCGGCGCCAGCTGGGAGCCGAGCGGCGAGGGCTTGGCCTACAGCAAGGACGACCCAGAAGAGGTCACCCGGGTGTGGTCTCTGCTCCCCGGTCCCATCACGGAGCCGTCTGTCCTCTATGCCGGAGTCGAAGCCAGCGGACTCTTTCGCACCGAAGACGGCGGTGCCAGCTGGCACGAGATGCCCGGCGCCCGCAGCCACGCCACCCACGATCTGTGGGGCCCCGGCTTCGGCGGCAAGTGCATGCACACCGTGGCCCAGGATCCGCTTCTGGCAGAGCGCATGTACTTTGCCTGCTCGACCGGCGGCTTCTACCGCAGCGACGACCGCGCGGCCACCTGGTCAGCGAAGAATCAGGGCATCCGCGCCGACTTTTTGCCCGAGGGCCAGCAGCATCCGGTGGCCGGCCAGTGCGTCCACAAGTTCACGCTCAGCGCCAAGCCCGGGCGGATGTACCTTCAGAATCACGGCGGCGTCTATCGCAGCGACGACAGTGGCGACAGCTGGATCGACATCGGCCACGGCCTGCCGTCTGACTTCGGCTTTCCGATCGTGGCCCACATCAACCGCCCAGACACCGCCTACATCATCCCGCTGGGCGGCGACAGCGGCGGCAGGTGGCCACCAGAGGCCGTGTTGAGCGTCTATCGCACCGACGACGCCGGGGGCAGCTGGAAGCCTTTGCGCCGAGGCCTGCCGGTCAACGCCTTCACCGGCGTTTTGCGCGATGCCTTTCGGGCCGACAGCGTCGATCCAGACAGCCTCTACTTCGGAACGACGTCTGGCAGCCTGTTCGCCTCCACCGACCAGGGCGAGAGCTGGCAGGAGGTCTCCTCGCACCTGCCGCGCATCCACTGCGTCAGTACGGCAACGTCCCAGGCGTGATCTCGGTTCATCTGCCCCAGGACCTGGCCAACCAGTACGGATTGGACAACCCGCTTCAGGTGGCGGAAGCGCCAACCGTGGTCGACCTTCTGGACGGGCTCGCCCGCACCCATCCCGCTCTGGCTGCCCGGCTGATGTTGCCGAACGGATCGATCCGCCCGCACCTCAACCTGTTCACGACACACGCCAGGTCCCCGGTGCAGGGGGCAGGCAATGCAGACCTCCATCCGAACGACGAGGTCTGGGTGATCCGGGCCGTCTCCGGCGGTTAGATCTGCCGCTTCCTGGCTCGGAGCCAGGGTACTGCTGGTCGAGGAGGATGACAGGTGGCCTTTTGGCTGGTGAAGTCGGAGCCGGACGTCTTCAGCTATGACGCACTCGTCCAGCTCGGCCGCGATCGCTGGGATGGAGTCCGGAACTGGACGGCGCTGCATCACATGGCCCGGATGCGGCCGGGGGACCTCTGCCTCTTCTACCACACCGGCGGCGAGCGCCAGGCGGTCGGCGTCTGCCGCGTGGTCAGCGATCCGTATCCGGAACCCGGACAAGCTGACGTCAGAATCCAGCTCGTCGACATGGAGCCAGCCTACCGCTTCCCGCACCCGGTCACCCTGGGGGCCATCAAGGCGGACCCGGCGTTTTCGAACTGGGAGCTCGTGCGCCAGAGCCGACTTTCCGTGATGCCGGTTCCTGAGCCGCTCTGGCTGAAGATTCACCAGATGGCTGGGGCCTGATGCCCTTGGCCCCGGTCGTGTGAGCCGAAGGGGTTGGTAGACGAAGGGGCCCGGGTGTTACCCCGGGCCCCCAGTTGGACGCTCGTCTCAGCGGATCAGTTACGACCTCTGCCGTTACGGTCCATCGGCTCACGAGCCTTGGCCTCGTTGACCACGATCGTACGGCCGGACAACTGGGCGTTGTTCATGGCCTCAATCACAGCCTCCGCCTTGTCGGCCGGAACTTCGACGAAGCCGAAGCCCCTCGAACGACCGGTCTCGCGATCGGTGATGACACGGGCCGAGATTACCTCTGCACCGCCATGCTCAGAGAAGACCTGGAGCAACTCGGAACTCTCGACATTCCACGGCAGGTTGCCAACAAACAGGGTCTTGGTCACAACTCACACTCCCACACAGATGTTGCATGGGAGCAGGACGGATCCGACCTCACATGCACGATGAGGAGTATACCATGGATCTCCTGGAAAATCGCCAATCTGCCGGGAAAAGTTTTCTCCAGCCTTGCCCAGTCAAGGAAAGGGGGCGGTCATTGGACCGCCCCCGGGTTCAAACGTGCATCCGATGTCGGGTCAGATCAGTTGTCACCGGACTGGCTGGACTGACTCGACTGATCGACCGAGCCACCGACCTGCAGGCTGGAGCCGCCAGAGATCTGGTCGGAGCTGCTCTGCTGGCTGTCTGAGCCCTCTGTCTGCTGCGACTCGCTCTCGGGCTGTTGGCTCTCGCCTTCGACCTCGGGCTGTCCGCTTGAGGACTCCGTGCCGGCGCCATCCACAGACGCACCGTTTTCTGCGTTGGCTCCAGACTGCGTGCTCCCGGTCGCGGAGCCGTTGGCCGATCCGTTTGCGTTCACAGAGCCTGCGCCGTCCACCACTTCTGACAGCACGTTGCCGCTCATGTCCACGTTCACGGTCCAGGTCAGGCCCTGGTCCAGGATCTGGACCTCATACACCGCCTGGCCATGGCTCACGCCCTGGCCGACGCCTTCAACCGTTCCGCCGCCAAGCGCCTGTACGGCAGCCGCTTCAGCCGCTGTCGCCGTGATGTTGGTCGGCGGCGCAGATGTCGTGATGGAGCCCGATCCGCCACCGTTTGCTGCAAACACCGCACCTGCCCCCTGCGCCATCGGGAGCGCCAACAGACCGGCACCAGCCAGGGTGGCCAATACCTTCATCCACATGAACGAACCCTCCTCGTCCTCTCGAAGTCTCTCAGATCGCCCGCCGGCGCCATGTTCGGTGTAGCGGCAGGCGTCATCGGACTTTCCTCACTACTATTCGCCGCCTTGGGGTCCGGTTTGGGGGGTCGATCAGTGCTAGCGGCCTTTCGGGCGAACCGCTCTTTCGCCTCTTTGTCAGCACATGGAAAACCCGCTGTCCCATCTGGGAAGCGGGTTTCGACTGGAGCTGCTGGAGGGCCTCGAACCCCCGACCTGCTGATTACAAATCAGCCGCTCTGCCAACTGAGCTACAGCAGCGACGCACCGATTCTAGCACGAGTGTGCGATCAGACGTCGAGCAGGTCCTG
>JAKAUI010000019.1 GCA_021827745.1 Bacillota bacterium | reverse complement strand
AACGGCTTAAGCTCCAAGGTCGGGTGGCGCTTTTGCCCTACCAGCCGACGGTGCGCGAAGAGATGGGGGCCGCTGACGTGGTGGTGGTGCCAAGCCGCCAGGACGGCTTTTCCTTGGTGGCGGTCGAGGCGCAGGCGGCAGGGGTGCCGGTGGTGGCAGCGGCGGTCGGCGGGCTCAAGGAGGCCGTGGTCGGGGGCCTGTTGGTGGACGCGATCGATCCCAGGGCGCTCGCCGCAGCAGTGAACGAGGCCTCCAGGCGACACGAAGAGCTCGGCGCGATCGGCCTTCGGGCCTATCGGCAGCACTTCAGCCCGGAGCGCTTTGCCAAAGAGACGGCAGCGGTGCTCGGGGCAGGTGTCGGGAAATCCGGATGATCACCCATCTGGGTGAAGGAACCAGCCCCTCAGAGCGGTAGACATAAGACGAAGCAGCCAGGAGGTAACCTACATGCGTCTCACCCGCCTGCCGGGCGCTCTGGCCGTAATGGCCCTTGCCCTCGCTCTCCTGCCGACCGCTCCAGCAGCCGCCAGCCAGCCGTTTTCTGACGTGCCGTCCAGCTACTGGGCGGCCATCCCGATCGACGCCATGGCGGCGAAGGGCATCTTGCAGGGAGTCGGCGGCGGGCTGTTCGATCCGAACCTGCCGATCAGCCGCCAGGAATTTGCCACCATCTTGGTGCGTGCGGCCGGCATGACTCCGGCAGACCAGGGCCCGCCCTTTTCCGACATCACCGGCGGCTTCTACCTGCCCTATGTGGAGACCGCGGCCGGCAACGGCCTGATGGAGCCGACCGGTCCCTACACCTTCAGCCCGACGGCGACGCTCAGCCGCCTGGCGGCGGCAGACGGCATCATCCACTTTTTGGGCCTGCAGCGGCTGGCGCCGGACTTCAACGGCTCCACCCTGCCGTACACGGACAGCGCCCAGATCCCGGCGTCTCAAGTCGGCGAGGTCAAGGTGCTGACCGACCTCGGCGTCTTCAACGGCAGCGGCGGCCAGTTCTTGCCGTCCTCCCCGCTGACCCGGGCGGAGCTGGCGGCCATCGTCTATCGGGCGCTTGGCGTGACCCCGGCCCAGATCGCCGCCGAGTCGGCCAAGGTGGCAAGCCAGATCAACCTGCCTGGCAACCAGGTGGTCAATCAGGGCCAGAGCGTGTCGTTGTTCGCCTATGTCCATGACGCCACCGGAAACCTCCTACCAGCGCCGGTCACCTTCTCGGCGACCGCCGGTCAGATCCAGGGCCAGACCTATGTGGCGAGCGTGGGCGGCAACCAGACCGTGACCGCCCAGGTCGCCGGCGGCTCGGCCAGCGCCAGCTTTGGCGTGACGGTCGAGGTGCCGCAGGCGCTCAGCCTGTCGTCTCCGGCAACCGTGAACATGCAGGTTCCGGTCCCGACCACGGTCAGCGTGCAAGACGCCAACGGCGGCACCGACCCGGCCGACTCCGGGCGCCAGATCACGCTGGCCGTAAGCGGGCCGGCCAGTCAGACCGTGACCGCCACCGACCAGGCCGGGGTGGCCACGACCACCATCACCTATCCCACACCTGGCACCTACACGGTGGTGGCCAGCGCCCAGGGCCTCACCCCGTCAACCGACACGATCACGGTGCTCGGCCCCGTGGCCGGCGCCCTCTCGATCAGCGGTCTGCCGGCTTCGGCGCCTGCGGGTGCCCAGATTCCGATCACGGTCCAGAACACAGCCACCATCCCAGTCCCGGTTGCGATCGCCGTCAGCGGGCCGGCGACCTTTGCTGCCTCGACCGGAACGGCCAATCCGGGGAGCAGCCAGATCGGCACCCTGACCATGACCGGCATCGGCCCGGTGACGCTCACCGTCTCGGCGCCCGGCGGCGCCGACTCCGGATCGACCGCCTCGGTCACGGCCGTCTCGGCCGGCACCTTAGTTGCAAGCCAGTCCCAGTACACGATGGTGGCCGGTTCCCAGGCTGTGGTCAGCTTCACGGTCTCAGGCGCCCCTGGAAACCCCGACTCCTTGCCAGTGTCCTTGACCCCGGTCTCGGCCGCCGGATCGCTCGGCGTGAAGCACAACGGCACCATCTCTTCCGGCACCGTCTCGTTCGATGTGACCCCCACCCGGGCCGGCACCTACCAGCTGCAGGTGGTCGCTCCCGACTTCACGATCAGCCAGACCCCGACGCTCGTGGTGACGCCTGGGCCGGTCGCCGGCTTTGCCGCCACCTTCGCCCCGACCAGTGTCTTGGCCCAGGGCGCCTCCGCCACCTTGCAGGTGGCGTTGGTGGACGCCTATGGCAATCCGGTGAACACGCCCTTTAGCGTGTCGGTGCAAGAGCAGGGCACGGCGATGGGAACCTGGGCGCCGGGTGCGACCAGCCTGAGTGGACTCGGATCAGCCGGCACCTTCACCGCCACCGCCAGCTCCGGCACCACCACCTTTGTGGTCTCAAGCCCGCAGGACCCGACCAACACGCCCCAGACCCTGATCGTGCGCGACGTCGGCCAGGGGGCCGCCGCCTCGCTCAGCGGCCAGGGGCTGTGGCTCCCCTACTTCGTCTGGACCGCGACGTCGGACAGCGTGCTCCTGCAGCGGGCGCTTTCTGAGCACGCCACCAGCATCTATCTGGAAGTGGCCACGTCCAACAACAACGGCTTCTTTGGCGGGCCGGGCCTGGACGACCTGGTGCAAAAGGCCCATCAAGACGGCATCGCCCTCTACGCCTGGGTCTTCCCCAATCTGCAGAATGTGCCGTCTGACATCGCCTTCACCCAGCAGGTGCTGTCCTACACCTCGCCGCTCGGCGCGAAGCCGGACGGACTGGCCATGGACATCGAGACCAACATGGCGCCCTCTGCCGTCTCGCAGTACGCCCAGGCGGTGCGCCAGGCAGCCGGTCCGAACACGCTCCTGATCGCCGTCACCTATCCGCCGCAGCAGCGGCCGAACTACCCCTACGCCGCCCTCGGCCCCTATGTGAACGCCTTTGCCCCGATGGACTACTGGCACGGACTGATGAACAACATGAGCTACAACCAGGTCTTCAACTACATCCAAAGCTCGATCAAGACCATTGAGAGCGAGGACGGCAACGCCTCGATCCCGGTGGCCCCGATCTTGCAGACCTTCGACCTGTACTACACCGAGGGCCCCTACAACCCCACCTACCACGAGCTGGAGGGGGCGATCGCCGCTGCCCAGGCGAACGGAGCGATCGGCGTGTCCTTCTACCACATCATGAGCATCAACCCGCAGGAGCTGCAGGCGATCTCAGACTTCCAGTTCGGGACCCTGCCGCTGAACTCGACGATCGCCCCCTGATCCGAGGGGCACTCCAAGCCGAAGAGACCAGCAGCCGAGGCTAGGGTCAAAGACAGCACACGGAGAACTGCGAAGTTACGCGTGGTTTCCAGCGGCCCATGGGGGTCCGTAGGCTTGAGGTGTACGTCGGGCCAGCAGTGCCGACAAGAAGCAGGCTCGACAACGTTGGCGCGGACATCCCCCTCCGAATACGGAGTTGCCGCGGGCCCCTGCTGAACAAGAGCAGGCGAGCAGATCCTTTGCCACAAAGGAGACGCTTTCAGGCAAGAAATCTGGAAAGATAATACAATAACACCAGGCAGTGACTTGGGGAATGCGAAACTTCCAAATCGATGGCGGGTCCACCGGAGACGGAGGGATGTTGGTGTCGACTTCAGCTGCGAACGACCCGACGCTACTGAAGATTCTCCGGGAGGTGAGCCAGGCGTACGAGTTCCGCCGACCACTCATTCAGGCGCTCGAAGCCGACGGATACCGCTGGATCTCCTACGTGGCCATCATTGGACCGCCCGGTAGCATGGTACTACCCGGCGATGTAGACCTCTTGGCCGAGCTGCTAGCCCCGATACCGAGGGATGCACCACTGGCGGTTCTCATCAACAGCCCGGGTGGGCTTCTCGACTCCGCAGAAGCCATCGTTCGGCTGTTCAGAAATGGCAGGCCGAAGCTACGGTTCGTCGTCCCGAGCCACGCAAAAAGTGCAGCCACCATGATGGCCTTGGCTGCCGATGAAATCTGGATGAGCGACACGTCTCAATTGGGCCCGATTGACCCACAAGTACCTTCGCGTACTGGAATGGGTGTTTCCGCCCTTTCCGTGATTCAAAGCTACGAAGAGCTAATTGAATCTGTGAACAAGAAGCCGGCTCCGGGTCCCGGAGACTTTCTGGCCTTTCAAACTATCGATCTTTCATACGTGGCTCAGTGTCGACGCGCAATCGAGCACGGATTGAAACTCGGCACGGATTGGCTCTCATCGTTTGCGCTGAGCGAAACCACGGATGCCGAAACGAAAGCAGCGAGCATCGTTCAGCATTTAATCCACGACTTTCAGAGCCACGGTCAAGTAATTGCTTGGCAAGAGGCTGCTGAAATGGGCCTTCCAGTAGAATATGTCACCCAGGCTGATCCTCGCTGGCGAATCGTCTGGGAGTTGTATCTGCGGTCCGTCTTGTTTTTGGCGGGCACCCAGCAACTCAAGTTGGCAGAATCCGCAGAGCACTCCTTTGCTACTGGGAGGGTTCAGCAGGTGGCAATCCAACCAGGACCGCCACCTGCCGGACCTGCACAGCGGTAGACCCCTTAAGCGTTCGCTCGGACCCCGTAGAAGGGGAGGAGATTCGGGTCCATCAGCTGTTCAGAGTACCGTTCGACGGCCTCAGTTGACAGGCGTAGCGCCTGAATCCACTCCTCCACACTCGGAAAGGTGTCCTTCATTACTTCCAGGTGCTGTAGAACACGGTCTTGTTCCGCCGTTTCTGCCATCGCCAACACCTCCTGGACCTCATTATAGACGAGAGACAGCCTCTCGTTTCCCAAACAAGATTATCGAGCTACCGTCCCGGCCTGCTAAAGGTCCAAGTGGGTCAGCCTTCTTCGCGGCTCGACCACAAGGCGCCTAGCAGAAGATGGGTTTCCCGTTGAGCACCATCAAGGGTGAGCCTTGCTCCCGGCTCCCGGCCCCCGCCTACCTCCATGGCGGACATGAAACTGGCGAAAAACGCCATCAATGCGCCGCAGGGATCCCCCCTTGGAAGCGATGGCAACTCACCTCGGGACTGGGTGATACAGCACCCCACGCTGTCGTTCCAGACGACGGCGTCTTTCCCTGCCTTGACCCCTCTTTCGCCCAAAGCGATCATGGAACGTGGATCGCGTGGTTCCAGGAGGTAGGACATGATCACCCAAGACTTGGTCAAAGAGGCCCTGAAGACGGTATACGACCCGGAACTCGGCGTCGACATCGTCAATCTGGGCATGGTCTACGACGTCGCCCTGAAAGACGAGGGCAAGACGGTCGAGGTGACCATCACCCTGACCACCATGGGATGTCCTTTGTACGACGAGATTCACGAGGAGATCCAGAACAAGGTGAAAGAGATCCAAGGAGTCCAGGTGGTGACCGTCAACCTGACCTTCACCCCGCCCTGGACGCCTGAGTTCATGTCGGACGAGGCGAAGCTGCTCTTCAAGTACATGTTCTGATCAGGCCACCGAGGCGGATGACGCGGCTTGCAAGCCTGCGCCGCCTTTTGCGTGCGGTGTTAGCGAAAGGACGTGGACGTTTGTGATCAGTCTGAAGAAGATGGTCGCCGCCGTGGTGGCTGCCGCTGTGCTGGCGTTTGCTGCCGGCTGGGTGGTGGCGCCAAGGGTCGGAGCCCAGGGCGGCGCCAGCTCGTTTCAGGCCACCATGCCGCTCTTTGATCAGGTGTACCAGACCATCGTCAAGGACTACGTCACGCCGCCCGCGACCAGCACCCTGATCCAGGGGGCGATCAAGGGACTGACCGGCTCGCTGAACGACCCCTACACCGTCTACTACACCCCCGCTCAGTACCAGCAGTTTTTGAACCAGCTGAACGGCAACCTGGGTGTGGACGGCATCGGTGTTGAGATCAATCAGGTCGGCCAGTACATCGTGATCGAGGCGGTGCTGCCCGGATCGCCGGCCGCCAAGGCCGGGCTGGAGGCCGGCGACGAGATCGTCGGCGTCAATGGCAAGACGCTGATTGGCGCCACGGCCGAACAAGCCGCCACCTTGATCCGCGGCAACCAGGGAACGAAGGTCACCATCTCGGTGCAGCGCGGCACCCGCACCTTCCCCTTAACCCTCACCCGTGAGCCGCTCAGCCTGCCCACCATCGTGGACAGGATGCTGCCCGGCCGCATCGCCTACATCCAACTGAACCAGGTGTCCCAGGACGCCGGCGTGCTCTGGCAGGCGGTCTTGGCCAAGTATCAGGCCCAGCATCCAAGCGGCTGGATCTTAGACCTCAGGAACGACCCCGGCGGCTACGTGAACGAGGCGGTGCAGATTGCCCAGACCATGATCCCCTCTGGCACCATCGTCACCTTCAAGGGCCAGATCACGCACCAGGTCTACTCGTCCAGCTCCGGCCAGTCGCTCTCCCAGCCGATGGTGGTGCTGGTCAACGGCGGCACCGCCTCTGCCGCCGAGATCCTGACCGGCGCCCTAATGGACTACCACAAGGCAGTGGTGATCGGCACCCAGACCTTTGGCAAGGGCATCGCCCAACAACTGGTTCCGATGTCTGGGGGCGGGGTGCTGAAGATCACCATCGCCGACTGGTACACCCCGAGCGGCGTGAACATCGAGCACGTCGGCATCAAGCCCAATTTGTTCGTGAGCGGCAACACGGCACCGATCGTGCTGGCGGAGAAGCTGCTCGGCCAGTCGGTCAATCTTTCGACTACGGTCACGGTCGGATCGGTGCAGGCCAGCCAGAACAGCCAGCCCTTGACGCTCGATCAGGCCCCACTGGTCCACGGCGGCCAGCTCTACCTCTCCTTGGCCGGAGCGGCCCAAGTGCTGGGCGTCGACCCGGTGGCCAATTCGGCCAACACCCAGGTCACGATCCACTACGGCACGAGCAGCATGGTCCTGACCGACAACAGCACCTCGGCCGTGTTCAATGGGACGAAGGAGACCCAGCCTGCGTCCTTCGACCAGGGCGGACTGATGATGATCCCGGTCGCTGCCCTGCTCCAGCTGACCGGAGCGACCGAGTCCGTGAGCGGCACGCACTACAGCTTTGTGAACAGCTTCAATCAACCGACGGTGCAGGCCCCCAAGCCCTGAACTGTGCCCGGTCCCGTCTCGGCTGATGGAACGCAGGACGCGCACTGGCTCGAGATGTCGCCGAGCAGGACGTCGTGGCTGGGCGAGAGGACGGTCGACGAGGGGAGTGACTCCATGAAGCTGATTCGGATGCGGAAAAGAGGCCGACTGACCATACCTCGGGACCTGCGGCAAGAGCTTGGGTTGCACGAGGGAGAGACCTTGGCGATCAGGGTCACCGCTGATCGGCACTTGGACCTGGAGGTGCTCCCGTCTCTGACGGCCGACCAGCTCTGCACCACATTCCCGATCACAGAACCAATCGACGATGAGTCCTGGCATCGAGACATGGCAGCGGCGATGGCGAAGGAGCGGAGCCTGAGCAGCGGCGCCTGAAGGTATGGTGTCGATTGACACCATGCCGTTGTATCGAGACTTGTCTTCACCTACCTCCGCCGCTCGTGAACTGCTGCCAGCGGTTCCGAGCGGGCGGCCTCTTGGCGCGCGATCATTCGATTGCCGGCGATGTCCTGGCCTGATGCCCTCGCCGCTATCCGTGGACCGCGGACCGGATCGGTGCTGGAACCATCTTCCCTTGGTTCGGGGCATGCGGTGCGCGGGAGTTGTGAGTTGGGTTCCTGCTGGCAGCAGGTGGAAGATCTCGGGAGCCAGAACTGCGCGCCGCAGATTCGATATCCATCCGGGAAGGTGGTGAGGGTGATGTCCCCATTGGCTGCATACTTCGCCCTGGGACTTACCGTGCTCGTGGTCATCGCAGTGTGGGTGCTCGCCTGCAAGTGGGTGCGGAGCTCGGACCGGCCGGACTATTTCACTTGGTTCTTGCTCCACTTTGGCATCGGCACGGTCGGCATTGGCGCCGTGCTCGCGCTGGCCCTGCTCGGCCACCTGTCGTCGGGAGCGACGACGGCCATCCTTTCCAGCATTGTGGCCTACAGCCTTGGTGCGGCTGGCCACAATAGCCCCAAGACGGCGCCGCCGGACAAACCTGCACCGGGCGGGCCACCGGCAGACCAGACGCCCGCACAAGGCAAGTGATCGACGGCTGGCCAAGACCCCGTCGCTGTTAGGGGGAAGCGCTCGGATCGAGGGACCTTCCCGATCTCCACTGGCGAAGATCGCGAACAGCGTAGCCGTTCCGGACGCCCTTGCCGCTCGGATGCCATGTGATAACCACATGACCGTGTGGACGGCCAATCGCTGAGACTTCCTAGCGGCAGGTCCCGCCCTTTGGGACCTGTCGGAATCGGTGCCTAGGAGTGCCCACGCGACCTCGGGTGAAGATTGGCCCATGATCTGTGGGCCACCTGTGCCTAGAGCGCTAGAAGGCCACCGCCAAGAGGGGGTCGCCCAGTTCGATCGCAAGCGATCGGACCGAGAACAGAATCTCGCCGGACTCTGAGGCCTTGACCTCTTGCAAGAGGTCGCCGTAGGGGTCGGTGATCGTCCCCAGCACCTCGCCCGCTTCGGTCGACTGGCCGGCCGTCTTTTTCGGATACCACAGGCCGCTCGACTCTGCCCGGTTCCAGACGAACTGGTGGAAGTGGCGGATCTCCTTTGGCTCGAGGGGTGGTCCAGCCAGCATCCCCAGGCTGACCAGCACCCGGTGCAGGCCGTCCAGCAGCTGAAGGGCGGCCTCTGGGTCCAGTTGGCCCAGTCCGCCCGCTTCAGGCAAGATGGCCGGGATGCCGGCCTGGGTTGCCGCCACATAGGAGCTGCCGCCGAGGACGTCGGTCGTGACCAGACGGGGCAAGCCAAAGGCCTGGGCGAGGTCTAGGGCGCGCCGACAGGTCTCCGGTTGGCCGGCGCTGGAGACCAGGGTGAAGGGAACGAGCGCCTCATGGATGTCGCCGCCATGCAGGTCGATCCAGGCGTCGTGGTCCTGGGCCAGCACCATGATCCGACGGGTGATGCGCTGGGTTGCCGTGCCAGTCGCATCACCGGGAAAGTAGCGGTTCGGGTTCTTGCCGTCTTGTGGATTCACATACTGGCGGCGGGCGAAGAAGGAAGCGGGGCTGACCAGATGGACGATGGTCACCGAGCCCCTCAACTCGCCTGGGTCAAGCTCCTCACCCAGTCTCCTGGCCGCCTCGATCGGCGCGTACTCACCGCCATGCACGCCGGCGGTGACCAACAGTCTTGGTCCACCGGTTGGGCCGACGATGGAGGTGGCAGGAAGCGAAAGTTCAATCCCGGGCACCTCAATATCGAAGCGACTTGTTCCGGTGTCGACGGGCTGCACCCCCCTCAGGCAGCCGTGCCTTTCGAGGGAGGGGGCCTCTACTTCCTGCAACGTGTCTGCTCCTAGAAACGATCCCAATAGCTGCATTGTTCGAGCCGACTTCCCATCAGGAAACGGTCCAGGTCAGCCGCTGCGACGGACTCCGCCAGCGCTATGGCACGGGCTCCCGACACGCGTCCATGGCGCACAAAGGCTTCCATCCCAGCCGCTCAGTTCAGAGGCCGCAGAGTGGGCTAGAGGCCGGGCGTCACCACAAACCAGGTGCCGAGCAGGCCCTCCCCGTTGGCCTGGCCCGGCGCGCTGTCGCCGCTGTACGTGTAGAGCGGATGGCCGTTGTACACGACCTGCGAGCCGTTGGCGTCCTTGATCACGCCAATCGTCCCAGAGAGACCAGGGGCCAGGGTGGGGGTGCCGGTGAGCACAAGCGGCGGCCAGATGCTGGTGCACGCCGATGCGGTGCAGGTCGATGTCGTGGAGGTGTCGGTGGTCAGGTAGTAGAGGGTGAATCCCTTCGACGTCGTGAGCACCGTCTCGGTGTGGCCACCGACGGATGCCTGGTGGCTGGTCACGGTGTAGGTCTTGGCCTTGGCGCTAGGTGTCGCCGGCGCGCTGCCGCAGCCGGTCAGCAATAGAAGCGCCGCACTGGCCGCAAGGAGAAGGCGACGTGTTGGCCTCATGATCCCAACCTCCTCACATGGTCCCCATTGTAGGACATCGACGCTGTCCGCCTGGTCGACGCAAAGCAGAGCGGTCGCTGGCCAGTACCTGCTGGCGTTTGCGCCGCACCTCTCTGCAGTTGGCCAAGGACAGCGCTAGGGGCCAGGCGTCACGGCGAACCAGGTGCCGAGCAGGCCCTCTCCGTTGGCCTGGCCCGGCGCGCTGTCGCCGCTGTACGTGTAGAGCGGATGGCCGTTGTACACCACCTGCGAACCGTTGCCGTCTTGGATCACGGTCAGGTATCCGGGCAGACTGGGGGCGAGGCTGAGCGTGCCATTCAGCAGCAAGGGCGGCCAGATGCTGGCGCAGGATCCGGTGCAGGTCGATGTCGTGGAGGTGTCGGTGGTCAGGTAGTAGAGGGTGAGGCCCTGGCCGTTTGTCAGCACCGTTTCTGTATGGCCGCTGACGGATGCCTGATGGCTCGTCACGGTGTAGGTCGTGGAGGTTGATCCGCTCGAGGTGCCGCCTCCGCCCGATGAGGACGACCCAGAGCCAGTGCCCGATGAGCTGCCCTGGCCGGAGGACGAGGATCCGCCAGACGACGACGCGGCTACGGTGAAGGAAACGCTGGTCTTAGACGAGGGAATCAGCTGGCCGTTGGTCAGGAGCTCAGCGGTCAGGGTCGTGGGACCAGTCGAGTTCACGGTGATGGTGTCCTTCAGAAAGGTGAAGATGCCGATCTCTGTGCCGTTCACGGACAGTTCAACCTGCCCGGTGCCCGGTTGGTCGCCGCTTCTCGGCGCCACGAACTGAAAGTAGTCAAGCGCCAGTTGGACCGCGATCTTGCCCGGTGCCACCGTAGACCCGGCCGCCGGCGACACAATCGTCACCGAGCCGAGCGGCCCACCGGTGGATGATGCGGAGGAGGAGCTCGGCGCTGTGGAGGTGCCGGTGGATGTGGAGCTGCCATTGCTCGAGGAACTGCCCGAGGAACTGCCCGTGGTGGTGGTCGTGGTCGTGCTCTGGGCCGGCGCACTGCCGCAGCCGGCCACCAGCAGGAGCAGGGCGCTGGCCGCCAGCACGGTGCGAAGTCTGAACCCCATCTCTCAACCCCCTCACATGGAGCCCATTGTACGGCACAATGGTGGGAGGGACTTGTGCGCCCGACCGCCCGAACGTAAGGAGAGAGGCCATGGCAGCCGATTTCCGGCGTGTGATCGTCGCCACGAGCGGCGGCAAGGACTCCACCTTGGCACTCGCCGCCTTGTTGGCGTCTGGGCTGACAGTCGCCGGGTTGCTCTGCACCATGACCGAGGGCTTTCAGCGCATCAGCATGCATGGCGTGCGCCAAGAATTGATGGTCGCCCAGGCTGCCGCCCTCGGACTGCCGCTTCACACGGTGTGGATTCCGCAAGGCTGCACGAATGTGATCTACGAGGAGCGGATGGCCGCTGCCGTGGCTGCTCTGGCTGAAGACGGCTGCGACGCCGTGGCCTTTGGCGACCTGTTCTTGGAAGATGTGCGCGCCTATCGCGAACAACGGATGGCTGGAAGCGGCCTTGCCACCTTGTTCCCGCTGTGGGGCGAGGACACGACCGAGCTGGCCGGAAGGTTCATCGCCGAGGGCTACGAGGCCGTCTTGGTGACGGTCGATCCGACGCAGATCCCGCCCAAGCTGGCCGGTCGCGCCTACGACCACCGCCTCTTGGCCGATCTGCCGGAAGGAGCCGACCCCTGTGGCGAAAACGGCGAGTTTCACACCTTTGTCTGTAACGGTCCGCTCTTTTCGGCAGCGCTCCCCATCGAGCGGGGCGAGGTCGTAGAGCGCGATGGTTTTGTCTTCGCTGACCTAACGCTTTCTGGTCACCACGCCACCACCTGAGCACTGAGGCTGCCGTCTGCATCCAGCGTTGTGAGGACCGTGACCTGGGTGCCGATCGCAGGAACCCCGCCAGATCCGTTGGGGCCGTCAAAGGCGGTGGAGGGCCCGGTGGCGATCGTCCAGCTTCCAGCCGCGAGAAAAGGCGTCGGCGAGGTTTCGGCCACTAGGGTGATCGAGTTGGTGCTCTCAGCACTGATCATCCCCTCGAGGTTCGGCACCGTGAGCTCGGCTAGGTCCAACCGGGAGCCTGCCTTCGGTGGCGTTGCCAGGACAGCGCCGACCAGGTCGGAGGGAACCATCGGCGCCGTGACCCTGCCGAGGCTTGCGAGCAGCGGCGATCTCACCGGCAGCACTTGGGCGTCTGACAAGAAGAGAGCGGTCGCAGAGGCGTTTTCCACCGTCAGGGGAGCGCTGGCGCCGGGGCCGAAGTCGATGAGCAGAGAAAGACTGCCGCCCGGGGCCAAGACCCCGGCCACGGGATCGGAGGCGGCCAGTACGTAGAGGTCAGCCGGTGTGTTCATGAGCCAGATCGAAGCCGCCGGTTCGATCGGCCAGAGCTTGCCGCCTGCCATCAAGACGCCGCCGCCAGGACCGGCCAACTGGCTTTGCACGGCTAGGCCAGCTTGGTTCGGCGCCACCCACTGGCCGACCCGGCCGGCCACGGCCGTGGGCAGACCGGGCAAGGCGGCAAGGTCAGGCTCCAGCCGAGCCAGCATCACGGCCAGCTCGGCCCGGGTCACCGTCTGGTCCGGCGCAAAGAGGTGGCCCCTCTCCCCGACGACGACGCCAAGGCCGCTCAGGCTCGCGACCGCAGAAAGCGCCCAGCTTGGGATCGAGGCCTGGTCGGAAAACGTCGGCGCAGCAGCCCCAGCCGCCGGCTGGTCGGCCAGACGCCAGAGCAAGACGGCCGCCTCGGCCCGGGAGAGCGGTTGCAGCGGCGCCAAAAGGTCACCCTCGCCCTTGATCAGACCGGCCGCCACCGCCTCGGCCATGGCCGGCCTGGCCCATGGGCTGACCGTGGCCTGATCGGCGAACGGGGCGAGCGATGCCTCCTTCTGGAGTGCCAGGACGCGGGCCAAGATGACGGCGACCGCCTCTCGAGACACCGGCGCCGAGGGGTCGAACAGCGAACCGCCGACACCAAAGACCGCACCCTGGTCGGCCAAGAGTGTGATCTCAGGAGCGGCCCACGGCACCTCTTTCAGATCGCTGAAGCCAGCGGCCAGGGCTGGTCGGGCCGCTAGGAGCAAAAGCAGCGCCGACAGGGCGCCCAGCACCGCGCACAGACGCCAAAACATGCCATCACCTCGGCGCCGCCCTTCGAGGAAATGGCAGGAAATCCTTTTATTAGCAGATGGGGGATCTGTTCATGAAGGGAAGGGTCAGACCGCGATCACCTGGTTGACCTCGGGGATCATCCGCTTCAGGTTCATCTCCAGGCCAGCCTTCAGGGTCAGCGCCGAGATCGGGCAGCCGATGCACGATCCGAGCAGGCGGACGAAGACGTCGCCGTTTTTGATCTTCACGAGCTCCACGTCTCCGCCGTCCATCTGGATGGCGGGGCGGATCATGGCCAGGGCCTCCTCGACCCTAAGCCTGATGTCCTCTGTGGCGTCGACCGAGCCACGAGTCCTCTCTTCAGCCATCGCCAGGACATCCTCTCAGTACAGTAAGATGGGCGTGTGCCAGATCACACTCTAGATTCTAGGCGGGTTCTCGCCCTGAGGCAAGGAGGACTGCTGTGCGCCTCCGTCTGATCCTGTCGGCGCTATTGCTCTTGGTCGCCGTCGGGGCCACCTGGGTCACGATCGGTCGCCTCAAGGCGCCGCTGGTTGGCGCCGCCGTCGGCGACAAGGCGCCGCCCTTCACCCTGACCGCGATGCAAGGGGGCAGTGTCTCTCTTTCATCACTGCAGGGTCATCCGCTGCTCTTGAACTTCATGGCGTCCTGGTGCGGGCCGTGCAAGGCGGAGCTGCCCGCTCTGCAGGCGGCGGCCACCGTGGAGCAGGGTGTCGTCAAGGTGGTGGCGATCGACCTCACCTTCTCCGAGCCAGGTCAGGCACCGCCCACCGCCCTGATCGCCCAGGACCACATCCACTTTCCGGTGCTGCTCGACCTGAAGGGCAAGGTCGCCTATGAGTACGGCGTGGTGAACCTGCCGGTCACGTTGGCGGTCAACGCCCAGGGCGTGATCGTGGGCGAGCTGACCAGCCAGGGCTCAGAACAGGCCTTCCTGACGCTGATGGCGAAGGCGGAGTGAGCGTTTTAAGGGGATGAGAGAGATGAGTGCGCGCCCGATTCGCGCCCCCCGCGGGGCGGTCCTCAGCGCCAAGGCCTGGCCGCAGGAGGCGGCCTGGCGGATGATCCAGAACAACCTCGACCCCGAGGTGGCAGAGCGGCCGGACGATTTGGTGGTGTATGGCGGCAGAGGAAAGGCCGCCCGCAACTGGCCGGCCTTTGACACCATCCTCGCCACCTTGCTCCGCCTGGAGAGCGACCAAACACTCTTGATCCAGTCCGGGAAGCCGGTCGGCGTCTTCGCGACCCATCCGCTGGCGCCCCGGGTGCTGATCGCCAACAGCCTGCTCGTCCCGGCCTGGGCCAACTGGGAGACCTTCTGGGACCTCGAGGACCGCGGTCTGACCATGTTCGGCCAGATGACGGCCGGATCGTGGATCTACATCGGCACCCAGGGCATCTTGCAGGGCACCTACGAGACCTTCGCCGAGGCCGGCCGCCAGCACTTTGGCGCCAATCTGGCCGGCAGGGTGGTGCTCACCGCCGGGCTCGGCGGGATGGGCGGCGCCCAGCCGCTGGCCGTGAGCATGGCCGGAGGAGCGAGCCTGTGCGTCGAGGTGGACGCCAAGCGGATCGAGCGCCGGCTTCAGACCCGTTACCTGGATCAGGTGGCGGGCAGCCTGGACGAGGCCCTGGCCCAGGTGGAGGCAGCCAGAAAAGAGCGACGGGCGCTTTCGGTCGGGCTGCTCGGAAACGCCGCCGAGGTCTTCCCTGAGCTCTTGAAGAGCGGATTTCGTCCCGATCTCGTCACCGACCAGACCTCGGCCCACGACCCGCTGAACGGCTACATTCCGGCCGGACTGACCCTGGCCGAAGCCCAGGTGCTGCGCCAGGCCGACCCCGCCGGCTATGTGCTGCGGGCGAAGGAGAGCATGGCCCGGCACGTCGCGGCGATGGTCGGGTTTTTGGACCAGGGGTCGTTCGTCTTCGACTACGGCAACAACATCCGCCAGGGTGCCGAGCAGGGCGGATTTGCGGGCGCCTACAGCTTCCCGGGCTTTGTTCCGGCCTATGTGCGGCCGCTCTTCTGCGAGGGCAAGGGCCCCTTTCGCTGGGTGGCGCTCTCCGGGGATCCCAAAGACATCTACAAGACAGACGCCAAGGCGAAGGAGCTCTTTTCGGACAATCGGGCCCTTCACCACTGGCTCGACATGGCCGAAGAGCGGGTGGCCTTCCAGGGCCTGCCGGCCCGCATCTGCTGGCTTGGCTACGGCGAGCGGGCCCGCTTCGGGCTGGCGCTGAACGAGATGGTGCGCCAAGGCGAGCTCGCGGCTCCGATCGTGATCGGCCGCGACCATCTGGACGCCGGCTCGGTGGCCTCTCCCTATCGCGAGACGGAGGCGATGCGCGACGGGTCTGACGCCATCGCCGACTGGCCGATCCTAAACGCCCTTTTGAACACCGCAGCCGGCGCCCACTGGGTGTCTGTCCACCACGGCGGCGGCGTCGGCATGGGAAACGCCATCCACGCCGGCATGGTGGTGGTGGCCGACGGCTCAGACGAGGCGGCCGAACGGCTGCAGCGGGTGCTGACCACAGACCCGGGTACCGGCGTGATGCGCCATGCCGATGCCGGGTATGAGCAGGCGATCGCCTTTGCCAAATCGCACGGCATCGACCTGCCGTCTCAAGGCTGAGCGGCGATGACAGAGGGTAGAGGCTTGGACGCCGCCTTGGACATCGACTGGGCCGAACTGGCCAGGCTGGCCCCAGACTGGGTGGTCGGCCACCTGAACCCTGACCTCGACAGCCTCGTCTCATCCTTCGTGGCAGCGCATCTGACCGGGTCGCAGGCCGCGGCCTGGGGGGCACCGGAGCCGCTGTCCGAGGCGGTGTGGCGGACGCTCGATCAGGAGGCGCTGGCCCAGCTGCCAGCTGACGGCACGGTCGGTCTCGTGGACTGCGTATTTCCGCAAGAATCGAGAAGCGTGCTCTGGGCGGTGGACCACCACCAACCCGCCGGCTCGATCACCCGCCCCTATCCGGTCTACCTGGAAGCACTCGGCGCCACCGCCACCATGATCTCCCGCGCACGAGACCGCCTCACGGCCAGCGACTGCCGGCTGCTGGCCGCCGCCATCGTGGCCGACACCATGGCCCTGACCTCAAACCGCACCACCGACCACGACCGCCACGCCCTCGAAACGCTGGTCGAAGACTGGCGAGCGCTGATCCCAATGGTCTTCCCCAAAGACCCGGGCCTCAGCCCGGCGCAGTGGCGGGCCGCCGGCCGCAAGCAGATCCTCGGCCTGCCCTGGGCGTCTGGCGGCGGCTTTGGGCCGGCCCCAGACGTGCACGCCATTGCCGCAGGCGAGAGCGGGCCCTTTGCCTTCAGCTGGATCGACATCGGAGCGAAGACCACCACCCTGGCCCTCGTGCTGGACCACCGGGTGGTGCGGCTGCTCACCTATCCGGCGGTGCTGTCGAGAACCCGGATCGGGCCGGAGATCAGGGTGCCGATGGAAGAGACCTTCGGCCATCCGCTGCGCTATCCGTCTGAGTCCAGGGAATAGGGGTGGGAACAGTGAGCGAGCGTCTGGATGATTTTCGGATCACGATGCTTCTGGCCGATGCGGCCCAGGTGGTCGACGGCAAGCTGTACGTGCTGGGCGGCGGCTGGAGCGTCACTGGGCCACAGCCGACGCCGTCCGCCTTGGCGGTGCTGATTCAGGTGCCGTGGGGCGAGACCAACCGGCCGCACCAGCTGCGGCTTGAGCTGGTCGGCGCCGGCGGCGAGCCGGTGATGCTGCCGACCGGACCGGACAGCGCCCCCCAGCCGCTCGTGATCGAGACCAAGCTGGAGGTGGGCCGCCCCGCCGGCATCCGACCGGGGAGCCGGCTCAGCGTGCCCTTGGCCTTTGGCCTGTTTCCGCTCCCGCTCACCCCCGGTGAGCGTTACCTCTGGCGGCTGACCCTGGACGGAGCTGGCCACCCAGAGTGGCAGGTGGAGTTCGACCTGCGGCCTGCCCAGGGGCGCTGACCCAGGGCATCTGCTGCCCTGAGCGACGCTCGGACCGTGCCGATCGGCTGTGGTGTTGAGGCCTGAGCGAGACCGTTATTCTTGTGAAGGGCGTTTGACAAGAATAACGACCACAATCTTGGGCCGTTAGTAAACCCAGCAATCGTAAGCCCTAGACTCGGACGTTCGGCAGTGGGCTGACGCTTGCGCGCCATCCTGCCGCAAGGGGTGGGCCAGCCGACTCCGCTTTGCTCGCCTTGGTGGCTCAGCCTGATGCTCTAGATCGGGACCAGCGCCCTTGCGATGGGCGACCGCCCGGACTACGCTAGCGGGGCGTCCACGTGTGACGGGAGGATCAGGAAGTGGAGAAAGAACAGGTGGTCATCATCGGCTCCGGCTGCGCCGGGGCCACTGCTGCAGTCTACACGGCCCGTGCCGACCTCAGGCCCGTGATCTTTGAGGGCATGGAGCCTGGCGGCCAGCTGACCACCACCTCTGTGATCGAGAACTACCCTGGGTTTGTGGACGGCATCGACGGCTTTGAGCTGATGAGCCGGATGAAGAGCCAGGCCGAGCGCTTCGGAGCCCGCTTCGAGTACGGCGAGGTGGCGTCTTTGACCAAGGCGGAGGGCGGCTTTGCGGTTTCGGTCAAGGGCAGAGACACGGTGTGGGCCAAGACCGTGATCGTGGCCTCCGGGGCCCGGGCCCGCATGCTCGGGCTGCCTCGGGAGCGCGAGCTGACCGGCCATGGGCTTTCCGTCTGCGCCACCTGTGACGGCGCCTTCTTTCGCAATGTGCCGGTCAGCGTCGTCGGCGGCGGCGACTCGGCCATGGAAGAGGCCCTGTTCTTGACCCGCTTTGCCTCCGAAGTGCACGTCCTGCATCGCCGGGACAAGTTTCGGGCGTCCAAGATCATGGCCGACCGCCTGCTGGCGAGCGACAAGGTGAAGGTGCACTGGAACACAGAGGTCGTGGGCATCGAGGACAAGGACGGATCGGTCGCGGCCATCTCGCTCCAAGACACCGTGTCGAAAAAGACCCGCCGCCACGAGACGAACGGGCTCTTCTACGCCATTGGCCACATCCCGAACACAGACTTCATCGAACAAGGATTGGTCACGCTGGACGATGAGGGCTACATTTCGAGCCCTGGCGTGACGACAGAGACCGCCGGGCTGTTCGTCGCCGGCGACGTCCACGACCGGGAGTACCAGCAGGCGGTGACCGCCGCCGGCGAAGGATGCCGGGCGGCTCTGGAAGCGGAGGCCTATCTGGCGGCCCAGGGCGCCTAAGGCTTATCTCTCGAGTTGGAGTCGTTCGGGGGGTCCGCTCTGCGGCCCAGCCGGCGGCTCAAGATGCGTTGTTTGGCCCGGGCGACGAGACTTTCCGCATCCTGCGGGTCTGCACCCTGGCCATAGCGGTGGGCTTCGTATTGGGAGAGCAGCTGGCCCACCTCCGGGTCGGTGCCGTGCTCTTTCGCCCACTCCCGGATCGTCTCAGATGAGCGAGGGCCGATCTGGCGGCTGGCCAGCTCGCGCAGCATCGCCCGAACCGAGCGGCGCAGCCGGGTGCCGGCTTGGGTGTACGGATAGGGCCGCTCCTCGTTTGCGCTGTCCACGGCCTCTACCTCCATCTGGAAGTGGCCGCGCTCTTCTGTCTCGCCCTGCTCTCTCGTCTCAAGCCGACCGTTCAAGTGGCGGAGCAAAAGAATCATGGCCACGATCACGGCCACCACCAGCACGATCACGATCACCGTCTCCGCCTGCATGCCAAAGCGGGTGGCGAGGTAGTCGCGGTGCATCTTGTTGTTCAGCTTGGACGGCTGGACATAGGGCGGCGTGAAGGTCTTCGGAATGTGAAAGAGGCGCTCGGCCGTTGCGAACAAGAAGCCCAAGAATGGCACCCCGAACTTGGTCATCAGCGCCATGAAACCGCCGATCAGCCCGGCCGCAAGCGGCCGAAGCAGCCGGAAGATGACGGCCGGCGAGCTGAGTACGGACAAGATCAGAGACAGGGCTGAGAGCGCAGCCACCGTCATCAGCCCGAAGGAGGCGAGCGGGCTCAATCCCATCCGTCCGGTGGCGAGGTGCGTGCGCTCGGCCAGCTCGCGGTCCCGAGCCAAGACCAGACAGGCGCTGCCGGCGATGGCGATCACAAGCCCGGACCCGGCCAGGGAAAGCGGGGACGGCGGCTGGTGCAGAAGCGAGACCACGAAGCCGAGAAAGAAGATCCAGATCGAGGCGGTGAAGGCGGTCTGGATCTGCTGCGGATCCTCCGGGTAGGCGGCGGTGGTGGCCGATCGCCAGCCGAGCGCCAAAAAGGTGATGGTCGGCGACACGGTCGTCACCAGCCCGACGGCATGGTTGGCGCCCAGAAAGAACCCGATCAGCCCGCCCACAAGAAGGGTCAGGATGCGCGCCTGCAGGGGGGCGTGGCGCCAGATCAGCCCTGGCGCAAGCAAGAGCAGCCCTGCCGCCCAGAGCAGCCAGAGCGGGATCAGGGCGCCGGTGAAGACGGCGGCCCACGGCGTGAGCGCAGCCGCCTCGACGGCGGTGCGCAGCACCAGCAGCAACAAGGCGGCCGGCCGTTTCATGAGGCCCAGAGCTGCGATGGGGTGAGGGTGGTGATGCCGGGCGGAATGACGCCGTCCCCTTCCTCTGGCGCGTCAAAGCGGACGACCACCACCTTGTGGCCGCGCTGGCGCAGGTAGAGCAAGACCGGTGTGAGAGACGGCGAGACGAAGGCGGTTGTGACCACGAACACCGACCCGGACATCGCCCGCCCGGCCTCCGCCACGAGCAGCCGCCCGAGGTCGAGGTAGGCGGCCGCCTGCTGCACCTCGCCAAGTGCTGTCAGCACCTCTTGCAGCTGGCGGGCGTGGGCGGCCGGACGCAGCACAACGCCGAGCGTGCGGGTCGCCTCCCCCTCCAAGACGCCGTTGGCGTAGACGCCGACCGGGTGCTTGGCCTTAAGAAGGTCCCAGGCCAAAGACGCGGTCAGCGACACCGCTTCCTCGATGTAGTCCTGGCGCAGCCCGCCCCAGGTCTCTCGGCTGCTCTGCAGGTTCAAGCCCAGATAGACCTCCAGCCGGCTGACCGACTCCGGCTGCCGGACGTAGAGCTCTTCGTCGGAGCGGGCAGAGGCCCGCCAGTCGATCTGCTTCATGGCGTCGCCTGCCTGCCACTGTCGCAGCGAGCGGAGCAGGGTGGGGTCTTCCAGAAGAGATCGAGCCCGCCACTCGCCGCCTGCTCTGAGCACCGCCGGCAGAGACTGCACCGCTCTCAGTTTGGGGTAGACCACATAGGAGGCGAGGTCTCTTGACCGCTCGAAGCTGCGCTCGCTGTAGAGCAGGCCGATCGGGTCGTACAGGCGCAGCGTCTGCGGGCCGAACACGTGGCGGCCGCGCCGCGCCGTCATCAGCTGGTAGCGCCGGCCTACCTGCTGTTCGCCGCCGAGGTGGGTGAACAGCCGGAACATCTTTCGGCCCGGCTTGGTGCTGTCGCCGAGCAGCTCCGGCCGCCCGACCGGCGTCACGGCGGCGGGCCACTCCTGCTCCAGGGTCAAAAAGGGCAGCGGCACCCGCTTTCGATTGCCGATCAAAAGCGCCAGCTCCGCTGGCTCGTCCGGGAAGACGGCTGCCGGACGGACGTTCACCCGAAGCGCCACGCCGGTCAGCCCATAGCGCTGGTAGTAGGCGGCCAGGGCGGCGATCAGGAGCATCAGAAAGCCGCCAGCCGCAGCCAGCGGCAGCTGCAGCAGCAACGACAAGAGGATCAGAAGGACGATGCCGCTCAGTGCGGCCCGTCGGGCGTAGACCAAGGCTAGCGGACCTGTTCGACCGGGGCGGGGACCGACTCCAGGATGTCTTGGACCACACTCTGGGCCGAGATCGAGCGGACCATGGCCTCGGGCGACAGGATCAACCGGTGGGCGAGGGCGGCCATCGCCATCGCCTTGACGTCATCGGGCAGGACATAGCTTCGGCCGTCCAAGAAGGCATGGCTGCGGGCGGCCCTGAGCAGACTGAGCGAGCCGCGGGGGCTGACGCCGAGCTTGACGTCGCGGTGCTCTCTCGTCTGGCGGCAGATCTCGACCACGTAGGCCAGCACGTCGTCAGAGGCACTCACCGCCCGCGCCTCTGCAATCAGGCCAGCTAGCTCCTCTTGTCCGAGCACGGCCGTCACCTGATCGAGCGGCTCCAGCTGGCCGTGGCGGCGCAGCACCTCGGCCTCGCCGGCCGGGTCGGGATAGCCGATCTCCAGCCGGAGCAAAAAGCGGTCGAGCTGGGCCTCCGGCAGCGGGAAGGTGCCCTCCATCTCCACCGGGTTTTCGGTGGCGATCACCACGAACGGCCGGCTTAAGGGGTAGGTGGTGCCATCGGCCGAGACCTGTCCCTCCGCCATCGCCTCCAGGAGAGAGGACTGGGTGCGGGGAGAGGCCCGGTTGATCTCGTCGGCCAAGAGGATCTGGGCGAAGATCGGCCCGGGCCGAAACTCGAAGGCGTTGCTCTGGCGGTTGAACACGGAGCTTCCGGTGACGTCTGCCGGCAAGAGGTCCGGGGTGAACTGCAGGCGGCGAAAGGGCAGGTCCAGCGACTTCGCCAGGGCCTTGGCCAGCATGGTCTTGCCGGTGCCCGGCACGTCTTCCAAGAGCACGTGGCCTTCTGACAAGAGGGCCACCAAGAACAGTTCCACCACCGGCCGCTTGCCGACGATCACCTGTTCGATCTGAGCCAACACCGGCGCCAGCTTCGGATTCATCCCGGCCCTCCTCAATTCGGTTCACCGTCCACGGGCACAACCGCCCTCATGCTAGCACACGGCAGGCCTTCCGGCAGGAGTCGGCGCCTGGTCTTGGAACTTGGCTGAGCGGGATCAGTGAGCTGACGAAGCGGGACCCTTGGATCAGAAAGCGGATGCCTGGCCTTTAGGCTAGGCAGCCGGACCAGCGGACCGTAAGGTGACCGCAAGAGGGGCCGCACACGGTCATCCGCCTCTGCGCTCTCGCACAGGTGTCGAAGGTGGCTTCTGATACAATGAGGGGCATGACCCGTGTGCCATCTACCGGCTTGGACGCGAGGAGGCGGACGGATTGCTAAGAGGTGTGGGTGCCCTCTTGAAGGGGATGGCCACCACCTTAAGACTGTTTTTCTCAAAGCCGATCACCGTGCAGTACCCGGAGCAGCGCCGGGACCTGCCCAGGCGGTTTCGGGGCCGCCACCGTCTGACCAGGCATGAGAACGGATTGGAGCGCTGCATCGGCTGCTCGCTCTGCGCTGCCGCCTGCCCGGCCGACGCCATCATCGTGGAGGCGAGCGAGAACGACCCGGCCCACCCGGTCAGCCCCGGCGAGCGCTATGCCTCCCGCTACGAGATCGACCTCTACCGCTGCATCTTCTGCGGCGAGTGCGAGGCGGCCTGTCCGGTCGACGCCATCGTCCTGACCCCGACCTTGGTCCCCTCCGACTACAGCCGCCAGAGCTTCGTGGTCAACAAGCAGGACCTCCTGGAAGAGGTGAGCGGCGACCCGAAGCGGCCGCTGACCGAGTCAGAGCTCGCTCGCCGGAGTCTCAGCGTCCGCTGACCGATTTTGCGGCCGACCCCGAGGGTCGGCCCGATTCGTGCTAGAGGAGGAGCGGCGGTGGTGTTCTGGGCAGAGACCGTCGACCGGCACGAGCTTGCAGCCGTGCAGCTCACGCGGCTAAACAGCCAGATCGAACGGGTGAAGCGCAACCTGCCCGCCCTCGCCCATCGCTTCTTGGAGCATGGCGTTGGCCAAAAGCCCGTGGCCGACCTCGAAGAACTCTCTGCCTGGCCGATGATGACCAAGGCCGACCTACGCGCCGCCTACCCGATGGGCTTGTTCGGCGCAGCGCGCCATGAGGTGGCGCGCCTGCAGGGCAGCTCCGGCACCCGGGGCAAGCCCACACTGGTCGGATATTCCCAAGACGACCTTGCGATGTGGGCCGAGGTGGTGGCCCGCTGCCTGACGCTTGTCGGCGCCGAGCGCGGCCAGATGCTGCACAACGCCTATGGATACGGGCTGTTCACCGGCGGGCTGGGGTTGCACGCCGGTGCCGAGCATTTGGGATTGACCGTGATGCCGGCCTCTGGCGGGGTGACCAGCCGGCAGTGTCTCTTGCTGGAGGATCTGCGCCCAGACGGGCTGGCCTGCACGCCGTCTTATGCCCTGAACATCGCCGAGCACTTGGTGGAGACCGGCAAGGACCCGCGTCATCTGGGACTGAAGTGGGCGATCCTGGGCGCCGAGCCCTGGACCGAGGAGATGCGCCGAGAGGTCGAGCGAGCCTTCGGCTGCGACGCCTGCGACATCTATGGGCTGTCCGAGGTGATCGGACCCGGCGTGGCGGCCGAGTGCCACGAGGCCAAAGATGGGCTGCACGTGCACGAGGACCATTTTCTGGTCGAGGTGATCGATCCGGCCACCGGCCAGGTCCTTGAAGACGGCGAGGACGGCGAGCTCATCTTCACCACCCTCACCCGCCAGGTGTCCCCGGTGATCCGCTACCGCACAGGCGACATCGCGTCCTTGAACCACGAGCCCTGCCGCTGCGGGAGAACGACCGTGCGGATGAGCCGGATCAAGGGCCGGGTCGACGACATGTTCGTGCTGCGCGGCGTCAACATCTTCCCATCTGAGATCGAGCGGCTGGTGCTGGCTCAGGGCCAGCTGGCGCCGGTCTACCTGCTCAGGCTGACCAAGCGGGCGGCGATGTCCGAGCTCACGGTCGAGGTGGAGGCGCTGGCCGGTCAGGACGGCGAGGCGGCAGCAAGAGAGCTTGGGCGCCGGCTGCACGACACCTTCGGCGTGCGGATGGCGGTTTCGGTCAAAGATCCGGGCAGCCTGCCCCGGTCTGAGGGCAAGGCCAAGCGGCTGATCGACGAACGGGATCCGAGCTGAAGATAGGAGCTTAGGGGGCGGCGTGAGATGGCAGGTGTGGTGAGCGAGCAAAGCGGGGCGGTGGCCTTAGTCCGGCTGAACCGGCCTGAGGTGCTGAACGCCCTGAACAGCCAGGTGATGAGCGAGCTGGCAGAGGCGCTCTCGTTGGCTGACCAGGACCCCAAGGTGGCCGTCTTGGTGATCGCCGGCAGCGGCCGCGCCTTTGCCGCCGGCGCCGACATCTCGCAGATGGCGAACGCCTCTCCAAAGGACCTGATGGAGCTGAATCACTTGGCACTCTGGGACCGCATCCGCCAGGTCCAAAAGCCGCTGATCGCCGCAGTGCACGGCTTTTGTCTCGGCGGAGGGCTGGAGCTCGCCATGTGTGCCGACCTGATCGTGGCCTCAGAAGACGCCCGCTTCGGGCAGCCGGAGATCAAGATCGGCGTGATGCCAGGTGCGGGCGGCACCCAGATGCTGACCAGGCTGGTCGGCGCCCAGCGGGCGATGGAGATGGTCCTGACCGGCCGGATGGTCGGGGCCGAGGAAGCGTACCGGATGGGGCTCGTGGCCCGGCTGGTGCCGAGCGGAACGGCCGAAGCGGAGGCCATGGTGCTGGCAAGAGAGATCGCCAAGATGCCGCGCACGGCCGCCCGCCTGGCCAAAGAGGCGGTGCGCCGGGTGGCGCTGAACGGGCTCGACTACGCCTTTGAGCGAAAGAACTTCTTTTTGCTCTTTTCCACCGCCGACCAGAAGGAGGGGATGGCCGCCTTTATGGAAAAGCGGCCGCCCAAGTTCGAGGGTGTTGAGCCGTGACCGTCGAGCTAAGCCAAGAGGGCGCCGTTCAGACCATCACCATCAACCGCCCAGAGGTCCTAAACGCCCTCGACCAGGAGACCAAGGCCAGCTACCTCAGCGCCCTGCAGAAGGCAGCCCGCAATCCCGAGGTGCGCTGCGTCGTGCTGGCCGGCAGCGGTCGCGCCTTTTGCGCCGGAGAGGACCTGAAGAGCCACCCAGAGGGTGCCAAGCGCTCTTTTCGTGAAAGCCTGGTCAGCGCCTACAACCCGATCATTCAGACCATCTGCGAGATGGACAAGCCGGTGATCGCCCGCCTGCAGGGCGTGGCGGCCGGCGCTGGACTGTCGATCGCGCTCGCCGCCGACCTGCGCATCGGCAGCGATGGAACCCGCCTGATCGCCGCCTTCAGCCGGATCGGCCTCGTGCCCGACTCCGGACTGAGCCAGATGCTCGCCCGCTATGTCGGACCGGGCGTGGCGCTCGAGATGTTCTACACCGCCCGGCCGATGGAGGCCGAGGAGGCGGCACGCTTTGGCATCTTGAACGCCCTGGTCCCAGCCGATCAGCTGGACGCGACGGTCTCGACCTGGGCACAAAATCTGGCGACCGGCCCGACCCTCGCCTTTGCCTTGACCAAGCAGGCGGTGCGGCGCGCCGATCGGGCCAGCCTGGCCGAGCTGCTCCAGTTCGAGGCGGCTGCCCAGGAGCTGGCCGGTGCCAGCCAAGACCACCAAGAAGGGGTCAGCGCCTTTTTGGAAAAGCGCCCGCCACGCTTTAGCGGCCGATGAACCATCGGACGGTGGTCGTGATCGGGGCCGGCACGATGGGCTCTGGCATCGGCGGCGTGGCGGCTGTGGCTGGCTTTTCGGTCCAGCTGGTCGATCGCCCGACCGTTCACGGGCCGTCGCGCTCCCGCATCGAGCGCTTCCTCGAAGGCCAGGTGAAAAGAGGACGGCTTGGTGCAAGCGAACAGGCGGGCGCCCTTCGCCGCATCTCGTGGCGAGAGGAGATCGGGCGGATCGACGGAGTCGATCTCGTGCTGGAGGCGGTCGTCGAGGACCTCGGCGCCAAGGCGGAGCTTTTCTCGGCGCTCGATCGAGGCTTTTCCGGCTTGGTCGCAACGAACACGTCGTCGTTGTCTGTCTCGGCTCTCGCCGAGTTCGCACCGGATCCCAGCCGCTTTCTCGGGCTGCACTTCTTCAATCCGCCGGAGCGGATGGCCTTGGTTGAGGTGGTGTCTGGCGCAAAGACCAGCAAAGAGACCTTGGCGGCGGGCCAGAACTTCGTCCGCCAGATCGGCAAGGAGGCGGCCTGCACCAGGGACAGCCCCGGCTTCATCGTCAACCGGGTGGCTCGCCCGATCTATCTGGAGGCCTTGCGCCTGGTCGGGGACAAGGTGGCCAGCGTGGAGTCGCTGGACCGACTGGTCGAGGGACTGGGGTTTCCGCTCGGCCCCTTTCGGCTGATGGACCTGATCGGGATCGACGTCAATCTGGCGGTCTCGGAGTCTGTGTACCGGCAGCTTGGCCAGGAGCCGCGGCTTCGTCCGCACCCCCTGCAGCGGAAGATGGTCGCCGAGAGAAGGCTTGGCCGAAAGAGCGGAGAGGGCTTTTACACCTATGCCTGAGCCGGTGCGCGTGCTGGGAAAAGACGCCCTGGCGGCAGCGCTGCAGGAGAGAGCGCGTGAGACGGAGCGGCCGCTGACCCTGGTCACCGACCCTGGGCTGCTGAAAGAGGCGCTGGCCGAAGACGACCGGCTGGTGGCGGTCACGGCCTGGTCGGCCGGGGGGAGGCAGCTCAGCCGGGAGCTTGGCGCGCCGCATGCCGTGGCCAGCTTTGGATCGCTCTTGCCGCTTTCCCCGACCGGGCCGACCGATGTCAGCCTGCCGGACCACCTGGACGAGATCGGCCGCCAGCTGCTCAAGAAGGCGCTTGGTGAGGCGCTCGGCGAGGTGGTGGAGGTGGCAGAAGGGCCAGGGTTGGTCCGGCCCCGGATGGTGGCGGCCCTGATCAACGAGGCGGCGCACCTCTTCGGCGAACAGGTGGCCGAGGTGGCCGAGATCGACCGGGCGATGGTGCTCGGCATGAACCATCCGCGCGGCCCGCTGGCCTGGGCTGATCAGATCGGGCTTGAGGTGGTGGAGCGCCTCCTCGTGGCCTTAAGCCGGGCCTTTGGCGAAGAGATCTACCGCCCGGCCAAAGCGCTCACCCGCCTGGTGTCGGCCGGCCATCTCGGCCTGGCTTCAGGACAGGGCTTTTACAGCTACGAGCGAACAGGGGGCGTCCCGTCATGAGTCATGCCTATCTGGTCGACGGTGTGCGCACCCCGGTCGGCCGCCACGGGGGATCGCTCAGCCGAGTTCGGGTCGACGACATGGCGGCCGTGGTGCTGAAAAGCCTGCTTGAGAGAAACCCCAGCCTCGAGCCTGGGGCCGTGGACGACGTCATCTTCGGTTCGGCCAATCAGGCCGGAGAGGACAACCGCAACCTGGCCCGGATGGCGCTTTTGCTGGCTGGGTATCCGCAGTCGGTGCCCGGGATCACAGTCAACCGGCTGTGCGCCTCTGGCCTGAGCGCCGTGGCCTTTGCGGCGGCCATGATCGCAAGCGGGCAGGCCGACGTGGTGGTGGCCGGAGGTGCCGAGAACATGACCCGGGCGCCGCTTGTGATGGACAAGGGCGAGGACGGCTTTGCCCGCGGCAACCGCACCGCCTGGGACACGACACTCGGCTGGCGCTTTCCCAACCCGAAGCTGGAGGCGATGTTCCCGCTCGAGTCGATGGCCGAGACGGGCGAGAACGTGGCCGAGGCCTTCAAGGTAAGCCGGGTCCGGCAGGACGCCTTTGCGCTCGCCTCGCAGCAGAAGTGGAAGCAGGCCGATCAGGCTGGGCGGTTCTTGAGAGAGCTGGTGGCGGTGCCGGTGCGGGACGGCCGAACAGAACGGCTCTTCGACAAAGACGAGCACCCCCGCCCAGACACGACCCTTGAGGGACTGGCCAACCTGAAGCCGATTGCCCGCCCGGGCGGCAGCGTGACGGCCGGAAACGCCTCTGGCATCAACGACGGGGCGGCTGCCCTATTGGTCGTCTCGGATCAGGCGCTCAAGCGCTTTGCGCTGACGCCGATCGCCCGGGTGGTGGGCAGCGCCGAGAGCGGGGTCGATCCCCGGCTGATGGGGCTCGGCCCGGTGCCGGCCACCCGCAAGCTCCTGGATCGGTTGAAGCTGACTGTGGAGGGGATCGATCGGGTGGAACTGAACGAAGCCTTTGCCTCGCAGAGCCTGGTCGTCATCGACCAGCTCGGGCTCGACCCAAAGCGGGTCAACGTCCAGGGCGGCGCCATCGCCATTGGCCATCCCTTGGGCATGAGCGGCGCCCGGCTGGCGGTGACCCTGCTCCACCAGATGCACCAAGAGCGCTTTCGGAGAGGGTTGGCGACCCTCTGCGTGGGCGTTGGCCAAGGCGTGTCCCTGCTGATCGAGAGGGAGGGCTAGCGAGCGTGCAGGACCTGAAGCGCTCCTCCTATGGGCTGTGGATCGGCGGCAAAGAAGAGCCCTCGGCCGATGGAACGACCGTTCCCATGACCAACCCGGCCACGGGTGAGGTGTGGGCCGAGGGGGCCGTGGCCACACCTGCCCAGGTGGATCAGGCGGTGGCCGCGGCCCATGGTGCTCTGGTCGGACCGTGGCGCAAGATCTCGCCGCAAGAGCGATCACGACTGCTCTTTCGCTATGCCGAGGCGATCGACGCCCAGCGGGCAGGGATCGCGGAAGTGGAGAGCCTGGGCGCCGGCAAGGTGCGCTCCGATGCCGAGGCCGAGGTCAGCCAGGTGGTCGACGACCTCACCTTCTACGCCGGTCTCGCCGACAAGGTCGGCGGCACGACCGTGCCGGTGGGTCAGAGAGCAGTGGCCGCCACCTACCGGGAGCCGGTCGGGGTCTGCGCCCAGATCGTGCCCTGGAACTATCCGTTCATGATGGCGGGCTGGAAGGTGGCCCCGGCCCTGGCCGCCGGCTGCACCGTGGTGCTGAAGCCGGCGTCCTTGACCCCGGCCACGGCCGTGCTGCTCGGGGAGCTGGCCAAGGAGGCCGGCATCCCGGACGGGGTGGTGAACGTGGTGGCCGGGCCGGGCGAGTCGGTCGGGACCGCCTTGATCACGCACCCCAAGGTCCGTAAGGTGACCTTCACCGGTGCCACCGAGACGGGCAAAGTGGTGATGACCCGAGCGGCAGCCGGCCTAAAGCGGGTGTCTTTGGAACTGGGCGGCAAGTCTCCCTCGATCGTGTTCGCCGACGCAGACCTTGAGGCTGCCGCCGCCGGATCGGTGTTCGGCATCTTCTACAGCGCCGGCCAGTCCTGCGACGCAAGGAGCCGCCTGTTGATCGAACAGTCGGTCTAT
>JAKAUI010000055.1 GCA_021827745.1 Bacillota bacterium | reverse complement strand
CGTCGTCCGAAAGAGGCCCCTTCACCGGCGGCGGCGGGAGATCCTCGGCGCTCGCCATCTTGGCGGTGAGGGTCATGGAGGCCCCGACCAAAGAGACGCGGCGGGCGATCTCAGCCTCCGGCAGTCTCGGGTCAAGCGGCACCGCCACCGCTCCCAGACTCCAGATCGCCCACAGCGCCTCCACCAGCTGTCGACCGTGGGGCAGCACAAGCGCCACCCTATCTCCGCTCAAAACCCCCTCGGATCCGAGCCAGCCGGCCACGCGCTGCAGGCGCTGATCGAGCTGACCAAAGGTCAGCTCAGCGCTGGCATCGAGCAGCGCTAGATGATCGGGATGCAACGCGGCGGCCTCCTGGATCAACTGTCCCAAATGGGGTTTGGCCATCAGCTAGGGCAGGCGGGGAAACTTTTTGAAGTCCGGCGGGCGCTTTTCCAGATAGGCGTTTCGTCCCTCTTGGCCCTCGGCCGACATGTAATACAGCATGGTGGCGTCTCCGGCCAGCTGCTGGAGTCCGGCCAGTCCGTCGGTGTCGGCGTTGAAGGCCGCTTTCAGAAAGCGCAGGGCGATCGGACTCTTCTGCAGGATCTCCCTCGCCCACTGAACGGTCTCCGCCTCCAGCTCGGCCAAGGGCACCACCTGATTGACCAGCCCCATCTGAAAGGCCTCATGGGCGTCGTACTGGCGGCACAGATACCAGATCTCGCGGGCCCGCTTGTGGCCGACCATGCGGGCCAGCATGGTGGCTCCGTAGCCGGCGTCGAAGCTTCCGACCTTGGGTCCGGTCTGGCCGAAGCGGGCGTTGTCGGCGGCGATGGTCAGGTCGCAGACCACGTGCAGGACGTGGCCGCCGCCGATGGCGTAGCCGGCCACCATGGCGATCACCGGCTTGGGCAGCAGCCGGATCTGGCGCTGCAGCGCCAGCACGTTCAGTCGGGGCACGCCGTCCTTGCCCACATAGCCGGCGTCGCCGCGAATCCGCTGGTCGCCGCCCGAGCAGAAGGCCTTGTCCCCCTCTCCGGTCAGGATCACGACGCCGACCGTCTGGTCCTCGTGCGCTCGGGTGAAGGCCGCGGCAAGTTCGTCCACTGTCTCCGGGCGGAAGGCGTTTCTCACCTCAGGCCGGTTGATGGTGATCTTGGCCATGCCTTCGGCCGTCTGATAGACAATGTCCTGATAGTTGCCCTCAGTCTTCCAGTCCGGGATCCTGCGCATCTCGTCTGCCACTATGAGGCCCTCCTTTGGTCTGACACTCGGCTCAAAAAGGCCCAGATCCGCTCGCTCGCCTCCTGCTCCGCCTCCAGCTCGAGGTTGTGCCCACAACCCTCCAAGACTGCTCCCTCTGCCCCGGAAATCGCCGCCGTGAGCCCCTCCAGGTGGCGCAGGTAGGTCGGATCCCGGCTGCCGGCCATCACCAGCGTCGGCACCTTCAGGGACCGAAGCTGCTCTGGGCCAAGGCCGCTCACCGCCTGGCCGCCTCCTGCCAGAGCTGCCGCCAAACCAGCGGGGTCCTGGGACATCCGGATCCGCCGCTGCAGAGACAGGCGAGCGGGCTCTACCTGCTCCTGGCTGGCGAACACGGGTTGGCGCTCCCAGCGGGCCACAAAGTCGGCGATCGGAGCGACAGAGATGGCCGCACTGAGGGCACGATCGGCCTCAAGCCGCTCCTGGCGCTCTTTCGGCGGCGCCAGAAGGGCCATGCTCTCCAGCACCAGCGCCCAGCACCTCGCCGGCTGTTCGAGGGCTGCTCGGGCCGCCAGGCGGGCACCGAACGAATACCCGACCATCGCCGCCTGAGCGGCGCCGAGCCGATCCAGCAGCTGGTATAGGGCGAAGACCGTGTCTTTGACGTAGGTGTCCGCCGGCTGGGCGAGGCTCCGGCCATGGCCGGGAAGATCGACCGCCACGGCCGAAAAGCCTTGGCTGAGGCGCTCCTGCAGGCCAGCCATCGACCGGCCGTCTTGGGCGAACCCATGAAGCAGCAGCACCACAGGCCCTATGCCGCGCACGGTTGCGGCCAGCGGTGAGGGCCTAGACGCCATCACTGAACTCCCGAAGAGCGGCCAAGGCCGCCGTCCCCGCCTCCTGCCACAGGGCCTGGTGGATCGCCAGATTGGCCGCCCGATCGCTTTTGACCTCGATCACACGAAGGCCTGGCTCCGCCTCGGAGGCGTTCAGGGCTTGTCTCAGACCGGCCAGGGTGCGCACCTGCCGAAAGCGACCGCCCCAGGCTGCGATCAGCTCCGGAAACGACTGGCCGTGCGGCGTTGCAAACACCGTCTCGAACTCCGGCGCCGCCGCCTGCGGCAGCATCGAGAAGATGCCGCCGCCGTCGTTTTGGATCAACACCACCCGCAACGGGAGACCAAGCCGCCGGGCGGTGAGCAGGGCGGACTGGTCGTGCAGGAACGAGACGTCCCCGATCAGCAAGGTCGGTCTCGTCCCGGCGCTGGCCACCCCCAACGCCATCGACGTGACGCCATCGATGCCGCTCACGCCCCGGTTGGCGAAGATCTCGACCGGTCGGCCGCCGCTTGGCCAGGTGGCGTCCAGATCGCGGATCGGCATCGAGTTGCCGACGACCAACGGCCGGCCGGCACCGAGAACTCCCTTCAGCGCCAGCGCCGCAGAGAGTTCGCCAAGCGCCGTGCGGCACTGGCTGCGCACCACCTGCCAAGTCGCCTGATCGACGGCTTGCCAGCGCTCGGCCCAACGGGCTGAAGGCCGCGCCCGCACCCGCTTGGCCAGCGCCTGTGCCGTGGGGCCAAGCTCGCCCATGACGACCAGGCCCTCGCCGAGTCCGGGGTCTGGCCAGCCCGTGGCGTCGGCCAGCCAGACCCGGGGCACATCTTTCCACTCGACGAGGCAGCGCAGCAGGGCAGCCGAAACCGGCGCCCCACCGGCCAGCAGCAGGACCTCAGGACGCAGACGCTGGCGCACGCCTGGCTGACGCAGGAAGAGGTCGTAGTGGGCGATTCGGAAAGCCCCTGGTGCTGGTCCGGTCCGCAGCTGGGAGAGCGGGTCGACGGCGATCGGCCAGCCCAGGGCCCGGGCCAGTGCCAGAAGCGGCCGGCCGTCCACCTGGGAAGGCAGGGGGCCGGCCACGATCAGGCCGCGCCGGCCGGCCAGGCGGCCCAAGGCCGCTGCGACCGTGGTGGCCGTCGGTGTCGATACGGCAGATCCCCACAGCACCTGAGCCGAGGTCTCGACAACAGAGGAGGCCTGAGCGAACAGAGGCTCGCGCAAGGGCAGATTGATCTGCACCGGACCCATCGGCGCACCTTGAGCCACCGCCAGGGCCTTTGCGGTTACGAAGCTGGCGAACAGGCCGTGGTCGTCCCCAGGGAGCCCATCGGCAAAGATCTCCCACGCGCCCAGCACCTGATCGCCAAAGAGTCGGGATTGCGAAATGGTCTGCGGTGCGCCGACGCCGTGCGCCTCGGGCGGCCGGTCGGCGGTCAGGACGACAAGCGGCACCTGGGCATGTCCCGCCTCTGCGACGGCCGGCAAGAGGTTGGCGGCCGCCGTTCCGGAGGTGGTGAGGACTGCGACCGGGCGGCGGCTCTGCTTGGCCAGCCCCAGGGCGAAGTAGCCCATCGACCGCTCGTCGAGGTGGGTGGTGACCACGAGCCTGGGATGACGGCTGAGGGCGAGCGCCACCGGTCCGGACCTGGACCCCGGCGCCAGGCAGACCGACTCGACCCCTCCGGCGCAGAGGGCGTCGGCCAAAGCGGTCAGGGCCGCATGGTCAGCGCTGGCCATCGGCTCCACCCCACCTCAGGGCGCTGTTTACGACACCCAGTTTGGCCTCTGTCTCCTTCCACTCGGCGTCCGGCTCAGAGCCGCCGACCAGACCGCCGCCAGCGAACAGGTGCGCCCTGGGACCTCTCAGCAGTGCGCTGCGGATCGCCACCACGGCCTCTGCCGCGCCGCTCTCTTCCACCCACCCGACCACGCCGCCGTAGTAGCCGCGCCCAAACGGCTCCTGGCGACGGATCCACTCCAGGGCCGCCCGGCGCGGCTCGCCGGCCAGGGCCGGTGTGGGATGGAGCAATGTCAGCAGATCATAGAAGGAGCGCACCGTGTTCGCCTCGGCGGCGACGGTGGCGGTCAGGTGTCGAAATGAACCCTGATGGACCTCGGTGAGCTGGCTGTGGATCGGGGTCAGGCCCACGGAACGAAACGCTCGGTCGACATAATCTTCGACGACCGCCTGCTCGTGTCGCTCCTTGTCCCGCCAACGACCGGCAGCACCCATGGCACCGTCCAGCAGCGTGCCTGCGACACACGCCGTCTCAAGCCGTCCTTGGCGATAGGACACCAAGAGCTCCGGGCTTGCGCCCACGAAGTCGCGCCCACCCAGCCGCCACGACCAGACGGTCGCCTCTGGATTGTCCCGGCTGAGTTGGGCCACTGTGCCCGCCACGTCGATCGGCTGGTCGAAGACGAGATCCATGCGCCGGGCCAGGACCACCTTGTCGACGGCTCGAGAGGCAACCGCCGCCGTGGTGCGGCGCACCCGCTTCGCCCACTCGCGGCGACCAGGCGTGAGGCGACGCTGCTGTGGACTGCGGTTCGGCGCCGGCTCAGCGCTCGCTTGCGGCCATCCCTCAGGTGCCGGCACCCACTGCTCCGGGGCCATCGCCATGCCTGGAGGCAGACCGCCCCACAGGCCGCGGCAGGCATCGGGTTGAAAGGCCAGCAAAAAGGCGACCCGACTGCCCTCGCCTCGGGCGAGGGATGCCGTGCATGCGCGCTCCAGATCCTGTGGGCCCTCGATCGACACGGCATGCCGCAGGCCGAGACTGAGGGCAGCGCCGCCCCCGGAGGGTTTGAGAAAGACGGCGCAGGATGCCTGTTGGTACGCCTGCCACGCCGCCTGCCAGTTGGCTGGGCCGCTCGGGACAGGCTCGGATGGGCGGGGCTGGGTCGCAGATGAATGACCATTCACGCAGTTATCCTAGCGCCTCCGAGCCCAGGCCGCAATCGGCCCAGGAGCTAGAAGACGAAGTTCGCCATGATGAAGATAATCACCAGCTGCATCAGGCCCTGGGCGGCCGTGAAGGCGAGGTAGCGTCGCATCGTCCGTCCCACCCGGTCCAGATCCGGCTCCGGCTTTTGAATCTCCAGAAAGACGGCTAGATTGGTCGGCAAGAGGATGCCGATCCCCTGCACGAACAGGATCAGCGCCACCACACCGGCGGCGATGAACCAGCCGTGCTCCGGGCCGGGCTGGGAAAGGCCAAGGCGCAGCGCCAGGTAATAGCCGGAGGTGGTGGCGACGGCGGCCAGGATCGGCAGGAAGACCAGGGTCCGCGGCATCAGCTGGCCGACCACCGCCCGCCTCCCGTCCAGGGACAGCCTGCGCAGGACCGGTCCCAGGATGAACCCGAGGAAGAGGTCGATTCCGGTCCAGGTGCCGCCGGTCAGAACGTGCAGGTAGTCGAGCGCCAGGAGATTGCCGGAGTTGAGCACCAAGATCAGGGCCAGAACCAGTCCCCACGCCCACCAGGACAGGCGAAGCGCTCGACCGACGAGCTGCCATCCGCTCTCCTGGGAGTGTTCTCCGGCATCCACTGCCGACGCCACGCCATGCCCTCCTTGTCCCACCTTCTTCCGACAGGTCCCCCATTCGCTGCCATCTCGCCGACCTCCCCTTTGACGACTAGGTGAGAGCGGTCCGACGACTTCAGCCTTCTGTTTCTGGACCCCGGAATTGGCATTGGGCGGCGTCTCCGACCGGCCGGTATCCGAC
>JAKAUI010000052.1 GCA_021827745.1 Bacillota bacterium | reverse complement strand
TAAACTTCTTCGACTCGATGCAGATCGGCCTCGCCTCTCCTGAGCAGGTCCGGGAGTGGTCCCGGGGAGAGGTCAAGAAGCCGGAGACGATCAACTACCGCACCCTGCGCCCAGAGCGCGAGGGGCTGTTCTGCGAGAAGATCTTCGGACCGACCCGGGACTGGGAGTGCCACTGCGGCAAGTACCGGCGGGTCCGCTACAAGGGCATCGTCTGCGACCGCTGCGGCGTGGAGGTCACCCGCTCCAAGGTGCGCCGGGAGCGGATGGGCCACATCGAGCTGGCGGCGCCTGTCTCCCACATCTGGTACTTCAAGGGTGTCCCCTCGCGCATGGGCCTGATGCTGGACATGACCCCGCGCTCCTTGGAGCGGGTCCTCTACTTCGCAGCCTATGTGGTGATCGACCCCGGGCTGACCCCGCTCGAGGAGAAGCAGGTTCTGACCGAGACCGAGTACCGCGAGTCCCGCGAGAAGTACGGGCAGGCCTTTCGGGCCGGCATGGGCGCCGAGGCGGTCAAGGAGCTTTTGGACAAGATCGACCTGGACGAGCTGGCCGCCCAGCTGCGCGAGGACCTGCACTCCACCTCCGGCCAGAAGCGGCAGCGGGCGGTTCGCCGCCTGGACGTGGTCGAGTCCTTTCGCCTCTCCGGCAACGTTCCGAACTGGATGGTCCTGGACGTGGTCCCGGTCATCCCGCCCGACCTGCGCCCGATGGTGCAGCTGGACGGCGGCCGGTTCGCCACGTCTGACCTGAACGACCTCTACCGTCGGGTGATCAACCGCAACAACCGGCTGAAGCGGCTGCTCGATTTGGGCGCGCCGGACATCATCGTCCGCAATGAGAAGCGGATGCTGCAGGAAGCGGTGGACGGGCTGATCGACAACGGACGGCGCGGCCGCCCGGTGACCGGTCCTGGAAACCGGGCCCTGAAGTCTCTGTCCGACATGCTCAAGGGCAAGCAGGGCCGCTTTCGGCAGAACCTGCTGGGCAAGCGCGTCGACTACTCCGGCCGTTCGGTGATCGTGGTCGGGCCGACGCTCAAGCTGCACCAGTGCGGGCTGCCCAAGGAGATGGGCCTCGAGCTGTTCAAGCCGTTCGTGATGAAGAAGCTGGTCAAGAGCGGCCAGGCGCACAACATCAAGAGCGCCAAGCGGATGGTGGAGCGGGCGCGCAACGAGGTCTGGGACGTGCTGGAAGAGGTGATCCACGAGCACCCGGTGCTGCTGAACCGGGCGCCTACGCTGCACCGACTCGGCATCCAGGCCTTTGAGCCGGTGCTGGTCGAAGGACGGGCCATCCAGGTCCATCCGCTCGTCTGCACCGCTTATAACGCCGACTTCGACGGCGATCAGATGGCCGTCCATGTCCCTCTGTCTGCCGAGGCCCAGGCCGAGGCCCGGCTGCTCATGTTCTCGGCCTCCAACATTCTCGCTCCCAAGGACGGCAAGCCGGTCGTGACCCCGATCCAGGACATGGTGCTCGGCTGCTACTACCTGACGCTTGAGAAGCCCGACGCCAAGGGCGAAGGGGCCAAACTGACCTCGATCGACGAGGCGCTATTGGCCTACCAGCACGGTGCGATCGAACTGCACGCCAAGATCTCGGTCCGTTTTCGCGGCGAACTGCGCGAGACGACGCTTGGCCGCCTCATCTTCAACGATCACCTGCCGGAGGCGCTCGGCTACTACAACCAGGTGATCGACCGCAAGATGCTGTCCACCGTGGTCGGGCGCTGCTACGAACTATTCGGCAGCGGCACCACCGCCGAGGTGCTGGACTCGATCAAGGAGATGGGATTCCACTTCGCCACCCAGGCGGGAACGACCATCGGCATTTCGGACATCGAGGTGCCGTCGGCCAAGGGCCAGATTCTGGCCGACGCCGAGGCCAAGGTGGACGCCGTGCAGCGCCAGTTCCAGCGCGGCCTGATCACCGACGACGAGCGCTATGTGCGGGTGATCGAAACCTGGGAGCTGGCCAAGCAGCTGGTGCTCGAGGCCCTGCAGAAGAGCTTCGGCCCCTTCAACCCGGTCTACATGATGGCCAACTCAGGGGCGCGCGGAAACTTCCAGCAGATCGGCCAGCTGGCCGGCATGCGTGGACTGATGGCCGACCCCTCCGGCCGGATCATCGAGCTGCCGATTCGGGCGTCGTTTCGCGAGGGCCTGACCGTGCTCGAGTACTTCACCTCCACCCACGGTGCCAGAAAGGGCGGCGCCGACACGGCGCTCAGAACAGCCGACTCAGGCTACCTGACCCGCCGTCTGGTCGACGTGTCCCAAGACGTGATCATCCGGGAGGTCGACTGCGGCACCACCCGCGGCGTGGTGGTCTCAGCCATCCACGACGGCGGACAGGTGATCGAGTCGCTGGAGGAGCGGCTGACCGGCCGGGCGCCCACCCATGACGTGATCAATCCGCAGACCAAGAAGGTGATGGTCAAGGCCGGCCACCTGATCTCCGAGCCGGAGGCGCAGGCGATCGTGGCCGCTGGCTTCACCGAAGTGAGAATTCGCACCCTGCTCACCTGCCGGGCAAGACGCGGCGTCTGCGCCGTCTGCTACGGCAAGAACCTCGCCACCGGACTGCCGGTCGAGGTCGGCGAGGCGGTCGGCATCATCGCCGCTCAGTCGATCGGGGAGCCGGGGACCCAGCTCACCATGCGGACCTTCCACACCGGCGGTGTGGCCGGAGACGACATCACCCAGGGTCTGCCCCGGGTGGAGGAGTTGTTCGAGGCCAGAAAGCCCAAGCGCATCGCCCAGATCGCAGAGCATCCCGGCCAGGTGACGGCCTTTCGCAACGAAGACGGCATGATCGAGATCGACGTGGCCAGCCGCGAGGACGGAGCCACGACCACCTATGCCATTCCGGTCGGCGAACGGGTGCTGGTCTCGGAAGGAGCCGAACTCGAAGCCGGCCAGCCGATCACGGACGGCGCCCTCAACCCGCACGACCTGTTGCGCATCTGCGGTGTGCGCGGTGTGCAGACCTACCTCTTGGAGGAAGTCCAGGCCGTCTACCGACTGCAGGGCGTCGACATCAGCGACAAGCACATCGAGGTGATCGTCCGCCAGGTGCTGCGCAAGGTGAAGATCGAGGAGTCCGGAGACACCGATCTCTTGCCCGGCGGCCAGGTGGACATCTTCGAGTTCGAAGAGGCGAACGCCAAGGCGATCGAGGCCGGCGGCCAACCGGCTGTGGCCAAGCCTATGCTCCAAGGCATCACGAAGGCCTCTTTGGCCACCGACTCCTTTTTGTCGGCCGCCTCCTTCCAGGAGACGACCCGGGTGCTGACCGACGCCGCCATCAAGGGCAAGAGCGACTATCTGCTCGGACTCAAGGAGAACGTGATCATCGGCAAGCTGGTGCCAGCCGGCACCGGGCTTGCCCGCTACCGCAACCTGCAGGTGGTCGCCCGCGGCGAGGTGTCGGAGGAGGCGTTCGCCTTTGCCACCGGCGCCGACAACCCGTGATTTCCGTTTGACACCAAGGCCGGCCGACGGTACAATGGCCTGCGTCTGTGCGTCGAGGACACCGTCGTGAATCGTCTGGGAAAACACCGCAACGGCCAGGTTGTTGGGCTCAGAGAAACGACCAAGCGACTGCACCAGAACCGGGTTCAGGTGCTCTATGTGGCTGTCGACGCCGAGGCGAGGCTGATCGCCCCCCTGGTCGAGCTGGCAGCGAGCCGGGGATGCGAGATCGTGCAGGTGCCGAGCATGGCCGAACTTGGCCGAGCGGTCGGGATCGAGGTGGGTGCGGCGTGTGCCGCCCTGATCAAGGAGGGTTCCACGAGTGCCGACGATTAACCAGCTGGTGAGGCACGGCCGCAAGGGCCTGACTGTGAAGTCGGCGTCACCCGCACTCAAGGGATCGCCGCAGCGGCGAGGGGTGTGCCTGCAGGTCAGGACCACCACCCCGCGCAAGCCGAACTCGGCACTGCGCAAGATCGCCAGGGTGCGGCTGACGAACGGCATGGAGGTCACTGCCTACATCCCGGGCATCGGCCACAACCTGCAGGAGCACTCGGTGGTTCTGGTCAGGGGCGGCGCCGTGCCAGACCTTCCCGGTGTCCGCTACCACATCGTCCGCGGCACCCTTGACGCCGCTGGCGTCGGGCAGCGGTTCCAAGGACGTTCCCGGTACGGAGCCAAGAAGCCGCAGGCCAAGTAACAGTCGAAGTTCACGCGAGGGGGACCCGCCTTGCCCAGGAGAGGCCACATTCCGGATCGGCACTTCGCCCCTGACCCGCTCTACGGGTCGGAGGTGGTGACGCGCCTGACCAACAAGGTGATGCACTCCGGCGACAAGACCCAGGCCGAGAAGATCGTCTACGGCGCCTTCAATCTGGCTGGCCAGAAGGTTGGCCAGCCAGCGCCGGAGCTCCTGGACGGCGCTCTGAAGAACATCATGCCGGTGTTGGAGGTCCGCCCGCGGCGGGTCGGCGGTTCGACCTACCAGGTGCCGGTCGAGGTTCGCCCCGAGCGCAGGCTGTCGCTTGGTCTGCGCTGGCTGGTGCAGTTCGCCCGCCAGCGTTCGGAGCGGACGATGGTGGAGCGGTTGGCCGGCGAGCTGGCCGACGCCTTCACCGGGCAGGGCGGAGCCGTGCGCCGACGTGAGGACGTGCACCGGATGGCGGAGGCCAACCGGCCGTTCGCCCACTACAGGTGGTGATGGGGATGGCACAGGCGGTGGATCAGAAGATGACTCCCGAGCGGATGGACGAGATCGTCCACCTGCGCAACATCGGCATCATGGCCCATATCGACGCAGGCAAGACGACGACGACCGAGCGGATGCTGTTCTACACGGGGCGCGTTCACCGGCTGGGAGAGGTGCACGAGGGAACTGCCACCATGGACTGGATGGTGCAGGAGCAGGAGCGCGGCATCACCATCACCTCTGCTGCCACCACCTGTTTGTGGGGCGACTATCGAATCAACATTATAGATACGCCCGGCCACGTGGACTTCACGGTAGAGGTCGAGCGCAGCCTGCGCGTGCTGGACGGCGCCATTGCCGTCTTCGACGCCAAGGGTGGCGTGGAGCCGCAGTCGGAGACCGTCTGGAGGCAGGCGGACCGCTACCAGGTGCCGCGCATCGCCTATATGAACAAGATGGACTCGGTCGGGGCCGACTTCTTCCGCTCGATCGCCATGATGGAGGAGCGGCTCGGCACCCGCGCCATCCCGGTCCAGCTGCCAATCGGCAAAGAGGCCACCTTCCGCGGCCTGGTTGACCTGGTCAACATGCAGGCCGTCATCTTCCAAGACGACCTCGGTCAGAAAATCGACATCGAGCCCATCCCCGAGGAGATGGCCGAAGAGGTCGCTCACTGGCGCGAGGTGATGGTGGAGGCGGCGGCCGAATACGACGACCTCCTGATGGAGCGCTACCTGGAAGGCCAGGAGATTTCGCCAGCCGAGATCAAGGCGGCCCTGCGCAAGGGCTGCGTGGACAACACCCTGACGCCGGTGCTGGCCGGCGCCTCCTACCGCAACAAGGGCGTGCAGCGCCTGCTCGACGCCGTCGTCGACTACCTGCCGTCACCGCTCGACGTTCCACCGGTGACCGGCATCATGGCCGGGACCGAGGAGCTGGCGGTGCGGTCGGCCTCTGACGACGAGCCCTTTTCCGCCCTGGCCTTCAAGATCGCGAGCGACCCGTTTGTGGGCAAGCTCTGCTTCTTTAGGGTCTATTCCGGCAAGCTGACCGCCGGATCGTACGTGTACAACAGCTCCAAGGGGCGGCGCGAGCGGATCAGCCGCCTGCTCAGGATGCACGCCAACCACCGCGAAGAAGTCCACGAGGTGGCCACCGGCGACATCGTGGCGGCGGTCGGGCTGAAGGACACCACCACCGGTGACACCTTGGCCGTCGAGACTCAGCCGATCGTGCTGGAGTCGATGCAGTTTCCGGAGCCGGTGATCTCGGTCGCCATCGAGCCGAAGACCAAGGTCGACCAGGACAAGATGGGCCTGAGCCTGATCAAGCTGGCCGAGGAGGACCCCACCTTCCGGATGACGACAGACCAGGAGACGGGCCAGACGATCATCTCCGGCATGGGCGAGTTGCACCTGGAGATCATCGTCGACCGCCTGCTTCGGGAGTTCAAGGTGGCCGCCAACGTCGGCCAGCCGCAGGTGGCGTACAAGGAAACGATCACCCAGCCGGCCAAGGCCGAGGGCAAGTACATCCGGCAGACCGGCGGCCGCGGCCAGTACGGCCATGTCTATCTGGAGGTCGAGCCCCTGGAGCGGGGTGCCGGCGTGGTGTTCGAGTCCAAGATCGTCGGCGGCGTGGTGCCCAGAGAATACGTGGCACCGGTCGAGGCCGGCGTGCGGGAGGCGCTTCTGACCGGTGTGGTGGCCGGCTATCCGACCATCGACATGAAGGTCTCCCTGGTCGACGGCTCCTACCACGAGGTGGACTCCTCTGAGATGGCGTTCAAGATTGCCGGATCGATGGCCGTCAAGTCGGCCGCAGGCAAGGCAGGTCCGACCCTGCTCGAACCGGTGATGATGGTGGAGGTGATCGTGCCTGAGGAGTACATGGGCGACGTGATCGGCGACCTGAACAGCCGGCGCGGCCAGATCCAGGGGATGGAGGCCAGGGGTCACATGCAGGTGATCCGCGGCACGGTGCCGCTCGGCGAGATGTTCGGATACGCCACCGACCTGCGCTCCCGGACCCAGGGCCGAGGCACCTACACCATGCAGTTCGCCCAGTATGACCCGGTGCCCCGACACATCACCGAAGCCGTGGTCAAGAGCCGCGGCGACTCCAAGTAGGGATTCCATAACTGACCCCTAACGGGGAGGAGGCAGATCAGCGTCATGTCCAAGAAGAAGTTCGAAAGGACCAAGCCCCACGTCAACATCGGCACCATTGGTCACATCGACCACGGCAAGACCACCCTGACGGCAGCCATCACCAAGGTGCTGGCCGCAGCCGGCGGCGCCGAGTTCCGCTCCTATGACTCGATCGACAACGCGCCCGAGGAGAAGGCCCGCGGCATCACGATCAACACCCAGCACGTGGAGTACGAGACCAAGAACCGGCACTACGCCCACGTCGACTGCCCCGGACACGCCGACTACGTCAAGAACATGATCACCGGCGCCGCCCAGATGGACGGAGCCATCCTGGTGGTGGCCGGAACCGACGGCCCGATGCCGCAGACCCGTGAGCACATCCTGCTGGCCCGTCAGGTCGGCGTGCCGAAGATCGTCGTCTTTCTGAACAAGGCGGACATGGTGGACGACCCGGAGCTGATCGAACTGGTCGAGATCGAGGTCCGCGAGGAGCTCTCGGCCTACGACTACCCGGGCGACGAAGTCCCGGTGATCGTCGGCTCCGCCCTGAAGGCGCTGGAGTGCGGTTGCGGCAAGGAAGACTGCCAGTGGTGCGGTCCGATCGTCAAGCTCCTGGCCGCCGTTGACGACTACATCCCGACCCCTGAGCGCGACGTCGACAAGCCGTTTTTGATGCCGGTGGAAGATGTCTTCTCGATCACCGGCCGTGGCACCGTGGCCACCGGCCGCGTCGAGCGCGGCAAGATCAAGGTCGGCGACGAGATCGAGGTCGTGGGCTTCACCGAGAAGCCGAAGAAGAGCGTCGTGACCGGCGTGGAGATGTTCCGCAAGCTCTTGGACGAGGGCGTGGCCGGAGACAATGTCGGCTGCCTCCTGCGCGGCATCGACAAGGAGGAGATCGAGCGCGGACAGGTGCTGTCCAAGCCCGGCTCGATCAAGCCGCACAAGTCGTTTTCGGCTGAGGTCTACGTCCTGACCAAGGAAGAGGGCGGACGGCACACCCCGTTCTTCAACGGGTACCGTCCCCAGTTCTACTTTAGGACCACCGACGTCACCGGATCGGTCGCCCTGCCCGAGGGCGTCGAGATGGTGGTTCCCGGCGACAACGTCAAGATGGAGATCGACCTGATCTCCACCATCGCCATGGAAGATGGCCTGCGTTTTGCCATCCGCGAGGGCGGCCGCACGGTCGGGGCCGGCGTCGTCACCAAGATCAAGGAATAAGGCGGCGATCTGAGGTGGCGAAGCAGAAGATCCGGATCCGACTGAAGGCCTACGACCACCGCGTGCTCGACCAGTCGGCCGAGCGCATCGTGGACACCGTCAGGCGGCACGGATCGACGGTCGTGGGACCGATTCCGCTGCCGACCGACCGCAGCCTGTTCACCATCCTGACCGCCCCCAACGGCGAGAAGGACATCCGCGAGCAGTACGAGATCCGCACCCACAAGCGGCTGATTGACATCCTGGAGCCCACACCCAAGACGGTCGACGCCCTGATGCGGCTCGACATGCCAGCCGGCGTGGACATCGAGATCAAGCTCTGAGGAGGACCACATGAGCCGGGCAATCTTTGCGAGGAAGCTGGGCATGACGCAGGTGTTCACCGACGCCGGGAAGGCGGTGCCGGTGACGGTTCTGGGCGCGCCGCCCTGTCGGGTGGTGCGGGTCAAGACCGATGCCCAAGACGGCTATCAGGCAGCAGTGGTGGCGATCGGAACTCGGCGCAGGGTCAGCCGGCCAGTGGCCGGCCAGACCAAGGCGCTGGGGGTCATCCCGGAGCGGATCAGAGAACTGAGGGCGCTGGACGACTCGATCGAGGCCGGCCACGAGCTGACCGTCGACCAGTTTCAGGCCGGCACCCTGGTCGACGTCAGCGGCCTGACCAGAGGCAAGGGCTTCAGCGGCGTGATCAAGAGGTGGAACTTCCGGCGTGGGCCGATGGGCCATGGCTCCAAGTACCACCGGCGCACCGGCTCGCTCGGACCGAGGATGTCGGGCGGCGGCGGCAAGGTGTTTCGCGGCCGCAAGATGCCCGGTCGGTACGGACATGAGCAGGTGACCGTGCAGAACCTGGTGGTGGTGGCCGTTCACCCGGACCAGCAGCTGATCCTGGTCCAGGGTGCGGTGCCCGGGCCCCGCGGCGCCCTGCTCAAGATCACCGACGCCATCAAGGGACGGGTGAGGGCATGACAGCGCCGCGATTCAGCGCCGCCGGCGAGGCCATCGGCGAGGCAACTCTACCTGAGGTGTTCGAGTCCCCGATCAACGAGGCCGTGCTTCATCAGGCGCTCGTGGCCTACATGGCGAACCAACGCCAGGGCACGTCGGCCGTGAAGACGAGGGCCCAGGTGCGAGGCGGCGGGCGCAAGCCGTGGCGTCAGAAGCACACCGGCCGGGCCCGTCAGGGTTCCACCCGCTCGCCGCACTGGCGAAAGGGCGGCATCGTCTTCGGACCTGCACCGCGCGACCACCGGCTGACCATTCCGGCTCGGCTGAAGCGGCAGGCCCTGGCCTCCGCCCTCTCCCAGCGGGCCAAGGAGGGTCAGGTGCGCGTCCTGTCGGAGCTCTCCTTCGCACTGCCGAAGACCAGCCAGATGGCCGACCTGCTTCAGGCCGTGGAGGCGACCAACGCCCTTCTGGTCACCGGGCATCTGGAGTCTCAGGCTGTGCTGTCGATCCGCAATCTGAAGGGTTCGTCGGCCATGATGGTGCGCGACCTGAACGCCCTGGCGGTGATCGGCCACCGCTGCCTGGTGCTGACCGACGAGGCGCTGTTGGCGCTTGGGGAGGCGAAGGACCGATGAACGTGGAGCAGGTGCTGATCCGGCCGCTCGTCACTGAGAAGTCCAACGCCCAGATGGCGCTTGGCATGTACACCTTCCGGGTCCACCCCCGGGCCACCAAGCCGGAGATCCGCCAGGCGGTGGAGATGTTCTTCAAGGTGCCGGTCACGTCGGTGCGCACCAGCCGGGTGCACGGAAAGCTGCGTCGCCAGGGCAAGACCTCTGGCTACCAGTCGGACTGGAAGAAGGCCGTCGTGCAACTGGCTCCGGGCAAATCCATCGAATTCTTCGAGGGGGTGTAGCCGGTGCCGATGATCAAGACCTTCAATCCCACCTCGGCCAGCCGCCGCCACATGGCGACGCCCGACTTCGCCCAGCTGACAGCCAAGAAGCCGGAGAAGTCGCTGCTGGAGGGCCAGGGCAGCCACGGCGGACGCAACAACCAGGGCCGGATGACCACCCGCCACCGCGGCGGCGGCCACAAGCGCCAGTACCGTCTGGTCGACTTCAAGCGCAAGAATGACGGCGTCCCCGGCGTGGTCAAGGAGATGGCGTACGATCCCAACCGCTCCGCCCGCCTGGCCCTGATCGCATACGCCGACGGGGCGAAGGCCTACATCCTGGCTCCGGTCGGCCTCAAGCTCGGCGACACCGTGATGAGCGGCCCCACCGCGGAGATCCGCCCCGGAAACGCCCTGGCCTTGAAGGACATCCCGGTCGGCACCCAGGTGCACGCCATCGAGCTCGCACCGGGGCGCGGCGCCCAGATGGCCCGCTCGGCCGGTGCTGCGGTGCAGATCATGGCCAAGGACCAGGGGCTGGTCCTGCTCCGGCTGCCGTCCGGCGAGCAGCGCTACGTGCTGGAGACGTGCCGGGCGGTGGTCGGTCAGGTCGGCAATTTGGAGCACGAGAACGAGGCGCACGGCAAGGCGGGTCGCCGCCGCTGGCTGGGATGGCGCCCGTCGGTGCGCGGCGTGGTGATGAACCCGGTGGACCACCCGCACGGCGGTGGCGAAGGCAAGAGCCCGATCGGCCGACCTTCTCCGGTGTCGCCGTGGGGCAAGCCGACGATGGGCAAGGTCACCCGCAAGCACAAGAAGGCGTCGAGCAGATTGATCGTCAGCCGTCGCAAGAAGCGGTAGGGAGGCAGCCATGGGACGTTCCACCAAGAAGGGCCCGTACGTGCCGGAGTCGCTGATGGCCAAGATCACTCTGATGAACCGCCAGAGCGAGAAGCGGATCATCAAGACCTGGGCCAGGGCGGCTGTGATCATGCCGGAGATGGTCGGACACACGCTGGCCGTCCATGACGGCAGAAAGCATGTGCCCGTGTTTTTGACCGAGGAGATGGTCGGCCATCGCCTCGGCGAGTTCGCGCCGACCCGCACGTTTAAAGGACATGGGGCGCACACCGAGCGCTCCTCGGCGCTGAAGTAATGGCAACGACAGTCAGCTCAAGCGCCAAGGCCATCGCCCGCCACATCCGGATCGCGCCGCGCAAGGTGCGGATCGTGGTCGACCAGATCCGGGGCAAGCAGGTGGACCAGGCGCTCGCCATCCTCAACTTCACCCCCAAGGCCGCCTCTCCGGTGGTGGCCAAGGTGCTGAAGTCGGCGGTGGCCAATGCCGAGAACAACTTCCAGATGGACCGCGACGACCTGGTCGTGTCTGAGGCCATGGTCGATGAGGGCCCCACTCTGAAGCGGGCGCACCCCCGGTTTCGCGGCCAGATGTTCGCCATCTTGAAGCGAACGTCGCACATCACGATCGTCGTCAGCGAGAGGGAGGGATAGTCAGCGTGGGTCAGAAGGTCCATCCGAAGTCAATGCGGATCGGCGTCATCTACACCTGGGATTCCAGGTGGTTCGGGCGCCGGAACTACGTGTCCAACCTGGTCGAAGACGACCTGCTGCGCAAGCAGGTGAAGCGCCAGCTGGCCAACGCCGGCATCTCCAAGATCGAGATCGAGCGGGCCACCAACCGGGTTCGGCTCTACATCCACACCGCCAAGCCCGGCGTCGTGATCGGCAAGGGCGGACAGGGCGTGGAGGCCCTGCGCCGGCGCCTGGAGTCGCTGACCGACAAGCAGACCTTCGTCAACATCATCGAGATCAAGAACCCAGACGTCGAGGCCCAGCTGGTTGCCGAGTCGGTGGCCACCGCGCTTGAGCGCAGGGTGGCGTTTCGGCGGGCGATGCGCCAGGCCGTGCAGCGGGCCATGCGCCAAAACGCCAAGGGCATCAAGGTGATGGTCGCCGGTCGCCTGGGCGGTGCCGAGATGCACCGCAAGGAGTGGTACTGGGAGGGCTCGGTGCCGCTACACACGCTGCGGGCGGACATCGACTACGGATCCGCCGAGGCCAAGACCACCTACGGCCAGATTGGCGTCAAGGTCTGGATCAACAAGGGCGAGGTCTATCCCGGCCAGGCGCCGCGCGAGCCGCAGGTCGCTCCGGCTGCTGCCGGCGAGCCCCAGACCTTCCAGCCGCCGGTCGCCCAGGGCGTGCCGGGAGGTGGCGCCTGATGCTGGCGCCTAAGCGCACCAAGTACAGAAAGCAGCAGCGCGGCCGTCGCGCCGGGCAGGCCAGCCGGGGCAACACGGTTCATTTCGGCGACTACGGGCTGATGGCCATGGAGCCGGCCTGGATCACCGACCGCCAGATCGAGTCGGCCCGAGTGGCGCTCACCCGCCACATCAAGCGCGTCGGCAAGGTGTGGATCCGCATCTTCCCGGACAAGCCGTACACCAAGAAGCCGGCCGAGGTGCGGATGGGCTCCGGCAAGGGGCCGATCGAGTACTACGTCGCCGTCGTCAAGCCGGGCCTCGTGATGTTCGAGATGGCCGGGGTGGACGAAGCCACAGCCAAAGAGGCGATGCGTCTGGCCGGACACAAGCTGCCGATCGCCACCAAGTTCGTGGCCCGCGAGACGGGCGGGGAGATGGCTCATGAAGGCGTCTGAGGTGCGTCAGCTGAGTGACCCGGAGCTGACAGGAAAGCTCAGTCAGTTGAAGACCGAGTTGTTCAACCTGCGGTTTCAGGCGGCGACCAGCCGCCTGGAGAACCCCTCCAGAATCCGCCAGGTGCGCAAGGACATCGCCCGCCTGTCCACCGTCTGGAGCGAGAGACAGCTGGCTGAGGAGGCGAGGGTATGAGCGAAGGCACGGTGCGCAGCCGGCGCAAGGTCCGCACCGGCCGGGTGGTCTCGGACAAGATGGACAAGACGGTTGTGGTCGAGGTCGAGCGCCTGACCGAACACCCCGTCTTTGGCCGGCGGATCCGCAAGACCACGCGCTTCAAGGCCCATGACGAGACGAATCAGGCCAAGGTCGGCGACCTGGTCGAGATCGTCGAGGTCCGCCCCCTGTCCCGTGACAAGCGCTGGCGGGTGGCCCAGATCGTGGCTGCCAACAAGGGTTAGGAGGGGCTAGGTCGTGATCCAGTCCCAAACCAGGCTCAACGTCGCCGACAACACCGGCGCCAAGGAGCTGATGTGCATTCAGGTGCTCGGCGGTTCCACCAGGCGCTACGCGCGCATCGGCGACGTGATCGTGGCGTCGGTCAAGGTGGCGGCGCCCGGTGGCCAGGTCAAGAAGGGCGACGTGGTCCACGCCGTCGTGGTCCGCACCCGGACGGCGCAGCAGCGGCCGGACGGCTCGCACATCCGCTTCGACGACAACGCGGCCGTCATCTTGCGCGACGACCGGGAGCCGCGCGGGACCCGCATCTTCGGCCCAGTGGCCAGAGAGCTGCGCGAGCGCGAGTTCATGAAGATCGTCTCGCTGGCTCCGGAGGTGATGTGAGGTGGCTGGGATCAAGCGGGGCGACACCGTGGTCGTGATCTCGGGCAAGGATCGGGGGAGCCGCGGCAAGGTGTTGCGGGTGATCGCCGACAAGGGCCGGCTGGTGGTCGAAGGCGTGAACAAGCAAAAGCACCACCAGAAGCCCACCCAGAAGATCATGCAGGGCGGGATCATCACCAAGGAGGGCGCCATCGACGCCTCCAACGTGATGCTCTACTGCACGCACTGCCACCAGCCGGTCAAGGTGAAGCGACAGATGAGAGAAGACGGGCACAGTCAGCGCCTTTGCGCCAACTGTGACACCGTGCTCGATTGAAAGGGGGAGCGAAGGTGGCACGTCTCAGCGACAAGTGGCGAAAGGAGTCGGTACCGGCGCTCACCAAGCGCTTCGGATACCGCAACGTTCACCAGGTGCCGAGACTGGACAAGATCGTGGTCAACATGGGTGTCGGGGCGGCGATTCAGAACTCGAAGCTGCTCGACTCGGCGGCTGCGGACATGGCGATCATCACCGGCCAAAAGCCAGTGATCACCAAGGCCAAGCACTCCATCTCGGCCTTCAAGGTTCGGGAGGGCATGGCGATCGGGGTCAAGGTGACCTTGCGCGGCGAGCGGATGTACGACTTTCTGGACCGCCTGGTGTCGACTGCCCTGCCCAGGGTCCGAGACTTCAGGGGCCTGTCCGAAGGCGGATTCGACGGCCGCGGCAACTACTCGCTCGGGCTGAAGGAGCAGCTGCTCTTCCCGGAGATCGAGTACGACAAGATCGACCAGGTGCGTGGCATGGACGTGACGGTGGTCACCACGGCCGGCACCGACGAAGAGGGCAGAGAGCTTTTGACCAGTCTCGGGCTTCCGTTCAGACACTGAGAGGTGGAGGAGCATGGCAAAGAAGTCGCAGGTGATCCGGGCCGCCCGGCCGCACAAGTTCAAGGCTCAGGCCTACAACCGTTGCCTTGGCTGCGGCCGGGCCAGAGCCTTCATGCGCCGGTTCGGCCTCTGCCGCCACTGCTTCCGGCAGCGGGCGCAGCGGGGCGAGCTGCCCGGTGTGACCAAGTCCAGCTGGTAGGAGGTGTGCGCCAATGATGACTGATCCGATTGCAGACATGCTGACCCGCATCCGCAACGCCAGCGGCGCCCACCACGAGCAGGTCGAGATGCCGACCTCGCACGTCAAGGAGGCGATCGCCCACATCCTGCAGACCGAAGGCTTCATCCGCCGCTACGAGCGGACCAGCCATGAGGGCCACCCGTATCTTCGGCTGCACCTCAAGTATGGTCCCAACAAGAGCCGCGTCGTGCAGGGACTGCGCCGGATCAGCCATCCGGGGCTTCGGGTCTACGCCGGCAAGGACGAGGTTCCGAAGGTGCTGGGCGGTCTGGGCGTGGCCATCGTGTCCACGTCGCGCGGCATCGTCACGGACCAGGAGGCCCGGCGCCTGGGCCTGGGCGGCGAGATCCTGGCCTACATCTGGTGAGGAGCTGAGAAGATGTCACGGGTAGGAGAGCGGCCCATCCTGGTGCCGCCCGGCGTGGAGATCGAGGTGCAGGGGAACTTGGTTGCGGTCAAGGGACCGAAGGGCCACCTCGCGCGCGCCATCGATCGGCGTCTTGGCATCTCGCACCAAGATGGGGTGCTGCGGTTGACCAGGGGTCAGGACACGCCTGAGGTCCGGGCGATGCACGGGCTGAACCGGGCGCTTGTCGCCAATATGGTGACCGGCGTGTCATCCGGGTTCGAGCGCCGCCTCGAGCTGCAGGGCGTCGGCTACCGGGCGGCCCTGAGCGGCCAGACCCTGACCCTCACCGTCGGCCACAGCCACCCGGTGGAGATCGTGCCGCCACCCGGCATCCAGTTCGAGGTGCCGCAGCCGGCGGTGGTCGTGGTCAAGGGAGCCAACCGGGAGACGGTGGGCGAGCTGGCGGCGAAGATCCGTTCGGTGCGGCCGCCTGAGCCGTACCAGGGCAAGGGCATCCGCTACCAGGGCGAGCGGGTCAAGCGCAAGGTCGGCAAGGCCGGAAAGAAGTAGGAGGCGCCATGCACAAGCGAGAGGACCGCAATGAGCGGCGGGAGATTCGCCACCGCCGGGTGAGAGCCAAGGTGTCCGGGGTTCCCGGCCGTCCGCGGCTGGTGGTCTATCGGAGCCTGAAGCACATCTATGCTCAGGTGGTGGACGACCACAGCGGACACACGCTGGTGGAGGCCAGTTCCTTGAGCCAGCCCCTTCGGGCCCAGGCCAGCGGCGGCAACATCGCCGGCGCCCGGCAGGTTGGGCAGCTGGTGGCTGAGCGGTCTTTGGCCAAGGGCATCGACCAGGTTGTGTTCGACCGCGGCGGCTACCTGTACCACGGCCGGGTCGCCGCTCTGGCGGATGCGGCCCGAGCCGCCGGATTGAAATTTTGATCGCAGCGATGAAGGGGGGTTTTTTCACTGGCACGCAGAGATCGTGAACGGGACCGGCGCTCTGAGCGGGACTCCGAGTTCCAGGAGCGGGTGGTGTCGATCAACCGGGTGGCCAAGGTGGTGAAGGGCGGACGCCGCTTCTCGTTTTCGGCCTTGGTCGTGGTCGGTGACCAGAAGGGTCGGGTCGGCGTCGGGCTGGGCAAGGCCCAGGAGATTCCGGAGGCGATCCGCAAGGGCATCGACAAGGGCAAGAAGCATCTGTTCACCGTGCCGATGGTCAGCACCACCATTCCGCACGAGGTGCTGGGACACCACGGAGCCGGCCAGGTGCTGATCAAGCCGGCCCGCGAGGGAACCGGCATCATCGCCGGAGGCTCGGTGCGGGCCGTGATGGAGATGGCGGGGCTGCGCGACATCGTCACCAAGTCCATGGGCTCCAACACGCCGCACAACGTGGTCAGCGCCACGGTCGACGCCCTCAAGCAGCTGCGCAGCCGCCAGGACGTGGCCCGCATGCGTCAGCGCGAGGACGCCGCTGAGGAGTTGATCGGCTGACATGGCACAGGCGATGTTGAAGATCACTCTGATCAAGAGCGCCACCGGCTATGAGCGCGATCAGATGGACACAGCGAGGGCGCTCGGTCTGCGCCGGATGCACCAGTCGGTGGTTCGGCTGGACACGCCGTCTGTGCGCGGCATGGTGCGAAAGATCACGCATCTGGTTTCGACAGAGCCGGTAAGCGACCAGAAGGTCACGCCGACCGTCGGCCGCCACCGCTCGCCTGAGACACGTCCCGCCCCGAAGGCCCAGGCGGCGCAGCCCGCCGCACCGGTCGTCCAGGCACCGAAGCAGGCGCCGTCGCCTAAGCTGTCGCCTGAGACCAAGACCAAGCAGACGGCGAAGGCGAAGCCAGCTCAGGCGGCCAAGGTCGCCGCAACGGACAGCGCCAAGGCCCCGGCCCCGGCGAAGCCCGCCGCCAAGCCGAAGGCCAAGGCCGCAGCGCCGAAGCCATCAGCCAAGGCTCCGGCCAAGAGCGCGACCAAGACCAAGACGAGAAAGGAGCCCACGGCCAAATGAACCTCGGAGACCTGCACCCGGCCGAAGGCGCCCGCCATCTGAGGAAGCGGATTGGCCGCGGCATCGGCTCGGGTCACGGCAAGACCTCAACCCGTGGTCACAAGGGTCAGAAGGCGCGGGCCGGCGGCAGCATCCGTCCTGGCTTCGAGGGCGGTCAGATGCCCCTGCAGCGCCGGATGCCGATGCGCGGCTTCACGCCGCTCGACCCTAAGACCGTCAATGTGGTGAACGTCGGTGCCCTGGACAAACTGGGCGTCAGCGAGATCACGCCTGAGCTCCTGCGCCAAAAGCGGGTGGTTCGCCGCCCTGGCCCGATCAAGGTGTTGGGCAACGGCGACCTCAGCCAGAAGCTGACCGTGCGGGCGCACGCCTTCTCCGAGTCCGCCAAGGCCAAGATCCAGGCCGCCGGCGGCAGCTGCGAGGTTCTCTGATGCTGCAGGGGATGAACCAGGCGGTGCACGTCACCGGTGATCTCAGACGCCGGCTGCTGTTCACCCTGCTCATGTTCTTGATCTTCCGGATGGGTGTGTGGATCCCGGTGCCGGGCGTCGACGCCGCCACCCTGCAGGCTGCCCTGCAGTCCAGCCAGGTCAGCCTGTTTGGGTTGCTCAACCTGTTTTCCGGCGGCGCCTTCTTCACCTTTTCCATCTTCGCCATGTCGATCTTCCCGTACATCAACGCCTCGATCATCATGCAGCTCCTGACCACGGTCATCCCGTCTCTGGAAGAGCTCTCCAAAGAGGGCCAGGAAGGCCAGAAGAAGATCACCCAGTACACCCGCTACCTGACCGTGGCGCTTGCCCTGGTCCAGTCCTTCGGCACGACCATCACCCTGTCCCGGCTGGCCGGCGTGGTCAAGACGCCCGGACTCGGCACCATCGTCATCATTGCCCTCACCCTGTCCGTCGGTAGCATCCTCCTGATGTGGATCGGCGAGCTGATCACCGAGTACGGGATCGGCAACGGCATCTCTCTGATCATTGTCGCCGGCATCGTCGCCCAGCTGCCGGGCGGCGTCGGCACGCTGTTCAGCTACCTGCAGGCCGGCACCGTCAGCATCTTCAGCGTGCTGCTCCTCTTGGTGGTGGGCGCCGCCGTCATTGCCGGCGTGGTGGCCTTCACTGAGGCGGAAAGACGGATCCCCGTCCAGTACGCGAAACGGATGCAGGGCCGGAAAATGTACCAGGGCGCCACCACGCACCTTCCGATCAAGATGAACCCGGCCGGAGTGATCCCCGTCATCTTTGCCATCGCCCTGCTCATCCTGCCCCAGACCCTGGCCTCTTACTGGAACAATGCCGTGCTGCACAACATCGCGGCGGCCATCGCCTTTGGCCAGCCGCTGAACCTGGTGCTGCAGTTCGGCCTGGTGGTCGCCTTCACGTTCTTCTACACCTTCATCGTGTTCAAGCCCGATGACGTGGCGGACAACCTGAAGAAGTACGGCGGCTTCATCCCGGGCATCCGCCCGGGCAAGCCGACCGCCGAGTACCTGACCCGGGTCGCCTCCCGGCTGGTCGTGATGGGTGCCCTGTTCCTCGGCATCATCGCCATCATGCCGACCTTGATGGTCGGACTGACCAACATCCCCAACATCTACTTCGGCGGCACGGCGCTTCTGATTGTGGTGATGGTCACGGTGGAGACGATCAAGCAGATCCAGGCCCAGTTGGTCATGCGCAACTACCAGGGGTTCTTGCGATGAACGAAAAGACCATCATCCTGCTCGGGCCGCCCGGCGCCGGCAAGGGTACACAGGCGGCTCGGCTGGCGAGCGAGTGCGGCTGGCCGCACATCTCGACCGGAGACATCCTTAGGGCGGCGGTGGCGGCCGACGGCCCGCTCGGCCGGGCGGCCAAGGGGTACATGGACCGCGGCGAGTATGTGCCAGACCCCTTGATCATCGACCTGATCAGAGAGCGGATGGCCGCGGCCGATGCCAAGGGAGGCGTCTTCCTAGACGGTTTTCCGCGCACGCCGCCTCAGGCCGAGATGCTGGATGAGCTCTTGGTCGAACTGGGCCGCAGTCCGGCCGAGGCGGTGCTGGTCGAGGTGCCGAGAGACGAGCTGATCTCCCGGCTCAGCGGGCGGCTGACCTGCGAGAGATGCCAGCACATCTATCACCTGGTCAGCGACCCCCCGCGGGTGAGCGGCATCTGCGACGCCTGTGGCGGCAAGCTGGTCCAGCGCAGCGACGATGCGCCCGGGACGGTGGTCCGGCGGCTTGAGGTCTACGATGAGAAAACCGCCCCCTTGATCGCCTTCTATGAGGAGGGCAAGCGACTTTCGGCCGTGGACGGAATCGGCAGCCAGGACCAGGTCTCGGGTCGCCTGAAGGAGGCGATCGGATGGTCGTGATCAAGCGCTCGGACGAGCTCGCCACCATGCGCCAGGCCGGTCGACTGGCCGCCGAAGTCAGAGAGTCCCTGCGCCAGGCCGTGCGGCCGGGGATCAGCCTGCTTGAGCTCGACCGTCTGGCCGAGCAAGAGATCCTGGAGAAGGGCGCCATCCCATCCTTCATGGGCTACGAGGGCTTTCCGGCCAACATCTGCGCCAGCGTCAACGAGGAGGTCGTGCACGGCATTCCGACCGATCGCCGTCTTGCGGACGGAGACATCGTGTCGCTCGACCTCGGCGTGATCTGGGACGGCTGGCACAGCGACACCGCCACCACGGTGGCCGTCGGCGAGGTGCGGCCGGAGGTCGCCCGCCTGATGCAGGTGACCGAGGAGTCCTTGCGCCGTGCCATCCGCCAGGCCGTGCCCGGAAACCACCTGTCTGACATCTCGAACGCCGTGGAGGAAACGGTGCGGGCCCATGGCTACGGCATCGTGAGAGAGCTGGCCGGACACGGCATCGGCCGCGAGATGCACGAGGATCCGATGGTGGTCAACTACGGACCCCCCGGCCAGGGCCTGGTGCTGCGCGAGGGGATGACGCTCGCCATCGAGCCGATGATCAATCTCGGCAAGGCCGAGATTGAGATCGACGCCAACGGGTGGACCATCCGAACCCGGGACCATCGCCCGTCGGCGCACTTCGAACACACGGTGGCGGTGGCCGATGAACCGACCGTGCTGACGGTGGTGTAAGATGGCAAAAGTGCCTGCCGACGGCGATCTGGTAAGGTCCAGGCGGGGACGTGACCGCGACCAGCTGTTCTTGGTGGTCGGTCACAGCGAACTGCGGTGCCTGATCGCCGACGGCAGGCTCCACCCGGTGGAGCGTCCCAAGCCCAAGAACGCCCGTCATCTCGAGGTGGTAGACGCGACCACCGAGCGGCTGCAAGAGTGGCGAGCGAAATCTTACCGGCCGGACGACCACGAGCTCACACGGGAGCTAGAGGCCATCGAAGCCCAGGTCAGCGGGAGAGGAGGTGCGGAGGATGCCCAAGGAGGACACGATCGAGGTGGAGGGGCGAGTGGTTGAGCCATTGCCCAACGCCATGTTCCGCGTTGAGCTGGACAATGGCCACAAGGTCCTGGCCCACATCTCGGGCAAGCTCCGGATGCACTTCATTCGCATCCTGCCCGGCGACCGGGTGACGATCGAGCTTTCCCCGTACGACCTGACCCGGGGCCGCATCACGTATCGGTTGAGATGAGGTGGAGGGACAGTCATGAAGGTTCGGCCGTCAGTCAAGAAGATGTGTGAGAAGTGCAAGATCGTGCGCCGTCAGGGCCGGGTCTTTGTCATCTGTGAGAACCCCAAGCACAAGCAGGCCCAGGGATAAGGAGGGAGCATATGGCACGTATCGCAGGCGTCGACCTGCCTAGGGAGAAGCGGATTGAAGCGGCGCTGCCGTACATTTTCGGCATTGGTCCGAGCCTGGCCAAGAAGATCCTGGCCGACACCGATGTCGATCCCAGCATTCGGGTGCGGGATCTGACCGAGGACCAGGTGACCCGGCTGCGCGACGCCGTGGAGAAGGGGTACCGGGTGGAAGGGGATCTGCAGCGCAGCACGGCGATGAACATCCGCCGGCTGGTGGAGATCTCGTCCTACCGGGGCGTCCGCCATCGGCGGGGCCTGCCGGTGCACGGACAGAGGACGCACACCAACGCCCGCACCCGCAAGGGCCCCCGACGCACCGTCGGGGTCAAGCGGAAGAAGGTATGACCAGGGTGATGCGAGCGACCGCAGAGAGGGGGCCCCTTCGTGCCTAAGAGGACCGGGACTCGTCCCAAGCGGCGTGAGCGCCGGCATGTGGAGCGTGGCATCGCCCACGTGAAGAGCACCTTCAACAACACGCTCGTGACCATCACCGACCCGACCGGAAACTCGCTGGCCTGGGCCTCTTCGGGGATGCAGGGCTTCAAGGGATCGAGAAAGTCGACCCCCTTTGCAGCCCAGGTGGCTGCCGAGGCGGCCGCCAAGCAGGCGATGGATCAGGGGATGCGCGAGGTCGAGGTTTGGGTGAAGGGCCCAGGCGCCGGACGTGAAGCGGCGATCCGCTCCTTGCAGACGGCTGGGCTGGAAGTGACCATGATTCGAGACGTGACACCGATCCCACACAACGGCTGCCGCCCGCCCAAGCGGCGGCGGGTCTAGGAGGAAGAGCGAACACCATGGCGAGAGAGACTGGACCGGTCTGCCGACTCTGCCGCAGGGAGGGCACGAAGCTCTTCCTGAAGGCTGAGAAGTGCTACACCGACAAGTGCCCCGTGAAAAAGCGCGCCGTGCCGCCCGGCCAGCACGGACTGGGCAGGCGCAAGCTGTCCGGCTACGGGCTGCAGTTGCGCGAGAAGCAGAAGGCCAAGCGCTACTACGGCTTGATGGAGTCGCAGTTCCGCAACAATTTCGAGCGGGCCCAGCGTTCGACCGGAGCCACCGGCGAGCGCATGCTGCAGCTTTTGGAGCGGCGGCTCGACAACGTGGTCTACCGCATGGGCCTGGGCGGATCCCGCCCCGAGTCCCGGCAGATGGTCCGCCACGGCCACTTCTTGGTCAACGGCACCAAGGCCTCCATCCCATCGATGCTGGTCCGGCCCGGAGACAAGATCTCGGTGGCCGAGGGCAGTCGCACGCACCCGCGCTATGAGAATTTGCAGCAGCTGGCCCTGGGCCGGATGCTCCCGGACTGGCTTGAGGTCGACATGGACAAGCTGGAAGGGACCTTCCTGCGGCTTCCCGAGCGGGCGGAGATCGACACGCCGGTGGAGGAGCACATGATCGTGGAGCTTTACTCAAGGTGAGCGAGGGGGCTGTGCGCGTGACCGACACCACCGTCCCGACCATTGCCGTCTCCGAAGTCGACTCGGGCGGCACCTATGGCCGCTTTGTCGTCGAGCCTTTGGAGCGAGGCTACGGCATCACACTGGGCAACTCGCTCCGGCGCATCCTGCTCGGATCGATCCCGGGTGCAGCCGTGACGGCAGTCAAGATCGAGGGCGTGCTGCACGAGTTCTCGACCATCCCAGGCGTGGTCGAAGACACGACCGACATCGTGCTCAACCTGAAGTCTTTGAATGTCCGCCTGCACACCGAAGAGCCAAAGACGATCCGGATCGAAGCCAAGGGCGCCGGTGCGGTCAAGGCCGGAGACGTGATCAAGGACCCGGACATCGACGTGCTCAATCCCGACCAGGTGCTGGCCACCCTGACCAAGGGCGCCACCCTCGAGATGGAAGTCACAGTCGAGCGGGGCCGGGGCTACGTCGGCGCCGACAAGCTCAAGCACCCCGACGCCCCGATCGGCTTGATCCCAGTCGATGCCATGTTCTCGCCGGTGCGGCGGGTGAACTACACGATCAGCGAGACTCGAGTCGGCCAAGTTACCGACTACGATCGGCTGGAGCTCGAGCTGTGGACCAACGGGACCGTGTCGCCTGAGCAGGCGGTGGCAGTTTCTGCGGGCATTCTGACCAATCACCTGCGCCTGTTTGTCGGCCTGACCGGGGCCGAGGACGCCGGGGTCGGCCCGGCCCAGGTGGCCAGCGCCGAGGACCGGATCCGCGAGATGCCGGTCGAGGAGCTCGACCTGTCGGTGCGCTCGTACAACTGCCTGAAGAGAGCCGGCATCAACTCGGTGTACGAGCTGGTGCAAAAGGACGAGGAAGAGATCAAGAAGGTGCGCAATTTGGGCACCAAGTCACTGGATGAAGTGCGGGAGAAGCTTGCGCAGCTGGGGCTCTCGTTCCGCAAGGTGGAGGGCTAGTCATGCCGGAGAGACGACTGAGGCGAAACTGGCAGGCCCAGCGGGCGATGTTCCGCAGTCAGGTGACGTCGTTCTTCAAGAGCGGCAAGATCGTGACCACTGCGGCGCGGGCCGAAGAGGTTTCGTCGATCGCAGAGAAGCTGATCACCACCGCCAAGCTGGACAATGTCGCCAACCGCCGTCGGGTGGCTGCCTACCTGTTTGACGAGGACACGGTCACGAAGCTGTTCGAGGGCATCGCTCCGAAGTACCGGGACCGGCCCGGCGGCTACACCCGGATCCTGAAGGTGGGCGAGCGGCGCGGCGACAGCGCGCCGATGGTGATCCTCGAACTGGTCTAGTCCGGTGCGACTGAGGTTGATCGTCAGCTACGAGGGGACCGAGTTCGCCGGCTTCCAGCGGCAGAGCGCCGACAAGGGGCGCACGGTCCAGGGCACCCTCGAAGAGGCGGTCAGCCGCCTGGCCGGCGATCTCGTCCTGCTCCAGGGGGCGAGCCGCACCGATGCCGGAGTGCACGCCCTCGGCCAGGTGGTCGCCTTTGACACCAGTGCAACGCTCTTGCCCGAGCGGTGGCCCAAAGCGCTCAACGCCCATCTCCCGCCGGATCTGCGCGTGCTTGGCGCCGAAGCGGTGCTCCCGAGCTTCGACCCTAGGCGTGAGGCCGTCGCCAAGACCTACCGCTATCTGCTCGACACGGCGGTTGCCCCCCGGCCCCTCTACCGTCGGTTTTGCCTGCAGGTGGGGCCGTCGTTGGACCTCGGTGCGATGCAGCAGGCGGCACGAGCGCTGGTCGGGGACCACGACTTTCTGAGCTTCTCCGGTCGCCAGCACCTGATCGGCCAGCGCCGGATGCGCGAGGTGGCGGTGCAGGCCCGCTCGGACGGCCTCGTGTCCATCGAGATGACCGCCAGCGGCTTCTTGTACCACATGGCCCGCAACATCGTGGGCACCCTGATCGAGGTCGGCCGCCACAAGCGGGCGGCCGAGACCATGGGAGACATTTTGGCCGGCAAGGACCGCTCGCTCGCCGGGTCGACAGCGCCGGCGAGAGGACTGACCTTGGTTCAGGTGCACTATTCGGATCCATCGTTTCTTGACACCGGTCCCGCCGCTGAGAGACACTAAACGTCGGCCGTCTCTGGCCTGCAAGGAGGACCACCCGTGACCCAAACGCCGATGGCTACACCCCAAAACGCAGAGCGAAATTGGATCCTGATCGACGCCAAAGATCAGGTGCTGGGTCGTCTGGCGGTGGAGGTGGCGTCGATCCTGCGCGGCAAGACCAAGCCCACGTTCACGCCGTCCGTCGATGCCGGCGACTTCGTGGTCGTGGTCAACGCCGAGAAGGTGCGGGTCACCGGCAAGAAGCTCACGGACAAGCTGTACCGGCACTACACCGGCTATCCGGGCGGACTGCGGCAGGAGACTCTGGGCCAGGTGCTGGACAAGCACCCGGAGCGGGCCCTGGAGCGGGCCGTCAGGGGCATGCTGCCCAAGAACAAGCTCGGCCGCCAGCAGTTCACCAAGCTGAAGGTGTACGTCGGCCCCGATCATCCGCACCAAGCCCAGCAGCCAGTCTTGAGGGAGGTTGCCCATGGCCAGTGACGCCGTGTTCGCAGTCGGCAGGCGCAAGGAGGCCGTGGCCAGGGTCCATGTGCGGCCGGGCAGCGGGACGATTACGGTCAACAACCGACCGCTTGAGGAGTACTTTCCGATCACGACCATGCGGGCCTACGCCCAGGTGCCGCTGATCCTGACCGGGACGCAGGCCAGCTTCGACATCAGCGCCACCGTGCGCGGCGGGGGCGTCAGCGGCCAGGCTGGAGCCGTCCGCCATGCCCTGGCCCGGGTGCTCTTGCGCATCGATTCGAACTTCCATCCCCAACTGAAGCAGGCAGGCCTCCTGACCCGGGACCCGCGGATCAAAGAGCGCCGCAAGTACGGACTGAAGAAGGCCAGAAAGGCGTCGCAGTTCTCCAAGCGCTGATCGAACGGCGGGGCCAAGCGGCCCCGCCGCTTCATGTGGTGTCTGCCCCGGCAGACTAGGGTGGTGGGTGAAGTGGACCTCGTAGGCTCGCTGCTCGGCCAGACGGCGCCTGTCAGCAGGGAGCTGGAGGGCAGGGGGCATCTGGTCGTCCTGGTCGGAGGTGCCGTCCGGGACGCCCTGTCCGGGCGGAGCTGGCGAGAGATCGACCTCGCCACCTCGGCGTCTCCGGAGGAGCTTGAGCGGTGGCTTGCACCGCTCGGCCGAGTGCGGACTCTGGGCTACGGCGTGGTCCAGCTGCGCACGCAGGCTGCCACCTACCATCTGGCCCGCCTGCGCCAAGACAGCGCCTACCAAGACGCCCGTCATCCCAGGGAGGTCGACTTTGGCTCCAGCCTCGATCAGGACTTCAGGCGGCGCGACTACACGGTCAACGCCATTGGCCTGTCTCCGGACGGGACCTGGATCGATCCTTTCTTGGGCCGGAGCGACCTTGAGCGTGGGATCCTGCGCGCCCTGCCCCAGCCGGTACGCCGGCTGGCCGAGGATCCGCTGCGCATCTTGCGCGGCATCCGGCTGATCAGCGAGCGGTCTTTGGCCGCGGAGGCTGAGACCGAAGCCGCGCTCTGGCAGCGAGACGCCCTTGTGCGCACGCCACGCAGTCGGGCCGACCAGGAACTGTGGCGGCTCATCCAGGGGGAGGCGGCAGGGCCGACGTGGAACCATTATCAAGGGCTCTTGAGCGTGCTCTGGCCGTGGGCCGGGCCTACCGGCCTCGCCCCCTGGGCTCAGGAGCCGCCCTTCGCCATCTTGGCCATGGCGGTGGCCGGGGGCCGGCCAGAGGCCGGTCTCTCCTGGCTGAAGGGCCACCTGACCGAGCGGCGCTGGCAGCGGATGCGCGCACTGGTCGACCATCTGGGCGTGCGGGTGGACTCTTCGGCCCAAGCCCAGCGGACGATGGCCGGGTCGCTCAGCAGAAGTGAACTGACCTGGCTGGCCTGCCTGGACGCGCGGCACTATCGAAAGACCTGGGAGCGGGCCGAGCGCGAGGGCGTCGTCCGGCAGCTGGCGCTTAGCCCCCAGGCGATCGCCGCCCTTTTGGGACAGAGCCCCGGACCGTGGCTAAAAGAGTGCGAGAGCTGGCTCTGGCAGCGCGTGCGGATCGACCCTGAGCAAAACAGCGAGGCTGAGCTGCGTCGGGCCGTTCTGGAGTGGGCGGCTTCGTCTGGCCCCACGGAGGAGGAGCAGCAGTGAACAAGAAGGTGGCCGTCATCGGCGTGCCGATGGACCTCGGCGCCGGGCGCAGAGGTGTCGACATGGGTCCGTCTGCGATCCGCTACGCCGGTCTTCAAGAGCAGATTGAGGCCCTGGGGTTGGCCGTGCACGACCACGGCGATTTGATCGTCCACCATGCCTCCCGGCTGGGCAGGGGCAACAATCCGAACCTGCACTACCTGGGCGAGGTCGTCCGGGTCAACCAGGAACTGGCCGCCCTGGTGGCGTCTGCGGGCGCCGACGGGGAGTTCCCGTTGATCCTGGGCGGCGACCACTCGATCGGGATCGGTGCCCTCGCCGGCGCGGCGAGACTCGGCCGCCGCCTGGGTGTGATCTGGCTGGACGCCCACGGCGACTTCAACACCGATCGCACCACCCCCAGCGGCAACATCCACGGCATGTCGCTGGCGGCCTCGGTCGGACGCGGCCACCCCGATCTCTTGGCAGCCTGGGGGACCGATCCTTTTGTCTCTGAGGCCGACGTTCACCTGATCGGCACCCGCGACCTGGACCCGGCAGAGCGTGAGGCGCTCGAAGACTCCGGGGTCAAGGTGGCCACCATGTCGGCGATCGACCACGACCGGATGCGGTCGGTGATCGAAGAGGCCCTCGATCAGCTTTCGGCCGTCGATCACCTGCACGTGAGCGTCGACCTGGACGTGATCGACCCAAAGGAGGCCCCCGGCGTCGGCACCCCGGTGCCAGGCGGCATCACCTACCGGGAGGCCCATCTGGCGTTCGAGATGATCGCCGCCAGCGGTCGGCTGGACTCGCTCTCCGTGGTCGAGGTGAACCCAATCCTAGACGATCACAACCGCACCGGGCAGGTGGCGGCCGGCCTGATCTCCTCCGCCTTGGGCAAGGTCATTTTCTGAGTTCCTGATACGCCCGTACGGTACTGGAGAGCGCCCGCAATTGACAGAGAAGACAACTCGCGGATCTGACGCGCCGTTACGTGCATTGGTGTATATTTGGATTGTGCACTGCCTGAATTGAGGAGGACTGTGTCTTGGCAACAAAAGGAAAGTTCGAGCCGCAGGAGAGGGAGTATCTGACCGGACTGGCCCGCCAGATCGACGCCAAGTTGGTGCCGTTCGCCGATGCCGTCGAAAAGGCTGTGACCGATCTGGATCGCTCGGCGGTCAGCATCAAACTGTATCTGGGGCGGCTGGCCAACCGGGTGAACGCCCAGAGCACCACCGGCGCAGTCCGCCGCCGATCGAGAAGGGCGATCTCCGATCTCTCGACCACCGTTCGGGTGCGCCGGGTGCGGGTGCTCAGCCAGCAGTACGACAAGTTGAAGAAGCAGCACGAGTCGATCGGGAAGAAACTCGACGCACTGAGCCGCGAGCTGAGCGACCACCACGAGGCGCTGCTCAAGGATCTCGGCTTGGAAAAGGTGCTGCGCCACAGCCACACGGAGGACTGAGCCGCCAAGGATCCCCGAAAGGGGCGGGCCTGACCAAGACCTGACTGCCGCCGAGCGCAGTCAGGTCTTTCTTCGCACCCGGATATTGCTCACCAGCCGAGAAAGATGCGGCCGAACTGGAAGAATCCGAGCAGGGCGAGGACTAGGCCAGCAATCGGTGTGGCCGCGCCTCCGAACCGTCGGCTGAGACCCTGGCCGAGTGAGGAGCCGATCAGGGAGAAGAGGAATGCCTGGGCCAAGATGGCCACAATCGCCGGAATCAGCGGCACGCCGAGCAGGGCGAACGAGACGCCAACGGCCACCTCGTCCAAGGAGATGGAGAGGCCCAATCCGACCAAGAGCCAGCCGGCGAAGCCAGAAGACGGAGGATCGGGCTCTGGCTCCGGCTCTGAGCGGCGCCCGGTGAACAGGAAGTACCCGCCGAGCAACACCAAAAGCACCGCCCCGACGACGTCACCGGCGGTCCCCAGCGCATGGCCGAGCAGGCGGCCGATCCCGATGCCGATCAGCGGCATGACCGCTTCGAACAGGGCGAAGGTGGTGGCGATGCGCAGGCGATGCTGAGGGAAGCGGGGGGCCAAGGCTGCGGAAACGCTGAACGTGTCCAGGCCAAGGGCCAGGACCAGTGCGACCAAAAGGGCGGGCGGCATGTCGGCTCCTTTCGGCTTGGTCTTGAGCCCAGTGTACAGGGAACGGGGCGTCGTACGCCCGCCGGACGTGGCAGCCGGGCCGACGCCTGTGGTAGAATCCTGCTATAGGCGCCTATAGCTCAGTGGATAGAGCACTGGCCTCCGGAGCCAGGAGCGCAGGTTCGAGTCCTGCTAGGCGCGCCAGACTTTGCGCCCGCGTTACGCGGGCGCTTTTCTCAAGACGGGGAGGAGCCGATGGACGAGCGGATCGCCTGGCCCGAAGTGCAAGAACGCCTGAGCCGGGTGGCGAGACGGCTGGGCGTGCCGCTGGAGACGGCGGGCGTTGTAGACGGCGAACCCATCTACCGGCTGCGCTTTGGACGTGGTGTGCGGGTGCTGCTGGCAGCCGGGATCCACGGGGAGGAGCCAGGCGGCGTGGCTGGCTGCCTGGCCTTTTTGGAGACAGAGGCCGAGCAGTGGAGGGAGCGCGTCCAGTTCGACGTCTGGCCCTGCCTGAACCCCTTCGGGTACATCCGCGGCCTTCGCCACAACGGCCGAGACGTCGATCCGAACCGCCAGTTCCGCAACCCTGAGGACCCGCTGTCCACCCTGATGTGGGAGAAGCTTCAGGGTCAGCGCTTTGACTTCGGTCTCGACCTGCACGAGGACTCGGACTTCAGCGGCTTTTACATCTACGAGACGACGGAAGAGGCGCCCTGGTTTCGGCGCACGGTGCGAGACGCCATGGCCCGGGTCGGCCCGGTCTGCGAATGGGCGGACGAGCCGACGGTGCGGCACGGGTTGGTGCCGCGCGGCCGGGCCGCGACCCCGCTGCGGGAGCGGCTCCAGAAGCGGCGGCTGTGGCCGCTCGCCTTCTTGATGTTCGACTTGAGCGGCCATGCCATGACCATCGAGACTCCGGTGCTGCAGCCGCTTGCCGTCCGCACCCTGCTCCAGGTGACGGCCGTGCACACGGCGCTCGGCCTGGTGCTCAAGCAGCGGGCGAGCCAGCCTTAGATCCCAGACACCGAAAAGCCGACCCTCTCCAGGGCCAACGCCTGATACGCTGCCTCCCAGCTTTCAGAAACGCTGCCGGAGCGCAGCATGATCAGCTGGTCGCGGGTCAGCGGAAAGGTGCCGTTACGGTCGAGCACGGGCAACAGAGCCTGAACCAGGGAAGATGGCACCCACACCGGGCGAAACGGGCGGCCGACGCTCGCGGCCAGTGTGGCCACCAGCTGGCGGAAGGTGAGCACGTTTGGGCCGGCTAGGTCATAGGTGGCACCGATCGTGGCCGGCTCGTCGAGCGCCCGGGCGAAGGCCAGGCTGACCGTCTGCACCGCCACCGGCTGCAGCTTCTGGTGGCCGCCGTCGATCATCGGATGGAGCGGCAGGCGAAGCAGCCGGTCCCGGACCTCTGTCAGAAACTGAGGGCCCGGGCCGCCTGGGCCAAAGACCAAGGAGGGGCGGAAGATGGTCCAGTCCAGCCCGGACTGGCGCACCGCCTCCTCCGCCTGTGCCTTGGTTCGGAAGTAGGCAGAGGCAGAGTCTGCGGTCACGCCGAGGGCGCTCATCTGCAGCCAGCGCCGGACTCCGGCGTCCGCCGCCGCCTCAAGCAGGTTCTTGGTGCCCGCGACATGGACCGAGCCGAAGGTGACGTTGGCCGCCCTATCCTCGCGAATGATGCCGACCAGGTGGACCACGGCGTCGGCACCGGCAAGGCCCCTGCTCAAGGCGCCCGGGTCTTCCAGGTCGCCGGCGATCGGCACGAGCCAGGCGCTCTTTGGCAGCTGGCGGCCGCCTGGACGGGTAAGGGCGCGCACCCGGTGCCCCAGGCCGATCAGGGCCTCAACCACTGGCTGGCCGACGTACCCGGTGCCGCCGCTGACGAAAACGTCCACGTCCATCCTCCCATCGCTGCGAAGCCAGTATAGTCCCGCTCATTTGCCGCCGGCCGGAAGGA
>JAKAUI010000039.1 GCA_021827745.1 Bacillota bacterium | reverse complement strand
ACTGGTGCTCGTGGTGTCGCCAGGACCAGGCCAGATCCAGGTGCAGGACCTCGTTGCCTATTTTCAGCCGTGGGTGGCGCGCCATCTGGGCTCCGACTGGCCGCAGGCCTTTGTCGCCGTCACGGACCCCGGCTCGGCCCTGGCCGAACAGGCCGAGGCAGAGCGCTGGCGGGCGGTCCTGGAGACAGGGCCGGCGCAGGCGGGGCGTCATCCGACGGTCGAGACGGCGGCGCTTGTGGCACTCATCTTGGCCGGGCATGATGCGGGTCCGCTCCTGGCCCAGGCCCGCAGCCTGCAAGAGGAGCTTGCGGCCGGAGCAGGGGCGAGCGCCCAAGACCTCTGTGCCCTCCTGCTGGCCGCGGCCCGCACCGGCCGCAACAAGGTTGCGATCTACTCAGACGGCGCCTTCGCGCGCCTTGCGACCTGGCTGGAGAACGAGATCGCCCAGACCTGTGGCGGCGGAGAGGCGGGACTTTTACCGGTGGTGGGAGAAGGCGTGCGCCAGGGTTACGGGGCGGACCGCCTCTTCATCTCCTACAGCCAGGGCGATGTGCTGCCGCTCGGCCAGCTGGCGGATGCTGGCCATCCGACCGCCCGCTTCCAGATCACAGACCCGTCGGAGCTCGGCCGCGAGATGGTGCGCCTTCAGATCGCACTGGCCGGTGTGTCGGCGCTCGGCGACGGAGCGCTGCCAGGAGAGTTTGGGCCAAACGAGCTGGAGGCTGAAACCGGCCGGATCTTGGCCGCGGGTGGGCAAGAGCGGCGGGCCACAGATGGCAAAGAGGCGGGTTTGGAGCAGGCGCTTCGGGCGATCGAGAAGATGGTTAGGGGACTGGGCGAAGGATCCCATGTGCGGATCAGCGCCTACCTGGACGAGAAAGGAGACCAGGCGAAGGCGGCGGCCGAGCTCCGGGGCTGGCTCGCTGGCCTGACCATGGCGCCGGTCACCTTTGGCTTCGCCTTGGGCGGCCTGGCTTCAGCGGGCCGCTTTCATCCGCCGAGGTGGCGGTCCTGCGCTCTAGTCCAGCTGCTGGATCGGTCCACGTCCACGCCCATCCCAGGACGCGGCTACGGGTTTTCAGACCTGATCGGCGCCGAGGCCAAGGCAGAGCGCACGATGCTGGAGCGACGGGGGAGACCGGTCGTGACCGTAGAACTGAACGAGTTCGATGCCGCCGCCATGAGCCAGCTGGTCGACGCGGCGCGTTCTGCGAGGAGGGCCTGAGCGTGATCAGGTCATCGGCCAAGGGCCCCGAGTTGGGCGAGATGGGTGTCGGCAGTCGGGAGCTGTCTCCATGACGCCGCTCACCCTGATTGTATTCGGGGCGACTGGCGACCTGGCCCGGCGCAAGCTGTATGCCGCCATCGCCCAAAACGTGCGGGCCGGCCTGCTGCCCAGGGATACAGCCTTGATCGGCATCTCCCGCCAGGAGATGGACGATGCGGCCTTTGCCCGCCTGGTCGAAGACAGCATCGGCGGCCGCTGGCCCTCGTCTTCGCCGCCCCAGTATCTGGCCGGCAACGCCGACCAGCCGGAGCTGTACGGCGACCTGGCCGGACGGCTGAAGGGCGAGCGCGGCCTGCACCTCTTCTATCTGGCCGTGCCGACGCAGCTGATCGCGGCGGTGGTGGGGCGCCTGGCCGAGGCCAAGGTCGGCCGCAATCGGGGCCGGGTGATCGTGGAAAAGCCGTTCGGCGTGGACGAGGCGTCGGCCCGCACCTTGAACCGAGCGGTGCAGAGGGCCTTTCCCGAGCGCCAGATCTACCGCATCGACCATTACCTGGGCAAGGAGACGGTCCAGAACATCCTGGTCTTTCGCTTCTCAAACGGCGTGATGGAGCCGATCTGGAACCGCGGTCAGATCGACCATGTCCAGATCACGGCGGCGGAGACGATCGGGACCGAGGGCCGCTCCGACTACTACGACCAGGCCGGTGCCCTGCGCGACATGGTCCAGAATCACCTCCTGCAGCTGGTGGCCCTGACCGCCATGGAGCCGCCGGCCGTCTTCTCGGCCGAAGCGGTGCGCGATGAGAAGGTGAAGGTGCTCTCCGCCATCCGTCCGGTGCGCACCGAAGACGCCGTGCGCGGCCAGTACCAGAAGGGTCAGGTGGCGGGAGAGCGGGTGCAGGGATACCGGCAGGAGGCGGGGGTGGCTCCCGACTCGACGCGCGAGACGTTCGCCGCCCTGCGCCTGTTCATCGACAACTGGCGGTGGCACGGGGTGCCCTTCTATCTGCGCACCGGAAAGCGTCTGCCGGAGCGGGCGACCCGCATCCAGGTCGTGTTCAACAAGCCGCCGCTCGACCTGTTCGAGGGCGCGGCACAGATGAACGTGCTCTCGATCCACGTTCAGCCGGAGGAGCGGATCAGCCTCAAGATCGGCGCCAAGCGACCCGGCCTCGGCACCCACGTCGATCCGGTCGACATGAACTTCGTCTACGCCTCGAGTTTTCGCTCGGCCTCGGCCGAGGCCTATGAGCGGCTCTTGGTGGACGCCACCTTGGGCGAGCCGACGCTCTTCACCCGCGAGGACGAGGTGGAGGCCGCCTGGCGGGCGCTCGACCCATTGGCCCAGCGCTGGGACAAGGAGGCGACCTGTCTGCCGTATGCCGCCGGCTCTTGGGGACCGCAGGCCGCCACCGCCCTGGTCGCCCGCGACGGCCGCTTCTGGCTGGAGCCCTGATCGATCCGCCCAGCGTGCTATAATGCACTCCCGCACACACCTGAAAGTGAGGCCGAGCGGTGAAGGTAGCGAGCCAGTCCCTGTCCGACCACGAGACCCAGATCGAGATCACAGTCGAGCCGGACCGCATGGAGCAGGCCATGGAAGCGGCCTACAGACGGCTGGTCAAGCGCTATAAGATTCCCGGATTCCGCCCGGGCCGGGCCCCGCGCAGCGTCTTCGAGCGCCACGTCGGGCGGGAGGCGCTGTGGGACGAGGCGGTGGAGGCGGTCGTCCCGACCGCCTACCGGCAGGCCCTGAAGGAGACGGGGATCGAGCCGTACGAAGAGGGACGGGTCGACAGCCTGGCCCCCGGCGACGACGGCAGTCTCTCCTTCCAGGCCAAGGTCTATCGCAAGCCCAAGGTGGCGCTGCCGGCCATAGAGGGGCTTACGATTGCGGAGCCGCCCGCTGTGGAGGGCACGGTCGAGGCCGAGGTGGAGGCGACGATCACCGATCTGCGTCGGCGCGCGGCCGCCTTGGTACCGACCGAGGCGGCGGACGAGGACGCGGTGGTGACGGTCTCCGGACAGATCAGCGGAGGGACAGGCCAGCCGGACAGCTTCGAGAACACCGACCTGGCGCTTTCTGACGCCATTTCGGAGGTGCGGGCCGCACTGCTTGGGGCCAAGGTCGGAGACGTCCGCAAGGCGTCCTATGACACAGAAGAGGGCAGGCGGGACGCTGTCTTCACCGTCAGCCGAGTCGCCAATCCGGACTGGCCGCCTCTGGATGAGGCGTTCGCCCAAGCCCAGGGCTACCCTGGGCTAGAGGAGATGCGTGAGGCGCTCACGAATTATCTGTCCGAGGCCCGCCAGCGGCGGCTTGAGGAGGCGCGGGCACAAGCCGTGTTCGATGCTGTCCTGGCCGCCTCCGAGGTGGAGGTGCCTGACTTTCTGGTGGACCGCGAGGTCGAGCACCAGCAAAGTCAGCACGACCGCCGGGAGGAGCCACTCGAGGGACTCCAGAAGGAGGCGCTGGATTCCGTTCGGCGTACGCTGGTTACAGAGGCGCTGATCGATCAGGCCGACGCCCGGGTCACCCAGGCCGAACTGGAGCTCGCCGCCCAGGCCGTCTCGCAGCGGGAGAGGCGCAAGCTGACCGAAGAAGAGTTGCGGACACTGGCCCGGATCCTGATCGACCGCAAGCTGACGACCTATCTGGCCGCCTTGGGCCGTGGCGATCAGCCGGCTCAATCCTGAGGAGGAACGTGCAGTGGGGTACTACGTGCCGATGGTGGTGGAGCAGACCAATCGCGGCGAGCGGGCATACGACATCTACTCCCGCCTGCTCAAGGAGCGGATCATCTTCCTGGGCACCGTGATCGACGACCAGATCGCCAATTTGGTCATTGCCCAGCTTCTCTTCCTGGAGTCGGACGACCCGGAGAAGGATGTGCACCTCTACCTGAACAGCCCAGGCGGCTCGATCGACGCCGGGCTCGGCATCTACGACACCATGCAGTACATCAAGCCGCAGGTCGAGACGATCTGCGTGGGCATGGCGGCGTCGATGGGCGCCGTGCTGCTGGCCGGCGGCGCCCCCGGCAAGCGGCTGGCTCTGCCGCACTCTCGGATCATGATCCACGAGGCGGCGGCCGGGAACATCGGCGGCAAGGTGTCGGACGTCGAGATCTACACCAAGGAGCTGAGGAAGGCCCAGGAGACGGTCAGCCAGATCCTGGCCCGGCACACCGGCAAGAGCTTCGAGACGGTGATGAAAGACACCGAGCAGGACAAGTTCATGAGCTGCGATGAGGCCAAGGAGTACGGATTGATCGACGAGATCCTCACACCGAGGCTGATCGGCGGCCAGGGGGGCTAACAGATGTTCAAGTTCACAGACGAAAAGGGGCAACTGAAATGCTCCTTCTGCGGCAAGTACCAGGAGCAGGTCAAGCGGCTGATCGCTGGACCGGGCGTGTACATCTGCGACGAGTGCGTCGAGCTCTGCTCTGAGATCATCCAAGAAGAGCTGGGCGAGGAGCTTGAGGTCGAGCTCAAGAACGTGCCCAAGCCGCACGAGATCAACGGCATCCTGGACCAGTACGTGATCGGCCAGGGCCGGGCCAAGCGCAACCTCTCGGTGGCGGTCTACAACCACTACAAGCGGGTCAATCTGGGCGCCAAGATCGGCGACGTCGAACTGCAGAAGTCCAACATCGTGATGCTGGGCCCGACCGGATCTGGGAAAACGCTTCTGGCCCAGACCCTGGCCCGGATCCTGAACGTTCCTTTCGCCATCGCCGATGCCACCTCGCTGACCGAGGCCGGCTATGTGGGCGAGGACGTGGAGAACATCCTGCTCAAGCTGATCCAGTCCGCCGACTACGACATCGAGAAGGCGGAGAAGGGGATCGTGTACATCGACGAGGTGGACAAGATCGCCCGCAAGGCCGAGAACCCTTCGATCACCCGCGACGTGTCGGGGGAGGGCGTGCAGCAGGCGCTGCTCAAGATCCTGGAGGGGACGACCGCCTCGGTGCCGCCGCAGGGCGGACGCAAGCACCCGCACCAGGAGTTCATCCAGATCGACACCACCAACATCCTGTTCATCTGCGGCGGCGCCTTCGACGGGCTGGAGAAGATCATCCTGAACCGGGTCGGAAAGAAGGGACTCGGCTTCGGGGCCGACCTGCAGGACGAGGACCTGCGCCGCCAGCGCGGCCAGATCCTGGCCCAGGTCCTGCCTGAGGACCTGCTCAAGTTCGGCCTGATCCCGGAGTTTGTGGGCCGCCTGCCGGTGATCGTCACGCTCGACCCCTTGGCCGAGGAGGATCTGGTCCGCATCCTGGTCGAGCCGAAGAACGCCCTGATCAAGCAGTTTCAAAAGCTCTTGGAGCTGGACCAGGTGGACCTCGAATTCACCGAGGGCTCGCTCAACGCCGTCGCCACCGAGGCGATCAAGCGCAAGACCGGCGCCCGCGGCCTGAGGGCCATCATCGAGGACATCATGCTGGACGTGATGTACGAGGTGCCGGCCCGCAAGGAAGTCACCAAGTGCGTGATCACCCCCGAGGTGGTGGCCAAGGGAGAGGCGCCGCTTCTGGTCACGGCCGAGCGCAAGCCGGTCAAGAAGAAGCAAGAAGAGTCCGCCTGAACGTCCGAGGACAAGTGTGCAGAGGGCCGGGGCATCGCCCCGGCCCTCCTGCTTGTGCAGGGCGCCGAACGAGGGCCGAGGGCCAGGGGCCGGCCGGGCCAGGTGCGTGCCGAGAATATGTGCGAGTGGCATGATAAAACGCCATGTCATAATGATTTGATATAGATATAATGGGGCTGAGACCCAAGGGGCAGAGAGAGGGAATGGCGTGAGCCAACGTCCGGAGTTCTCCGGCCCGAACCTGGCTATCGTGCGCGAGCTCTATCAGGTCTATCGTCACGACCCGGCGGCGGTGGATGCCGAAAGCCGCGCCTTTTTCGCCTCCCACCTGGGCGAGAGCTGGCTGGAGGAAGAGGCCGGCGGAGGCCCGACTGACAGTGCCGTCGACCTGCGGGCAGTGGTGGGTACGGCCCGCCTTGCCCGCAACATTCGCGAATACGGACACCTCTCGGCCGATGTCAACCCCCTTGCGCCTCCCACGCCTGCGCGCACCCTGGAGCCGAAGACGCACGGCGTCTCAGAAGGGGACCTGGCTGGGCTGCCCGGGACCATCGTCTTCCCGGACGACCCCCGCGGCCAGCAGACCGCCGATCGGGCGATCAGGGAGCTGCGTCAGGTGTACTCTGGCCCGATCGGCTTTGACTTCGCCCACGTCGACGCTCTGGAAGAGCGGCAGTGGCTGCGCCAGGCGGCGGAAGACCACGCCATGGCCGTGGAGTTGAGCGCCGAGGCGGCCCACTCCCTGCTCGTCCGCCTCAGCTGGGTGGAGGGTTTGGAGCGCTTCTTGCATCAGACCTTCCTCGGCCAGAAGCGCTTTTCGATCGAGGGCACCGACATGCTGGTTCCGATGCTGGACCAGCTGATCACAGACGCGGTCGCCCAAGGTGTGCGCGCCGTGTTCATCGGCATGGCGCACCGCGGCCGTCTGAACGTACTGGCCCACGTGCTCGGCAAGCCGTATGCCGCCATCTTCTCCGAGTTCCACGGAGACGGTGGGGCCGTGGGCCACGAGATCGACATGAACCAGGGCTGGAGCGGGGACGTCAAGTACCACCTGGGCAGGCGGCGCACCATCCAGGGTGAGGGGGCCGTCGAGGTGCGGGTGGTGCTGGCCAACAACCCGTCGCACCTTGAGTTCGTGAACCCGGTGGTGGCCGGGCTGACCCGGGCCGCCCAGGAAGAGCGGCACCAGGCCGGCGCTCCGGTCAAAGATCCAGGTCGGGCGCTGGCCATCACCATCCATGGCGACGCCGCCTTCCCCGGCGAGGGCGTGGTCGCCGAGACGTTGAACCTGTCGCGCCTTTCCGGCTACGGCACCGGCGGCACCGTGCACATCGTGCTGAACAACCAGATCGGCTTCACCACAGAGCCCGAGGACGGCCGCTCCACCCGCTACGCCGCCGACCTCTCCAAGGGCTTTGAGATCCCGATCCTGCATGTCAATGCCGACCGGCCCAAGGCCTGCCTGGAGGCGATCCGGATCGCCCACGCCTATCGGGCGACCTTCGGCAAGGACGTCTTGGTGGACCTGATCGGCTATCGGCGCTTTGGCCACAACGAGGGCGACGACCCGTCGTACACCCAGCCAGTGATGAGCCAAAAGATCGCTGGTCATCCGACCGTGCGCGCCCTCTGGGCGGCCGAACTGGTCGCAGACGGCGTGATCGACGAAAAAGAGGAGCAGGCCATTTCGGCGGACGTGGCCGCTCAGCTGCATGCCGCCCAGGCCGCCGGGCTGGATCGGCGCGAAGAAGACCCACCGCTCCGGCCCCGGGAAAGGCCGAAGACGGCGGTGCCAGAAGCGCGGCTGCGCGCGCTGCAGAAGGCCCTGCTCGAGGTGCCAAAGGACTTTCACGTCAACAGCAAGCTGGCGCGTCTTTTGCTCGACAAGCGGCAGGAGGCCCTCGACAAGCCGTCCGCCATCGACTGGGCGCAAGCCGAGGAGCTGGCCTTTGCCAGCCTGCTCCAAGACGGCGTGCCGATTCGGCTGAGCGGACAGGACTCCTTGCGCGGCACCTTCAGCCAGCGCCACCTGGCCCTCTTTGATGCCGAAGACGGGCATCCGTTCATCCCGCTGCAGGCCATCTTGCAGGCCAAGGCCGCCTTTTCCGCCTACAACAGCCCCCTGTCCGAGGCGGCGGTGCTCGGCTTCGAGTACGGCTACGGACTGGAGGCGGCTGACACCCTGGTGCTGTGGGAGGCGCAGTTTGGGGACTTCGCCAACGCCGCCCAGGTGATCATCGACCAGTTCATCTCGGCCGGCCGGGCCAAGTGGCGCGAGGCCTGCGGACTGGTTCTGCTGTTGCCCCACGGATACGAGGGTCAGGGACCGGAACACTCGAGCGCCCGTCTGGAGCGCTATCTGCAGCTGGCGGCCGAGGACAACCTGACGGTGGCCAACGCCACCACATCCGGCCAGTATTTTCATCTGCTCCGCCGCCAGGCGCTGGGTCTTTCGGGTCAGCCGCGGCCTTTGATCCTGATGGCGCCAAAGAGCCTCTTGCGCCACCCGCTGGCTGCGGTAAGCCTCAGCGACCTAGCCGCGGGCGAATTCCAAGAGGTGCTGGCCAGTGCCGAAGATCCCGACCAGGTCCGCCAGGTGGTGATCGGATCGGGTAAGGTGATGGTCGACCTGGCAGGCGCCCTGGAACAGCACGAGGCAGCGGGCGGGATCGCAACCCTGCGCCTGGAGCAGATCGCCCCCTTCCCCTCGGACAGCCTCCGGGAGCATCTCGGTGGCTTTCCCCGCCTCAAGGAGGTGGTCTGGATGCAAGAAGAGCCGGCCAATATGGGTGCCTACAGCTTTGTGCGCCAGCAGATCGAATCCTTGCTGCCGTCAGGCGTGACCTTCCGCTATGTCGGCCGCCCGGCCCGGGCCGCCACGGCCGAAGGAGACCCCGACGTCCATCAGAGCGAGCAGAAGCGGCTGATCGAACAGGCAATCGGCCAGAGCACAGCCCTGGCCGCAAGCAAGGGAGGCGCCAAGCGTGCCAACTGAGATCCGGGTGCCGGAGATGGGGGAGTCGGTGGCCGAGGCGTCGATCGCCAACTGGCTGAAACAGACCGGGGACGCGGTGGCGGCCGGTGAGCCGGTGGTCGAGCTGGAGACCGACAAGGTGAACTTAGAGGTGCCGTCTCCGGTGGCCGGTGTCTTAGTGTCCCAGGACCAGGCTGCGGGGGCGGTCGTCCACGCCGGCGATCTCTTGGCCACCGTGAAAGACGGGGCGGGCAAGCCGCCAGTCGAGGACAAGGCGCCAGAGAAGCCATCGGCCAGTGCTGCACAGATGCCAGAGCCGACTGTGCCGCCGCCACCGCCACCTGTTGCCCCCGCTGCCCCGGCCGCACCGGCCGTTTCGCCGCCTGCCGCCCCCACCGTGCGCCGGCTGGCCAGAGCCCAGGGCGTCGATCTGGCGGCAGTGGCCGGCAGCGGACCGATCGGGCGGATTCAGCGCCAAGACCTCGGGCCGAGGGCACCGGCTGTGCAGGAACCGTCCGCGCCGGTCGAGACCGCAGCGGGCGAGGAGCCGATCGAGCGGCAGCGGATGTCCCGCCGCCGCCTGACCATCGCCAGGCGCTTGGTCGAGGCCCAGCACACGGCAGCCATGCTCACCACCTTCAACGAGGTGGACATGAGCCGGGTGATGGCGATGCGCAGCCAGTACAAGGACGCCTTCAAAGAGCGCCACGGGGTGTCTCTTGGCTTCATGTCGTTTTTCACCAAGGCCACGGTCGAGGCGCTGAAGGCCTTCCCACGGCTGAACGCCGAGGTGTCCCAAGACGAGATCTGGCTCAAGCGCTACTACCACATCGGGGTGGCGGTCTCCACGCCTGAGGGGCTGGTGGTGCCGGTGATCCGGCACGCCGACCAGCTGAGCTTCGCCGGGATCGAAGCGGAGATCCAGCGCCTGGCCAAGAGGGCCAGAGACCGCGAGCTCGCCATTGCCGACCTGCAGGGCGGTACCTTCACCATCACCAACGGGGGTGTGTTCGGCTCACTGCTCTCCACCCCGATCCTGAACCAGCCGGAGGTCGCCATCCTCGGGATGCACACCATCCAGGAGCGGCCGGTGGCGGTGGGGGGCCAGGTGGTGGTGCGGCCGATGATGTATCTGGCCGTCACCTACGATCATCGGATCGTGGATGGAGCGGAAGCGGTCCGCTTCTTGGTGCACATCAAAGAGCAGCTGGAATCACCGGAGCGCCTGCTGCTGGAACTCTAGGCGGTGGTTCAGCGACCCCCGCGAGCCCACCGCCGTCTCGGCAAGAACTCGTCAGGCATCGGCACGGTAAAGGAGATCTCCCCCCAACGGGGCGCATAGCAGAGGCCCGTGCGGATGAGGCTTTCTCGCACCATTCCAGGTTGTGACGCAGCGCGCTCGGAAGCCTCGGCGCGACGTGAGCCGAGCGATAAGACCCGCGCCTAGGCCGGCCATCGCCTGCAGATAACGGTGCTCAGCGGGGGTCGTCTTCTGGACGCGCAGTTCTTCGAATTGCGCGTCCGGTGCGATGCAACCTGCATGCTCGATCACTCCGGCTCCCGACCGACCAGCGCTGGCGGCCGAGACCCGGCACCATGGCTGTAAGGAGTGGTGCGTGCGGCTGTGGCCCAAATATCAGAAGTTTAAGAGCGTATAAAAGGAGCCACAAGAAACCTTATAAAGTTGCCGCAGTTCTTCCCCCAAGGGAATCGGCCTGGGCGATGGGCCCCGAAGGGGAACCTGGAGGCGGCCGTTAGCGGGTTCGGCCCACCAGCTTCCAGGTGAGTGGCAGAACTCCTGAGGCGACTAGGAGCTTGAGGGTGTCACCGATCACAAACGGCAAGAAGCCGAGCGTCACCGCCTTGACCATGCCGAGATACATCCCCAGCCAGGGGACCGCGATGGCGTAGATGGCGAGTTCGCCGATCACCATGGCCAAGATCACCCGACTGCCCCGATCCCAGCTCCGCTCGGCGAGCAGTCCCACCAGATAGGCAGCGACCACAAAGCCGATCAGATAGCCGCCAAGCGGTCCCAGCACCGTGGCGGCGCCTGAGGTGCCGCCGGCGAACACCGGCGCCCCGGCCATGCCGGCCAGGGCATAGACCAGAAGCGAGAGCGCGCCCTTGCGCGAGCCTAAGGCGGCTCCTGTCGTGAGCACGGCGAAGGTCTGCAGGGTGACCGGCACCGGCGTGAACGGCAGCGGGATGGACACCTGGGCGAGCAGCGCCGTGAACAGCGCGCCGCCTACCACCAGCAGAGCGCCGGAGAGGATGCCGGGCCGAACCAGGCGGTCGGAGAGGGTGCGCGGTGCTAAGATCGCTGCGGTCGACAGCAAAGATCCCTCCCATAGTGACTCCGGCTGGCGAACTTAGGCAGACTTAGCGCCAGTTCCTGCAATGCCCTCTGCCATGGCGGACCGGACATCTCGGGAGAACCCCCAGACCACGGCCAGCAGGATCATGGATGCCCCGGCAGCCAGCCACAAGAAGAGCAATGACAGGTGGAGGGCAAAGAAGCCACCGGCGACCAGCGGCCCAAGCGGCGTGGCCATCATGAACAAGGTCTGCATCATGCCCATCACCCGGCCGCGCACGGCGTCCGGGATCAGGCGCTGGATGACGGCAAAGGCGGTTGCGTTCAAGATGCCGCTGAACACCCCGCTCAGCACCAAGAGGGAGAGCTCCGGCCAGAACGACGGCCAGAGCGCGAAGGTGATCATCAATGCGCCCTGCACCGCTGCTGAGACGGACACCACCAACCAGGCCGGCCGGTTGGCCAGCGACGAGGCAGCCAGGTATCCGGCGATGGCGCCTGCCGGGAAGGCGGCCTCAAGCAACCCGAAAGAGACGACGGAGCTGTGCAGGACATGGTGCACCCAGTACGACATGGTGATGAAGGCGCCGAAGAACAAGAGGTTGGTGAGGGCGATCGCAGGTACCGTCTGGGTCAGCCAGCGCATCTCCCGGGCGGCCTGTAGGCCTTCCCGGATTGCTCTCCAGGAGATGGCCGGGGTCTCGGCTGGTGCGGCCCTGCCCCGGGAGGCCGCTGAGACGAACAGCAAGGAGACAGCGCTGACGACGAAGGTGCCAGCGTCAACACCGAGGATGACGCCAAGCCCGATCACCACTAGGGCAGCGCCTCCGATCGCACTGCCGGCCAGGTTCACGGTCTGATAGGTTCCCTGCATCAGTCCGTTGGCGGCGACCAGATGGTCCTCTGTCACCACCTCCGGAATCAGCGTGCCCTCCGCCGGTCCGAACAGGGCGCCGCCCAGGGTGACCAGCGCCAACGCTACCAAGAGGAGATAGGGCGTGAGGCTGGGATCGACCATCACGCCTGCGATCACCAGGCCGACGGCCAGTGCCCGGAAGAGATCGGTCAGCACCATCAGCCGCCAGGCCCCGAAGTGGTCGACCAGCACACCGCCCAAAAAGGCGAGCAGCGACGGCAGCGAGATCACGAGGCCTGCTGCCACCAAGAGGTACGGCGAGCGCAGCTGCAGGATCCAAAAGGTGGCGATCGACAAGAAGACGTTGCCGAACTGGGAGATGCCCTGCCCCAGCCACAGGGCGCGCAGGGACGGGTGAGCGAGGGCCTTACGCACGGCTGTCCTCGACCGAGATCGAGCCGAAGGCGGTCTCCAAATCGATCTCAAGCGCCTCGTCGCCGTCCGACATGGTGACTTCGCGGCCGACCTTGCCTGAGCTCTGGTGGCGGATGGTGCCATGAACGTCCAGGTGGACGCTGCCCACGCTCGCCTCGGCCGCTAGGGTATAGCCGATCGTCTTTGGGATGTGCACGGAGATGGCCCCGCGGGCCGTCTCGGCGCTCAGCTTGCCGCGCGAGCCGGGAAGTGCCTCGGCGAAGATGCGGCCGTTGACCGTCTCCAGGCTGCAGTCCTGCAGCACCCCGGCCAACGACAGCTTGCCGTTCAGCGTCTCCATGCTCACGCCCTGCGCCTGTCCCGCCACCACCTCCATCGCACCGTTTCTGGTCTCAAACGAGCAGTGGGAGAGCGAGCGGGCGCTGACCCGAAAGGCGCCGTTCAGGCTCTCCACTTGAAGGTCGCGGGCGGCCAGACCTTCCAAGTTGAAGACGCCGTTCATCAGTTCGGCAGACCCGGTCAGAATGACAGCGGCCGGCACCCTGACCTCGATGCGCGGAGTGTCGAAGCCGCGGCCGAAGGAGAAGTTGTAGTTGCGGCGGGGCTGCTCGACGGAGAGCACATGGTTCTGGAAGGAGACCCGGGGCTTCAGCTGCTCCGGCCCCCGGTAGGAAAAGTGAACGGCCTCAGGCTCTTCAGCCGGCAGGATCACCAGGCTGCCGTGGTTCAACTCGATGTCGAGCTCCATCGTTCGGTTCGCACCATCGGCCAGGTCGAAGCGCTGCTCGGCGGCCTCCGGCCGATCGCCCCGATGCCACGATCTGCGGTGGCCCTTGGCGCCGAGCTCCGTGAACACTCCGTCCATGGCCTCGTCGACAATCTGGTCCACCATGGCGCCGATGTCCGGGCCGAACCTGCCGGCCCGTGACCGCCGACCCCGCCAGTGCCGGTGATCGCCGTCTTCGGTCTCGTCTTCGTCGCTCGGGGGCTGGACAGCCGGTCCCGAGTCCGCCTCGGCCTCGGCCGACTTCTCGGTGAGGGCGGCGATCAGTTCGGCCCCTTCTTCGGCGGTGATCTTCTTGTCGGCGACCAGGTCCAGAATCTTCACGATCTCCTGGTCAGGACTCATCGGAGCCATCTCCTTTGGCGGGGACGTCTTCAGACAGCGCAGGGTCTCCACGCAACAGCGCCAGCGCATCGCCAGCACTGATCTCGCCTGAGCGCAGCCGTTCCAAAACGGCCTCGCCCGGGGAGGGACGGCGCTCTTCCACCTCGCCGCCCAGTGCCACCACCAGCTCATCGAGTCGGGATCTGAGTCCGGGATAGGAGAGGTCTGTGATCCGCTCCAGAGCCTTCAGATTGCCTCTCGCCCGGATGAAGCGCTCGGCGAAGGCGGCCAGCTCCGGAGTCAGGTCGGCAAAGGGCACCCGAAAGCGCCCTTCGACCGAAACCTGGCAGCTGTCGCAGGTCAGGCGGACCGCCGTCAGGGGACCGCCACAGGTCGGACACGACGGTACCGAATGGTCCATATCATCACCTCACGGGATCATATATATACCATAAGAGATAAAAAAGTAACCCTAAAAGGAGAAATATTATCCAGCCCACCGACCGGCGCGGCGGCGAGACGAACGGTTGTGTGCGCTATACTGATGGCACCATCGGAGGTGGCCAGATTGCCCGAAGTGTTGCCGCTCCTGCCGCTGAGAGGCGTCGTGGTCTTCCCCACCATGGTTGTGCCGCTGGAGGTCGGGCGCGAGCGCTCGGTGCGGGCGCTGGACGAAGCCTTGGCCGCAGACCGTCGGATCGTGTTCGCCTGCCAGCGGGTGTCCGAGGAGGAGGACCCGTCTCCGGAGGGCATCTTCTCGATCGGCACCGTCGCTGAGGTCAAGCAGGTGGTGCGGCTGCCGGGCGGCGGCGTGAAGGCGCTGGTCGAAGGCCTGGGCCGGGTGCGCATTGCCGTGTACACGATGCAGAACCCGTACCTGGCCGTGGCCGTCGAGGAGCTGCCTTCGCGGCTGGTGGCGCGCACAGCCCGCTTTGAGGCCCTGGTCCAGGCCGTCCTCAAGCGATACGAAGCGGCGATGAAGCTGTCCCAGCGCATTCCGGCCGAGGCCATGGTGGCTCCGGAGACGGACGATCCGGGCCAGCTGGCAGACGCCATCGCCGCCAATTTGGAGATGGCGCAAGAAGAGCGCCAGCAGCTGCTGGAGGCCCTGGATGTGGAGGGCCGGCTGAAGCTATTGCTCGGTATTCTGGTCCGCCAGGTGGAGATGCTGGAGCTGGAGCAGGAGATCGTCGGCCAGGTTCGCCAGCAGCTGCAAAAGAACCAGCGCGAGATCTTCCTGCGCGAGCAGATGAAGGCCATCCAGCATCAGCTGGGCGACTCAGAGGACGGAGACGACTCGGAGGCCTACCTGCGCAAGGTGGAGGCCGCCGGCATGCCTGAAGAGGTCCGGACCAAGGCGGTGCGCGAGGTGGAGCGCCTCGCCCGGATGCAGGCGATGAGTCCGGAGGCGTCGGTCAGCCGCACCTACCTGGACTGGCTCACGGCCATGCCCTGGGCCGTGTCCAGCGAGGACAGGCTGGACCTGGACCGGGTGGAAGCGGTCCTGACCGAGGACCACGCCGGGCTGGAGCAGGTCAAGACCCGGATCGTCGAGTTTCTGGCCGTGAAGAAGTCGGCGCCTGGGCACAAGGGACCGATCCTATGCCTGATCGGACCTCCCGGTGTGGGCAAGACATCGATCGGTCGCTCCGTCGCCCGCGCCCTAGACCGCAGCTTCACCCGGGTGTCTCTGGGCGGCATCCGAGACGAGGCCGAGATCCGGGGCCACCGGCGCACCTACATCGGAGCCCTGCCGGGGCGGATCATCCAGGGCATCCGCCAGGCCGGCACCAACAACCCCGTCTTTCTTTTGGACGAGATCGACAAGCTGGGCCTCGACTACCGGGGCGACCCGTCCTCCGCCCTGCTCGAGGTGCTGGACCCGGATCAGAACGCCGCCTTCTCCGACCACTATCTGGAGGTGCCCTTCGACCTCTCCTCGGTGTTTTTCATCACGACCGCCAACTCCACGCACACCATCCCGCGCCCGCTGCTCGACCGCATGGAGGTGGTCGAGATGAGCGGGTACACGGAAGAGGAGAAGGTGCAGATCGCCAAGGGCCACCTCCTGCCGCAGCTGAAGCGGGAGCACGGTCTCGAGCGCACGGCGCTCACCTTCAGCGACGACACCCTGCTCGAGATCATCCGCCACTACACCAAAGAGGGCGGTGTCCGCCAGCTGAGGCGGCAGATGGCGACCATCCTGCGCAAGCTTGCCACCCGCCGGGTGCGGGGCCTCAGGCTGCCGCGCCGTCCGATCGGTCCGGACCAGGTCGCAGCCTATCTCGGGCCTGGGCGCTTCGAGGGGGCGTCAGCCCAAACGGCGGCCGAGGTCGGCATCGCCACCGGTATGTACTGGAGCGAGGTCGGTGGCGACGTCATGCCGGTCGAGGTCTCGGTGATGCCGGGACGGGGCCAGTTGCTGCTCACCGGCCAGCTGGGCGACGTGATGCGGGAGTCGGCCCAGGCCGGCTTCAGCTATGTGCGGGCGCACTGGCAGGAACTCGGTGTGGCCCAGAACTTCTATCGCCACCAGGACGTGCACATTCACGTTCCAGACGGAGCGGCCCCCAAGGAGGGGCCGTCGGCCGGGGTGACCATGGCCACGGCTCTTGTCTCCGCCCTGACGGCGCGACCGGTGCGCTCTGACCTGGCCATGACCGGCGAGGTGACGTTGCGCGGCCGGGTGCTCCCCATCGGCGGCCTCAAGGAGAAGGTCCTGGCCGCCCACCGGGTCGGGATCCGGACAGTGATCATCCCCCGGGCCAACCTCAAGGATCTGGCCGACATTCCGAACGTGGTCCGCCAGCAGATGACCTTCGTGCCGGTGGGAACGATCGCTGAGGTGCTCGACCGGGCTCTCCTGCCCGTGCCGTAGCACGCGGGAGCTCAATGGGATCTGGGCCGGCGGCGAGCAGAGCGCCGGGCTCTCAGGCCACCTTCCGCACCTTCCAGATCAGGGTCGAGCCGATGGCGAACAAGATGGCGGTGGAGCCGAAGAGAACCCGATAGCCCCCGATCGTGCCCAGTGCCGGGATGACCCACAAGGCGAGCACATACCCGAGGAGCAGGGCCAGCAGCTGGCCGACTGTGATGGTCAGGCTCCACACACCCATGTCCTTGGCCGCTGCGCCGGCCGGCATGGTGTCAACGGCCATCGCCCAGTCCACCGACTGATAGGCGCCGTATCCGATGCCGAACAGCACGGCGGCGACATACACCATGGTCAGGGTATGGCTGAGCACGAAGAGGAGGGCGCACACCGCCATCACGATGCCGGACACAGAGACCAGGATGCGCCGCTTGTTGATCTTGTCGGAGATGGCCCCGGCCAGAATGGACGAGAAGACGGCGGTGCCGGACAGAATGAGCAGAACGAATAAGACCTGGACCTGGGGATTGGGGATCCCGAGCACAAAACGGAGATAGTAGAGCAGGTAGGTCTCGAGGACATAAAGGCCGATCATGACCAAGAGGCGGGTCGAGAACACCCAGCGGAAGTCGCGGTAGGCCTCCCCCCGCACCAGGAAACTCTGGGCCACCTCCAGCCAGGGCCGGCGCTTGGCATCGAGCGACGGCGGCTCCTTGACCAGACCGAAGGTGACGCCAAGACCGACGGCCATCGCCCCCAGACTGGACCAGGCGAAGATGAACGGAGAGAGCAGGCCGGCGATCAAGGCGCCGCCGATCACACCGAGCTGATTGTAAAGGGCCATCAGCCCGCTGGCCGTCCCGCGCTGCCGGTGCGGAACCAGGTCTGGGATCAGCCCCTGGTATGCGGCCTGGACGATGTTGCCGAAGATCTGCACCGTCAGCAGGCCGGCCACGAACCAGGCGATGGTCGGCGCTCCGACCAGCAGCAGGATGCCGGCGAGGCTCGGGATGGCGGCAAGGGCCATCAGAGGCCTCCGCCGTCCCAGCTTCGATCGCCAGCCGTCGGAGACGGCCCCGAAGATCGGGGTGATGATGATGGCTGCCACGACCCCCAGAATGTTGGTCCAGCTCAAAACTGAGGTGGCGTGGGCGGCTCCAACCAGAGCCAGCACCCGCTCTGGCATCACGATCAGGATCAGTCCGGTCCAGAGCAGATTGTTCGGCAGCCAGAAGAAGCCGAGCGCCAACTGATTGAGCAGGCTCAGTCGGGGACGACCGGGCCAGCCCAGATACGGAGATCCGGGGTCGTCAACAGCGCTGGTGTCCGTAGCCATGTCTGCCATCCTTTCAGACGTCGATCTGCGGGGCCATGTGCATCAAAAGCGCCGACACGACGCGCAATGCCTCCTTCGGACCATCCCCCCCGTCCCACTTCTCTGACTGCTCAGCCCAATAGCCCATCAGAAGATCCGGGAGCGCCCCAGGAAACTGACTCTGATGGGCCCGCAGCGCCGCCCTCTTACGCTCCCAGAATGGTCCCGCCGGCCAGAAGAGGTTTGGCCGGTTGGTGGCGTAGAGCACCGCAAATGGGGAGGGAACGGCCGGACCGGCCTCCGGAAAGACGTGCGGCAGGCCGGCGGCAACCAGGGCGGCAGCGGCGGCCAAGCCGACCGTGCGGTGGTCCGGATGACCCTCGTCGGGGAGCCAGGGGTCGGGAAAGAACAGGGCGTCCGGCTTCTGGCGGCGGATCTCGGCCAAGATGGCGAGGGTGACCGGGCGTTCCTCGAGCCACGCGAAGTCAGGAAAGTCCAAAAAGCGCACCGCAGAAAGGCCGAGGATGGCGCTGGCTGTGCGCTCCTCGGCCTGCCGGATGGCGACGAGATCTTTAGGTGACTGACTCGGGTCAACGGTGCCCTTATCACCGCAGGTGATGTTCACGACCTCCACCTGAGCGCCGCCTGCCGCCAGGGCGGCCAAGGTGGCGCCGGCTCCAATCGTGGCGTCGTCGGGGTGGGGAGCGATCACCAGGACCTGTCGGACGGACCTTAAGTCAGGCTGGAGTTGCGCGGAATCGATGCCCATGTGCCATCCCCCTGGGTGCAACCACAAAGGCTGATTCGGATCCTGGTGCCCATATCCTGTCAGCAGGCCCCTGACCCCCCACCGGCAAGGGTTGCGCAGCGCTCGGAAGCAGTCTGCAGACCCGGTCGTCCCCGCACCCAGAGCCGCGCCGTACGAACACTAGTGGAGAGAGTCGGAGGAACCGTTCGCTGCCCAGCCGCAGCAGGCCACCCATAGACTCTCGATGCGAGGAGGTTGTGTGATGTGGATGAAGCTATTGGCCAGCTTGGCCAGCGCCGGTCTGTTGGCGCTCCCCGTTGGGGGAGGCGCAGCTGCGGCGCGTTCTGCGAGTGGTACGGGGTCGGGTGCGGTTGCGACAGCTGTGGCGCCTGCTGGCATCGCGCCGACAGCGGCTGCGACTGCGGCCCTGGATGCGGCCTTGCAAGTCCGGTTTCGGGACCAGGGAGTTCCGGTCTGCACTGTTGAGTCCCAGGTTGAAGATTTCGCGTCTGTCGGCGCCAAGGCAGCGACGAGTGAAGCGACCGGCACAGGGACGTCGGGCAGCTTGACCAAGTCCAGTGGACAGGTCGCGGCCGGCGCGACGGGCACAACGGACGTCGACGTCTTGCTCGGCAACGGGGTCCTCGTGACCTGCACGGCGTCTGCACATGTCTTTTCGACCGTCGGCGCGACACCGGCGGTCACGGCGAGCACAACGTCGTCTTCAGGCGCCACCGTCACGGCCGCCGCACCGTCCTCTGGGACGAGCACGAGCCTGTCTGCCACCACGGGCACCAGCGGCACGGCTCAGGCCACTGCCGGGAGCACGGCCGTGCCCCGGAGCACCACGGCAACGGCCAGCGCCACAACGCCCGGCGCCAGCCAAACCGCAGTTGGATCCTCACCGACGCCTCCGGTCGTCGTGCCGAGCGCGCACACCGGCGAGCCGTGGGCGGGATGGGTCTACTGGCTGCTGATCGGAGCCGCCGGAGTGCTCGGTGTCGTCCTGGCAGCCCAGGGCGCAACCCGTCGCCACGCGCTGCGGCGTGCCGGACACTAGGCCTAGGTAAGCCATGTTCCGTGCACTGCGCATCCGCCACCTTCGCCCCTGGAGGGTGGCGGGCGTGTTGCTTCTGGCCGTCGCCGCCGTTGGCGCTGCCTACCCGCTGTGGTGGAATCAGCGCGCGGCCATCGGCGGCCTGGGGTTGCTCCAAGGGGCCCGCACCGCCTCGGCGGCGGCCTGTCAGACGGCGTCTCGTCAGGTGCCGTCTGCCAAGACGCCAGGCGTGCTCAGCATTCCGGCCATCGGCCTGACGGCACCGGTGGTCCAGGGCCTCGGCAACACCGTCTTGGACGTGGCCGTCGGCCACGACCCCCGCTCCGTCTGGCCAGGTGTCCGCGGGGAGAGCGTGCTGCTCGCCCACAACGTCAGCTACTTCTCTGCCTTGGATCGGGTGCGGCCCGGAGATCTGGTCACCTGGACGCAAGGCTGCCAAGCGGTCGTGTTCCGGGTGACGGGCACCACTGTGACCAAGCCTGGTGCGGTCGTCCCGGTGCCGGCTTCCGGATACGGACTGGCGCTGATCACCTGCTGGCCGACCAACTCGCTCTTTTGGACGACCCAGCGTTACATGGTGGAGACGAAGATGATCGGCACAACAAGCCTGGCCCAGCCGGCCAAGCTTGTGGCGCCGCCGCTCGTTCGCCTGATCGTGCCGGCACCGCCCGCCCTGGTGCAGCAGGGCATCTCTCCGACCGAGAGCGGGGTCGGACTCGGCCTCCTGACCATCTCAGGATCGCCGGCGCCATCGTTCTCCCAGGGCCCCGACCCCCTGGCGGCGGCCAACGCAGCGCTCGAAGCCTATGTGGCGGCCGAAAAGACCGCCGCCGCCGGCAATCTGACCTGGTGGCGGGCCTTGGCTGTATCAGGCGTGCCGCTTCCCCAACCCTGGTCGCTCAAGGATCGGACCAATGTGACACTGGTCGTATCCGGCGAGACCACCCAGAAGGTGGTGCTCAGCTCAGCGGCCAAGACGGTGACCTTGATCGTCCGCGATGGGGTGCTGCTGGTCAGCCAGGTGGGGAGCGGGTCGTAGGGGAGAGGCGGCTGGGTGTGCAGACAGGCGAGACCCAAGGCCAGGACACATTATGTTAACTTTATCGAGCAAGATGGGCCATCCGGATGGCCCATGCCTCAAGAGGCACGCCAGGCAAGGCCCAGGCGCTTGACGCCAGGGCGGCCCTTGGGTACAGTCTTGACAACGCGATGAGCGGCAGGAGTAGCCGGGCGGTGCGTGCAGAGAGGGGACGGATGGTGCAAGTCCCCGCACCTCGTGGCGAAGGTCGACCGGGAGCGGCCCCTCGGGAGAGGGGACGGTAGGCACCGATAGCGGTCCTGAGTGATAAGACAAGGTGGTACCGCGGCACCCCCCGCCCTTGAGGTGAGGGGGTGCCGTGCATTCCAGGGGAGGTGTCCCAGTTGGACAGTCGGTACGATCCGGCCGAATTCGAGACCAAGATCTACCAGTTGTGGCTGGACCACGGCGTGGGCAGGCCAAGGCCGGGCAAGGAGCCGTTCGTCCTGACCATGCCGCCGGCCAACGTCACCGGCAATCTGCACATGGGCCACGCCCTCACCTACCCGACCCAGGACGCCGTGGTCCGCTTCCACCGCCTGCTCGGCGAGGAGGTGGCGTACGTGCCAGGCACGGACCACGCCGGGATCGCCACCCAGCTGGTGGTGGAGAGGGAACTGAAAAAAGAGCATCTCACCCGGACCGGACTTGGCCGCGAGGCCTTTGTGCAGCGGGTCTGGCAGTGGCGGGAGCAGTCGGGCGGCCAGATCCTGAGCCAGCTGCGCCGGCTCGGCGTGCTCGCCGACTGGGATCGGATGGCCTTCACCCTTGACCCCGGGCCCTCGCGGGCGGTGCGCACCTTCTTCCAGCGCGCCTACCACCAGGGGCTGATCTACCGCGGCGCCTACATCGTGAACTGGTGTCCGCGCTGTCGCACCGCCCTATCCGACCTGGAGGTGGTGCACCGGGAGACCAAGGGCATCCTGTGGCAGATCGCCTATCCGGTCTTGAACTCGGATCAGTCGATCATTGTCGCCACCACCCGGCCGGAGACGATGCTCGGCGACATGGCGGTGGTGGTGCACCCGGACGACCCTCGCCACCAGGCCCACATCGGGCAGACGGTGCGCCTGCCGCTGACCGAGCGGACGCTGCCGCTGATTTCCGACCCGGCGGTCGACATCGATTTCGGCACCGGCGCCGTGAAGGTGACGCCGGCCCACGATGCCGATGACTTCGCCATCGGATCCCGCCACCAGCTCACGCCGATGGTTGTGATCGATGAAGACGGCAAGATGGTGAACGTGCCGCACCGATTCCTCGGCCTCACGACTGCGAAGGCGCGTGAACTTGTCCTGGAGGAGCTTAGGGCAGAGGGCGCCTTGATCGGACAAGCGGAGCACCTGCACGCCGTTTCGCACTGCGAGCGCTGTGACACCGTGATCGAGCCCAGGCTCTCGGAACAGTGGTTTTTGAAGATGGGGCCGCTTGCCGAGCAGGCCCTTGCCGCAGTCGCCCGTGGCGACGTCACCTTCCATCCGGAGCGCTTCACCAAGATCGCAAACCAATGGCTCGAGAACATTCACGACTGGTGCATCTCGCGCCAGCTGTGGTGGGGCCACCAGATCCCGGCCTGGTACTGTGCGGACTGCGGGGAGATCGCAGTGCCGATGGCGGACGAAACACCCACAAGCTGCGCCAAGTGCCATGGGACGCGTCTTGCCCGGGATCCAGATGTGCTCGACACCTGGTTCTCTTCAGCCCTGTGGCCCTTCTCGACCCTCGGCTGGCCGGAGGAGACGGCCGACATGGCCCGCTACTTCCCGACCCAGACCCTGGTCACCGGCTCAGACATCCTGTTCTTCTGGGTCATCCGCATGCTGGTGGCGTCTTTGAACCTGACAGACCAGGTGCCGTTTCATCAGGTGATGCTGCACGGACTGGTGCGGGACAAAGACGGCCACAAGATGTCGAAGACCCGCGGCAACGGCATCGACCCGCTCCTGATGATCGACCGCCACGGCGCCGACGCCCTGCGCTGGAGCCTGCTCACCGGAACCACGCTCGGCCAGGATGTGAGAGGCTCGGAGGCGCGGGTGGTGGAGGGGCGAAACTTCGCCAACAAGATTTGGAATGCGAGCCGGCTCCTGACCCAGCAGCCCTCCAGCCTGGGCGACCCCGCCTTGGCCGATCGGCGGATCGACCGCTGGCTGAAGGACTGCGTGGCCGAGACGGCCGAGGCGGCCCGCACACTGATGCTGTCGTACGAGCTCGGCGCTGCCGCCGAGCGGATCCAGGAGCTGTTCTGGGACCGCTTCTGCGACGTCTATCTGGAAACGCTCAAGTCTCGGCTGAAGGACGGCGACGGCAAGGCTGTCCTGGGTCTGGCCCACTCGGTGCTTGCCGACTGTCTGATCATGCTTCACCCCTTCGTTCCCTTCGTCACCGAGGCGATCTGGCAGGAGCTGGCCCTTGGAAGCGGCCTGGTGGCGACGGCCCTGTGGCCGGCGCCGCCCGTGCGCTATCCGAGAGAACGCCACGAGGTCGATCAGCTCCTGGACCTGGTGCGGGCCATCCGCAACCTGAAGGCGGACGCCGGAGAGGCGGCCAACCGCACGGTGGTGGTCCGCCTGCACGCCCGTGGCGCTCATGCGGCCCTGGTCGAAGCGGAGACCGGTCTGATCGCCCATCTGGCGGGCTGCGAAGTGGAGCTGGCCGGAGGGGACGCCAGCGTCTGGGAGAAGGCGCTTTCCGCCCGCACTGAGGTGGCGGACGCCTATCTTAGGGTGGGCGAGGCTGCAGAGAAAGAGCTCGTCCGCCTGGAGCGCGATCTGATCGCCTTGGACGATGAGATCGGACGGGTTGAGGGCCGCCTGAAGAGCCCAGACTTTTTGGCCCGAGCCCCTAAGACGGTGGTCGACACGGAGCGGTCTCGGCTGGTCGAGCTCAGCGCCAGGCGGGAGCGGGCGAACGTGCGTCGCAGCCTGCTCCAGGGCGGACGGTGAGCGTCCGCTCGACGATCCAGCGTCTGCACAGCCGCGGCCGCTTCGGCGAGCTCGGACTGGAGCGGATGGAGCGGCTGATGGCGACCCTTGGCCAGCCGCAGGATGCGGTGCCCGCAGTTCACGTGGCCGGCACCAACGGCAAGGGCTCGACGGCCGCCATGGTCGAGGCGGTGTGGCGGGCGGCCGGATACCGGACCGGGCTCTACACCTCGCCGCACCTGGTGCACTGGCGCGAACGGATCCGGGTGGCCGGTCAGGAGATCTCGCCCCGCCTTCTGGCTAGGCATCTTGAGACGATCGAGCAGGCGCTCGGCGCCGAGCAGGATCCGCTGACCGAGTTCGAGGCCTGGACAGCGGTCGCATTCCTGCACTTTCGCCACCGCCAGGTGCAGCGGGCGGCGATCGAGGTCGGCCTGGGCGGCCGACTGGACGCAACCAATGTGCTGCACCGACCGCGAGCGGCGGCGGTGGTCACGATCGGCCTGGACCACGTGGAGCGGCTGGGTGGGACGCTCGGAGCGATCGCCGGGGAGAAGGCCGGCGTGGCCAAGGCCGGCGTGCCGCTGGTCCTAGGCTGGCTGCCGGAAGAGGCGCGCTCTGTGATCATGCGGCGGGCGGTGGAGGCGAGCGCGCCGCTGATCGTGGCAGGGCAGGACTTCACCTGCTCCGGCGAAGGCGCCAGCTGGCAGTTTGACGGACTGGGCCGGCGTGTTCAGGCCGCGCTGGCCCTCGACGGCGCCCATCAGGCCCAAAATGCCGCCGTCGCCACCGCGCTGCTGCTCGTCTCCGATCCCGATCTGACCGCAGACCAGATCGGGGCGGGCCTCGCTGCTGCCAGATGGCCAGGGCGCACTGAACGGGTCAGCGTGAGGCCCCAGGTGTGGCTGGACGGTGCGAAGAACCCTATGGGGATGGAGGCGCTGCGCCGCCACCTGGACCAGGTGGCGCCCGGCCGGGGGGTGCGGCTCGTCTTCGGGTGCCTGGACGAGAGGGACCCGAAGGCGCTCTTGGCTCCTTTGGCAGAGCGGGTGGAGGAGCTGATGCTGGTGCCGATCCACGATCCGCGTGGCCTTTCATCGGCCGAGCTGGTAACGGCGGCGCAGGCGGTCGGACTGAGCGGGCGTCTTGCCACCGTTCGTGAGGCGGCCCGCTTTCTGCTCGGCACCCCCGACACCCAGGTGGGCGTCGGCGCAGGGTCGTTCTACCTAGTCGGCCCGCTTGGCCGCTTGATGACCAGCATGCAGGACTCCTGATGGCGAGACGACGCGCCCGCAGGCGGCGGATCGTCCTCACCTTGGCGATTTGGGCGATCGCCTTTATGGGCGGCTGGTACCTCGCCACCCGCCTCTTTCACTAGACCGACCGCAACAGGAGATGGGCTTTTCGGCCCGAAGTCGAGCGAGCCGACCGAAGAGGAGGCTTCCGATGCAGCGTCGTCGTCACCGCCCCAGGTGGGGCTATTGGGTGGCCGGCCTGGCGGGCCTGGTCATCGGCACCGTGCTCGGCCAGGCGCTCAGCCCGGTTGCCGGCACCTGGCTGGGGCATGCCATCGTGCTTGCGCCCTGGACGCTTAATCTCTATGTCCTCGGCTTTACCGTCTTCGTCAGGACCAACCCGGCCGGGCTGCTCCTGGCCGTGCTGGCGGTGTTCATCTATGGCGGCATCTAGGGGAGGGCCGGACCCAGGTGGCAGGGCGCGTGCAGGCCGGCCTGCCCAGAGAGCGGCTCTTCGCCAAGGGTGCGGCAGCCCTGAGCGATCGCGAGCTGGTGGCGATCTTGTTGCGCACCGGTCGGAGCGGGGTGTCGGCCCTGGCGCTGGCTGATCAGCTGCTGGCAGACGGATTGGACCGGCTCTTTTGGTCCACGCCCGCCGAGCTGGTGCAGCGGCCCGGAATCGGGCCGGCCAAGGCATCAAGCCTGTGGGCAGCCTTTGAGCTCGGTCGGCGGCTTGGGTTGCCGACGCCTTCGGCCCGCACCCGGTTCAGCGGGCCGGAGCAGGCGGCCGGCTACCTGCGCTACCGCTTTGCGCCGGATCGGGAGGAATTGCGTGCGCTCTACCTCGACCGCTCGCTCACCCTGCTCGACGACCGCCTGATCAGCCAGGGCGGGCGCGACTGGACGCACGCCGAGCCGGCGGACGTATTCGGCCCGGCCCTCAGACTGGGTGCATCGGCGGTGATTTTGGCCCATAATCATCCGGGCGGCGAGATGGCGGCCTCGTGGCAGGACCGCTCGGCGACAGAGCGGCTGTGCCAGGCAGGCGCGCTGCTCGGCGTCAGGCTGGTCGATCATCTGGTGATCACGCCGAGCGGCCATGTGAGCCTCGTGCCGCAGGACTCTGATCCAACTGGCTGGCGTCAACGAAAGGAGCCCAGGCGGCGTTGAATCTGAGCGACATCTTCCGCCGGAGCCTGTCCCGGGATCTCGGCATCGACCTGGGGACCGCCAACACACTGGTCTACCTCAGAGGATACGGCGTGGTGGTGGAGGAGCCATCGGTGGTGGCGATCGACACCACGAGCCGGGCTGTCTTGGCCGTCGGCCGACCGGCCAAGGAGATGGTCGGCCGCACCCCCCGCCACATCCGGGTGGTCCGGCCGATGAAAGACGGCGTGATCGCCGACTTCCAGATTGCCCAGAGCATGCTCAAGTACTTCATCGGCCGGGCCACCGGCGGCAGCCGCCTCTTCCACCCGCGGGTCGTGATCGCGGTCCCGTCCGGCACCACCAGCGTGGAGCGCCGGGCCGTGATCGAGGCCGCCCAGCAGGCGGGCGCCCGAGTCGCCCTGCCCATCGTCGAGCCGTTCGCAGCGGCGATCGGGGCCGACCTGCCGGTCGGTGAGCCGACCGGCAACATGGTCGTCGACATCGGCGGAGGGACCACCGAGGTGGCGGTCATCTCGCTCGGCGGCGTCGTCCTGACCCAGTCGGTGCGGGTGGCCGGAGACGAGATGGACGAGGCGGTCGTGAACTATGTGCGCAAGGTCTACAACGTGGCGATCGGCTATCAGACCGCCGAGCAGGTCAAGATCGCCATCGGTGCCGCCGCCGATGCCGGAGACGGCGGGGTGGAGATCTGCGGGCGGGATTTGGTGACCGGGCTGCCCCGGCCGGTCCGCCTGCAGGCGACCGAGGTGCAGAAGGCGGTTGCCGAGCCGGTGGCCGCCATTGTGGCGGCGATTCGGCAGACCCTGGAGCGGACTCCGCCTGAGCTGGCGGCCGACATCATGGAACGGGGCATCGTCCTGACCGGTGGCGGCTCGCTCTTGCGCAACCTCGACCAGCTGCTGGTCAAGGAGACGGGAATGCCGGTGCATCCGGCTGAAGACGGCCTGCGCTGTGTGGTGCGCGGAACGGGCCGCTGCCTGGAGGAGCCGAAGTTCCTGGACCTTGTGAAAAAAGTTCAGCGGCTGGACTGACAGATGGGTCCCGGGGCAAGACAGCGCTTTCTCGCCGCCATCAGCCTGACCGTGATCGTTGCGCTGCTGTTGGCGGGAACGGCTCGGGTCACGGGCAGGGTGATCAGCCTCACCGCCGGCCTGTCCGAGGCGGCGGCTCCGATCGAGGGCGTGCTGGTCGGCGCCATGTCGGCGGTCGGAGGCGTTGGGACAGACCTGGCCGACATGTGGTCCGCCCAGCAGTCGGTGGCCACGCTGCGCTCCGAAAACGCCGCCCTGCGCGGCCAGATTGCCCAGATGCAGGCCGCCCAGTACACGCTCAACCAAGTTCTGGGAGTGCTGTCGCTCAGCCAGACGGCGGCGCTCAAGGGGAAGACGGTGGCGGCCTCGGTCGTCGGCCGCGCCCCGGACGCCTGGTTCAACACCCTGTGGATCGACCGCGGCAGCGACAGCGGCATCCACGTCGGCGACGCCGTGCTGTCGGTCGGCGGCGTGATCGGGCGGGTGCTGGCCGTGACGCCGTCGACGTCGGTGGTGCTCTTGCTCGCCGATCCGCAGAGCGCCATGGGCGTGATGGACGCCCGCACCGGGGCCACCGGCGTGGTCCTGGGGCAGGGCCGGGGCAGCGTGCTCGAGCTGCAGTTCTTCACCGGAAACGCCGAGGTGCGCTCGGGTGATCTGGTCGTCACCTCGGGTCTTGGCCGCCCGATTCCGGCTGGTCTGTTGGTCGGCCGGGTCAGCGCCCTGGGCAAGGCGGAGCTCGGACTGGTCAAGACGGCGACTGTCGTGCCCCATGCCGATCTGGCCGATGTGCAGACGGTGCTGGTCGTGACCAAGTGATGTCCCGACCGGGCCGGGCCTGGGTTCTCCTCCTGGCCGCCGTCTTGCTCCAGACGGCGCTCGGCGTGGTCTGGCCGTCTGGGATCTGGATGCCGGACCTGATCGCGGCGGCGGTGATCGCCGCCGCTTTGGAGAACGATCGACTGACCGCCGTGCTGATCGGACTGTCTGCCGGCGCCTGGCAGGACATCAGCCTCGGTCGGCTGCTCGGTCTGCATGCCTCGCTCTGGGCCGTACTCGGCTACCTGACCAGCGCGCTCCGCCAGCGCATCGCATCGGACTCCTGGCCGATCACCGCCGCCATCGCCATGGCAGTGCTGCTCTGCGAGCGGATTGCGGAGTGGGCGGTGCTGACTTTGATCGGGGTGACGGCGCCGCCGCTTTTTCCCCTCTTCGGGGCCAGCGTGGTCACGGTGCCGTTTGTTTTCTTGTGCCGCCGCCTGCTGCGCGTTCGCCATCGCGGGCTGCGGCGGGCGGTACCATAAGTCCGCCGGTTGTGGTTTGATCAAACAGAGTCCCGCGCTTCATCCCCACCCCTAACGAGGTCGACATGCCGCAAGGAGAGCGCCAACGCCGAATCAGGATCCTGGCCGTCTTCGGAGTGCTGCTGGCCGCGCTGCTGGTCTGGCGCGTGCTGGCTGTGTCGTTGGTCTTAGGCCCGCCGCTGGTGCAGCTGGGAAGCCAGTTTAGGATCCGCACCATGCCGGTCGCGGCGCCAAGAGGGGCCATCTACTCCCGAAGCGGCAAGCTTCTCGTCACCAGCGAGCCGTCTTTCGCCGCCTACTACTTCCGGGTCGGCGGACCGCCGAGCGCAACCGAGCAGAAGACGCTTGAGACCGACCTCGGCATCACGCCGCAGGCCATGAACAAGGCGCTTTACATCTTCTCCACGGAGCCGTCTCTGCCGGTCGTCCTGAAGAGCGGGCTGAGCGCCGCAGAGCTGACGCAGCTCCTGCAGGGACTGCCAGAGCTGCCAGGTGTCTTCGTCAACCCGCAGCCTGTGCGCAACGACCTCTTGGGGTCGGTCGGCGGCCAGATGATCGGCTATGTCAGCCGGGTCACCGCCCAGGAGCTTGCGACCTGGAAGCTGCCCGGCCTGACCGCCGCCTCGGTGGTGGGTCAGACCGGGCTGGAGCTGGCCTACCAGAAGCAGCTCTTCGGCAAGCCGGGCGGCGAGGAGGTCGAGGTCAACGCCTATGGGCTGCCGGTGAAGGTGCTGGGCACGACACCCCCGGTGCCCGGGGACTCGCTGACCCTGACCATCAGCAAGAACCTGGAAGAGGTCAGCGCCAAGGCGCTTCTGGCCGACATGGCCATGCTCAGACAGCGCTACGGCAGCCAGTCGGCAGTGCTGTCCGGGGCGGTGGTGGCGATCGACATCCACACCGGCGCCATCTTGTCGATGGTGTCTGAGCCCAGCTACAATCCGAACGCCTTCGCCCAGGGCATCTCCACCGCTGCCTACCAGGCGCTGGCCCAGAACCCGGGCCTGCCGTTTCTGAACCGGGCCGTCCAGACCGCCGCGCCGCCTGGGTCCGTTTTCAAGATGGTGACGGCGATGGCCGGGCTGACCAGCGGCAAGATCACGCCGACCTCGACCATCAACTGCCTGCCCCGCTACTGGCGGCCGCCCTATCCGTACAACTGGCTGCGCCGCACCTCAACCGGCCCCAACACCCTGACCCAGGCCATCGCCCAGTCCTGCGACACCTACTTCTACGCCGTCGGGCACCGGGTCGGCATCGACGCCATCGCCGCCTGGGCCCACAAGTTCGGCTTCGGCCACCCGACCGGGGTCGATCTTCCGGGCGAGGTGTCGGGCGTCGTCCCGACCGTCGCCTACTACGAAAAGCAGTACGGCTCCCTCTATCCCGGTCTCGCCTACTCGGTGGCCATCGGCCAGGGCGCCGACGAGGTGACCTTGATGCAGCTCGCCCAGTACATCGGTGCCTTGGCCACCGACGGCACCATGGTCAAGCCCTATCTGGTGCAGCAGATCAAGAGCCCGAGCGGCCAGGTGCTGTTTAACGCCAAACCGCAGATCGTGAGCCACATCAGCGCCCCCACCGCCTACTGGAACGTCATCCGCCAGGGCATGATCGACGTCACCAAGCCCGGGCCGATCCCCGGGCCCGGCGGCACCGCCGGCGCCGCCTTCGTCAACTTTCCGATCCAGGTGGCGGCCAAGACCGGAACCGCCCAGCTGCCGAACGGAGTCAACGGCTCGCAGGGCTATATGACCTTCTTCATCTCCTACGCTCCGGCCAACAACCCGCAGATCGCCGTGGTCTCGACCATGCAGACCGTCTCCATGGTCGCCGGCGGGATGATCGCGAGGGCCATCTACGATGCCTACTTCCACCTGAATGACCCGAACCCGCCCTTTCCCCAGACCATCCCGCAGACCACGCAGCCGACCACCACCCAGACGGCGGCAGCAAAGGCGCCGTGACGCCGCGCGAGCTCTTACGCGGACTGGACGGCTGGCTGATCGGGGCGGCGCTTGCCCTCTGCGCCCTGTCCGTCGTCACCCTGGCCCTGACTACGCCCAATCTGGTGCCGGGATCGCCGCTCTATCTGGCCAAGCACCAGCTGGTCTGGGTGGTGGTCGGCCTCTTCGTGATGGCGGTGATGATGTGGATGCCGCACACCCTGCTCCGCCGCCTGCGCTGGCCGATCTATGCCCTGACCTTGGCCATGCTGATGCTGGTGTTGGTGCACGGCCAGAGCGTGCTCGGCGCCCAGCGCTGGATCAACATCGGCCCCTTTCAGTTCCAGCCGTCTGAGTTCGCCAAGCTCGGCGTGATCGTGATTCTGGCCGATGTGCTGGAGCGGAAGAAAGGCGGGATCCGCGGCATTCGCGACATGGTGCCGGCCATCTTGATCGCCCTCGTGCCAATGCTGCTCGTGATCAAGCAGCCGGACCTCGGCACGGCCCTTGTCATCGCCGGCATCCTGGGGGTGCTGCTGTACGAGGCCGGGGGATCGGGCTGGAAGATCCTTGCCCTCTATTTCGGCACGGCCGCCACCGTGGTGCTATTGGTCTGGCTCCACCTGCAGGTCGGCTTCCCG
>JAKAUI010000008.1 GCA_021827745.1 Bacillota bacterium | reverse complement strand
GCCCCCCGGTGTGGATCAAGGCGCCGGCCTGACGGGCAGCCTGGACCATGGCGTCGATCGCTGCCAGGCGCTCAGCGCTGATGACCGGCCCGATGTCGGCGAGGGTGTCGTGAGGGGGACCCACGCGCAGGGCGTGGGCTCGCTCCGAGAGGCGGACCAGGAAGGGGTCGTGGATGGTGACCTGAACCAAAACCCGGCTGGATGCCTGGCAGACCTGCCCGGCGTTCAAGAAACTCCCAAATAGGGCGGCGTCGACAGCAGACTCCAAATCCACATCCTCGAACAAAATGAGCGGCGACTTGCCACCCAGCTCAAGGCTCAACCGCTTGCCGCACTCGGCGGCGGCAAGCGCGGCCTGGGCGCCGGCAGCCAGGCCTCCAGTCAGGGCCACCTTGGGAATGCCGTCGTGGCGCACGATCGCCTCTCCGATATCGTCCCCTCCGGGCAGGACGCTCAACACCCCCTCCGGCAAGCCGGCCTCAGCCAACACCTCGGCCAGGAGGAGCGCGGTAAAGGGAGTCTCCGGAGCTGGCTTCAGGATCACCGGGCAGCCAGCGGCCAACGCTGCGGCCACCTTCCAAGCGGGCATCAGGAGCGGGAAATTCCACGGCGTGATGAGGCCGACAACACCGATTGGCTCGCGCATGGTCAGGACTAGATAGTCGCTGCTCGCCCCCGGCAGGTTGAAGGGATGGACCTCGCCGTAGGGACGGCTAGTCGCCCCGCCGTAGTAGTCGAATACGTCAGCTGCCATCGCCACCTCGATGAAGCGGGCAGCCGAAGGGGGCATGCCGTTCTCAGCCGAGATGACGGACTGGAATTCCAGTTCCCGCGCCCGAATGCCACCAGCGGCTCGAGACAGAATCCGTCCCCGCTCCAGACTGGGGATCGAGGACCAGATGCGGCTGTGGTGCGCTTGCTGGGCGGCCGCCACGGCCTGACCCAAATCTTCGAGGCTGGCCTTGGCGCTGTGTCCGACCACGCTGCCGGTGGCCGGGCAGACGATGTCGCAAAGACCGCCGCTGGTGGGCGCCCAGCGACCCGCCAGCCAAATCTGGCCCGCCGCTCGGGAGAAGATGTCGGAACTCACTCCAGCCAACTCTCTCGACCTGTTTCGCGCAGGAATGCGGCGTAGATCGGATAGACATCATCAAGATTCGGAATCAGCTTCATGGCCCGAGATAGCGGGCCCCGAGCGCGTACCAGCTGGCGGGCCAGCGCGTCCTGCAGGTTCAAGCGACCCAGCCAGAAGCGGTGTGCGGTGTCGCCGTCTTGCTCGAAGACGAGCAGGGGCAAGGCGGCGCCGACGCCTTTCTCGACTGCGAAGGGCTGGGCGGCACCCGGTGTCGGGATCCATCTCAGCCTTGCCTCCGGGCGATGATAGACGAAGTCGATGATGCCGCCCACCTGATGAATGAGGTGGGCCTGTGGCGTGAAGGTGACCCGGTCGAAGAAACCGCCCAGTACCTCTTCCAGCTGCTCAGTGCTCTCAAAACGCGCCATCAGGAGACTCCTTCCCTTGCGCCAATGCCATGGTGACCAAGGGGCGTCCCACCTGTCCAGCGGCAAGATCGTCCAAGGCGGCCGAGACCTCGTCAAGAGAGTAGGTACGGGTGACGAACGGGGCCAAGAGGAGTCGGCTGGTGAGGTAGAGGTCGGCCAGCAGCGGCAGGTCCCGGGGGCCGTTGGCGCTCCCGTACCAGGAGCCCTTGAGCGTCTTCTCCTGCGAGGGGAAGGCAAAGGCGTTCAGGCTAACCTCCTCGTGCGGTGGTGACACGCCCACGATCACGGCCGTCCCACCCCGCCGAGTGGCGTTGAAGGCTTGGGCGATGGTATCCGGCGAGCCGATGGCCTCGAAGCTGAGGTCCGCTCCGAAGCCAGCGGTGCGGTCGAGCACAGCCTGAATCGGCTCCTCGTCGAGAACATTGACGGTGGCGGTGGCACCCAGGGTGCGGGCCAGTTCGAGCCGGGCCGGGACCCGGTCCAACACGATGATCGATAGGGCGCCGGCGATGCGTGCCCCTTGGACGATGTTGAGCCCCACCCCTCCTGCCCCGAAGATCGCCACCCGGTCGCCAGGACGGACCGGTGCGGTGCGGAGGGCAGCTCCAACGCCGGTCATGACGGCGCAACCAAAGAGAGCGCCCATCTGCAGCGGGACACCGTCGGGCAGGGGGATGGCACCGGCAGCGGGTACGACCGTGAACTCGGACAGAGTTCCGGTCATGCTGAACGGGTGAACCGGCCCCGAGGGGTCGGAGAACGGGGCTTCACCGGTCAAAAGGCGCCCCTCCCGAGTGGCATCGGCAGCGGTGGTACAAAGATGGGGGGCTCCCTCCCGGCAGAAACGGCAGTTGCCGCAGGCCGGAATCCAGGAGAGCACAACCCGGTCGCCGACCCGAGGTCGCATCACACCCGGGCCGACGGCGCGCACCACTCCCGCTCCCTCATGGCCCAGCACCAACGGGATGGGCAGCGGCAGGTCGGCATTCACGGCGTGCAGGTCGGAGTGGCAGACGCCGCTGGCGGCAATCTCGACCAGGACCTCTCCCAGTTGCGGGGGCCTCAGATCCAACTCGGCGATCTCGATCGGACCCCCATAATCTCGGAGGACGGCGGCCCGTGTCCTCAAGTCGGACTCCCGGCGGCCGCCATCGGAACTTGCGAACGAACCTTGCCCTCCAGTCGGGAGATGATGTCGTGGAAGTTGGGACCGGTGGCGGTGATGCCGTGATTGCGCAGACCGATCACCGTCCGCCCGGGATCGGCCTCTTGGGCCAGCAGTGCCGACATCTCCTCACCGACCTCGCGGGTGCCACAGGGGTAGTTGAAACTGGTCACCGGAATGTCTGGCACCCAAGCATGCAAATGCATCATGGCCGTGATCTCAGGAAAGTTCCGGTAGATCATCCAATGTTCGACGGCATCGACGCTAACCCGCCGCGGCTTCACTGGGGGCGGCACGCTCAGCACCATGGCCTCCGCCTCGGCATCGTAGTCTGTGACCAGCAGGATGTCCCGGCCGATTTCCACCAGATTGCCCTTGTTCACGCCGCTGGCGCTCATCCAGAACCGGGAGTCGTCGTGTCGGATGCTGAAGTTGCCATAACTGAGGCCACCGATCCCGTAGAGGTGCCTGAGGTACCTCCAGTCGGCGGCAGAGAGCAGACTCTGGATGGGGAAGGGGCTGGGCAGGAGCCCCCAGTCGTCGACAACGCGGCTGGCCCAGGTGAGTTCCTGGGTCTCAGCCGTGCCTGCCCACAGGGTCTCTGGAAGGTCAGGCACAAAGCGGTTGTCGATGATCAGCCGGGACATGGCCATCGGGGTCAGGGCTCGATAGAGTGCAGGGTACGGGCGCTGTGTCGGTCCGTCGCTCAACGCGTAGCATCCAAGCTCCGGCGTGATCAGCCAGGGACGCACTGGGCCGGATGTGTCCAGGGCGATCAGGCCGTTTGAGATTGTGCGCACCAAGTAGGGATAGACGTCTCGCAACAGATCGCCACCATGGCTTCCCGAGATGGCGACCAGGCCGACGGAGAAGGTGGCTCGGTGCTTGCGGACGAAGGGGCGAGGGGCGTCGAGGTCAACGACATGAAAGATAAGACCCAGATCTGGATCCTCCGGTTGGGTGAGCACATGGCCATGCGCCAGGAACTCATGCTCAAGCCCGCGGCGAAAACTGCCGTACCAAGCTGGCGCGTCCGGCGGGTCCTGAAAGGCGAAGCGCAAGTAACGTTCCCCCTTTTCCGAATTTCCGGCGACAGATGAGAACTAGCCCCAGCGGTCTGGCGGCTCGTGGAGTCACAGGAGAGTCCAATCATCTGCAGGCTGGCTTATCACTGGCCATGTGGCCAGTGATAAGCCAGCGACGACGACACCGAGGATGATCGGGCAATCGACTACGGCAGTGGGTACCCCGTCATCTCAGCCTTGATCGGTAGGCGGTCAACCACTGTCGGCAATCCGGTTGGCAATCGGAGGGGCAGTCATCACCTCCTGTCGATCACCGAGCGTAGGGCAATGCCAGATCCCGTTGCGCGCCCCCGTCCCGCTCCGGTTCGCCACAATGTGCCCTGGCGTCGGCCCCTCCGAATTCGCCGCCGACTCGTCCACCGCCCAGATTGTATCGGCTGGTGGGAGGTCGCCGAATCCCTCAAATGGAGTAGGAACAACAGGCTAGGTTGGCCCAACTCTGTGTCCTGCGAATGACGGTGCCCACCTCCGGACGCATGGCGCGACTTGGCCAACCCCCGTAGTTGCCAGGGAAGTGGCTTGTCTCTATTCGGGGGGGTCCCGATTGGTCGGGCGCCTTTCTCCGAGGAGCGAGGTGAGCGTCCTGAAGACCGGGCTACTCGGTCTGGGCACGGTGGGCCAAGCTGTGTTCAATGCGCTGGCGGACAATCAGCAGACCATCGCCCAGCGTTCAGGCGGATCGATCACCGTCAAGCGGGCGTTGATCTTACACCCTGAACGCCACTGATCGGCGTATCCCGTCCTTGTCTAGGGATTCTCCCCCTTGTCTCCGGATGGTGCTGTCTCACACCTTCTCCATTCGGAAGAAGGACCGGGAATCTCTTTGTCTATGCGGCTATCAGGGCTTTCGCACCCCCGGCTTTTTCAGCAGGATCCAATTAGTGTATCCCCGTGTCTCATTCCACTATGGCAGGTAGGGGATTGCAGAACAGAGTCGCAGGCTCTTGCTGATGGATCCACCACCTTGCTTCTCACGATCAGTCAGGAGGCGATGTCTGACCCGCACTGATCTTTCCCATCGTCTCATCAGTCCATCCGGGCTAGACATGTGGAGGCGGGGCACCGAAGCCGCTGGCGGTGATCACGCCCATCATTACCACCAGCATGGTCCAGGCGGTCCCGGCTCGCGGCGAGTAGCGCTCGGCCATGTAGCCGCCGAAGTAGCCAACGGTCACAAAGCCGAGGTGGAGCAAAGTGTGTAGGACTGGATAGGCGTCGACCTGAGAATAGATGTCCGGCAGCATCAGCACCACCGAGAAGGTGGCCAGGACGATCACACCCAGCAACCAGGTCGGATCCCCATAGAGGCGCGGGTGACGGCGGGCATAGGCGATGCCGAGCAGCCCGGCGAGCAGCAGGATCAGGCTGTGCTCCATGTGGTGGATGAGAAGCGGCGGGACGCTCGGCCCGGTGAAAAGCGGCCCGAACACCAAGGCGGCCACGGCCAGTCCCACTGGTAATGGCCAGCGCCGTTGCAAGGCGGTCATGTCACTTCCCTCTCATGGGTCGCACCGTTGCGCTGGCCTCGGCGGAAGATCTCGATCAGCAAGCCCGTCATGCCGATGAGCAAGACCGCTGCGAAGGCGGTGCCGATCACTGCCAGAAGCGGTCCCGGAACGGGCTGCACGGCCTCCCGGCGGGGTACGCCCTCGATCCCCCCTGCGTAGAACATGGCGAGGAAACCGATCATCCCGATGAAGAAGACCCACTCGAACGTCTTGGTCAGCCGCGTGGGGGGTGCATCATCCCCCGCGAAGTAGGACGCAAAGCCGATCACGAACAAGAACACGCCGCCCAAGAGATAGGTGTGGAAATGGGCGGGCACCCACAGAGTATTGTGCAGCACCTCGTTGAACGGGATGGTGGCGTCGATCATGGCCGCCACGCCGCCCACCAACCAGCCCAGGAGACCGGCCATGAAAAAGGTGGACCCGATCCGCCACCGCATCTCGGATCGGTAGACTAACAGCAAGGCTCCGAAGATGGTGACCACCGCCGCCGGGATGGTGGCAATGTAGGTGGAGGCTTCACCGAAGATCTGCAGCCACGGGGCCTGGACAAAATCCATGTACAGATGGTGTGGCCAAGCCCAGGGCACAAACAAGAGCGATGTCGTCCAGGAGATGGCGTAGACCCGGTTGGTGTGCCAGGGGCGGCCGGTGTAGTGGGGGAGGGCGGCATAGATGACGCCGGCAGACAGATAGATGGTCAAGTTGGCGATGGTGTGTCCGAAGAAGTAGGTTAGGTTCTTGATCCACAAGGGGTCGACCGGGAAGTGGGGCATCGCCCAGTGGGCCAGCAGATCGACCACCAAGACAGTACCGGCAGCGGCAGTCAGGATGCCGTCGATGGAGACCATGGTGGCGGCGATCACGGTCGGTGGAGCCACCTTGCCATCTGCTCGGCGCAAGCGAGGAAAGATGGTGTCCAGTGCCAACCCATTCAAGACGCCATACTCGCGGATAATCCCGGCCAAGATGTCGAGACAGAAGATGGCGAAGCCAATACCGACGAACAGCACACCGAAAAAGAACAGGCCGGTCGACCACACCGGCCACGTGTTGCCAATGAAGGGAAGTGGGTAGAGGAATGTCCATCCAGGCCCGAAACCGCCGATCAAGATCGCGACGGCAGCTGCCACCAGGCCCCAGACGATGGCCAGCACAGCGAACACCAGCACCTCTACCCGCAGGTTGAGCAGGCGTCGCAGGAAGTACCAGTGGGCGACTGCGGTCAGTAACACAACGGTGGAGATCATGCCGTCACCGTGCAGGGTGAGCAGCGCGTAGAAGGTGCTGGGAGACAAATGGACCAGGTTTCCCTGGGCCGCCTTCATTACGCCGCCGACCATGCCCAAGAAGAAGATGAGGCCGAACCCGATCACCAGACTGACGCCCACCATCCACCTAGGAGTCACGCCCACGTCGCCGCCATGCAGATCGACGGCCCCCATCTGCTCAGTTGGCACGCCTAGGCACTCCTTCCGCCCAGGGTGCTGGCCGGGGCCGGCGCGTACACCTGAAGCGGCTGGAACATATATGAATGGCCAGCACCGCAGAGCTCAAGGCAACGAATGACGTATCTGCCCGGCTTAGGGAAGGTGAAGAAGAAGACGTTGGTGTAGTCCGGCATCGCCTGTACCTGACCGAGCAACTCGCCCTGGGGGCTGTAGATGCCCATGTCGTGATTGACGTCCAAAGAGGTGACCAGGAACTCGATCCGGGTTCCCGACGGCAACTTCTTGGGCATTGTGAAAGCGAACTGGTGGGCGTAGACGTGAACCACCAGCGCAGGTTTGCCGGTGGAGCCCTGCGCCCAAGCGTAAGGGACCGTCCACAGCGTAACGGCGAACGCGGCCACGAGGAGTGTTCCGTAGAACCAGCCCCAGAGGCGGCGCAGCCGATATCCACCGGGTTGCACATCGCCAACCGGCACGGGCCTCTTAGTGCTGGAGACCACCCAAGAGAAGGCAATGACGACGATGGTTGACAGCGCCAGCCAAAGCACCAGGATCACCAGTTGCTTTCCAGCGATCGGAACCATGCCCATCCCCCCCAGATCAGGCCCGGTCGGTCCTTCTCAAATGCCCTGGGCGCTGCGCCGCGAAGGCATGACGGTAGCGTCTGGCAATTGCAGGCCATGCACTGTGATCGACATCACTGCGGGACAAGGCTGTCTGCCAATGCAAGGTGTGCCGAGTCGGTAGTCCGGACTGTGCCCTCTAAGGGTTATCTGAGATGGAGAAGTAGGACGAAGGGGCAACCGCCCGTGTGACCATGATCACGGCTGCCACCTTGAGGAAGTGACCATGATCACCATAGTGGAGTGCATAAAGTGGGGGAGAATGTCATGTCGGACCCGATGCCGGTGATCACCCTCGACGTGCGAGACGACCTCAGGATGGGGCGGGAGCCGTTTTCTCGCATCATGGCCGCCGTAGGAGAGATTGGAGCGGGGTCCTCGTTCCGCCTGCTGGCTACCTTTGAGCCGATTCCCCTGTATCGGGTAATGGCCAGCAAGGGGTTTGACCACACGGCCCACCAGATCGGAACTGAGGACTGGGAAATTCTGTTCGCACCGCGCGCGGAGGACGAGGAGCAGACTTCTCTGCCACCCGGACCAGTTGGCGCATGGCCCGACTCAAGATCAGAGAATGACTGGCCGGATCCGGCTGTTCACCTCGATAACAGGGGACTGCTGCCACCGGAACCGATGATGCAGATCCTGCAGACGCTGGAGGTGATGACCCCGGGTCAGGTCTTACTGGCGATCAATGAGCGAGATCCTCTGTTTTTGTACCCGGAACTGGAGGCCCGCGGTCATACCATCCGGGTCGAACGGCAGCCGGATGGGGTGTACGTGCGGATCCGTCGGGGAGAGACCGCCAAGTGACCCCAGACGAGGTGCGAGAGGCCTTGAAAGACGTCTACGATCCAGAGCTCGGCTACAACATCGTTGACATCGGACTCATCTATGGCGTGGTGGTGGACGATGGTCGAGTTGGCGTTACCATGACCATGACCACACCTGGTTGCCCGGCCGCTTCCTATATCGAGGAAGGGGTGCGGCAGCGCATCCTGGGTATGGACGGAGTCCAGAGCGTGAACGTGGCGGTGGTTTGGAATCCTCCGTGGGCGTCGGACATGATGAGCGACGATGCCAAACATTATTTCGGGTGGGACTGAACCGATGGCAGATCGGAGAAGAGCCTCGATGAGGTGATCCGGGTTTTGGACAAGGCACGATGAGTGCTTGGCGACCAGTGTCAGTACGAGCTGTCCAGCAGACTAGCCGCCCGGGCATGGGCGGCGGTTCGCCTGGAGCATCTGGACAAGTAGAGCAGCTCAAGCAAGCGGGTGTACCGTATTTTTGTGGACTTCCTGGGGGGACAAGGACTGAGGAAACCAGGAGGTTGATGAGATGGAAAGCCGCCGAGAAGCGATCCGGTCGCTGATCAAGGAGAAGGGGATCAAGGAGAAGGGGATCAAGGAGAAGGGGATCAAGACGGCGGAAGACGCTCAGGAGGCCCTGAAGGAGCTGTTTGCGGACACGCTCGAGATCTCGCCCGTGAGACCAGGTCGCTCTGAGTGTCCGGTACAGAATGCGGGACATGTCCCGGATCGCGGAGCATGGTCATTGCCCCTGACCGAGGGAAAATCCGGCCTTGCCGTCGAAGGTGAACAGTCCTTCGGTCTTGATGAAGGGGAGCCCGGCGGCAGCCAGACGGCTCAGCAGATCAATGACCTGTTCGTATGGCACGGGGTGGTCGGGTGAGTGACCCTGGAAGCGGCAGCGCCAGTGATCCACGCAAAAGGTTTCGGGAATACCGCCCGGGTACACCTTCTGACCCCTGTTAGTGATCATCACGAGCCCTAGATCCGGCCCAGCATTCGCTTCGAGAGCCTTGGCCAGCTCTTCGACCGACGTCTGCGAGTCGATGAACACATCGATCCCGACCAATTCCTTTCGAGCACGGGAACGCTCCGAGACATGGACGGCAATCCTCTCTGAGTTGGACGGATATCTGGCGGCCTTGAGCGTCTTTGGCATCTCTCCCAAGCGGGCGATGACCGCGTCGGCAAACTCGGCAGTGCCGACCCTTGCTCTGGAGACTGCCGGATCATAGATGTCGTAGGTGTGCATGCCGTCCTCGATCGTGCGAAGCCAGGCGTTATGGACCCGCACAGCCGCCTCGGATTGGCCGACGTGGACGAGCATCTGAACCGCCCCGAGCAGTAGGCCGGAGGGGTTGGCTAAGTTCTGACCGGCTCGCCGAGGTGCAGAACCGTGGATCGCCTCAAACATGGCGATCTCGCCACCGATGTTTGCACTGCCGGCAAGCCCGACTGAGCCTGCGATCTGCGCCGCCACGTCGGAAAGGATGTCCCCGTAAAGGTTCGGTAAGACGATGACATCGAAGGCCTCAGGGGTGTCGGCAAGTTTGGCAGCACCGATGTCTACGATCCAATGCTCGGACTCGAGGTCCGGGTACTCGGAGGCCACCTCGTCGAAGACCCGGTGGAATAGGCCGTCGGTCATCTTCATGATGTTGTCCTTGGTAAAGCAGGTCACCTTGGACCGTCCATAGCGGCGCGCGTACTCAAAGGCATACCTGACGACCCGCTCGGTTCCCGGGCGGGTGATGAGCTTGAGGCACTGGGTGACATCTTCGGTTTGTCGGTGCTCGATCCCGCCATAGAGGTCCTCCTCGTTCTCGCGGATGATTACTACATCCATGTCGGGATGCTTGGTCGCGACGAATGGGGAGTACGACGGGCAGGGCCTCACGTTGGCGAAGAGACCGAGCGCCTTACGGATAGTCACGTTCAGGCTCTTGAACCCACCACCCTGGGGGGTCGTGATCGGAGCTTTCAGGAACACCTTGGTTCTCCGCAAGGACTCCCAGGCTTCCGGGTCGATGCCTGCGGTGTTCCCCTGCGCGTAGACCACCTCGCCGATACGGATTGTCTCCAGATCAAGATCAGCGCCTCCGGCTGTGATGATCCGAAGGGCGGCCTCCATGACCTCCGGGCCGATGCCGTCGCCGTATGCGACGGTGATCGGAACCGGCTCGATGGCATCAATGCTCATCTTCTGCTCCTTAGGTCATAGTCTGGTGGGCGCTCAATGGCGGTCATCACGAAGCAGGCAAAGGGAAAAAGGCTGAGATGCCGTTGAACTCCTCCATCTTGGCCAGCCGTGACCATCACAGTGAGGCAGGTAATCGGGTTAGGAGCTCCCAGATCGCTTCGTCGGGCATGTGGACGTCGTTGCGGCGGGCAACGAAGCGCAGCTGGAGCGCGTTGTCTTCTCCAGGGCGCAACGCCGTTTCGTCTAGCCCCTCTTCCAAGGCAGCTACTAGCTAAGCGCAGGTAGGTGGCGCTTGCCGCAGAACAGGTCATTGCCAGCGCCTGGCTCTCGCCGCATGGTCGCTCCGCCCACAGGTCGATCCCCACTGCTCGCCACCGCCGACATGCTGTCTGCGCCCAAGCGCTCAGTTGGATGCTGGGTCCGTCGAGGTTGTCCATCGTGTGCTCCATCACATACGAATTGCAACTCAGCATATCGGCTTCGCAGACGGCGAGCAACGGGCGGGGACCCTGTGGAGAGGATTCAGAAGCCTGGCTGACCTAGCCACCATGTGGGATATCCTCCACTGAGCCACTTGTGGGTAACGGAGAGTTGGCACACTGCCCAGCGCTGGACCAACGGCACCGTCGAAGGCCTTGACACCAAGACCAAGCTGTTCAAACGCATCAGTTGCGATTTCTCAAATCGGGACCGCTACCGCCCGAAGATGCTGCTTGCCTTCCTGCCTGCTTAGCCACCCCACAGTTATTGACACAGAGCCGACGGCCACCTTCGATTCAGACCGTCGAGGGGGCCTGGGCGTCCAGCCGATGTCCGGCGCTGTTCGCCCTAGTAGGGGAGACCGTCCACCTGCCCGATGTGGCGCAACCCGTTGAGGTCTAGGACCTGGATTGAGCGTGGATGGAGTTGCACCAACCCATCCTTCTGCCATCTGGCCAAGTGACGGGTGGCGGTTTCGCGGGCCATTCCTGCCATCTGGGACAGATCTTCGTGGGACAGGCCGACGATGATCGCCTCGCCGGAGTCGCCTCTTCCGTCCTGAGCGATGCGGACCAGCGCATTGGCCAATCGTACCTCGCTGCGCTGCACGCCCGGAGGCCTGGCATAAGCCCGGTGGAGCCGGGTGGCGACATAGCGGAGAAGGGCTAGGGAGATCTCGGGGTTCCTGTGTACGGCGATCTCGAAGTCGCGGTAAGAGAGCGTCCATGAGTCGACCGGGGATAGAACTACAGCCGTCACCGGATAGGGCTCCAGCGCCAGAAAGTTGGCCGCCGCCAACACATTGCCGGCCCCCAGCACTTCGACGATCGACACGACACCACTGGACGACGTGCGTTCGAGTTTCACCTGACCGGCGGCAATGAATACCAGATGGTCCGCGGGGTCGTCTTGGTGGAACAAGACGACCCCGCGTTCCATCTGATGCCGGAACAATCGGCTGGCCAATTGTTCCGCCTCGGCGTCGCCGAGATGCTGGAGCAGCGGGAAACGGCGCACCTCCTCAGGCTTCGTGGACTCACCCCCTCAGCGCGACTGCTCAGGAAACATCCTACGCCGTATTGCTGCCCTGCTCGTAATAGACCCGATTTTTCTCAATATACGGGGTCAGATGCGCCGGTACCTCGTCCTCGGGAAAGATGGCACTCACTGGGCAGACCACCTGGCAGGCACCACAGTCGATGCAGGACAGGGGGTCGATGTACAGCTGGTCGATGGCGGCGAACCCGGCCTCGGCTGGGGTGGGGTGGATGCAGTCTACCGGGCACACGTCGACACAGGCAGCATCCTTCACCCCGATGCAGGCCTCGGTGATCACGTACGGCATCCGGGTCCCCTCCTCAAGTCTCGTCTATAGCATGAATGACAGATCTCAGGTCAACCGTGATATCTGTCACGGTTAACCCCGTCCGCCCGGCGTTGGCAACCCCTCAACTGACATAGGGATCCCGACGGTGGTGGCGCCAGAGGCGGAGAATCTTGAAAGCGCCCCACCCCATCTCTAGGGCGTACAGAAGGGAACCAGTGGCCAAGAGGGCAAGCGACCAGAGGAATGGATGCCAGAGAGACACCGCCAGGCTGAGGCTGCCCGCTGTCCAAGTGAAGGGAGCCCACAGACCGGAGATGGGGGGACGCAGTCGATCAAGCTTAGGGATGAAGTCGGTCCGACCGAATCGCCTGAACAGGGTGTGCCAGGCCAGAAAGGCGCTGATCCGTCGTCCGTAGGACAAGATCGAGCCGACCAATCCGGACGTCAGGCCAAATGCTAGTGCGGCGGGCAAGAGGCCGGAGGCAGACCCCCCGATCAGGAGCGAGGTTGCCGTCACCAGGGCCGCAAGAGCCAACGACAGGCTGGCCAGTCGAGCACCCTGTGCCACCGGATCAAGCGGTTGACCGCGACCGTGGGTGATTAGGGGACACAACAAATCAACCTAACTTTTGCTGACGGGGACGGATGGTGTAGTTCCACGCTCCGTGGGAAGCATCTCTGGACAGGTTGACAGCAGCCAGTTCCTCGTCGGAGACCTTGGTGCCGGTGGGGTAAACGTGGGTATCGAGGCCGGCCCGCACCTTGAGGCCGGTGCGGGTAGTCGTGTTGGCAATGAGGTTGACGACCACCTCGTGGCTGACCAGGGGACGGCCGCGCCAGTTCTGAGTGATGAAACTGAAGAGCCGATGCTCTATTCGGTTCCACTTGCTGGTTCCTGGCGGGAAGTGGCAGACAGCAATCTCGAGTCCGGTCTCGTCAGCGAGCGCCTGCAGCTGAACCTTCCAGAGGCGGTTGCGGGCACCGTTGCTGCCGCCGGAGTCGGCGGTGATGAGCAGGCGGCTGGCCCCGAGATGGGCTTCCTGGCCCATCGTCTGCCACCAGGTGCGGATGCTCGCCACGGCGAAGGCGGCGGTGTCGTGATCGGTGCCGACGCTGACCCAGGCGTTGTTTTGGGTGAGATCGTACACGCCGTAGGGGGCGACCTTGCCCAGCTCGGGGTCGATGAAATCGTGTACCTTGACCTGCTCGGGCCGCCCCTTGGGTTGCCACTCCCGGCCGGCGTTCTTGTAAGGGCCGATGAGTTCCTTCTTCTTGGTGTCTACTGAAATGGCTGGCTGGCCTTGTGCCTGACACTCCTTGACGCGCTGGTTGATGTGTTGGAACTGGGCGTCGCGATCCTTGCGCTCGGCGCCCGTCTCACCGCCCTCCAGGGCCTTGCGGTTGGCCTGCAGGCTGTAGCCCATCTCGTGCAAGAGATCACGGACCAGGTGCTCGCTGGTGGTATGGCCCGTCTCGTTGAGCTCGGCCGAGAGTGTGCGTGCGCTCTTGGCCGTCCAGCGCAGGGGCGAGTCCGGCTCGCCGCGGGTTGCGGGATCCACCAGCCGCTCCAAGTCCTCTCTCAGGGTGGGGTCGTTCTCCACGGTCCGCTTGCGACCGCCACCAGGCTTGCGGACACGCTCCATCTGCGGCGCCTGGGGATCTTGCAGTTCCTCCATTCCGCGCGCCACCGTCGCCGTCGACATGTGCAAAAGCCTCGCGACGCGCGTCTGACCGCCAGCCCCGTGGGCCACGGCTTCCGCCGCGGCGAACAGCCGTCTCTGCCGCTCGTCCAGAAAGGGCGCCATCGCCTCGAAGCGCTGCTTGATCCGCTCCTCGGTCATCTCGTTCAGCTTCTGCTCGGCGGTGATCACCCCATCGCCTCCTGCCTCCGGAGCCAGCGGGTCGCGCTCCGTCGTCGCATCTGCCTGGGCTGGCGCTACCCCCTCCGCCACCAGGGCCTGCCGCCAGTCCCGCACCAGGGGATAGGCGAAGACCTCCCGCACCAAGCCCCCCTCGGCATACCGCCGATCCTGCCGGCCTTGGCCCGTCGTCTGTCCCAGATGCAGCCAGTTCGCTGCCCGGTAGCAGGTCCCCCGCCAGGGCGGCACCACGAACGTCTCGACCACCACGGGCCGGTAGCCGTACCGCGCCTGCCAGTCGCCTGGCAGGCGTCCGAGGGCCAGAGCGAGCGCGTGGCTCGCCAGGTGCGGCACCTGCACGCCGGGCAGGATGAGAAAACGGCTGTTGGCCACGATCCGGTGGCGGAAGCGCTGCTGCTGCTGGCCCGTCCACCCCAGCCAGACGTCGCGTACGGCCACGTTTCTCGCTGCTGCTGCGAACAGCAGGCCACCGAGGATCACCGGCTGGCCAGCGAGATCACCGCGAATCCAGTAGCGCTGATGGGCGCCAAACGCGCGCTGGAACCCCAGGGGGTGGTACTTCGCCAGCGTCGCGTCCCATCGGGCCCGCTCATCGGCCAGCACCGGCTCCACCGTGACCGGCTGCAACTCGTTGAGACTCGCCTCGATCTCCCTCACGGCCAGAGGCTCTGACTGCACCCGGGCGGGTCGCTGGACCGCGTGCGTCCGCTTCGCAGGGACCTTGATCAGCCCAGCTGCCGCCAGCTGTTCCAGCAGCGGCAGACACTCGTGCACGCGCAACTGCCCGTTCGGCGCCCTCCAGGGCAGGTTCTCGCAGATGGTGAAGGCCAACTCCATCCGGCTCAGGCCCGAAAAGCGATCGGCCGTCCAGCGGATCAGATCAAGATCTGCTTCGCTGAACAGCCGGTCCCCGATCCAGAACGGCGGATCCCATCGCCAGGCCGTGGCCTACCACCCCGACCCTACAGTACAATCCCGTCCCGGTCTTGTCAACCCGCCCTACCTTGATCGGTTGTGACTCCTTAGTATCTCCTGACGAGCTACCCAGCCAGCGATCGCCAGAGCTACGACCACCGCACCGGCGTCTCGCCAGGCAGGCCCACCCAAAAGGCTCGCCCCAGCGGTCACCAGGCCACCCACGGCAACGGTTGCCACGAGGCCAGTGCGGATGTCTGGCCGACGGTCTGGCGAGAGGTGGCCGAACATGGGGAAGAGTTGACCGCTGACCCCGATCAGAAGTGGCACATAAGCGAAGCCAAGAGCCAGGGTGAGGTGTAGCCCCACCCTGGCCAGAGCGGTCGGCAGGCCAGCCAAAGATAAGGCGAGCAGGCTGCCGCTGGCCAGTACCAACACATTGCCCATCACCCCGATTGCGAGCCCCAGTCGCAGTGCCGGGCCCAGTCCCCTGCCGTTGGCCAGAAGTGGCAATAGTCGCCAAGCGACTGCTGTGGCGGCGATCAAGAGACTTGCCCCCGAGGCGGCGAGCAGCCAAGGTCCGACCAGGAAGCCGAAGGGGAGCAGGTTGCCGGCGAGCCAGACCAGAGGCAACCACTGCCAGCCGCCAGCGGCGGCAGGCGGCGGTGCCTGGCGCAGGGCAAGGGTCAACTGCACGGCTGCAGCCAGGGTGGTCGGTACCAGGAGACCGGTGGTGATCAGATGTAGCGTCATCAGGCCCAAAGCGGAGAGAGGAAAAGAAAGACCACCGATCACCAGGCAAGAGGCGGCGATCGCGAGCAGGGTAAGGGTGGTCAGCTGAAAAGTCGCCAGCACCCAGATACCGGGGGGCGTCTGAGTAGGATGAACAATGGCGACTCGCTTAGCTGATACAGGCGTGATCAAAGGTAAAGAGCCAGGTGGACCGCCAAGAAGACCACCACCAGCGCGAGCAACAATGCCATCCGCCCAAGCCAGGACGCCATCCGGCGGGTGTGCGCCACAGCGGCGGTCAGAGCAGGGTCTTTGGGGTGGTCGGCCAGCCTGCCCCGCAGACGTGCAGCCCGCGTACCGACCAGGCTGTCATGCCACAGGGCGACCGCGATCATGGCAATCACGAGCAGCACCTTCAGGTCCAACGTCGCGCCGAGTGGCGTCCGGTAAAAGTGCGGATCGACCAAGGATGTGAGCGGGATGCCAGCCAGCGTGACGTTGAGTAGCCCGGTGACCACTAGCACCACCATTGCACCCCATGCCCAGGGCCTGCTGTGCTGTCCTAGAGCGGTGAAAAGTTCGGTGCGCTCACGGGGCTCGAGTCGGCGACTGTAAGGTCTCACCACCGTCGATAGGAAGAGCATTTCGCCGACCCAGAAGATGGCGGCCAGGATGTGGATGTAGAGCACGATCGAACGAAGCCACAAACACCGCCACAACCTTTCCCGGCGAATAGGCAGGCCCACGCACCTACGATGCAGGAGCGAGAAATGGTGCGTAGTGATTGATATCACACCTCGGGCATCAACGGACTGAGCACTGCCCCTATGCCGCCTACCTGACATGATCTGGGGGGAGGAGATTCCCGGGAGGCCGCGAAGCAACGGGTGATGCGGTCTTGAGGGGGCTCTGCTACGGACGACGTCACGACCTGGGCGATCCGCGAGTCGCGCTGGGCGGCGGTCGGCGATGCGCGGCTGGGCCAGCGGCTGACGACGCTGAACTTCAGCGGCCGGAAGGAGGCGGAGGGACTGGGCCCGATCGGGGGTCCGGAAGACAGGGCCCGGGGGCTCTTCCTCCACTCCGTGCTTGCCGTGCGGACGGACGGCGTTCCGGAAGGCCTCTCGGCATGGAGATTTGGGCCAGAGGGACGAGGGGCCAGGGCAAAGAGAGCGCTCGCTGCAGCCGGGGTGTGAGGACGGCCCGGGAGGCCGTGGGCCCAAAGACAAGAGTCGTGGCGGTGGGCGACCGGGAGAGCGACATCTTCGAGGTGTTCGAAGAGGTCCGCCAGGCCGACTGCGATCTGCACGGACCATTCAGTCATCTGGACGGCGCCTCCTCGGCGGCAGATCTGGTCGCGCGGACAGCGTCGCTCGGTCAGCAGGCACTGGCCATCACAGACCACAACTCGCTTTCCGGCATCGGAGAGTTTGCACAAGCCTGTGCGCAGGCAGGAGTGAGGCCGATCATCGGGGCGGAGGTCACGGTGGAGGACCCGTCTGGCGTACCCAGTCACCTGACGCTACTCGCCCCCGACCAAGTCGGTTATCGTCATCTGTCGCAACTCATCTCTGCCGCTCACCTGAGTCGACCCCGCGGCCAGCCAATGGCGTCGCAAGACGCGCTGGCCGTCCATGCACCCTACCTGATCGGGCTCAGCGGCTGCCGTCAGGGGGAGGTGGCCAACCATCTCCTGGCGGGCCGCTGGGAACGGGCAGAAAAGGCGGCCAGCAGGCTGATGGGATTGTTCGGGACGGGGAAATTCTTCCTTGAGCAAGAGGTTTGTCGGCTGCCAGGAGATCGCCCCTTGCAGCGCGCCATCCGCGATCTTGGTCAGCACCTGCGACTTCCCCGGGTCGCCACAGTAAACGCCCATTACGCCGTGGATGAGGACTTCTGGCTGCACGATCTGTTGGTTTGCATCCGGACCAAAAGCCAAGTGGATGACCTCGCCCCTGGCCGGTCGATGAATGATTGGCAGTTTATACAGTCCGAGGCGGACATGGTGCGCGGATTGCCGGATGACCCGGCGGCAGTGGCGATGACCGATCGAGTAGCCGATATGTGCGGAAGGGCGCTGCCAGATGCCAGTCAACTATTTCCCGCCTTTTCGCTGCCGCATGGAGTGTCCAGTGCACAGGTCCATCTTCGCCAACTCACCGAACAAGGGGCAATCTGGCGCTATGGCCAGATCGGCTCAAGACTGCGCCAGCGCATCGACGAAGAACTCTCGGTGATTGCCCAGACCCAATTCACCGACTACATGCTGGCGGTGGCGGATATTGCCGGCTGGGCGAGAGGGACAGGGATCCGTACCTCTGGCCGAGGCTCTGCTGCGGATAGTGTGGTGGCCTATTGCCTGGGTCTCACGGACGTCGACGCTTTTGCCCGCGATCTCCCGTTTGCCCGGTTTTTGAGTCTGGGTCGGACAGACCCTCCGGATGTGGACCTCGACTTCGACGCAAACCGCAGGGAGGAGGTGGCCGCCCACGTCGCCATGCGTTACGGGCAAGACCATGTGGCAGCGGTTGCCACCTATGTCCGGCTGGAAGGCAGACTGGCCATCCGGGAGATCGGCAAGGCCTTGGGGCTGCCGGCAGCGGAACTGGGCGCCATCGCCAAGCGGGTGCCCTATTACGTGGGAGCGGACGGCCTGCGCGAGGCCCTGTCCCGAGTGCCGGAACTGAAGCAACTGAAGGTGGCGACTGGGCGGCTCGAGACCCTGCTGCAGGCCGCCGAGCGCCTTGCCGATTGGCCTCGTCACCTGGGCACTCACCTCGGAGGATTAGTCTTGACTGCCTGTCCAGTAGCTGAGGTCATGCCGTTGCAGATGGCGGCAAAGGGGACGGTGGTAGGTCAGTTTGATAAACGGGATTGCGAGACGTTCGGCTTGATCAAGATTGACCTACTTCATCTGCGGACCCTGTCTGCGGTGGATGAGGCGATCACGGTGTCCCAGGTGCCGTGGGAGACCATTCCAGATGACGATCCGGCCACCTTTCGCCGACTGCGGCGAGCCGAGACGGTGGGTGCCTTCCAACTGGAGTCTCCGGCGCAGCGGGCTCTACACCGGCGGATGAAAGGCGATCGGCTGGAGGACGTGATCGCTGCCACCGCCCTGATCCGGCCCGGTCCGATCAAAGGGGAGATGGTGGCGCCTTTCGTCCGGCGGCGGCTGGGCAAAGAGGCGATCACCTATCCGGCCCCTGGCCTGGAGGATGTGTTGGGCCGCACCTACGGTGTGGTGGTGTACCAAGAGCAGGTGCTGGAGATCGCAGTGCGGGTGGCTGGATTCAGTCCGGCCGAGGCAGACCGGCTGCGGCGGACGATGAGCCGAGCTCGCTCTAAGGCCGAGATGCAGTCGTTGGGGGATGTGTTCTGCACACGGGCGGTGGAGAGAGGAGTGGACCGGGAGGCGGCAGCGGAGATCTGGCAGACCTTGCTTGGCTATGCATCCTACGGCTTTGCGGAGGGGCACGCCGCCGCCTTCGGACTGACCGGCTATCGCACCTTGTATCTTTTGGAACATCATTCGGCCGTCTGGTACGCAGCACTGCTCAATCATCAGCCAATGGGCTACTACCCACCGCAAACGCTGGTCACAGAGGCGAGGCGACGGGGCATCCAGGTGCGTTTGCCCGATGTGAACCAGAGCGATCCGACATGGACGATCCAAGACGGAGCCTTGTCCTGTGGCCTCTTACAGGTGCGGAACATGGGAGTGGAGGAAGTGGGCCGGGCATTGGCCGGTCGCCCCTACCGCACAGCCTGGGATCTTCGGGAGAAAAGTCGGTTGCAGCCGGCCACACTTCGCCAACTGGTAATGGCGGGAGCACTTGATGGCCTGATCCCCAATCGGCGGCAAGCGCTTTGGCAGGTTGTGGGTCAGGCGGCAGTAGCGGACCTGGCCGATTTCACACCCGAACGGCGATTGGCCCAAGAGATGGCGGCACTGGGATTGGCGGTGTCCGCCCATCCGCTGTCCTTCTTTCGCCCTCGTCTGGAGCGGGCAGGTGTGTTGCGCACCGACCAGGTGCTGTGTGCCCCGCACCGCATGCAGGCGGCGGTGGCTGGAGCACTGGTGCGTCCGCACCGCCCACCCACCCGGTCCGGCGAGCGAGTCGTGTTCTTGTGCCTGGAAGATGAGCGCGGCCTTTTGGATGTGACGGTGTCCGAGGCGGTCTACCGGCAAAACGCAGATGCCATCTTCGGACCAGACGCCTGGCTGGTGGTGGTCGAGGGGACTGTGCGGGAAGTGGGCACGGGGACGAGTCTGGATGCCCAGCGGGTGATGGCGCTCACCGCCTATTTGGGCAGGAGCTACGCCCTGCAGATGACAGATGGGTGAGGTTCCGGTGATCACACTCAGCTGCCGACGGGAGTTCAGGAGAAGATGAAGATGCTGCCGCTGGACGCAGAGGTTGGTGCGAACGATGGCGATCGCGAGACTGTCCCAAGCAGCCACGAAGAGGAGGGGGAAGGTGCCAGATCAAAAGGTGGCGGTCGGATCATTCCAGGCGCGGAGCGCGGCCAAACAGGCAGCGCACCCTGTCAGAGTTGGGCTTCCCAGTGATGCCCCCTACGCCCGCAGGGGCGACTCCGAGTCGACGGAGCTGGCTCTTAAGGTCGCCGATACGGCTGGTCTGTCGGGACGCACAGCTTGTAGACCTCCGGAGCGTCCGGTGGATGAACCTGTCGAATCTGCGCCCATGGGCGGTGGTGTCACCCCATTCGCGCATCTCTATGCGGCCCTTCGACGTACCCTTACCGCCGTTCCATTCAGCGAAGAGGCGCTCGACTACCACAAGGGCATTTGAGCTTGGGCCGGTGTGTCCCGGCCTCATGGAGTTGTGACCTCATCCGGCTGGTGCCTGGGCTGGGAAGCACACAGCCACTCAGAAGGGTGTATTCGTATTCCAAGACGTCTCCGGGCATTCATCTGTTTCATGAAGACACATACGCCTCACGTTTCGAGACCCCGTCACTAACGGCCGGTCTCGCCTATTTTCCAACGGGGGCTTCATCTGGCTGGTGGACCGTCCGCTGATCAAGGGTCAGTCCGGAATCTGGACCAAGACCTGGCCATCTTTCACTCGCACCGGGAAGGTGGCAACCGGTCTTACCGCGGGCATCCGGGTGGCGGCGCCAGTCCGCACGTTGAATCGCCCACCGTGGCGAGGGTACTCGATCTGGTCTCCGAACATAGATCCTTCGCTAAGACTGGCCTGCATGTGTGTGCAGGTGTCGGATATGGCGTACAGCCCATCCGCAAGTCGACACACGGCGATCGGAAACCGACCCGCCTCGACATGCACTGCCAAGCCAACCTCTATCGTGCCCAGGTCGCCAGCCGGAACCCAAGCCAAGGTGTTCACTCCCCATCCAGTCATCCGCAGACTCTCTAACGGTGGGGGCACTCCCGCGATCCGGCAGTGACCAAGGTCACGGTAGGCATCTGGTGTGAGATGGATCACGGACAGATCTCAACCGGGTGCTCATCATTGGCGGTGACGGACATCGAAGGAGGAGAGAGCAGATGGCGCTCTTCGCTCACCCCATCCCCGAAGACTGGCGGTCTCGGTACGCCCAGTTCCTGGACCTAGACCAGACCCGAGCCGCTTTACGCCATGACGACTCAGAGGCATTCTTCGTCGCCTACCCACGGGTGGTGAATGACGGCACTCCCGTGGCTCTCCTTAAGAAGCCTCTCGCCCAGGCACGGATTGGCGTCATCACCACAGGGGGCATCCACTTGCCCCAGCAGACACCCTTCCGGTCTGACCACATGCTTGGCGACTGCTCGGCGAGGTTATTCTCTGCAGACTTGTCCCACGTCGCCTGGAGCATCAGTCACGGCCACTATGACGAGACCGCCGCCCGACAGGACCTGAATGTAGTCCTGCCATTGGACCCCTTGCGTGCCCTTGTGGATGACGGCGTGATTGGCAGCCTGGCGGCGCGAGCCGGATCCATCGACGGCTACTGCACGGATGCCGGCGGACTGCTCGACGACGCTGGCCAAACCCTGTTGGAGAGTATGCGTCAGGACGGTGCCGACGCGTTACTCATGGTGCCGGTCTGACCGCTCTGCCATCAGTCTGGAGGACTGATCGCCCGCCTGTTCGAGGCCTCGGAGATTCCGACTGTGATGCTTGCTGTCTCTCACCATCGTACGAAATTGGTTGTCCCTCCACGCGTGTTGTACGTGCGCTTCGCCTTGGGGCAGACAGTCGGGCCGCCAGGTGACCTCGCCACTCAGATCCGGGTTGTTCACCAGGCGCTCAGCCTGTTGGAGTTGGGACCAAACCCCGATGAAGGGAGTCTGGAGGAGGTGTTTGGGGAGCAGGCCCCGCCATGACCGGTGTGCATCGGATATCTGAGCGGTGATGACCGCATCCTGGTGGGTGGGCCGAGCCGGGGACCCGGCCCACTGATGAGTGAGCGGATCGATTCCTTTCCCTGGGTGGCGGGTGAAGACGGACCGCCGCTAGCTGTCTGGCGTGATGCGGTGGCGAAGAGCGGTGCCCGAGTGGTCAGGAACGCTGATCTCCTGAGTCAGATCGGAAGCGTCGGGATGACATCCCCGGTAGTGGCCCTGGAACTTCCCTGTAGTTCCGCATTCTCAAGGCGTCGCGGGTCGGGCACGTAGGGGCAAAACGGGTCGCTTTCCATGAAGTTGCCGGTTACGGCGTAGGCGCGGGCCCGAGATCCAGCGCAGACCCGCCGAAACTCGCAGTATCCGCACTTGCCGAGTAGCCGGTCCGGATCCCGTAGCACCTGCATCTCAGGCGACTCTCGATAGATCTCGGCCAGGGAGCGCTCCCTGATGTTGCCCAGTCGCAAAGGTAGGAATCCGCTGGGGAAGACGTCGCCATCATGGGCGACGAACACCATGCCATTGCCATCCCAGACCGGCGCCACGCTCCTACTAACGCCACCCAACTGGCGGCGTGCACTTAACCAGGCACCACTCTGGCCGCCCCGCTCGGCCTGTAGTCGACGGTACTGGGGGCCCTCTGTGGTCTTGATGTCGAAGGGCGCCCTGATACTCAGATCGACCAACCAGTTGAGCACGTCTTCGTGTTGCTGGGGCGATAGAAGATCGGCGAGGCGAGCGCGGCCAGTCGGAATGAGGAAGAACACGCTCCAGCGCACTGCCTCGATCTGATCCACCAGTTCGGCGATGCGCGGCAGATCCGCCAGATTGAATTGACTGGCCGTGGTGTTCACCTGCAGCGGGATGCCCAACTCCTTGAGTTGGGCAATCTGTTCCATGGTCAGGTCGAAACAGCCCCTGATGCCCCGAAACCGGTCATGCACCTCGGCCGTGGAGCCGTCGATGCTATACGCCCAGTGTGCCAGTCCAGCATCGCGTAGGGCGGACATGCGCTCAGGCGTCACCTTTGGGGTGGCGCTGGGCGTGATCGAGACGACCAAAGATTGGTGGCGGGCATGGCCGACCAGATCAACCAAGTCGCCGCGCTCCATCGGATCGCCACCGGTCAGTACAAAGAGGGGGTGGTCCAAGGCGGCGATTTGGTCGATCAGCCCGATCGCCTCATCGGTCCTGAGTTCTCGTGGGTCACGGTGCCGGATGGCCTCCGCCCGGCAGTGGCGGCATGCCAATTGGCAGGCGCGGGTGGTCTCCCAAATGACAATGAACGGGTTCTGCGCGAAGTCCCGGTCTGGCACGGCGCACCTCCTCACGCCCAGCCAGGGTGGAGGATGGAGGGCAGGTGTGCCGTGATCAGCATCACACTTGGTGCCAGCGACAAGTTGGCGCTTGTGCAAGGTTCCGATCAGTGGCCGTTCCGTCAGACTTGCTCATTCCTGCCCAAACAGGAACAAAGCTGACTTCCTGCTTCATCGAGGCCGGTTTCGTCTTCGTCTTGCGACGGAGGCCAGAGCCTCTCCTCTCCACAGGCTTCACTTCCGGCGGAACTCGCCGTAGAGCGGCTTAGGGCCGCCAGGCCATGGGCCAGAAGATTCCTGGCCGCATTCACATCCCGGTCGTGGTCCGTACCACACTCCGGGCATGTCCACTGGCGTACCGCCAGCGGCATTTTTTCCTGAATCGTTCCGCATGCCGAGCAGATCTTGCTCGATGGAAGCCAGCGGTCCACCACGACCACCCTGCCGCCATGCCGTCCGGCCTTGTATTCCAGTTGCCGCCGGAACTCGAAGAAACTCATATCGGCGATGGAGCGGGCCAAGCGATGGTTCTTCAGCATCCCGCCCACGTTCAGGTTCTCGATGCAGGTGGTATGGAACCGCCTGGTAACCTCTGACGTGAGCTTGTGCGATGCGTCGGCCCGGATATTGGCGATACGGGCATGAAGCCGGGACAGTTTGACCCTGGCCTTTTTCGCATTCTCCGATACCGGCAACCGCACGCCTTCCGGAATGGGCGCGTTGGCGGCCAGCCCCAGTCTTGCCTTGGCGGCTTTGTGCTTGCGCTAAAAGCTGCGGGATAGCCGCTTTAATCGCTTGAGCAACGCCTTGTGCGGTTTGGGACCGACGACCTTTTCTCCCGTGGAGAGCGTTGCCAATGCGGATACGCCTAAATCCACCCCAGTCGCGCCTTGGTTTTCGGCACGGCGTTTGGGTGCATCTTCGGTGTCCACGGTGATGCTGACAAACCATCTGTCCGCCACACGGGAGAGGGTGGCCGACATGATTTTGCCCGTGAAGCGCAACGACTCCCGCATCCGTACCCAGCCCAGCTTGGGGATGCGGATGCGGCGGCCGTCGATGGAAAACTGGTCGTTGGTGAGTGTGAAGTGGTCGTGAACGCCCTTCTTGCGGAACTTCGGGTACTTCGCCCGACCGGCCCAGAAGTTCTTGAACGCCTCGCCCAACTGCATGATAGCCATCTGCGGGGCGTTCTTGGTGACTTCCAGCATCCACGGGTACTGCTCCCGCTTGAGCGCGTTCAACTGTCGGCGCAGGGCCGCTTGGGATGGCTTGGGCAGGCGGCCTTCCGCCTGCCACGCCTCATATTGGCGCTGCCACTCGGCCAATGCCCAGTTATAGGAAAAACGCACCGTGCCGGACGCACGGGCAAAGTACGTTGCCTGTGTGTTGTTCGGGTTCAGCGCTATCTTGTGGGCCATCAGCATGCGGCGCCCTCCTCCACGGCTTTTTTCACGCCGTCCAGCAGTTTCTGGTTCTTGCGGGAGCGGCTGCCGTACAGCCGGGCGATGAATACCGTGATGATTTCCAGCACGTCTTTCGCCAGGTCTTCTTCACAAGTGGTGTCTTCACCCTGGTTCAAAATCACCACCTCCACATTTTTGGCTTCGCAAATAGCCAGCACCAATTCCGCGCCGAAGCGCAACAACCGGTCCTTGTGGGTGATGACCAGCCGCCCGATGCGGCCTTCCACCACATCGTCGAGCAGGCGCTTCAAGCCCTTCTTGTGGTCGTTCATACCCGAGCCAAGATCGGCCACCACCTCGAAGGTCCAGCCCTGACCGGCGCAGTACAGTTCGAGCACCTGCTCTTGCCGCTCCAGGTCATCCTTCTGCTCATGGCTGGAGACGCGGGCATAGGCGATGGTGCAAAGCGCCCAGCTAGTGGCGATTCCGCCGATGGATGGCGGGCGGGACGCCGGGGGGATGGTCGGGTGAACCAAGGTCGGCCGACGCCATCCTGTGACAGCAGTCACGGAGCGGTCGGCTGGCAAGAGTGACGATACCTGTAGTTAGTGGCGATCGGGGGGCGGATGTGCTGGGAGTACAGGTCCAACCTTGGTCGATGCGCTACTTCGCCACCGCTCTGGTCAGTCTGATGGTGGCCTTGGGCTGGCTGGCGGCCAGCCCCCTGATCACGTCAGGGACGCTCGGATCGCCGCTGACTCTGGTGGCTGTGCATCTCATCACCATCGGCTGGATGTCGCTCTTGATGCTCGGAGCGCTGCACCAGTTCGTACCAGTGATCGCCACCAGGGAACTGTGGCACAATGCGCTTCCCGCTTGGACTCTGGGATTGGTGGGTGGCGGGCTGGGGAGCATGGTGGTCGGATTCCTCGGCTTGCTCGGGGGTCCCTTACAGAGCCATCCGATCATCACAGTCCTCCTGCCGGTGGGCGGCGGGATCGTGGTGATCGGCTTCATCCTGGCCATCGTCAACCTGGGTGTCACCTTGTTCGCTGCCCGACCACTCCCCCTGTCGGCCCGCTATGTGGCCTGTGCCCTTGGCTTCTCCCTGCTGACGGTGCTGTTGGGGCTCACCTTTGCCCTCGCCATCAGCACAACCAGCCTCCTGCCCGAGGCGCTGGCGCCCCTGATTGGGGCCGGGCTGCCGTTTCACATCCTGGCCGGCATCGCCGGCTGGCTCACCCTCACCGCCATGGGGGTGACCCTCAAACTACTGTCCATGTTCATGCTGGCCCCTGAGGAGCGGGGCACTCTGGGGGAGGCGGCCTGGATGACGACGGCAACCGGGGTGGCAATGGGTTGGATGGCCGGCATCGCTGGCCTGCTAGTAGCTAGCGCCATGCTTGCCGGACTGAGCCTGGTTGGCTGGTGGGTAGCGGGAGCAGGTGTGATCCTCTACCTGATCGACATGCGTCGGCTCTATCGATCGAGACGGCGGCGACGGTTGGAACTGAACGCCCGGATTGGAGCCTGGGCACTTGTCTGCCTGGGATTGACCAGCCTGTTGGTGTTAGTGGCTTGGGTGCTTGGGAATGATCCGTCCTGGGACATCTCCGCCGTGTATCTGGCGCTCTTTGGCTGGCTGAGTGGGCTGGGGCTCAGCCAGCTCTACAAGATTGTGCCGTTCCTCACCTGGATCGAGCGCTACGGACGGCGGATGGGGCGAGAGCAAGTGCCTCTGGTGCAGGATCTGGTCGACGAGGGCCGGGCCATGCCTTACTATGTCCTCTACTTCGTCTCGGTCGGTGCGGGGACCCTGTCCCTGGGGTTCGCGCGCCCTTTCTGGTTCCATCTGGCAGAGGTGTTGGCGCTCGTCGCGGTGGCTGGGATCAGTCGGGAGTTGTGGCGGGTTCGGCGAGGCCATCATGGGGCGGTGCTTGATCGACCGCTGTCCCATGTGCCCGCCCTGGACAGAGGGGGGTCGTCATGAGACGGCTGAGTCAGGCGGACGTGCTGCAGGCCCTGGCCGATGTAGTGGTGCCCGGTGACCTCTATCCCGTGGCGGTGGGGCTGATCCAGGATGTGGTGATCGAATGGCACGATCAGGTCGCGTCGGTGGCCATTCACGTTGACCAGATCTGGGGCGATGGACCGCCTCCTGCGGTCGGGATAGAGGCGGTGTGTCAGCGGGTTCGCCAATTGCCTGCAGTGGCAGAGGTGCGAGTGGGTCCCCGTAGTCGGGAACGGGCCGACCAGGCGCGTAATTTCGCCCGCCCAAGCAGTGGGGAGAAGCAGGTGGCCCAGCCTACCACCCAAGTGGTGGCGGTTCTGAGCGGCAAGGGAGGTGTCGGCAAGTCGACCGTAGCCACCAATCTGGCGGTCGCCCTGGCAGGATGCGGCTGGCGTACGGCGCTCCTAGACGGCGACATCTACGGCTACGGAGTGCTGACCTGCTGGTATCCAAGGGCCTCTGGCCAGCGCATCGGGACAACTGGTCCCACCTATTCGACACGGTGTGGCGGTGATGTCGATGGACTTCTTCGTCAAGCCCGGATAGGTGGTGATGTGGCGCGGCCCGATGTTGGGCAAGGCCTTTCGCCAGATGCTCACCCAGATCGCATGGCAGGCACCTGACCTGATGGTGCTTGATATGCCGCCAGGAACGGAGGATGTGGCCTTCGATGTGCGTGCGAGTCTGCCTCGGGCTCAGGCTTTGGTGGTCACCGTATCCGACCTGCGAGCGGCCCGGGGCGGAGTGGGCCGGCCGCATGGCGATAACCACCGGCCACCGGCTGCTGGGAGTGGTGGAGACGATGTCCTATCTGGACTGCGAAAGCTGCGGCGAGCGAACCCATCCCCTTAGGCCGAGAAGGCGGCGATCTGGTGGCGACGGCCCTTGGTACCGCAGTGGTCGCCCGCATTCCGTGGCCCCTTGTAGACTCTGAGGTACCCGCTGTGGCAGTCCCGCCCAGGTGGCCCATGGCCAGCTCGCCAGAGCCGTGCTGGCAGGTCTCACCGAACGGACCCAGATCCAAGTAGACGCTGGAGGAGGATCACTGTGGATGCGATCAAGATGAACGCTCAGGCGGCAAACCGGATCCGAGGCCACCACCGGGCAATGGCCGAGGATCTGACGCAACGAGTGGATGCCTACGTCTTGACTCTTGAACAAGGAGAGCCGATGGCGGCGGGCCGTGATTCTTTGGTACAGCACATCAACCAGGTGATCTTGCCACATGCTCGTGGGGAGGAAGAGACCATTTACGCCCGGGCGGCGGAGCCGCGCTTCGGCGTTTTGGCGCTGGTTCAGGACATGAAGAAAGAGCATGGACAGCTCGAGGGTCTCACCGGTCAACTCAAGGCGGCCACGTCGGGGGTGAGGGCGATGCGGGCTGCTGGCGCCATCGAGGAGGTGTTCCGTTCTCATGCCGGGCGGGAAAACGATCTGTTGCTCCCGGTCCTAGAGGCCGCGCCCGAAGTCAACCTGACGGCGCTGCTTGAGGAGATGCATCGGACGACGGAGGCTCCCCAGCCATCACCACTGTCAGATGCTGATGTGACCATCGATGTGCGACTCATCCCGCACACCATGCGACACACGACCATCTTTGCTTTGGTGGACCGGTTGGCCATCGGCCAGGCGTTGGTGATTGAGGTGGACCACGACCCGTTGCCTCTACGTTACCAACTTGACGCTACCCACGGCGACCAGATGTCCTGGACGTACCTGCAAGAAGGCCCCGACGCTTGGCGGGTCGAGATCAGACGCCGCGAGGCCGTCGGCGTCTGATCTCCGACTGGTTGTAGGCCCTGGTGGGAGACGGTGACGAGCCATTGAAGATCCACCCGAAATCAGCCGATCAACTCATCTGACGTGACGAGTTCCGATGTTTCGCGCCCGGCCAGAGACTGGAGGTGTCCCATGGAAATCGAATCATTGGATGTCCGGCCCATCGCCCCGGTGCACAAGCACCAGACCATCTTCGCACGTTGGCAGGCCATCAAAGTCGGCGCCGTGCTGGAGCTGATCAACGATCATGACCCGCTGCCCCTCTACTACCAGTTCGAGGCGGAACAGATCGGGAAGTTCGAGTGGGAGTACTTGGAGCGAGGACCCGAGGTATGGCGGGTCCACATCCGCCGCTTGGCACCCTAAAGGTTGGGAATTGGGTTGGTCAGCTGGTGGGCGTCGGCAGCCAGCCCTCTGGCACAGTCTGCCACCGACCAGCGGTATCCAAGGAGCCAACGACCGATCCAGAGACCCCGGCGAGAAGGCGGTGTCGATATGGGACGGTGGCGACAGACGGCAACGGTGGCCCTAGTTGGCGTCGCGCTGGTGCTCGGTGGTCGCCTAGTCCTGTTGCCATCCATCCTGGGTAGCGGTGGTGCTCCTGCTCCGCCAGCCGGAGTGCTCGCCATCTCCGGCCGGTGGGCTCCCGACTTCACACTGACGGACCAGTTTGGCCAGATAGTTTCGCTGCGCCAGTTTCGCGGCAAGGCTGTGGTGCTCGCCTTTGTCGACTCCCAGTGCACCACGATTTGCCCGCTTACCTCAGCGGCGATGGTGGAAGCCGCACGCCTACTCGGCCCGGCCACCGGACAGGTGCAGCTATTGGCGGTGAACGCCAATCCGATCGCCACCTCTGTCGCCGACGTGCAGGCCTATTCTCGCGCCCATGGCCTCCTTTATGGCTGGTGGTTTGTGACTGGCACCCGGTCTGCCTTGGTCCGGGTGTGGAAGTCCTACGGCATCTACGTGGCACTCTCACACGGAGCGGTTGTCCACACCGCCGCCATCTACGTGATCGGCCCAGGCGGCCATTTGCGCTTCCTGCTAGGTAGCACCATGGACGAGGCCGCCGTGACGAACCAGGCGAGAATCATCGCCCAGTTGGTATCCGCCACATTGCCTGACCATCCCGCCCTCACCCCGGCGCTGCCCGTGGTGCCCCCGATCACGAGCCAGGAGTCAGCCGCCCTGCCGTTGGCTCAGGGTGGGACCCTGCCAATCGGTCGGAGTCATGCACACCTCTACCTGTTCTTCGCCACCTGGCTCAGCGAGCTGACCAATCTCTCGACGGCGATGGCCAACCAGAACGACTACGTCAGTGTGGCACGCCAACATGGCTGGCCCAGTCTGGTGGCGGTCGACGAAACCGTAACCGAACCCACCGCCACTGCACTCTCTCAATTCTTGGGGCGGCTCGGCCGCCCGCTGCTCTATCCTGTGGTGATGGACCCAGGCGGCAGACTGGCGGGCGGCTTGAGCCTCATAGGCAGCCCTGAGTATATGCTGGTAGTGAACGGCAAGGTACGCTGGCGGCATCAGGGCTGGCTGTCCGCCAATCAGTTGGCAGGGTCTGTGGCCACCCAGATGGACGAGGGCGTGACACCATGATCGCACCGGGAACAGATCCTGGGATGGTCGAATTGCCATGGCGCGACTGGGTGGCTCCTATGGTGCGTGGCAATCGGCGAGTGCGTCCTAACTCACCTAAGCATCTTAGCGCAGGATATGCACCCGGCTGGTTTCCAACGAGGAGAAGGCCATCGGCGTCCGTTCCCTAGAAGTGCTGTGAGAAAGCGGCTCTGAGCGGCGAGGCGAAGAGGCGGGGAAGGATCTGGGAGAGGGTGACGAGCGGGTGAAAGAGGGGCTGTGGGGCAGAAGAGGGCGGTTCAGAGCCAGCTGGGCAGCCGTCGCCTCGTTCCTCCGGGCGGCGGCTGCCCAGCGCCTGAGGTTCTGGGCGGTTGCCGTGATCAGGGCCTGGATGTTCATCATCTCCAACCCGATGCCCCTGGCCGTGCGCCGTCCGCGGTGCTCCTTGGCCCTGGCGAAGCAGCGCTCGATCCGGGTTCTGGCTCTGGCCAGTTGCGGCGGCCGCTACTGGTTGCGGACATGGCGGGTGGCCTTGGGCGCAGCGGACCTTGTGGCGGTGCGAGCAGGGAGGCGGTCTCGATCTTGCACCTGGCGGAAGACCTCTTCTCCCCCAGGTGTGCAGCCGCCACTTGACCAGCGTCGTCCGGGCCGGGGGCGGCGAGTTGAAGTCCAGACCGCAGAACCAGCGGAACCCGGCGTGCCCCCCGATCTCTTCGCACGGCCGCTTCTCCAGCAGATTGTACAGATAGCCCAGCAGCAACATCCGAAAGGCCACCGTCGAGCCCACCGACGGACGGCCCTGGTTCGAGCGGTAACAACAGCCCCGGGGCCTCGAACACCATCTTCAGGTCTAGCTCACCCCGGATCTGCCGCAGCAGATGATCCTTGGGCATCAGGTCCTCCATCCCGACGTACTGCAGCACCTGACCCTGCCCGTCCGACTTCGACATCATGGCCCTCACCGCAGCCCTTCGCCGCCTCCCACCCAGAATCCTAAGCTCGTTCCCGCTCCTCTTGGCCTGTCCAGCCCGCATTTTTCACAGCACCTCTAGGCAACAACTTTGTCCCATGACCCCAGTTTGTGGGCAGTGCGTATCCGCCCAGACGGAGGGTGAGCAGGTGCGACGACGGGAACGAGGTTTATGAGAGGAGGAGTGAGGCGTGCCAGCATTCGCCGCGGGACATGTCTTTGCAGTGACTGACGATGGGGAGGTGGTGGCCTGGGATCCGGCCCTTGCGGTGCTCACCAATCGGTCTTGGCAGACCGTCCGGTCTGGCTCTTGTGAAACCGCCATGCAGATGTGGAGAGCCACCGACGGCACCCCCATGTGCTACCTGGGTTGCCCCATGCTGGCGGCCGCCCGCTGCGGTCGGTCCGAGTGTGCCAGGACTCTGATTTGGCTAGGCGCCGATGGTGGGCATCCGGCCCTGCTGACCACCATCAGCGCACCGGCGGTAGGAGATCAACGCCCCACCGTGGTGCATTTCGTGCGACCGCTTCCGGCCCTCGATTCCCTGACGCCGCAAGAGGTGCGCGTGCTGGCCCACCTGGATCAAGGCGCATCCACCGTCTCGATTGCACAAAGCCTGGGCATCCGAGTAGCCACCGTCCGCACGCATGTGCGCAATGTGATGGCTAAACTAGGAGCGAACAGCCGCCTCCAGGCGGTCAGTCTTTTGCGCCTGTGAGGAAGACGTGCCGACGGTCCAACCCTCTCAACCGTCAAGGGCTGACAATCGCCACTATGTGCCGGCCACTTGTCCGATGTCTTGTGTGAGCAACCACTGGGGGAAATCGCCGAGGGTACCGGCTGAACCGGTATCCAGTCCGGGCAGGGGCTGTCCCACAAAGTAGGTGTGAAACCCGGCCCTGGCGGCTGGTAGGTCCTGAAACGGATTGTCCCCCACCATCACGCAGGCGGTCGGTGGGCACCCGACCAACTGGGCGGCCTCCGCGAAGTACCGAGCGTGTGGTTTGGCGCTGTGCATGCGGTCAGAGGTGGTGAGGAGATCCCAATGCAGGTCGGCTACACTGGCCCGCCGCATCCGCTCCCGAATGGGGCCCTCCAGGTAGATCGGCGAAGTGGCCAGGACCACCTTCTTGTTCATGGCGATCACCGCCTGGACCACCCCCCGGGCCGCTGGGATGAAGGCCCATGGTCGTCCGAGCGGTTCCAGCTCGGCCCGACCGAAGCACCTGACGGCACTATCTACCTGCCCTGTGCCCAGCCCTAGTTCGCTGGCCAGAATGCCCACCAGCAGATCATGATTGGTCCGGTCGGGGTGGTCGCCCATCACCGCTGCGCCAGCTATCATGGCGGCTTCGGCGAAACGATCGGGGTCTGCTCCCAGACGCCTGCCCAAGGCGGCGAGGAAGTCTTCGAGGAACTGATCACCATCGCTCTCCAATAGGGTGTTGTCGAGATCGAAGAACACTGCGTCGATCATGCTGACCTTCCTTCTTGGGCGTTCACAAAGACCACCTTCCCGGGATGGCCCGCACCGTGGCCGGTCAGAGTGGCGAGTGCCTCCTGGACTTGGGAAAGAGAAAAGCGGTGGGTAATCAGGCGCCCAAGCGGGACCTGGGGCCGGTCTTGCAGGAGCTTCATCACCAGATCGAAGGTATGCAGGCCGCCGTACCCAGACTCCTTGCCATAGGCCAGGCTGCCTCTCACCTCCACGTTTCGGGACCAGATGCCGGTCACATCCAACCGGCTTAGGACCCCGGGTGAGCCGACCAGACTCACCCGGCCCTGGGCTCTGGTTGCGCGCAGCGCCAGATCGAGTCCGGCCTGGGTGCCGACGGCGTCGTATACGACGTCGGCACCGCCGATCATAACCTCGGATCGGTCCAATGCACGCACCACATGGGCACCCAGCCGAGCAGCCATGGCGGGGAGGCCGTGATGCTCAAGCAGCACGTCGCTGGCGCCCATCAGCAGCGCTTCTTGGGCGCGCTCCGGATGGTGGGCGATCAGGGTCACCGGCTGGTCGAAGTCGAGGAGGCGCAGCGCGACCACGATCAACAGGCCGATCGTGCCATCTCCCACCACCAGAACCTGATCACCTGGCTGCGGTGGGGTGGACAGCACGGCGTGCACAGCCACGGCCAGCGGTTCAACCAGAACCGCCCGGTCGTCCGCCACATCATCGGGAACCAGGTGGAGCTGGCTCGTATGATAGAGGGTCTCCTCGGACCAGGTGCCGGGCAGATCGCGACAGGTCCCGAGCAGCATGCCGGGTGCCAGGCGACCCTTGGTCGTTTGCTCGCACAGGGCCGGGAATCCAAGCGCACAGGGTCGACATGGCGGTAGTGAGCGAACCAGGCAACCGAGGAATGGGTCTCCCACCACCCGCTGGCCGACGGCAAAGGGGCTGGTCGCCCCCACCTCCACGATCTCGCCCACCCCCTCGTGCCCCATGACGGCCGGGAACGACGAGAATGGGCTCAACTGGGGGGAAAGGGTTGCCTTTAGCATGCCGATGTCTGATCCGCAGATGCCCATCAGATGCATCCGCACCCGTACCCAGTCTGGCCCTGGGAGTTCGGGCCGAGGTGTGCGCTGATAGCGGAGGGGGCTGGCGGAAACGGCCACATCGGACAACCCGATCTTTCGCAGTAACAGGCTGCGCCCATAGCTGATGAGAGAAAATCGGTACAAGACGGACCCGATCGTTGGCTGCAGGTGGCTGTGGTCAGGCGACTCCTTCAATCCCCTTCCTCCCTCGTCAGAGGCCACCATCAGACGAATGGCCGCTTCAATTTCTGGCCTCCCGATCTGGACTACTGCGACCTCTTGAGTTGCTCTCGGCGTCCACCGCCAGGACCAAGCCGGAGCGGGTCATCACCGAGGGGGGCACGAGCCTGAAGGCGATGGTCGACAACTGCTGGGCTGTGCTCAGCCTGCCATCCATGCTCCTAAAAGAAGGCCATCGGCCAGTCGTTCAAATCGACAATCACAGTCTTGGTCTCCTGGAACTGGACCATGCCCTCCATCCCCAGATCGCGGCCCGTGCCGCTGGACTTGAAGCCGCCGAAGGGAGCGGTCGGGGTGAGGACTTGAACCGCGTTCACCCACACGGTTCCCGCCGCCAACTGACGGACCATGCGCAGGGCCCGTTTGAGATCGTTGGTCCACAGCGCGGCGGTCAGACCGTAGACAGTGGCATTGGCGAGCTCAAGGGCCGACTCTTCGTCGGCAAAGGGCATCACTGCCACCACCGGTCCGAATGCCTCCTCGCGGGCCAGACGCATGTCGCTGCTCACAGCCGAGACCACGGTCGGCGGGTAGAAGAAGCCGGGACCAGGAAGAGGAGCCCCCCGGTGTGGATCAAGGCGCCGGCCTGACGGGCAGCCTG
>JAKAUI010000062.1 GCA_021827745.1 Bacillota bacterium | reverse complement strand
CCGCCCAGGGTGCTGAAAGGGCCGGCCGCCAGCGGACAGGAAGCAGGGTTGTAGTGCCAACGAATTTTCTCGTGCCCGCTAAGCCTTGTCCCGTATGGATCTCGCGAAACTTCCGTTCAAACTCGGGCCTGGCGACGCGGACCACCCCCTGCACGGCGCGAAGATTCAACAGGGCCTTCACGCTCCAACCCCCATTCTGGCCCATCTGTATAGCCAGCCACGGCCCAGGCGATCAGAGTTTGCGTGTCTGGTCGTCCGATGCCCCTACCGCGAGACTCCGCAGGGACAAGCGCGTGCCGCCGGAGGCTAGTCGGGGTCCTCCTCCCCTGTCACCGCATCGGTGAGCAAGATGGCTTGACTGAGTACCATCTCCGTGGCGGCCGCCTCTTGGTCTGGTGGGTACTGGAACTCGCGCAGCACTCGCTTGACGAGCCGACGCATGTTGGCCCTGGCACTCTCACGCCGAGACCAGTCAATCGTGGCGTTCTTGCGGACAAGATCCACTAGTCGATGTGCCATCTTCCGCAGCACTGCATCCCCCAGCACGTTCACGGCCGACTCGCTGACGGCAAGCGCGTCATAGAAGGCGACTTCGTCCGACTGCATGCCGAGTTCGGCTCCTCGGTTCGCCTCTGCCTTGATTTCCTGGGCGAACTCTACAAGGGTCTTGATCAGGGCCGCAGAGTCGATCAGGCCGTTCTTGTATTTGATCAAAGCCTTCTCCAGCGCCTCTGAGAACTTCCGGCCCTGGACCACGCTGTGTCTGGCGATCCGTGCAATCTCCTCTTCCAGCAAGCGCCGTAGCATCTCTGCTGCCAGGTTCTTCTGAGGGAGTTGGTCGATGCCCTGAAGAAACTCGTCGGACAGGGCGTCGATGCCTATCCTACCGTCTAGCATCAGGATGTTTTCCACACCCTCGCCGACGACAGCCTCGGAGACCAGTTGCTCCACTTCCTGGTCCAGTGCGGTGGCGCGGTTTGCGCTGGTACGTGGCTCCTTGATCGGGGCGAGCAGCGACGCCACCACCCTGAGAAAGACCAACGTCGGCTTGACCTCGTTGGCCAAGGGGCTTGGGGCCGCCAGCGCGTAAGCGCGCCGCAGGGCCGTCACGGCCTTCAGGAATCGATCCCTGCCATCCGGCACGCCCTCGCCGCCTCGCATGGCCAGCACATGGTCGGCCACCTCACGGGCGAGCCGCATCTTGCCGGCTGCATCAGCGACTTCAAAGTCCAGGCAGTCGTATGGGTGGATGAGCCCCTCAGCAACCTCCGAGCACTCCTGCAACGCTTCCGCAACCTGTTCTGGCTGCAGCGCTGCCACGCCGGTGCCAACACTGGTTGAGTACTCTGCAACTGCCTTCCTTAGCTCGCCGCCGATCCCGATGTAGTCAACAACTAGGCCGCCGGGCTTGTCACCGAACACCCGGTTCACCCGGGCGATCGCCTGCATCAGGCCATAGCCTTGCATCGGCTTGTCAATGTACATCGTGTGCAACGGTGGCACGTCGAATCCGGTCAGCCACATGTCACGGACGATCACAACCTGAAGCTCGTCCCCCGGGTCCTTGAAACGCCGCTCAATCTCCCGACGTTCGGCTTTGGTCCGCACGTGGCGCTGGAACTCCGGCGGGTCGCTGGCGCTTCCGGTCATGACCACCTTCATCCGTCCGCGGTTCTCATCCTCGCTCACCCAGTCCGGTCGGATCTTAGCGATCTCATCGTAGAGCAGAACAGCGATCCGCCGGCTGGCGGCCACAATCATGACCTTGCCCTTCACAGCGGCCAGCCTGGCCTCAATGTGCTTGACCATGTCCTCCACCAGTTGTCGAATGCGCGGCTCGGATCCCAGAAGCGCCTCCACCCGGCCCCACTTGCTGATCTCCCGCAGCCGGACCGCCTCTTCTTCGCCTTCAGTGACTTCCTCGAAGATCTCGTCCACCGTGAGCTTGTTGTCCTCGGGCAGGTCCAACTTGATGATTCGAGGCTCGTAGGCGATCTTGACGGTCGCCCCGTCCTGCTGTGACTGCCGGACGTCGTAGATGCTGGTGTAGTCGCCAAACACAATTTTCGTGTTGCGGATGTCGCTGGTAGCAATAGGCGTTCCGGTGAACCCTACGAAGGTGGCGTGGGGCAGAGCCTCCCTGACCCATGCGGCGTACCCGTCAGCCAATGCGTACTGGCTGCGATGGGCCTCGTCCGCCACCACAACGATGTTGGATCGCGGCGAGATGACAGGATGCCGGTCATGCTTTGAATTCGGCTTGAACTTCTCGATCGTGGTACAGATCACGCCGCCGGAGGCGACACGGAGGAGGCTTCGCAACTCCGCCACGCTGTCTGCCTGCGTGGGGTCCTGACCCAACAACTCACTGGACATGGCCAGGTTCTCATACAGCTGGTTGTCCAGGTCGTTGCGGTCGGTGAGAAACACGATGGTCGGGTTGCTCAGGGCAGGCTCCCTGATCAGCCGACCAGCGTAGAAGCCCATAGTCAGTGTCTTGCCTGACCCCTGGGTGTGCCACACCACACCAGCCTTCTGATCTCCGCCTGGCGCCAGCGCCCTGATCGTGGACACCACAGTCGCTTCCACGGCGTAGAACTGGTGCGGTGCCGCTATCTTCTTGCTGACCGTGCCGAGCTCGTCCTGAAAGACGATGAACCCCGCGAGATACCGTAGCACGGTGTCTGGGCAGAGCAGACCGGCCGTGATGATCTCGAGCCCGTTCTCACCCTCGTTGGCCAAAATTGAGCCGCCCCTCGCTAGGTGCCATGCCATATAGCGTTCCTCATTGGCGGTGATAGACCCAAATCGGGTGTTGCTGAGACCGTCCGACAAGACGTTGAACGCGTTGTAGCGGAAGAAGTCGGGCCCCTCCCGCTGGTAGGTCTGGATCTGGTGAAACGCCGCCTCCAGAGGCATCAGGGCGCTGCTTGGATCCTTGAACTCGAACACGACTAGAGGGCACCCGTTGACGAACAGGACTAGGTCCAGCCGACGGCGATGCTTCTTACCCCCTCCGTCCACAAAGTCGACGGTCAGCTGATTGACAGCCAGAAAGTCTGTGTCCATCGGCCGGTTGAAGTCGACCAGCCGAACCAGATCGTGCACTGTCTGTCCATCTCGCCGGTACTCTACCGAAATGCCATCGACCAGCATGCGGTAGAAGGAATGGTTGTCGTGCACCAGTGACTGCCCCGAGGTCGCAAGCGCCTTTGCGATAGCGTCACGCTTTGCCTCCGCGGGAACACCTGGGTTTAAGAAGTCCACTGCGTCCTGGAGCCGGCCGATCAGAACGGCGTCTCTGAAACTGTTGCGCTCAGGGTGCAGCCCGTTTGGAGAGATCTCTGGCCCATACGCCGTCTCCCAGCCGTGGTCACTCAGGAGAGCCAAGGCGGCATCTTCGACGATTCGCTCTGTCTGGGCGTTGATCACGCGGTCTCACCTACTATGTCTTCTGCGTGTTTGAGCCGGATGTCACCGGAGATGAGCTTGGGGAGAAGGGTATCGAGGAGAACAGAAATGATGCGCGACTGCTGAATCAATGCGACAAGCCGCTCTTGATTGAAGGCCACCGAGAATGCTTCGGCCACAGCTACGCTTGGCATGGCAACGTTCAATGTGGAGAGAGCACTGTGTATATCGAAATTAGGGAACGCAGATCCAGTCCTAAAAGATTGGAGCACCCCACGACGATACGCCACTCGCATCTGAAACCACCCGATGACCGCTTGCGACACATCGCACATTGGGTCGAGGCGCTTACAAAAGTTGCTATATACGACATTTCCACCGAGTAACTCGTCATAGGCAGAGTGCCAAAGAAGGCTCCTGCCGCAAAAGGAACCCGACCCTTCGACTAAGATGGTGCCGTTTACCAGCCTACGGTCCTCTAGTTGCCTTGGAGAAAACCAGCGGATGGGCACATTTGGTAAGGCACCCTCTGCTAGGTCGTGACAGTCCACGCCGCGCAGACATCTACCTGTGAGCGGAAACTTATCTGTTGGGCCGTCGTTCCCCCAAGTCCCGCCTAATCCAACTGCAAAAAACTTACCAAGTGGGCCGGGGTCCCACCCCGCCGGTATCTCCCCCTGTTCCGAGTCGACCATCCGATCCGGAAAGAGATCCCACAGCTCCGCAGGGAGACCGGGCAGAGCCTCGCCTCTACGCCAGCGACCCTCCATCTTGGCCCGCACTGGCTCGAAGTCGACGAACCATGACTGGAAGATGGCTCTTGCCATCGCTTCAAGCGTCTGATTCGTGCGGCGGTTCAGTTCGATCCTGTCGTCCAAGGCCTCCACGAGCGGTTGTACCTGAGCAAGCCAACGCGTGCCGTCCGCGACAGACCACTGCCCCGTGACTAGCTGACTAACAAGGTGCTCTAGTAAACGGCGCAGTCCGTTTGAAGAGCCGCTCTTGGCTTGAATCTGGTCGTCCAACGTGGTCAGAATGTGAGCGATGGCGCGCTGCTCGAGCAGCGGTGGCACCAGGATTTTTAGGCCGTGAACCGCACCCAAGGTCAGCATCGGGGTTGCGCTGCCCGTACCAACCCTCTCGAGCTGGAGGGCCTTTAGTGCGTAGTACTTGAAACGGAGTAACTCAACATCCGCCTCGGAGTACCAAAAGGTGGTGCCGATCGGCCAACAGGGTCTTGGACTGAACTGCACTCCTCCTAGGGACCCGCGGCATCCAATCACCAAGGTTGGGCCTGATGTCAGCGCGACATCATGGTACCCAACGGGACCATTAGAGCCGAGCATGGGCACGCCGCCCTCAGGGTGCTGCGCCTCCTCTGGGAGCCACCTACCGTATGCTAAGGGGCAGAAGTCTCCAACCGTTAAGGTTTCCCACTCACTCACCATAACCAAGCGCCTCCAGGCTCCGTGCGATCCCCTCGTCCAGTCTTCGGGCCTCCGCCTGCTGCTCTCGCAACGCCGTGACCAGCCGTGTCATCTTCTGCTCGAACGGTTCCGCGTCCTCATCCTCTTCGGCGTCCGCGCCGACATAGCGGCCTGGCGTCAGCACATAGCCGTTCTTCGCCACCTCTTCAAGAGACGCCGCCTTGCAGAAGCCGGGAACGTCCTCATAGACGCTGTCGCCGTCTCCACGCCAGTTGTGGTAGGCATCGGCGATCTTCGCCACGTCCTCCTCCATCATCTCGCGGTGAGTGCGGTCGACCATGCTGCCCAGCTTGCGGGCGTCGATGAACAGTACCTCTCCGGAGCGATCCCGCATCGGCTTGCCCAGCATGCCGTGGCCGTTCTTCCGATTGCGGGCGACAAACCAGAGGCAGACCGGGATCTGAGTATTGAAGAAGAGCTGGCCGGGCAGAGCCACCATGCAGTCCACTACGCCTGCCTTAAGCATAGCCTCTCGGATGGCCGCCTCGGTGTGTCCGCCTGACATGGAACCGTTGGCCATCACGATGCCGGCCACGCCATTCGGCTTCAGATGGTAGAGGATGTGCTGGATCCAGGCGTAGTTGGCGTTTCCAGATGGCGGAGTGCCGTAGGCCCATCGCGCGTCATTGCCCAGGCTGTCTGCACCCCAGGGGCTCATGTTGAACGGCGGGTTGGCTAGGGCGTAGTCCATCTTGATGTCCCGGTGCAGGTCATTCTTGAAGGTGTCCTCTGCAGACTCACCCAGGTCAGAGTCGATGCCCCGGATGGCCAGGTTCATCTTGGCGAGTCGCCAGGTCGTCGGGTTGGACTCCTGGCCGAACACCGACACATCAGACAGCCTGCCGTTATGGGCCTCGACAAACCTCTCGCTCTGAACGAACATTCCGCCGGAACCGCAGCATGGGTCATACACCCGGCCCTTGAACGGAGCCAGCATGGCGACCAATAGCCGGACCACATGGGGCGGGGTGTAGAATTGACCACCCCTCTTGCCCTCGGCGCTGGCGAACATGCCGAGGAAGTATTCGTAGACCTCGCCGAGCACATCCCGCCCGCCTGAAGTGTCAGGTGTGAGGTCAATCGAGCCGATCAAGTCGATCAAGTCGCCAAGACGCTGCTTGTCCAAATCCTGGCGGCCGTAGTTTTTGGGAAGGACACCCTTCAGTGAGGGGTTCTCCTGCTCGATGCCCCGCATCGCCTGGTCCACGACCTGCCCGATCGACGGCAGCTTTGCAGCCGCCTGAATATCTTCCCAGCGCGAACCGGCCGGAACCCAGAACACATTGTTGGCTGTGTACTCGTCCCGCTCCTCAGGGTCAGCAAACGGTTCACCCTCGATCTCCGCTCGCCGCACCTCAAACATATCTGAGATGTGCTTGAGGAAGATTAGGCCAAGTACCACATGCTTGTACTCAGCTGCGTCCATATTGTTGCGCAATAAATCAGCGGCATGCCAGAGCTTTGCCTTGAAGTCCAAGACCGAACCATTCCCCTCAGTCTTGCGCTTACCAGCCACAGGGCACCTCCTAACGCCTTTGTCTGCGTCCGCCGGCTAGCGGTTGTATTCGCCATGGGGCAACTCTATTCTTTCCATCGTTACGAAGGGTGCCGACCAGTTCGAACTGCCCCCCATCTCCTGGGCCTACGCACACCTCTAGCCCGAGTCTGCCCCGGCTTCCATGGGCCGCACCAGGCGTCTAAATCGCATCGAGAACCGAAAAACAACTAACCCACTATCCCTTGCGGGAAGCAGGTTCTAAGTGGTGGGCACGGCAGGTTTCGAACCTGCGACCTCTTGAATGTGAGTCAAGCGCTCTACCCCTGAGCTACGCGCCCCTATGTGATTGTGGTGGGCCCAGCAGGGGTCGAACCTGCGACCAACCGGTTA
>JAKAUI010000056.1 GCA_021827745.1 Bacillota bacterium | reverse complement strand
AGTTGCGACCGCCACGCCGTCTCGATGTCGCTCACCATCCCGCTGCTGGCTGACCCGGATCGCCGTCTGTACAGCGCCTTGGCAATGCACAGGGTGCTCGCCGGGACGCTTCAGACCAGTGGAACGGCCATCGTCGACCACCAGGGGACTGTCCGCTATTTGAGGAGCCAGGCCAACCCCCAGCGATCCCTGGATATGGCCGAGCTTGAGGCTGCACTGGCCCAGCTTCCTTAGCTCGGGAACGAAGTCCGTCCCTTTGGGGACAACCACTATCTGGTAATTCTACCTCTTCGTGGGCAGGCGTTTTGCCCGCCTCTAAGAACTCCTGTCCTGCTCAGCAGCGCGGGAGGGACAGCGCGGTGACGTCAACGATGGGCTCTGTGATGGATTGGCCGCGCTCGCCATGCCCGGATGGCAAACGGGACGCGCCGTCGTCGCGTCCTCCGTCGACGCCGTGGAGACCAAAGGAGCGTCGGGTATGGTTCAGCAGTTCCTTCTCAACGTCATCTCAGCGGTCCAGGCCTGGCTCGGCACGGCCAGTGTTCTGTTCCTGCTGTGGGGCGGTTATCTCCTGTGGACCAGTGGTGACAACCCGAGCCAGCGCAGTCACGCCTGGAGACACTTGGCCGCCGTTGTCGGCGGGCTGGTGGTGGTGGTCTTCGCCCAGGACCTGGTGCGGCTCGTCTACTCGTGGGCGGGTCAGGGGTCTCCCTTTTGACCGTCATCACCGCCACGGTGGAGCCGATCCTGCAAGGCGTGTTCGGGATCCTCGCTCCCTTAATCGGGACCACGCCCAATCTCTGGTCGCTGTCGATCGTCGCCACACTGTGGCATTTCTCGCTGTCTCTGGTCGGAGTGACCGCCCTCGTTCTGATCCTGCTGACGGCCGCTCAGATGATTTCCGGTGCGATGATCGACTGGCTGAGGCTGGTCATCTCCCTGACTTTGACCGTGCTGCTGGCACTGCTGTCGATGCGTGTGTGCATCTTTCTCATTCGCCTGAACAACAGCCTGATCGCCTCGCTGGCGTCTCAAGTGGCCCTTCGCCTCACCCCCATCTCGCTGCCCACTCGGGTGCTGGCGGACATCGTCTTCTGGCTTCCCTACCTGGTCCTGGTCTTGATCCTGGCCATCGTCTATCTGATCCGAGCCATCGAACTGATGTTCCTTGCCGCTATATCGCCGCTCGGGCTGATGACTCTGGCCTGGCCGGTGGCCCGTCCGATCGGGGCAAGGTACCTCCAGGAGTTGGTGGTCATCACCATGGTTCAGGCCGTTCAGGCCTTCGTGCTGATCTTGTCTCGAGGCCTGTCTGGCCTCGAGGGGCTGGGCCCAGGCAACGCTTTGGTCGGTCTGGCCGCACTTTACCTGATGATTCGTGCCCCCGCCCTGTTGCGAACCTTGCTCAGTGGTGTCCGCCGCGACGCCCCCTTATGGGCGCTGGCGACTCAATGGCTGAACTTCTGAGGCGAAAGCAGAGGTGTCGCCCGTATGCCCTCCCACCACAACGTCCCCCATGATCTGCTGCAGACCGTTGAACCTGTCCTCTGGGGTCTCGATGCTTGGACCGCCCTAGCCGCTGTCATCCTGGTCGTCTCCTCCTTTCAACTTCTGATGGTGGGCGGCCTTGCCTCCGACGCCTTGGTCGTCTGCCTGTGGGTCTGTTTCCTCACCGTCGGCTTCGGCGAAGTCGACGGGATCTCGATGCGCCTTCTGCTCGCCTGGGCTGGTGTCTGGGTACTGAGACGACGCCGGCGTCCCTGTCCCCGTACAGCCCTGGCGACGCACCTTGACCACCGTACCTGAGGCCCGGCGTGGTCGAGCTGGTGCAACCGATCGCCCTACGTTGGCTCAGCGACGAAGATCTGACGTCGCTACACTCTCAGGACCTGCGCTTTCTCCTGAACGTCCCCCACGAGCTGCGCTTCTGGTACCAAGCGCGGTCTTTGGACCAACTCGACGTCACCGCGGGTCCGGACCTCAGCGAGCTCCCTCACTTCCGCCGGCTCCCCCCGCTCGATCTCTTCCACATGCAGCTCCACCTGCTGACCCCTGGCGGCAGGTCGGTGCGGTCGCTCGCCCGCCACCTGAAGCTCGATCGGGCGGATCCCGTCCTTGCGGCCCCCTGCGGACCTGACTTCCGGGAGCACATTCGCCATCTTTCTTCGGCCAAGGGCGACACCACCATGATGATGGCGGTCCAGTGGCCGGCCGAGGTCTCGCCTGACCTCCTGGCGCCCCTCTTTCGGTTCTCGGCGGGCCTGGATCTGCTGTTCGGCTTCTGCCCACTAGGGGCCAGCGAGGCGAATCGGATGCTCCGCCACCGCGTGCGCGTCCTGCGCCCGCACCGGGCCAAGGACCCCAGCTTCGAACGGGCGGCCCGGGATGCGGAGGCCCTGCTCTCTCAGGTGGTTGGCCGAACCAATCGGCTGTTTAGGGTCAGCCTCGTCGCCGCCATCAGCGGCACGCCGTCCGGTCCTGCCGCTCGCTCCTTCCGGGAGCTGGCGCAGGCACTCGGCTTCGCCTTCGCACCTCTGCCCTTTCAACAGGCAAGACTGCTCACGCTGTTCGGAGATCGCTTCTCTTTGCCACCTCCGCTCACACGCATGATCGACGCCGAAACCCTGATCCACCTGGGCTTGTATGAGTGGTCGTCTCCGCCGGTCAGTGAACGCCGTGACTTGTTCATCGGCATCGACTCCGACCACCGCGCTCTGGTCTTCCACGACCGCCGCAGGGCAAACCCGTCTGCCTTTGTGCTCGGCCTTCCCGGCAGCGGCAAGTCGACCTTCAGCAAAGTGGAGCTGCTTCGTCGGCTTGAGGCATCGCCAGCCCGCGCCATCGTCTTCGATCCAGAGGGCGAGTACGAGCTTCTGGTCCAACACCTGCAGGGAATGTCCATCCCGATCGGCACTACGAGCGGCCAGCTCAATCCTCTGGCGGCACCGCTGTCTGGTGATGTGGAAGGCAAGCTGCTCCGCATCCCGCCGCTTGTGGCCGGCACCTTGGGTTCTGGACAGGTGCTGAGACTCAGGCTGTTGCTGACCGAGTGCTATCGCGAGACCACCGCGCCGACCTTTAGGGATCTCTTGCGGCGCATCCCGAGCAGCGATCCACTGTATCCCGCCGTCTGGCCATACGCCGAGGGGCCGCTGCGCGGTTTTTCTGGCCCGCTGCGTCGCTTCCCGGATCACCGCATCATCGCCTTCAATCTGGCGCAAGCCGATGCGGAGACCGTTGCGGCTGCCGTGCCGCTCCTCCTCGAACTGGTCGGCGACTGGCTGCGCAGCCATCGCCAACAGGGATATCCACTATCGGTGACACTCGACGAGGTCCACCTCTTTCTGCACCATCCCCAGGTCCGCCAGGCCCTGCTCTCATTCCTGAAGCGAGCTCGCAAGGCTGGCGTCAGCTTCACCGGTGTGACGCAAAACGTCGGCGACTTCCTACTGGCAGACGATGGGCGGCTGATGCTGTCCAATGCCGGAATGCTGGTGCTCTTTCGGCAGAGCCCGGACGATCTGCGACTGATCTGCGAGCGATACCGTCTGTCGCAACGGCCGACGCACTGGCTGTCCTTGGCTCAACCGGGCGAGGCCCTGCTCGTGGACGTGGGTGTGCGCCCCGTCACCCTCACGCTCAGCAGCCTGGAGGCAGCGCTCACCGACACGACACCCGTCTCGCTTCGTTAGGGAGGCCTCACTGTGGAGCTCCCCCGCCTCAGCGCACTTCGTCCAGGGAACAAACTAGGGTCGATGACGGCGTTGGGGCTGTCGTGCCTCGCACTGGCGCTGGCCATCTTCCCGGTTCGGCCTGCGTCGGTCACCCTCTGGCTGACCTCCAGACCCCTTCCAGCCGGAGCCAGAGTGGTCAGCTCGGACCTGACCCCTGTTTTGGTGCTTGCCGGTTCAACGCTTCCCCAGGGCGCGCTTTCCTACGCTCCGGTCGGATGGCATCTCGTCCGCGCACTGCCGTCCCATGCGGTCATCTGCGCAGACTCGGTGACCCGCCTCCCGTTGCCGCAGGCACCATTGCCGACGCAGCTTGTGGTCACCATTCCGGTGCCTGTGGTGCCTGCCGGGCTTGCTGCGAAGGGTGCTGTGATGCTCCTGCTCAACAGCACACCACCGCAAGTCCTGGTTCCCAGGGCCACGGTCAGCAGCGTCTCATCCACAGCCCAAGGGAGCTTCGTGGCCGTCGGTTTGAGCGAGGCGCAGGCAGAAGTGGTGGAGTTTGCGGTCAGTTCTGGGAAGGTTGTCGTGCTGCCGTGGCTGCCCTGAAGCGGCCCGGAATCGTCGTTGCCGCCCACAGTCACTTGGACGGAGATGCCGTCTGCCGCTTCCTGGAGCAGCATGAGACTGTCGAGGTGCTTGCAGAGGTACGTTCGGCATCGCTTCTGACAGACGCCCTGGCTGCACACGGGCCGGCAGTTTTAGTCCTTGCCCACCGCCTTCCCGACATGCCGGCCCATCCGATCGACTTCCTGCGGAACCTGCCAATTCCTAAGGCCCGGATCATCTATATCCTCCCGGATTCCGTCTTCGATCGCTCCGTCACCGTCGGACTGCGCCGGGCAGGCGTCCGCCATGTGTTGCGCGGTGCGTTCACCGGCTCAATGCTGCTCCAATCGCTGGCGGCGGCCCTTCCGCCCCAGACCCTGATCGCCTGTCGCCGTATGTCGGGAAGTCTCGGCCAGAGTACGGTCGCACTTGGCCTTTTCCTCTACAGCCACTCTCAGGGTGCGCCCGCACACCTGCTCGATCGCTCGGTCGACGGTCTGCTTCGGGTTCACCTGGCCTCGCACCCGATCCTTGGGCCCAAACTCGGCCGATTCGTCCTGGATTCCGCCGGTCCCATCTTGCCCTGGCCGGCTCTGACCATCGTCGACGGCCCCACCGAGACGGCCGGCGGTGTGTGCGTCGGTGTGGTGGCCGCTCCTACGCTGCGGCGGCAGACGACAATCGCTGGGGATGTCCAGGTTGCCAATGCGGTGCTGGGCCGCTGCCATCCGATGCCGCCGGGCGCCCTGGCGCTGCCGAGACTGCGCTTGGCTCCAGTGGACCTCCTGGTCGCTGGCCGCCCACTGCCGGCCCCAGTGTTGGCCCCGTTTCGCGACCTCTTCCACAGGCTTCGCATTCACGAGGTGACAGCCAGTGCAGCCGCTGAACCAGCCCGACCGGGCGGTGATCTTTAATCGAGAGGCGCCGCGCCTGCCGGACGTTCCGCATGAACCGCCCTGGGGACCGCTCGGTCCATTTGTGGCGGATCCCCACGTCTCGGACATCTTCGTCTGCGGCACCAGCCTGACCATCTGCCGGGACGGGCGTCTCCTGGCAGCGGGCAGCCTGGCGTCCACAGTCGTCGCCCTCGATCTCGCCCTCCACCTCGCCACCGCCGGAGGACGGGATCTGTCCCTGGCTCAACCCTTCCAGTCCATCACTCTAGGTCACTGCCGGGTCGGACTGACCATCCCTCCGTACTCCCTGGAGCCGTCCGTTTCCGTGCGCATTCACCGCCCCAGGCGCTGGACCGCCGACCTGCTGCGGGAGACCGGGACCTTTGACGCCGAGGTGGAAGCCCGCCTCCTTGGCATCGCGCACAGCCGCAGGTCGTTCGTGGTCGCGGGGCCGACTGGCGCCGGAAAGACCACACTGACCCGCTGGATGGTGTCCCAGATGCCTGCGGACGACCGGATTGTGGTCGTCGAGGAAGTCCGCGAGCTCTTTCTGGCCGACTGCCACCCGCACGTCGTGGAACTGGAAACTAGACCTGCCAACCGCGAGGGTCGCTTCGCCGTCTCGACACGGGATGCGGTGCGCCACGCACTCCACCTGCGCCCGGACCGGCTCGGCATCGGCGAGCTCCGCGGCGGTGAGGCCTTCGAGTGGCTGCTGGCCCTGACTTCCGGCCACTCCGGCTCCTTTGCCACCATCCACGCCCTCTCTGCTGACCGGGTCCACCAGCGTCTGGCCTGGCTGGCCCAAACGGCGATGCCGTCAGCGTCCACCGGTTTTCTGGAGCAATCATTCCGCAGCGAGCTCGGCTTGATCGTGGTTATGGCGCGGGCGGCAGGCGGGACGGTGGTGGCCGCCATCGAGGATCACGATGGCACCTTCACCTGGTCACGACCCGCCGACCGGGAGGCAGCCCTGTGATCGCCTGGCTGGTGGCCATGCTGGTGGCTGCGGTCTTCGCGCAGCTCTGCCGCCCGCTCGTCCTGGTGCCGATTGGTGCGGTGGCAGGATGGCTGTGGGGCGGCGCAATCACCGTCGTGCCGGCGATGCTGCTTTGCGTCATGATTCCGCCGGCTGCAGGCAAATGGCAGCGCAATCGGGCCCTCCGGCAGACTTTTTCGGCGACCGAGCGGTGCCTGGAGTCGATGCTCGAGATGAGCGCTCTCAGCCTGCAGCCGGACGACATTCTGGCGGCGGGAGGAGAGCAGGCGCACTTTCTCCTGGGCAGCCCCAGCGCCCCCCACTGGCTGCAGACCTCGCTTCGCCACCTCTTCATCAGCGACTCTGTTCAGTCCGGCCTGAGCCATCAGAGGCCGCTGCTGATTCTGCTCCAGGAGGTCGAGCAACGGGCGACCCTGGCCGCCCAGTGGCGCAGCGAGCAGGCCGCCATCGGCGCCGCCACGGCCTTGTTCTTTGGCGTCGAGGTTGTGCTGATCGCCATGGTCGCCGCATCGCCGACCAGCCTCGGTCTGTTTCAGACCGGCGTCGGCAGGTGGCTCAGCGCCTGGGTACTGGTCACGACGGCGTCCATGCTGGCGACACCCTGGTTCCAGCCTGAGTCGCTGCTGTGGTGATGCACGTGGCCGCCATGTCGCTGGCCGTGGCCACTGTGACCTGGCGACGACCGCCCTCTTACCTCGCCATCTGGGCTGGCGTCGGCCTCAGCTGGATCTGGCCCCCACTCACCCCGCTGTGGCTGATCATCTCGTATCAGGTCGGTCCGGCCATTCAGCGCCTGGCCTGGAGGCGCGAGCTGCAGGCACGGGCTGCCTGGCTTCCGGACCTGCTGCTCCTTCTGCGCATCTCCGCCGAGGAGGGGTTGAGCGTGGTCACGACCATGCTGCACCTGCCCGTTGACGCCATGGGACCGCTCAGCCCCCCGCTGCGGTCGTTTCGTGAGGAGCTGCTCAGTTCGTCTGACCTTTCTTCCGCCCTGGCTCGGCTCTCCCGGGATCTTGCATTCCCATCCGGCCGCAACCTGATTTCCGCCATTCGGGCCGGTGAAACCCTGGGCGTTCCCCTCCGCCAGACCATGGCCGCCCAGGAGTCGATCGCCCGCCAGTCCCGGACGGCTTTGATTCGGCGTCAGGCCGCCTTCGTGCCCTATCTGCTCACCGTTCTGGCCGGCCTGTTCATGATCAATGCCGCCATCTTGTTTGGGTACCCACATCTGGTCACGCTGGTCCGCCAATTCGGATTCCTGCCTGGAAAGGGGATTCTGTAAGATGTCTGTTCCCTCTCTCCTCGCCCGCTGGCAGCTCGCGACCCGCCTCCTGCGCGGACAGCGCGGGGACCTGTCCACCTATATCGCCCAAGGCATCATGGCGCTGGCGGCGATCAGCCTGACTGGGGTTATTTTGTTCGCCTTCACGGCGGTTGGCACCCACATCAAAGACATCGTCACGGCCTGGCTCAATGTACCGATCACGACCGGTCCGTAGGCCCTTCACAGCCCGAGGCAGCCTCGACGTGTATGTGGCAACGGCCTTAGCGCTTCCGCTCTTGCTGCTCACCCTGTTCGGCGGCCTAGCCGCCCTCCACATCGCCGCCTGGTCTACAGATGTCGCGTTCGCCGCCCAGATCGGATCCGAGACTGCCGCACTGGCTGGAGGCGTGACCCCAGCCGTGTCCCAGAGTGTTGCCCAGTCCCTGGCCGACGCCGGTCTTGTCGTTCAGCCGACTGTCGTCGGACCCCTTCCGGCCGTTCCCTGGGGTCAGCCCATGACCATCACGGTCGCTGTCCGGGTGCCGCTTCACGGCTTTCCTTTCACGCTGCTCGGCCTCGGCAACACGACTGTCCAATTCGGTGAGCAGGAGGTTGTGGACAGTGAAGCGGTCGCCCCGGCAGCGCCATGACCATGGGCATGTCATCTACATCCTGGCCCTGTTCGTCGAGCTCCTTCTGATGGCGTCACTGGGCGGCGGCCTGGTCCTGCAACGGGCTCTGTGGGCTCGGTTTCAGGCCTATTCGGCCTTGGTTCTTGCCCTTCATGCCGCCGGGGCCCAGGTAGAGCTCCCGATCGGGCCGTCAGGCCCACAACTCGATGCCCGTCGGGCCACGCAAACCTTCGCATCGGTGCTGCTGGCCGACCTGCCAGCGGCGCTGGTCCCAGTAGGCGCTCCGTCGGTCGTCGTCTGTCCCGCTGGCACGACCGATCCCAACACCGGCTATCGCTTCTTGTGGCCCGGGGTCGCCGGCCGCCTGCAGTTCTCCACTGCCTTCTTCGGCCTTAGCCTGGCTCAGATCGTCTACGCGGATGTGGAGGTGCCCCATGGGTCCGATTAGCTATCCAGGTCCGGTGGCTTCCTTTGCGGTGCCGTCAGTCGTGTGGGTGGGGGCGCCGGTCCCGGTGATCGACACCTCCTATGATCCGGCCCCCGGGCACGCCCTGATCCGGCAGATATGGTTTGGCCGCGCCGGCAGCTACTCCGCCCCCGGCGTCTACCTGATCTCGCTCTGGGTCGAGGACGATCGCGGTCTGTGGGCCTTTTCAAGCCACGCCATTGTCGTCCTCGCCCGGGTGCGTCCGGCTCCGTCCTTCTCCATTCAAGGAGGCGCCCGCCAGGCAGCTCGCGGCGAGGCGATCTCAGTGGTGGTGGACGGTGCAGTCCGGCCCGTGCATTTTGTTCTTCCGCCCTCCTTTCAAGTCGCCGTTCCGATCGAGGGCCAGACGGTCGACTACGCCGCGCTCAATGCCAAGCCATTCTCGATCGACGGCTCTCAGCAACAGGGCACCTTGTACGTGCCCTGGACCAGCAACGAACCACAAGACGGCAGTTGGCAGATCACGGTCACCGATGGTCAGGTCAGCGCGTCGTTCACCTTGGTGGTTAAGGGAACCCTGCAGATCATGCCCAGTCTGCGCCAGGTTACCGCTGGCCCCTAGCGTCTGGCCTAAAGGCAACTGCACCCGCCCGATGCCGGGCGGGTGCAGAGGTCTCGGGCACCTTGGGACAACCTGCTATCTGGCGACTTGAGCCTTGCTCCCCATCTCGGTCAGGCAGCGGGCGCAGACAGGTTTGCCCTTGTGCTGCTGGATGTTTTCCATGCTGCCGCAGAAGATGCAGTCAGGCTGGTACTTTCTGAGCACGATGCACTCATCGTCCGTGAAGATCTCGAGGGCATCGCGGTCGCTGATGTCCAGGGTGCGCCGGAGCTCGACTGGTAGCACCACCCGTCCCAGTTCATCGACGCGTCGAACGATCCCGGTCGCCTTCATCACCGCACAACTCCCATTCGTACATAGCTCTTCATCTCGCCACTTCATGTACCACCGGTCCGTGGGCTTGTCAAACGACTTGAGCGGCATTTCCCGGCATCCACCTTGCCCCACTTCACCGTGGTTCTTTCGTTGTCTCGTCCCGGCGGCCACGCGCGGCGGCCCGGTACGCCTCGTTGGCGCTCTGCCCCTGCTCTTTCAGCTTGGCTCGGATGTCCCGGCTGCTCAGCCCCTGGGCCAAGAGGGCATGCACCTCTTGCTCTAGGTCCTCTTTAGATTCCCCGGTCGGCTCGGCGCCCGCCACCACCAGCACCACCTCTCCTCGCACCGTCTCGGCACCGATCCGACCGACCAGCTCGGAAACGGATCCCCGCCAGAAGGTCTCGTAGCGCTTCGTGATCTCCCGAGCGAGACAGCCCTTTCGATCACCGAGCACGGCCTCGATGTCTTTGAGGCAGGCAACGGTGCGGCCGGGCGCCTCGTAAAAGACCAGGGTATCGTTCAGTGTGGCCAGGGCCGCCAGGCGCCTTCGGCGCGCTGGTTTCAGCCTGGGCAGAAACCCCTCGACATGTACGGGCAGCGCCGGAAGGCCGGAGGCCGTCACGGCCGGCCACACCGCCTGGGCACCGGGCAGCGGGATCACTAAGAGCCCCTCGGCCAGCACGGCACCGACCAGCCTGGCTCCGGGATCAGCCAAAAGCGGGGTGCCGGCGTCCGACAAGAGGGCCACGCTCTGGCCGGCCCTAAGGTGGGCCACCACCTCGGCACAGCGGCTGGCCTCATTGAACTTGTGGTAGGACAGGAGCTCGGGCGGCTTCAGGGCATAGCTCTGAAGCAGCACCCGGGCCCGGCGGGTGTCCTCCGCCAGCACCACCTTGGCCTGGCTCAGCACCCAGAGCGTGCGCAATGTGATGTCGCCCAAATTTCCGATCGGCGTCGGGCAGAGGTAGAGGGCCGCCTCCATCCGCTCCGGGTGCGCCAGCGTCCAGGTCTGGGGTGCGGGCGCGCCCGGGGCTTCCGGGGTGCGCTCTTCGCTCACCACTCGGGCCAACCGACCGAAAGCCGCTGACCGCGCTCCAGCTTGGCGAGGTCGCTGGCCAGACGGGTGAGCAGATTGTCCAGCACCAGCTTGCGATTGGCATTGCGGGCCAAATGACGGCGGGCCTGGCCCAGATGCCACCTCGCCCGTCGGGAGAAACCGCGGTCGTCAGCTTCTGTCCCGGCAAACTCCCGCTCCAGGTCCTCCAAGAGCTCTCCGATGCCGTCGGCCAGGGGACCGGCGGCGGCCAAGCCGGCCACCCCACCGCGGCGCAGCGTGTCTTGAAGGGCAGGCCAACGGCTTTGCGGCTTTGCGGCGGACAGGGCCAGCGCCTGGGTGGTCCAGCCCTCCGCCTGTCTCGCCAAGCGCTGGGCGTCTTGCGGCAAGATGCCCTGGCGCTGCTCCAGCCAGGTGCTCAGCTCGTCCTCCGGCAGGGGGCGCAGGCGCAGCGGGAAGAGCCGCGAACGCAGCGTCTTCGGCAAGACGGTGCGGGCGGACGTTGCGATGAAGAGGCCAAGATAGTCCGGCGGCTCCTCGGTCAGCTTGAGCAGGGTGTTCAGATGGTCGCTGCGCGCCATCTCCATCAGCTCGACAACGATCGCCTTGCGCGCACCGGCCAGGGGCAGGAGCCGCGCCCCGTCCACCACGTCATCGCGCAGCACCTCGATCGACGGCTGCCGGTAGCGGGCCACATCTGCCGGCCAGGACTCGTGCTCGTGGCCGGCCCACCGGCAGGCCAGCAGCCAGGCTGCCTCTGAGGCGTCTTCAGCCCGGGCTGCCGACACCCAGAAGCTGTGCCCGACACAGCGGTCCAGGGGTCGCCTCAGGTGCCCCTGACCGACCAGCGCCGGCTGATCCCAGATCGAAGGCTCAGAATCGCTCAAAGCGCTCCACCGGCAGGGTGAAGATCGTCGCACCGCCGATCTGCACCTCGACCGGGAAGGGGACGTAGGAGTCCATCGGCGCCCCGACGGTGGCCATCGGCGTCACCACCTTCTCTCGCTTGCGACCGAGCCGGCCGATCAGATTCACCACCGTTTCCACCTGGTCGTCCTCCACGCCCAAAAACAGCGTCGTGTTGCCCTCGCGCAGAAAGCTGCCGGTGCTGGCCAGCCGGGTGGCTCGAAAGTTCTGCTTCACCAACTCATCGAGGATCCGGACCGCGTCTTTGTCCTGCACCACTGCAAAGACGAGTCGCACCTGTGCACCCCCTCACGTTCGCACCCATCCCCGATGGAGAAGATTAGCCGCGGAGGTGCCTTTCCCCTGCCGTGCGGCCATCTCTCACCACCGCCACTTCTCCACCGTCAAAGCCCAAGACCGCCTGGCCGACCGCCACCGCCCGGGATACCTCAACTGCGAGCTGAGAGTCGATCACCTGGCCGGGCCAGGCCAGGGGAATGCCAGGCGGCGACGGCACGAGCGGCGTGGCAAGCACCCGGCCCAGACCGTGCTCCAGGGCCACCGTCTCGCTCTCTGCCAAAAAGGCCCTGCGCACCTCCCAACGCCTCCTGGGCAGCGCCGGCTGGTCCGGGCCGGCATCGGGTGCCATTTGTCTCGCCACCCAGGCAACGAGCCGCGGATCCAAAGAGGTTGTGGCCAGGGTGCCGATCAGGAGCAGATGCCCGCTCGCCACGTACTCCGGGTCCACACCTAGGGCCGCCAGTTCCTGCCGGCTCGCCGCCGTGGCGGCGACCACCACCCGGGTCGGGTCGTGCGCCATGCCCTCTGGCGGCGAAAAGACAGCCGGTCCCCGCAGGCGTTCCATCACAGAGGCAAGCTCGGCCATCCACCGATCACCGGCTTCCGCCAGGCGGATCACCGCTCGCTCGACCAAGGCCATCAGCGGATAAGACGGCGACGAACTTCCGACCGTGCGGCAGGCTGCCTGCCAGCGTGCCTCCTTCACCCTGTCCCCAATCCGCCCGAGCACGGCGCCGGGAGTGGGGGCTCCCCCCGACTTGTGCAGGCCGAAGATGACGAGATCAGGCTTGACGCGGCTCGCCATCGGCGGCAGAGGTCCGAGGCCGAAGTGCGCCCCGTGGGCGGCGTCCACGATCAGGATGGTGTTTGTCTCAAGGCACACAAGACGCAGCGGGTGCAGATCGGGCGCCAGGCCAGCATAGGTGGGGCTGGTCACGATTACCGCCTGCGGCCTCATTTTCGAAACGGCTTGGCACAAGGCTGGCACGTCCGGCCAGCCGATCTGAAAGCGGCGGTCCCAGATATCGGGCACAAGCCGCAGTCTCGCTCCGGTCAGCACGATCCCGTGCAAGAGCGAGCGGTGGGCGCCCTGGTGGCTGAGCAGCAAGTCGCCCGAACCGACGGCCGCCAGGATCGCCGTGGCCACACCCTGGCTGGAGCCAGCAGTGAGCAGGCGGGCCGAATCCAGATGATAGTGGCGCGCCACCCGCGCCTGCGCCCGCTCGATCAGGCCGGAGGGGGCCGCCCAGTCGTCCAGCCCCTCGAGCTCGGTCTGATCGAGGGCTATCCAGTCGCGCAGCTCCTCATCTTCCTCGATCCCGCCGTGAAACGGCACGTGCAGCCATTGCCGTCGACTTCGGGAGCGGGCCCGCAGGGCGGCCAGCAGGTCCTCGTGCTCGGCCGTGGCCCTCACTCCTCTCCTTCAGTGGCGCTCTCTTCCCTACCGGACTGCTCTTGCCTGCCCGGACCAGCACCGAGCCTCCAGACACGCAAGAAGCCGCCCGATGGCGGCTTCTTGGCTCTGGAATCTGGTAGCCCAAACGGGATTCGAACCCGTGTTACCGCATTGAGAGCGCGGCGTCCTTGGCCTCTAGACGATTGGGCCGCTGGCTGGGGAGGAAGGATTCGAACCCTCACTCACAGGTCCAGAGCCTGGTGTGCTACCGTTACACCACTCCCCAGAGCCCGCGTATTGTAGCACAGGTCCGCTTTGCGACCAAACCCCGACCCGCTACGGCGCCGCCATCTTGGCGGCGGCATGGAGCCGGTCGACGGTCCCCTTCGCACCAAGCACCGCCAGCATCTCAAAGAGACCGGGACCGACCGTCTTGCCGCTGACCGCCAGCCGGGCCGGATGAATCAGTTCTGCCCTAGAGACACCCAGCTCGGCAGCGAGCTCGGTGAGCGCCGTCTCGAGCGCGCCCGCGCTGAAGTCCGTCTGGGCCAGGCGGCCGGCCAAAGCGGTCAGATGTCCGGCCGTGCCCGGTCGCGCCAAGTGTTTGGCAACACCCGCCGGATCGAACTCGCGTGGCTCCTCAAAGAAGAAGCGGACGGCGTCCGCCGCCTCGGCCAGGGTCGAGACCCGGCTCTGCACCAAAGAGAGCGCCGACCTGGCGTAGGCGCCCAACTCGGCGCTGACCGGCTCGGCCAAGAGCTTTTGAGCGCTGAGGAAGGGAAGGGTGCGCCGCCACAGTTCGTCTTCGCTCAGGGCGCGCAGGTAGTGGGCGTTCATCCAGGTCATCTTCTGGGTGTCGTAGACGGCCGGGTTCTTCTGCACGCGCTCCAGCGTGAACAGCTCCGCCGCCTCGTCCAGGGTCAAAAACTCACGGTCTCCGCCTGGGTTCCAGCCCAGCATCATCAGATAGTTGACGACCGCCTCCGGCAAGAAGCCTTGGGCGACGAACTCGGCGATCGGCGTGGCGCCGTGCCGCTTTGAAAGCTTGCTGTGGTCAGGGGCCAGGATCATCGGAACATGGGCAAATGCCGGTGCCGGAAGACCCATTGCCTGATAGAGGAGCAGCTGCTTCGGTGTGTTCGACAGGTGCTCGTCGGCCCTCAGCACGTGGCTGATCGCCATCTGGGCGTCGTCGACCACGGCGGCGAAGTTGTAGGTCGGGGTCCCGTCGGCCTTGATCAGGACGAAGTCGTCGAGCACCGCAAGGTCGAACTCGACGTCGCCGCGGATCAGGTCATGCACGACCAATCTGCCCTCTGGCGGCACCTTCAGCCGGATCACATGCGCCTCGCCGGCGGCGATCCGCGCCCGCCCCTCCTCCGCTGCGATCGAACGGCAGGTCGCCGGATAGCGCGGCGGCCGGCCCAATCGGCGGTCTTCCGCCCGCCCGGCGTCCAACGTCTCCGGCGAGCAAAAGCAAGGGTAGGCCTTTCCTTCCTCCAGCAGCCGGTCGCGCACCGCGAGGTGGTTTGCGAGCCGCTCGCTCTGCAGGTAGGGGCCAAAGCCGCCATCCTTGTTCGGTCCCTCGTCGTAGGTGAAGCCGAGCCAGGAAAAGGCGTCGTCGAAAACCTGGGCGGCGCCTTCCACCGAGCGCTTCTGATCGGTGTCTTCGATCCTGAGCACAAAGGTTCCCCCGAAATGGCGGGCGAACAGCCAGTTGAAGAGGGCAGTTCTGGCCCAGCCGATGTGCGGCTGCCCAGTCGGACTAGGGGCAAACCGCACGCGCACCATGGTCATCTCGCCCCTTCCGTGCTGATCAGTCTAGCAGAGGCGCCAAAAACGGTACAATAAGCACCACGGGCATCCTGATGACTCGGAGTCCGCACCCTAGGAGGCTATCTGTGCGACGGCTCGTCACCCTCGCCCTGACCACTGTCTTGCTCACCGTCCTGGTCGGCTGCGGAAGCCAGACCGCAGGCGGCGTGAACATCAGCAATCTGGAGAACGCCGCCACCGCCCGGGTGGTCGGCAATGCGGTTCCAGAGCAGCCTTATCTCGCCTCAGGATCGGCTCTGCGTCCGTTCCTCCCGGCCAGCACCCGCCCGCTCGTCTCATCCGGAGCGAACTTCATCGAGCCGGTGGTCTTGGCCAATGTGCCCTCCTACGACAATCTGTTCTTGGAGACGGCCGGAGCGAAGGTGATCAGCCGGCTGCCCTTTTATCCGAACGCCGCCAAGATCACCACCACCGCCCTGGACGTATACATCCCCTCTACAACCGCCCGCACGGCCGTTGCCCACCTCTTCGCCGATCAGGGCTATCTCGCTCTGATCCAGTCCGTCTGCGGCCTGACCGCTGGCCTGACCTCTGCGTCGACGCTTCCGAAGTCTTTGCAGTCACAGGTGAGCCCCGCGACCAAGGCCTGGGTGGTCTCCTTCTTGGTCATTCCCTCCGCCACTCAGGGTGCCGTCAATTTCCGACATCTCTTCGCGGTCCGGGTCGTGCTCTCGCCGAGCGGCGGCATGCCGGTCGGCAGCTACTCCAGCGCCCTGCCCTTCCCGCCGGGCTTCTAGCGGTCTCGCCAGCTCTTGACTGGCCGCCTCGGCTCAGCGGCCGGAGGCACCAAAGGGCGTGCTGGTGGCGGTTGATCGGCTCTTTGCCACCCGGGACCAGTGCCGGGTCTCTCGAATCAGGGTGCCCATGCCGATCAGCAGCACCGAGACCATCACCAGCACGGTGCCGAGCGAGATGTGGGCCAGGTTGTGGATCTGCACCCCAGTCGGCACCTTGAAGGCGCCCACCGTTGGAAAGGCCAGGCCCAGCCCGCCGCCCAGGACAAACACCGCTCCGCCCCAGCCTAGGGTGCGGACGGCGGTCGTCAGCGCCACCTGCCGAATCATCTCAGGGGTCAGCTTCATGCGCTGGCTGATCAGTCCGAACAGTCCGCCGGCGGCCACCTGCATGGCCATGGTGCCCAGCCCGAACATCGCTCCCGGCACCCAGCCCCAGACGGCGCTCGGCATGGCCGGAGCGAGCACGGTGTAGATGATCACGGCGAAGGCCCCAAATCCCCATCCGGCGATGAAGCCGTGCACGGCCGGCATCCAGGGCCTGGGGTCCTGCAGGTGCGGGTCGAGCTCATCGTTTCTGATCTTGTGGGTGCGGCCCAGATGCCAGTGCCTTCCGCCGGCCAGATGCCAGGCCGCCCAGACCATGACCGCGCCGACCACCACATAGACGATGTAGTCGACCATGGCGTTGGCCGTGAACCACTTGTCGAGCGTGAGGTAGGCGAGCTCGCTGGCGATCGCCCGCTGCAGGGTGAAGGCTGCGGAGAAGGTGAGGCCAGCGATCATGCCCCGTCTCGTCGAGTAGCTGCCGATCGCATAGCTGAAGGTGATCGGCCAGGTGTGCTCGTCCGGCGTGACGCCGTGGACCACCCCGAGCAAGAAGGCGGTCACCAGGACAGCCCCGAGCGCCAGGCCAAGATGCGGATCCCACAGATTCAGCATGGCCTAGCGGTCGCCTTTGCCTTGAGCGGCGCAGGCTGGGCAGGTTCCGACAAAGTCCAGGTGGTGGCCGACGGCTGCAAAGCCAGTGCGCTGCTCGACCTCGTGGTCGACCGTCTCCATGCCGCAGCCGGCGATCTCCAGCACTGTGTGGCAGGTCTGGCAGACCAGGTGATGGTGGTGGCTCCCCGAGCAGAAGACGTATCGAGCCTGGCGGTCGGCGTCTGCCGTGGCCACCTGATAGGCGACGCCGGCATCGAGGAGCAGGGCGAGCGTCCGGTAGACGGTCATCTGCCCGATGCCGCGGCTTGGCTCCAGGGCCGCGCTCAACTCCTGCGCCGAGATCGGTCCGGGAGCATCGCGCAGGGCCTCCACCACCAGGCGCCGCTGCGGGGTGACGGCGTGGCCGTGCGCCAGGAGCCGCTCCATCGCCAGGGCCATGTTCGCCTGCTCTTCCATCACAGCCGTCTCCTCGTTCTGATAATCATTCTCATCTGCGATAGTATTTCTCATCCGTTGCCCTGTCAAGCCAAGAAGAAGGGCCCCGTCCATGACGGGGCCCCCTTGCGACAGATCTTGCTCGCATAGCTAGGTGGTGGCGGGTGCGAACTCCTCCGTCTCGTCCAGCGAGTGTCCGCGCATCTCGGGAAGGATAAGGGCGGTCAAGAGCACGCCCAGGAGGGCGACCCCGGCCAGGAGGCCCATGGTGAAGGGCAGGCCGCTCGCCGCCAGGATGACCGGCAGGAAGAAGGCGCCCAGGAAGGCGCCGACCTTGCCGGCCGCCGCCGACATGCCGTGGCCGCTGCCGCGCAGGTTGGTCGGGAACACCTCCGCCGGCACGATGAAGGTGGTGGTGTTCGGCCCGAACTCGATGAAGAAGTAGCTCACGCCGTAGATGATCAGGAACAAGATGGGCAGCTTGGCGATGCCGGGCGCCAAAAAGAGAGCGCCGTAGGCCAGGGCCATGATCACGAAGCCGACCAGCTGGATGGCCTTTCGCCCCAGCTTGTCCATGTACTTGGCGGCCACCAGGTAGCCGGGAATGGCGGCGATCAGGAAGATGGCCGCCGCCACCAGCGTGGTGGTGACGAGCGCGGCGCCGGGCAAGAGCGCCTTCAGGATCAGCTGCGAGGAGACGCCGTTTCCATAGAAGGCGATGTCAAGCAGGAACCAGCTGCCGGCCGTGCCGATCAGTCGGATCAGGTTTCTCTTGTTCCAGGTCTGACGAACGACCTTCTGGGTGGTCACCTTGGCCCGCTCCACCGCCGTGTTGGTCAGCGAGCTGACCACGGCTCCGGCCTTGGCCATGTCGCCTTTGACCACGGCCAGGTAGCGGGGCGTTTCCGCCATCTTGCGGCGCAGATAGATGACGGAGGCGGCAGGGATGGCGCCCAGTCCCAGCATCACCCGCCACACGATCTCGTGCGGCATGCTGGTGGACAAGAGGGCGGCCGCCACCAACGGTCCGATCAGAAGACCGAGCCCCTGCATGGCGAAGACCATGGTGACGAGCAGCCCGCGGTTGGTACGGTTCGAGTACTCGCTCATCAGCACGGAACTGGTGGGATAGTCGCCGCCGACGCCAAATCCGACCAGCACCCTAAAGGCCACCAGCCAGCCGAACGACGGAGCGAATGCACACAAAATGGCGCCGAACGTGAGCATTGTCATCTCGACGCCATACATGGCCTTGCGGCCGAAGCGGTCCATCAGCCTCCCGAAAAAAAGCGCCCCCAGCGCCGCAGCGGCCAGGGACGTGCTGTTCAGGATGGCGATATTGCCCGTGGTCAGCCCCCAGATCGGGGTCAGGATGGCCGTTACGGTACCGATGATGAAGAGGTCGTAGGCGTCGGTGAAAAATCCCATGCCGGCGGTGAACACCGTCCGCCAGTGGAATCCCTGCATCTTGGCCTCATCGAATGACTTGAGGACATTCAGCGTCGATCCCTGGTCGTGCGAACCTGCCACGCTCATAACTCCCCTCTCCTCTCCGCCGCCGCTGATGGCCGCGCGAAGTGGGCAGAGACCGGTGCGTTCGGGAGGTACTTGGCTCCACTCCAGTTCGCCGCCATCAGGGCCCGCCTCCTCCTCTTGCTTGGTCCACCTTCAGGATAGCGAAGTGCCAGGAGGCGGTTGGTTAAGGATCTGTTAAACCGAATGGCGGACGGCTGGACGCAGCTGGGGCCGAGCCCTTCGGCTCGGCCCCAGTCCTTCAGATCAGCGCTGGGCGGTCAGATGTGGATGGCGAAGTGGATGGCGATCAGCGGGGCGATCAGCAGGGCGACAATGTTGATGATCTTGATCATCGGGTTGATGGCCGGCCCTGCGGTGTCCTTGAAGGGGTCGCCAACCGTGTCCCCGGTCACCGACGCGGCATGGGTCTCCGTCCCTTTCCCGCCGTAGCTGCCGTCTTCGATCAGCTTCTTACCGTTGTCCCAGGAGGCGCCGCCCGAGGTCATGAAGATGGCCAGGAACAGCCCGACCACGATCGATCCGATCAGAAGGCCTCCGAGCGCCACCGGGCCGAGCAGAACGCCGACCAAGATGGGGGCGAACACCGGGATCAGGGCGGGAACGAACATCTCTCCCAAGGCGGCCTTGGTCACGATGTCCACGGAACGGGCATAGTCCGGCTTCTGGGTACCGGCCATGATGCCGGGCATCTCGCGAAACTGGCGGCGGACCTCGTTGACCACGTGGAAGGCGGCCCGACCGACAGCCTGAATGGTCAACGACGAGAACAAGAAGGGCAGCACGCCGCCGACGAAGAGGCCAACCAACACCAAGGGGTTCGACAGGTCGAAGGTGACGACTTGGCCGACGGACTTGGTGATCTCCTGGGTGTAGGAGGCGAAGAGGGCGATCGCCGCCAGGGCCGCCGATCCGATGGCGTAGCCCTTGGTCAGCGCCTTTGTCGTGTTGCCGACGGCATCCAGCGGGTCGGTGGTGTTTCGGACGTCCTCCGACATGTCCGCCATCTCGGCGATACCGCCGGCGTTGTCGGTGATCGGTCCGTAGGAGTCCAGCGTGACGACGATGCCGGCTTGGGACACGAGGCCCATGGCGGCGATCCCGACCCCGTAGACGCCTCCGAAGTGGTAGGCGACTAAGATGCCGGCTCCGATCACCAGAACGGGCAGGGCGGTTGCCTTCATGCCCACAGCCAGGCCGGCGATCACGTTCGTGGCGTGGCCAGTCTGCGAGGCCTCAGCGATGCCGCGGGTCGGGCTGTACTTGTGCGAGGTGAAGTAGTCGGTCAGGTACATCAGCGCCACGGTCACCACGATGCCGACTGCGGCGGCGTAGAAAAGGTTCAACGAGCCCATCAGCGACTGGACCACAAAGAAGAATCCGATCAGGGACAAGATGGCGCTGACCCAGACGCCGCCGTAGAGGGCGCCCATGATCTTGTCCACGCTGCCGCCTGAGGTGCGCATGCTCAAGATGCCGATGACGGACGCCACGACGGCCACGCCGCCCAGGACCAGCGGCAGGACCACACCATTGGTGGAGTGCAGGTACAGGAAGCCGAGCAGCATGGCTGCCACGGCCGTAACCACATAGGTCTCGAACAAGTCGGCAGCCATTCCGGCGCAGTCGCCCACGTTGTCTCCGACGTTGTCGGCAATCACGGCCGGGTTTCGGGGGTCGTCTTCCGGAATGCCCGCCTCCACCTTGCCCACCAGGTCGGCGCCGACGTCGGCCGCCTTGGTGTAGATTCCGCCGCCCAGACGGGCGAACACTGAGATCAAGCTGGCTCCGAAGCCGAAGCCGATGATGGCGGTCGGGGTGCCGGCGATCAGGGTCAGCACGGTGGTCCCGACCAAGGCCAAGCCGACCACCAAGAGCCCAGTGACGGCCCCGCCCCTGATCGCTGTCCTAAGCGCCGGCCCCACGCCGTGGGACGCCGCCTGGGCCGCCCTCACGTTGGAGCGCACCGCCACGTTCAAGCCGACGTAGCCGGCTGACGCCGACAAGACGGCGCCAACCACGAAGAAGACCGCGGTCTGCACCGACAGGACCAAGGCGATGACAATGAACAAGACCACGGCCACCATGGCCACCGTCCGGTACTGGCGGTTCAGGTAGGCGGTGGCGCCCTCCTGGATGGCCTTTGAGATCTCCTGCATCCGGGCCGTTCCGGCGTCCTGACGCAGGACCTGAACGATCAGTCCGAGGCCGGCCAAAATCGCGATGACCGACGCCGCGATGGCGATCCAGACGCTGCCAAAGGTCACTTCCTTGCGCACACCATTTGAGGTGTACTCCCTCCCTTAGACTGGATTGCGGGGCGCGAGCATGTCCGACGCATAACGATACCAAAATTCTGCCGCCCAAGACACCTTCGGGATCAAGATGGCCGTCTAGACCTCGACGCGCCCCTCCAGAGCGCGGGCGAGCGTGACCTCGTCGGCAAAGTCGATGTCGGCGCCGGCCGGCAGGCCGCGGGCGATCCTGGAGATCTTGAGGTCGGGCCGGCGCAGCATCTTCGCCAGATAGAGGGCGGTGGCGTCTCCCTCGACGTCTGGGTCGGTGGCCAAAATCAGTTCCGACACTCCGTCCTGGCCCAGCCGTCCGATCAGTTCTCTGATCCGAAGGTCCTCCGGCCCGATCCCGTCCATCGGGGAAAGCGCCCCGCCCAGCACATGGTAGACGCCTCGGTACTCCTGGATCCGCTCCACCGCCTGCACGTCGCGCGGCTCCTCCACCACCAGGATGGTGGCGTGGTCGCGTCCCACATCTCCGCAGATGGCGCAGGGGTCGCGGTCGGTCAGGTCCTGGCACGACGAGCAGCGCTGGACCTGAGTTCGGGCGTCTGTGAGGGCTCGGGACAGCGCCTCGACCCGCTGCGGGTCCTGGCGCAACACCCAGTAGGCCATGCGCTGGGCGCCCTTCGGGCCAACGCCGGGCAGGCGGCCCAGTTCCTCGACCAAGCGGGCGATCGGCCCCTCCGTGTTCATCCGAGCGGCGGCATCTGCAGCTGGCCGGTGACCCGGGCCAGCGCCTCCTGAGCCAGGGCCTTCGACTTGGTCAGGGCGTCGTTGACTGCAGCCAGGACCAAGTCCTCCAGCATCTCGCTGTCTGCGCCGGAGACGGCTTCGGGGTCGATGTGCACGCTGCGGATCTCCTGGCTGCCGGTGGCGACCACGCGCACAGCACCGCCGCCGGCGCTGCCCTCCACCGTCTCCTTGGCCAGGCTCCTTTGCACCTCTTTCGCCTGTTGCTGCATCTTCTGCGCCTGCTTCATCAGCCGCTGCATGTCCATGCCCACGTCTATCGCTCCTTGCTGATGCCGAAGTGGATCTGCACCGACTGTCCTAGCATCCGTTCGAGGCCCTTCTCGAACAGGCGGCGGGCGTCCTCCTGTTCGGCCCGGATCAAGGAGCCGGGAGACGGGAACTCGATCCAGACCTCGCCGTCTTGATGGCGGGCCCGAGCACCCTGCAGCAAGATGGCAAACCAGCGCTCTCCTCCGCCTGACATCTTGGCCAGCGGGTCGAGGGCCACCGGCTCAGCCGCGGCCGGGACCGCGGTCGCCGCCGGGGCCGGTGCCAGCACGGCTGTCTTGGGCCCGAAGGCTGCGGCCGCCAGCAGCCTTGCCTCCAGGGCAAGCCTCCCAACCTGACTGCCAACACCGGCCGCTTCCAGGGCCAAGAGCTCCCGGCACAGGTTCAGCCAGAACGCTGGCGACTGCCCATCACCCTCGCGGTAGGCGGCCGTCATCCGGCGGCCCACCTCGTCGAGCAGGTCGTGGCCGAGCTGCACGAAGTCGGCCCCTTCCCGCTCCAGGGCAGCCGTGCGGTCCAGCACCGCTTCTCCGTTCTGGGCCTGCACGGCCGAGAGCAGAGCGGCGATCTCCTCTTCCGGAACGCTGCCGAGAGCGGTGCGGGCGTCGGCTGTCGTCACCTCGTCCTCGGCATAGGACGCGGCCAACTCGAGCATGGCCAGCCCGTCGCGCATGCTCCCCTCGGCCTTTTTCGCCATCCACCCGACCGCGTCTGGGGACACGGAGAGTCCCTCCCGACCTGCCACCGCCGTCAACTGGGCGCTGACCTCGTCGTCTTCGAACCGCCGCAGATTGATGCGCTGACAGCGGGAGAGCACGGTGATCGGCATCTTCTCAGGCGACGTGGTGGCGAACAGGAAGATCAGGTGGTCCGGGGGTTCCTCCAGAATCTTCAGCAGCACGTTGAACGACTGGGGGCTCAGGGCGTGCGCCTCGTCGATGATGTAGACCTTCCTACGTCCGATCGGCGGCACAAACTGCGCCCGCTCCCTAAGATCCCTCGTGTCGTCGACGCCGTTGTTCGAGGCGGCGTCGATCTCGACAGTGTAGAGCGAGGCATTCAGGCACGTCTCGCAGCTCAGGCACGGCTCCCCGTCCTGGGGATTGAGGCAGTTGGCGGCCATGGCCACGATCCGGGCCAGGCTGGTCTTGCCGACCCCGTGCGGTCCGGAGAGCAGATAGGCATGGCCTAGCCGATCCCGGCGCAGCGCATTGCGAAAGATGGTCACGGCGTGCGCCTGGCCCACCACCTGATCGAAGCGGTGCGGTCGGTGGGCTCGATTCAGTGCCTGGTGCACGTCATCCCTCCCGTCGGACCCGTGCTCACTCCTGTCGGTAACGATCCGCAAGGGGAAGCCACCTGGCTTCCCCTTGCGGAATGAGGCGGCCGTGCACCGGCCTTTGACCGCCTTCTCCCACCGGGGGACCACCCGCCTGCCCTCGGGTCCGGGGTGCCTGCGGCACTCGCTTATGCTCCTTACCGCTGCTCCCTTCCGGGCCTGACGGGGTTCAGAGGTCCACGTCGCGCAGGGCCGAGCCGTCAACGGGTCGTTGGGTGGTGTGCGCTGAGAGCCGGGGCCGGGGACCGGAGTTCAACCCCGCTGTAGCGGATTGCGGGTGACAGGGCACCGCTACCTCCCCATCTAGCACGACCAAATCGAAATCTTGGCGGAGAGGGTGGGATTCGAACCCACGAGGCAGGTTTTAGCCCGCCTGGATGCTTTCCAGACATCCTCCTTCAACCACTCGGACACCTCTCCGAAACACTTATGGCGGAGGGAGTGGGATTCGAACCCACGAGGCGAGTTTGTGCCCGCCTACCGCATTTCGAGTGCGGCTCTTTCAACCGCTCAGACATCCCTCCTCGACAGGAAAAACCTCTTCAAGAGAGCGCTCGCTTCCTCCTCCAACAGGCCTCCCAGCACTTCTGTCCGCCGGCTTTCTGGGCCTTGGCCGAGCACATGGTGGCGAGAGCCCAGAGCACCCCTCTCCGGATCGTAGGCCGAGAACACCACCCGCCGCAAACGGCTCTCTGCGATCGCCGCCGCACACATCAGGCACGGCTCGAGCGTGACGTAGAGGCTGGCCTCGGACAGTCGCCAGTCCTGGAGATTGGCCGCCGCCTGGCGCAGCGCCAGCATCTCGGCGTGGGCCGTCGGGTCATGCAGCGTCTCCCTCAGGTTGTGCGCCCGGGCGATCACCTCGCCGCCCAGCACCACAACGGCGCCCACCGGCACCTCGCCCATCGCCAGGGCGGCCTCCGCTTCGGCCAGGGCCTGCCGCAGGAAGTGACTGTGCGTGCCGGCCCCCTCCAATATTGGCGCCCCTGGAGGGACTCGAACCCCCGGCAGACAGGGTTTAGGAAACCCCCGCTCTATCCACCTGAGCTACAGGGGCGAAGCTTGGCGCGCCCAGAAGGATTTGAACCCTCGGCCTCGTGGTCCGTAGCCACGCGCTCTATCCGCTGAGCTATGGGCGCTTTCGGCCGTAAGGATAGCACAATTGCCTTCGGATTTCACGGCCCGCCCCTGGGCGGGGGCGGGTCGGGGTGGTGGCTGGCGGAGGGAGAGGGATTTGAACCCTCGCGGGGCATTTTGTGCCCCCTACAGTCTTAGCAGGACCGCCCCTTCAGCCACTTGGGTATCCCTCCGCAGGGTGTCTCATTATACCCAAGGTCGGACGGCGATGGCCAGGAAAAGTGCAGCCAAGGCGCAAACGAGGCTGCTCTGCTTGTGCGTCAGCGGGTCTCGGTCCGACCGTGTGACTCTCCAGAAGGCTCCGTCAAGACGGCAGCCGTCTCTAGATCCGGGTTCTGGGCGGCGCGGCGGTCATGGTAGAGGACGGTGAGCAGGATCGGGATCACCGAACCGGTCAGCGCGCTGAGCACAGCCCCGGCGACGAGGCCGGGGCCGAGGGCGGCGAAGAAGCGTCCGATGGTGGGCGCCAGTAGGTAGGCCGCCTGCTGTGTTCCGGACAGCCCGGCCTTGCCGGCGACCAGGCTGATCAGGCCGTCGACAACGGCGATGGCCAGGGAGAAGATGACGCTGGCTCCAAGGATGCGCCAGAAGGCACCCTTCGACATTCTCCAGGCGTCTCCGAACGAGCTCCACACCGTGTCGCGGCCGATCACCAGTCCGGGGATGGCGAGCACGAAGCGGAAGTAGAAGATGAAGCCGGGAATGATGAGCAGGAGCGTGAGCAGGCTTGTCCCGAGGCCGAGCAGGACGGTCAAGAGGACAAGCGGCAGGAGGACCGGCCCGACCTGGCGCACGGCGTCAAGGGCCGACACCGGCTTGCCTTCATAGAAGGAATGGGCCAGCCGGATCGAGGCTGCCTGGAGAAGGACGCCTGCCAGGAAGGCAAACACCGCAACCAGGGCCAGGGCGGCAACGGCCGAACGTCCGCCCACGGCCACGCCGGTGAGCGCCACCAAGATGGCGTAGGGCACCTGACTGAGCAGCCCGACCGCCACGAAGCTGACGAAACCCTTGCGGTAGATGGCCCAGGTCGCGTCGAGAACCTGGCCGAAGCTCAACTGCCCCACGGCGCGCCTCCTCGGATGCCGTCCTCTTCAGCGCCCCGGCCAGAACGGCCGGCGCAGCTCCTGTTTCATCACCTTGCCGGTCCCGGTCTTGGGCAGCTCGGCACGAAACTCGATGCCCTTTGGAATCTTGAAGCCAGCGAGTTGGGTGCGCAAGTGGGCGAGCAGATCCTCCGCCGACGCTGCCATCTGGGGCTTGAGCGCCACGAATGCGTACGGCACCTCGCCCCACTTCTCGTCCGGAATGGCCACCACCGCTGCCTCAAACACTGCCGGATGACTGTACAGCGCGTTTTCCACCTCGACCGAGCTGATGTTCTCGCCGCCGCTGATGATGATGTCCTTCTTGCGATCGACGATCTGCAGATAGCCCTCCTTGTTCACCACGGCCATGTCGCCGGTGTGAAACCAGCCGTCCACAAACACCTCTGCCGTTTCCTCGGGACGCCGCCAGTAGCCGGGGCTGATGCTGTCGGCTCGGGCCCAGATCTCCCCGATCGACTGATCGTCCCAGGCCACCTCATGGCCGTCTGGATCCATGACCCGAACCGAGACGCCCAAAATCGGAATCCCGGTCCGGGCCCGCAGCGCGTCCTGGGCCTCAGCGGGAAGATGCATCAGGTCCGGCTTGATGGTGGCGATGGTCAGCACGGGGCTCGTTTCGGACAGGCCGTAGCCAACGGTGCAGCGCACGCCCAGCTCTTTTCTGGCTGCCCGGATCAGGGTCGGCGGCGGCGGCGCGCCACCGATCATGATGTGCTCGAGCGACTCGGTGTCCCCCTTGTGTTCGGGGGCGAGGCTGAGCAGCGCGGCCAGCATACTGGGAACCATCATCGCCAACGTCACCCGCTCGGAGCGGACCAATCGGAAGAACTCCGTGGGGTCAAAGCGCGATGTCACGACCTGGGTGGCTCCCATGGCCACGATGTAGTGCGGCGCCCCCCAGCCGTTGACGTGAAACAACGGCACCGTGCCGACCAGCTGGACCTCTGTCGCGTGCACCGGAAGCGAGACGGCGACAGATACAGCGTGCTGGTGCAGGTTGCGGTGCGTGAGCATCACGCCCTTGGGCCGCCCGGTCGTACCAGACGTGTAGAAGACCTCGGCCACGTCCGATTCGTCGACGTTGTGACCGATCTCTGCCACAGGCTCGGCCTCGGCCAGAAGGCGTTCATAGTCGAGCCAGTTGGCCGGCACCTGGCCGTGGTCCAGGCAGATCACCTGGCCCTTGACCGTCGGCTCCAGCTTGGCCGCTAGCGGCGCCAGGGTGCTGTCCGTGATCAGGAGTCTCGCCTCCAGATCGCCCAGGATGAACTCGAGTTCCGGCTGGGTGAGGCGGACGTTCAGCGGGCTCAAGATGGCGCCAAGTCCGGGGACGGCGTAGTAAAGCTCGACCAGTCGGTGGCAGTTCAGCCCCAGATAGGCCACCCGATCGCCTTTCCCCACGCCCAGAGCCGAAAGCGCCCCGGCCATCTTGCGCACCCTTTGTCCAAACTGGCGATACGTCAGGCGAACGTCCTTGCAGACGACCGCTTCCTTATCCGCAAACAGGCGCTCGCTCTCAGTCAGAAATCGGATCGGGGTCTGCGCCATCTCCATGCCGGTCGCCCCTTTCGCCTCGGTCAGACCCTAGTTCGAGGATTGACCTGACACCGCCTGTTTGGACATCGCGCGATTTCCGTCTACCCCACAGCGCCATGCCCGCAAAGCGACTGGCAGGTCGCCAGACCCGGGTGCAAGAGGGTGCGGCGCACGCCAGATGCTGTGGTCCATACTTTTTGGTCCGCCGTGTCAGAGAGGCAGTAGGGATCGCTTTCCTCGGCCGACGGTGTATGTGTCAATGCCGCTGAAATCATGGGCACCACTCGTTTGCCTTTGTTGCTTTAGTATGATAACACGATGCCGTCGGAATGCCGCGCGATCAGACCCTCTATGTCCTTCTCGACCGCGACGGGCAGGTTCTCGTAGTGGACCCTCAGGGTGACCATTGGGTCCGGTTCGTCATGCCACAGGTGCCAGTGTCACATGAGAAGCCGCATGGCATCGACTCCTCACTCACGTTGCACGGGCCTGGGGGCCGTCGACTAGTCGGGTTGGACAACGCCCATCCTGGTTGCTCGACAGGAGCGGGGCGGCCCGCAGGACCATGTCACCGATTGCAACCGGTCCGACCCTACACCTATCTGGACGCCGTCACCCTGGTCTCCGACTTCTGGACGATGGTGGATGCCGTGCTGCGAGAGAGAGGAGTGATCCCATGACCACGTTGAAAGTTGGCATCGCCAGCCACGAGGACATGGAGGCACGAACCATGGCCGTGGCACGCGGCGAGCGTCGCATCGAAGGCAGCGAACCGAAGGTCTGGTTCCCCTCGACCGAGTCGTTTGCCAAGGTTCTCTCAGCCGGCAATCGCGATCTGCTACGCGTCATCGCGGCAAGGGCACCCGGCTCGCTCGATGAGCTGGCACGCATTACAGGAAAGGCCAAGTCGAACCTGTCGCGCACACTCAGGACCATGGAAGGATACGGTTTGGTGTGTCTCGAGCGCGGTGCGCGCGGCCGGATCACGCCGAAGGTCATGTACGACCATGTGCAACTGGACCTACCGCTCATGCGCGCGCCAAGGGCGAGCTAAGCCAAGACCGCATCGGTGCGTGGTGTACTGTCAGCGCGCGATGCGTTGCCGTGCAGCCGATACGCCAAACGATCAGAGTTCCGTTTTCAACTGGCTGGCGGAGGGAGTGGGATTCGAACCCACGAGGGCTTTCACCCTAGCGGTTTTCAAGACCGCCGCCTTCGGCCACTCGGCCACCCCTCCACAACTTACCCTCGGGCGATCCGATCCTGTCCCCCGAGGTAGGCTCGCAGCGCCTTTGGCACCATCACCGAGCCATCACGCTGCTGATAGTTCTCCAAGATGGCGGCGAACGTCCTGCCCACGGCCAGCGCAGAGCCGTTCAGCGTATGGACGTGGCGGACGTCTCCCGCCTCAGAGCGGTATCGGATGTTCGCCCGCCGTGCCTGGAAGGCCTCGAAGTTGCTGCAGGACGAGATCTCCCGGTACATGTTCTGGGCCGGAAACCAGACCTCCAGATCGTACTGCCTGGCGTTTGAGAAGGTCATCTCTCCGGTCGCCACCACCACCGTTCGATACGGCAGCCCAAGCGCCTCCAGCACCGACTCGGCGTCGCGACGCAGGCTCTCTAGCTCCGAGTACGAGTCTTCCTCGGTCGTGAACTTGACCAGCTCCACCTTGTTGAACTGGTGGTTGCGAATCAGGCCCCGCGTGTCCCGACCGGCCGCCCCAGCCTCAGAGCGAAAGCACGGCGTGTAGGCGCAGTAGCGCAGCGGCAGGTCCGCGGCGCTCAGGATCTCGCCGCTGTGCAGGTTCGTGACCGGCACCTCGGCGGTAGGGATCAGATAGTAGCCATCCGTGGTCTGGAACATGTCCTGGCCGAACTTCGGCAGCTGGCCGGTGCCAAAGGCGCTGTCGGCGTTGACCAGAAGCGGCGGCCAGATCTCCGTATAGCCGTGCTTCCTGGTGTGCAGGTCGAGCATGAAGTCGATCAGCGCTCGCTCCAGACGGGCTCCGTCTGCCCTCAAAAAGGCAAACCGCGGCCCGCTCACCTTGCCGGCCCGCTCGAAGTCGACGATGCCGAGCTCGACGCCGATCTCCCAGTGCGGCTTCGCCGGCTCATCGAACACAGCAGGCTCGCCCCAGCGGCGCACCTCTCGGTTCTGGCTCTCGTCCCCCTCCGGCACATCGTCGTTCGGAATGTTCGGCAGAGCGCGTAGGATACGGTCGATCTCCGGCTCCACCTCGGCCAGCTCTGCCTCAACCTGGCGGATCTGCTCTCCCAGGCCCCGGGCCGCCGCCTGCATCGCCTCGTCCACCGACTGACCCTGTCGCCGGCTGGCGGCAATCGCCTCGCTTGAGCGGTTCCGCTCGGCGCGCAGCGCCTCCACCCGGATCAGCACCTCGCGGCGCCTGGTGTCCAGGGCGACCAGTCGCTCGACGTCGGCTCCGCTCCCACCCTTTTTCTCCACCCCTCGCCGGAATCGCTCCGGCTGCTGGCGGATCTCCTTCAGGTCGTGCACGATGGCTCGCCTCCCTCAGCAATCACACAAGCGGCCGCCCCGGTTAGGGACGAGCCGCTTGAACTCGTGGTACCACCCTAGTTGGTCCGAACGGACCCACTTGACACCGCTAACGCTGGCTGCGCCTGACTCTTCGCCAGGACCTCAGGAGTGGATCGCCATCTGCCGCCCCGCCACTTGCACCATCCGTGGCGTCTCTACGCGGTCGGCTCAGGAGCGCTCCGTCATCGTGGGGCTGACCCTAACAAACCGCGCCAGCCCTGTCAACATGCGCTTGCGCTATTGTTATAGTTCTGCTATATCAAAGCGGGAGGTGAGGGCCATGATTCTGCTCATGGATCTGAGTTCAAGCCGGCCCCGCTACCGGCAGATCTACGATCAGGTGGTCGAGGCAGTAGCCGTCGGACGGCTGGCGCCCGGCGGGAGGCTGCCGACGGTGCGCCGGCTGGCGGCAGATCTCTCGGTCAACCTGCATACCGTCCGCCGTGCCTACGGCATGCTGGCCGGTGCAGGCCTGATCAGCCTGGAGCGCCACAACGGCGCCCGGGTTCTGGCCGCGCTGCCGCCGTCCCCAGAAGTGGGTGCCTGGTTCAGCACCCAGCTTCGCCAACTCGTCGCCGAGGGGCTGGCCCGCGGCCTCAGCCCGGATCGGATGACGGCGCTCAGCCGCCAGGCCGTCGTTGGCCTCTGTCAGTCCCAGTCGTGAAGGAGTGTCCGTGATGCAAGCTGTGCTCATCATTCAAGCCGTCCTGCTCGTCGCCATCGCCGCCGCCATGTGGTTTCTTCCTCTAGCGGTTGCCCCGTCGATCGCCTTCGGGGTCCGCATCCCGCCAGAGCGCCGGACAGACGCTGCCGTCCTTGCCGCCACCCGCGGCTATCGCCTCGGAATTGGTGTCAGCGCACTGATCTGCCTGGCGCTGCTGTTCCTGATCCAGTGGCCGCCGGTGCTGCTGTCTGCCTCAGTCCTCATCTTCCTCATCCTCTTTCTTGTCGACTTCCTGGTCGCCAGGAGCCGGGTTCTGCGCGCCAAAGAGGCCGGACACTGGTTTTCAGGCACACCGGAGGGGGCAGCTGCAGCGACCAGCCCGGACTCGGGCCAAGGTGCGTTCCCGTGGTCCTATCTGCTCCCTGCCCTGATCCTGATTGTGCTCACCGTGATCGTCGGCATCATCCGCTTTCCGGCGCTCCCGGACCGCATCCCCGCCCACTTCACCCTGACCGGAGCCGTCAACCGCTACACCACAAAGTCCTGGGGCAGCGTCCTCTTCCCCGTCTGGACGCAGCTGTTCGTCACCGGCCTGATCACCGTGCTGTCCTTCGTCACCTGGCGCAGCCCGAGGCAACTCGACCCGGCCCGCCCTGAGACGTCCTTACAGCGCAGCTGGCAGTTTAGGCGCCGGCTCATCCGCTTGCTGCTGCTGCTTTCCGCTGCAGTCGACCTGACGCTTCTCTTGGCCGGTCTCCTGACGTGGAACGTCCTGACTCCCGGTCCTGCCACCTTGGCCATGCTGCTTGCGATCCCGCTACTGGCCGCCGCGGTCCTGGTCGTGGTCAGCTTCCGGATGGGACAGGAGGGCGTGCGCATCCCGGCTCAAGAGCCGGCGGCCACCGGGCTGATCGCCCGCGACGATGACCGGCTGTGGAAGGCGGGGTTGGTCTACTGGAACCCGAAGGACCCGGCGCTGATCGTGCCTAAGCGCTTTGGCATCGGCTACACGTTCAACTTCGGCCACTGGCTGGCGTGGGCCGTGCTGCTCGCCCTGATCCTGGCCCCTGTTGTGATCACCCATCTGGCCCATGGTTAGGGCGCCAGGGGAAGACGGCTGGCGGTCACAAGGTCCCGCTGGCCGGTCCCGATAGCTCGTCCGCGGTTCGGCGCTAGCCGACGAAGCGGTCCAGAAACAGGCGATGGAGCTGGGTGTCGTCCGTCAGTTCTGGGTGGAAGGCAGACGCCAGGCAGCGGCCCTCTGAGCAGACCACGATCTCGCCGTCATGCCGGGCTAGGATCTCGACTCCGGGACCGGTGCGGGTGACGACCGGGGCCCGGATGAACACACCCCGCACCTGGTGCTCCAGCCCGCTGACCGCCACTTCGGTCTCGAAGCTCTCGCGCTGGCGGCCGTAGTGGTTGCGATCGACTGTCATGTCCATCAGCCCAAGGCGCGGCTGGGTGGACCCCACGATCTCCTGGGCCAAGACGATCATGCCGGCGCAGGTACCGAACATCGGCAGGCTGCCCTGCTTGAGGGCGTCTTCCAGCCCGTATTCGGCCATCAGCATGCCGATGGTGGTGGACTCGCCGCCGGGCAGGATCAGCCCCTGCACACCGTCCAGGTCATCCGCCCGACGGACCTCCCGGCCCTCCACACCAAGTCGGGCCAAGGTCGCCATGTGCTCGCGAAAGGCCCCCTGCAGGGCCAGGACGCCAACTCTCACCGACTGCGATCCTGCATCCGGTCGGCGGGCAGGAGCTGTGAGATCTCCAGGCCGCGCATTGGCTCGCCCAGGTCCTCCGAAACCTCGGCCAGCACGGCCGCATCCTGATAGTGGGTGGTGGCCCGCACCACGGCCCGGGCGGTGGCCTCCGGATCCTGCGACTTGAACACGCCGGATCCGACGAAGATGCCGTCCGAACCAAGCTGCATCATCAGGGCGGCGTCAGCGGGGGTGGAGATGCCGCCGGCCGCAAAGTTGACCACCGGCAGCTTGCCGCTGTCGTGAACCGCCTTGACCAGGTCCAGCGGCGCTCCCAGCTCCTTCGCCCACACCGCAAGCTCGTCCTCTGGCGTGTTGGCCGTCTTGCGGATCTCCTGCTGCATCAGGCGCTGGTGGCGGACCGCCTCCACCACGTTGCCGGTTCCCGGCTCGCCCTTGGTCCGGATCATGGCTGCGCCCTCAGCGATCCGGCGCAGGGCCTCGCCCAGGTTTCTCGCCCCGCAGACGAAGGGGATGGTGAACGGCCATTTGTCGATGTGATGGGTGTCGTCGGCCGGAGTCAGGACTTCGCTCTCGTCGATATAGTCGACGGCCAGCGCCTGCAGGATCTGGGCCTCCACGAAGTGGCCGATGCGCACCTTGGCCATCACCGGTATGGTGACGGCGGCCATGATCTCCTTGACCTTGACCGGATCGGCCATCCGGGCCACTCCGCCGGCGGCCCTGATGTCGGCCGGCACGCGCTCGAGCGCCATCACCGCACAGGCCCCGGCCCGCTCGGCGATGACGGCCTGTTCGGCCGTCGTGACGTCCATGATCACGCCGCCCTTGAGCATCTCGGCCAGCCCAGCCTTGACTCGAAACGTCCCCTGTTCGCTCACGTCGTGAATCTCCCCTTGGGACCGATCTTTCATCGCCCCCATGCTAGCACATCCGCACCCGGCCGCCGCCCTGTCCTGGCGCCGCCAGAAGGCTACGGGTCTGGCTCCCAGCCCAGGCGGTCTCCCACCCTGATCGACAGCCGCTCGGCACCGCCAGCGCCGAGCTCCAGGGCATGGCCGGCTCCTGCCATGGGGCTCAGCATCCGCCAGGGCACAACCGACGCCCGCACCGCCAGCACCTCGCCGTTCTTCGACAAGATCACCACGTCGATCGGCCGGCGCATGAACCAAGTGTGGATGGCAGGCGTCCGGAGCAGCAGCAGGGCGTCTTGCGGCCCAATCGTACTCCGCCCCATCCAGCCCTGGAATCTGGTCCAGAATGTGTCCGCCAACGCCACCTGGCCGAGGATCTCCTCTTTGCCGGGCAGCCGCTGCAGCCGGACCCGTCTGGTCATGCCAGCATCGGGTCGTCCTCTGGGGTGGATCGGGCCACGGCCAGCACCTGGTCGCCGCTGTCCAGCCGGATCGCCTTGACGCCGGTCGCCGTCCGTCCCTGGCGCGGCAGGTCCTTGACCGCAAAGCGGATCAAGATACCCTCGCCCGTGATCACGATCAGTTCGTCGTTGTCGTTGACCGCCCGGAGCTCGGCCACTCGGTCCTGCTTGTCCTTCAGCCCGAGCGCCTTGATCCCGAGCCCGCCCCGCCCCTGCACCCGGTATCCGGCCAAGGACGAGCGCTTGGCGTAGCCCCGCCTGGTCAGCACCACCAGGTCCTGGCCGCTGTCCGGGACGGCGATCCCGCAGACCCGGTCTCCCGCCTGCAGGCGAATGCCGCGCACGCCGTGTGCTCCGCGGCCGGTGGGCCGGACGTCTTCCTCGCCGAAGCGGATCGAGTGTCCAAGCTCGGTCACGAGGATCACCTGGCGGTCCCCGGAGGTGGCCCGGGCGTGCAGCAGCCGGTCCCCCTCATTCAGTCCGATGGCGATGATGCCGCTTGAGCGGATGTTGGCGAAGCCGCTGAGCGGTGTCTTCTTGACCGTTCCCTGCTGCGTCGCCATGAACAGGAAGCCGCCCTCTTCCAGCTCGGCCGGCAGCGGGAAGAAGGTGGTCACTTCTTCGTCCGCCGACATCGGCAAGAGGTTGACGATGGCGGTGCCCCGGGCGGTGCGGCCGGCCTCCGGAAGCTCGTAGGCCTTCAGCTTGAACACCCGGCCGCGGCTCGTAAAGAACAGGATCGGACGCCTGGCCGTGGTCACAAACAGGTGCTCGATGAAGTCCTCCTGCCGTGCCTTCATGCCGGTGATGCCGCGTCCGCCGCGCTTTTGCAGATGATAGGTGGAGAGCGGCTGGCGCTTGACGTAGCCGGCGTGGGTCATGGTCACGACCACACTCTCGTCGGCCACCAGATCCTCGTCGCTCAGCTCGCCCGGGTGGGGCACCAGCATCGTCCGCCTGGGCGTGGCGAAGGTCTTTCGCACCGCCTTCAGCTCGGACTCGATGATGCCGCGCACCATCTCGTCAGAGGCCAGCACAGCTCTCAGATAGGCGATCGAGGTCTCGAGGGCGGCGTGCTCGTCTTCGATCTTCTGCCGTTCGAGGGCGGTGAGGCGAGAGAGCCGCATCTCGAGCACCGCCTGGGCCTGGGCCTCGCTCAGCCCGAACTCCGCGATCAGGCCGGCCTTGGCTTCGGGCACATCCGGCGCCTTGCGGATCAGGGCGATCACGCTGTCTAGCTGGTCGATGCAGATGAGCAGGCCCTCGAGAATGTGGGCCCGCTCCTCGGCCCGGCTGAGGTCGTAGCGGGTGCGGCGGATGATGATCTGCTTCTGGTACTCGATGTAGGCCAAGAGCGCCTCGCGCAGGCTGAGCTGGCGCGGCCGGCCACCGACCAGGGCGAGCAGGATGACGCCGAAGCCCTGCTGCAGCGCCGTGTACTTGTAGAGCTTGTTCAAGAGCACGTTAACGTTGACGTCGCGTCGGCATTCGACCACGACCCGCATGCCGGAGCGGTCTGACTCGTCGCGCAGGTCCGTGATGCCGTCCAGGCGCTTTTCGTGCACCAGCTCGGCGATCTTCTCGACCAGCCTGGCCTTGTTCACTTGGTAGGGAAGCTCGGTGATCACGATCTTCGGCTTGCCGCCGACTGCCACTTCGACGGTGGCGACACCACGGATCGTGATCGAGCCGCGACCGGTCAAGAAGGCCTGGCGGATGCCCTCGCGGCCTAAGATCTGTCCGCCGGTCGGAAAGTCCGGCCCCTTGACCAGGCCCAAGAGTTCGGCGTCTGACGCCTCCGGATTGGCCAACAGAAGCAGGGTGCCGTCCACCACCTCGCCCAGGTTGTGGGGCGGGATGTTGGTAGCCATGCCGACGGCGATGCCGGATGCCCCGTTGATCAGCAGATTGGGCAGGCGGGCCGGGAGCACGGTCGGTTCCGTTCCTTTTTCGTCGAAGTTGGGGATGAAGTCGACGGTGTCCTTTTCGATGTCCTTCAGGAGTTCGGCCGTGATCTTGGCCATCCGCACCTCGGTGTAGCGCATGGCCGCCGCCGAGTCGCCGTCCACGGATCCAAAGTTGCCGTGGCCGTCGACCAAGGGCTCGCGCAGAGAGAAGCTCTGCGCCATCCGGACCAGGGCGTCGTACACGGCGAGGTCGCCGTGCGGATGGTAATGGCCCAGCACGTCTCCGACCACGACCGCCGACTTGCGGTAGGGTCGCTCGGCCGTCAGCCCCATCGCATGCATGGCGTAGAGAATCCGCCGCTGCACTGGCTTCAGTCCGTCGCGCACGTCTGGCAGCGCCCGCTGCACGATCACGCTCATGGCGTAATCGATGTACGAGCGCTTCATCTCATCTTCGATAGCGACCGACTCGACCCGACCGATAGCGGCCACGCCGTCCCCTCCCGCCGTTACTCCTCTTTAGGATACCGGAGCCCGGAGTGCTCCGCCATGCCTAGCCGCCAAGCGGCAGGGGCCGTCCCTTGGTCAAGGTGTCCACCCAGTCCTGGACCGCCGGCGGATGCGATCCCCGGCGCACCATCAGGTAGACGCTGTCCGTCGGCAGGGCCACCCCCGGCAGCTCCACTTCCGCCATCCGGCCTTCGGCCAGTTCGCGGGCCACCGCCACCCGCGGCAACAAGGACGCCCCCAGCCCCTCTTCGACCAGCCGGCGGGTCACCGCCACCTGGCGCACGGCCACCGGCCTGGGGGTGTAGCCATGGCGGCGCAGCGTGACCAAGAGCTCGTCCCAGTAGCCGGGGTGGCTGTGTGTGAAGAGCACCCCGCCGTTTAGGAGATCGGCCGCCGTGGGAAGGGGCTGGTCGTGGTCTCCGCTCGGCGTGCCGACCACCAGCACCAGCCGGGTCTGCCACAGCCGGCCGACGGCCAGGCCGGGGATGTAGATCAGGTGGCGGCCGACGCCAACCGCCACCCGACCCTTGGCCACCGCCGCCGGGATGTCGGCCGACGGCAGGACCTCCAGGTCGAGGTCGACCTCTGGGTGGCTCCTGGCCCAGGCTCCCAGATGTCGGGGCAGGTACACCTCCGCCACCATCGCCGATACCGCCAGATGCAAGCGGCCGCCCAGCGGCTGGGGCAGCGCCGCCTCCTGAGCCGCCTGCCAGGCGTTCAGCACCTGCCGAGCATGGGGCAGGAACTCGACTCCGACCTCGCTCAGCCGAATCCGCTTGGCGTCTCTGACGAACAGCTCTTGGCCAAGCGACTGCTCGAGGCTGCGCATCTGGCGCGACACCGCCGCCTCCGACCGGTGCAGCAAGAGGGCCGCCCGCCGGAAGTTCTCGGTGCGGGCCGCCGTCACGAAGGTCTCCAGCAGATCGATATCCATGGTGGATGGTGATTCTCTTTACGTATCATCTATATCCTTGTGTTGCGCTTTCCATTTCATCAGAAGAGGTGTTCCGTAGGAGGGGAAGGAGCGTGAACCTGTGGCCAGAGCGCTGATCGAGCCGACGGCCCCTCGCTTGTTTCGAGACCTTTTCCCCTATGAGACGCCTCCCCTCTCGCCGATGCGTCAGGGCACCCTGCCGCTCACGCTGGACCCGGACCTCCACCTGACCGACACCACCTTTCGCGACGGCCAGCAGGCCAGGCCGCCCTATACGGTCGGCCAGATCGGCCAGCTGTTCGATTTCCTCCACCGCCTGGCCGGACCGACCGGCCTGATCCGGCAAAGCGAGTTCTTCCTTTACGCCGAGCGCGATCGGGAGGCCGTCTCCTTGTGCCAGGATCGTGGCTACCCCTTCCCCGAGGTGACGGCCTGGATCCGGGCCGCCAAGGCGGACGTCTTGCTGGTCAAGGCCGCCCAAGTGGCTGAGACCGGCGTGCTGACCCCCGCCTCGGACTATCACATTTTCGCCAAACTCGGCCTGACGCGCGCTCAGGCGCTCGACCGCTATCTCGGCATCGTCAAGGACATCCTGGCGCTTGGCATCCGGCCGCGCTGCCATCTGGAGGACGTCACCCGCGCCGACGTGGACGGATTCGTGGTGCCCTACCTGGAGCGGCTGCATGAGCTGTCGTTAGAAAGCGGCGTCGAGATCCGGGTCCGGCTCTGCGACACCATGGGCTTCGGACTGCCCTGGTCTGAGGCCGACCTGCCGCGGGGCGTGCCCCAGTTGATCCACACCATTGTCGCTGAGACCGGAACACCGGGCCGCCTGCTCGAGTGGCACGGCCACAACGACTTCCACCTGGGCGTGGCCAATGCGATGGCCGCCTGGCTGCACGGGGTGGGTGCCGTCAACGGAACGCTGCTCGGCTTTGGCGAGCGGACCGGCAACACGCCGCTCGAGGGGCTGATCTTCCTCTGGATGGGCATCACGGGGCGTCAAGACGTCGACACGCTCGCCATCACGGATGCCGCCCGCTTCTTCGAGCGGGAACTGAGCGTGGTCATTCCGCCTACCATGCCGTTCGTCGGCCGATCGATGGCGCTGACGGCGGCCGGCATCCACGCCGACGGCCTGATGAAGGACCCGGAGGTCTACTCCATCTTCGACACGGAACGCTTGCTGGGCACGCCGCCCGGGGTGCTGG
>JAKAUI010000049.1 GCA_021827745.1 Bacillota bacterium | reverse complement strand
GTCAGGCCGCGGCCAGCGGTCAGGTTGACGATGTAGGTCACAGACATCCTGCTGCCTCCATCTGGGCGCCTCAGGTCGCTGGGTCCATTCGCCGGAGCGGCCGGCGGTCCCTGGCCCGAAGCCTAGTCGAGGTCCTCCCGCTCGCAGCCAAGCTGGCTCATAAGCTGGCGGAGCTCGGCCGGACTGCGGTAGATCACCGTCAGACGTCCCTTTCGCTCGGTTCCTGCGATCTTCACGGCCAGACCCAGCTGGTCGGCCACCTGGTGCTCGAGCTCCCGGACCAAGGCACTCTGCCGACGCCTTGTGGCGCCTTTCGGCGCCTGAGCCAGCATCTCCGTCTGCCGCACGCTGAGCGACCGTCTGCGCACCTCCTGGGCCAGCTGGCGCTGGCGGGCAGGTGGCAGCGTGACCAAGGCCCGGCCATGGCCGGCGCTCAAGGCGCCGGTCCGCACCATCTCCAAGACCTCTGGCGTCAGCTGGAGGAGCCGGATGGCGTTCGCCACGGCCGGCCGACTGCGGCCGATCTGCCTGGCGACTGTGTCCTGGCTCCCGGTCGCCTGCTCCAGCTGGGCCAGCGCCCGGGCTTCGTCGATCGGATTCAGGTCCTCGCGCTGCAGGTTCTCGACTAGGGCGATCTCCAGCAGGCGGGCGTCGCCGATCTGGCGCTCCACCACCGGCACGGTGGCCAGTCCGGCCAAGCGGGCCGCCCGAAATCGGCGCTCGCCGGACACGATCTCATAGCCCACCGCCGCCCGGCGCACGACCAGCGGCTGAATCACGCCCTGGGCGGCGATCGACTCGGCCAGGGACTTTAGGGCCTCATCGGAAAACTCCCGCCGGGGCTGAGCCGGGTTCGGCCGCAGGGCCTCCAGGCTGACCTCGCTGGTGGTCTCACCGGGTGCCACGTTCAGCTCCGGGATCAGGGCCGCCAGCCCCTTACCCAACCCTCTCTTCACCGGCACGGCGCACCACCTCCTCGGCCAGCTGGCGATAGTTCTGAGCACCCCTGGAGTTCGAGTCGTAGGCCGAAATCGCCTGGCCGTGGCTCGGCGCCTCAGCCAGCCGCACGTTTCTCGAGATCACCGTATCGAAGACCAGATTCGCGAAATAGCGCCGGACCTCGTCTGCGACCTGGGCGGAATTGGCGGTGCGGCCGTCGTACATGGTCAGGAGCACGCCCTCGATGGCGAGCGCCTGGTTGAAGCTCCCTCTCACCCGCAGCACGGTCTTCAGTAGCTGCGAGTAGCCTTCCAGGGCGTAGAACTCGCACTGGATCGGGATCAGGACGCCGTCTGCGGCGACTAGGGCGTTCAGGGTGAGCAGCCCGAGCGAGGGAGGACAGTCGATCAGCACGAGGTCGTATTGATCGCGCACGCTGCGCAAGGCGTCGCGCAGCCGAAACTCGCGGCGGGGTGCGTCCACCAGCTCTAGGTCGGCACCGGTCAGCTCGACCGTCGCCGGCAGGATGTCCACGCCCGGTGCCGAGGTCTTCACTCTGGCCTCATCGGCGCCGGCCTGGTCGAGCAGCACCTCATACAAGGTGGCCTCGAGCGCGCGCTTGTCGATGCCAAAACCGGTCGTCGCATTGCTCTGCGGATCGCTGTCAACGACCAGGACGCGCTTTCCGAGCTCACCCAGGCAGGCTGCCAGGTTGATCGTGGTGGTGGTCTTGCCCACCCCGCCCTTTTGGTTGACGACCGCCACGACACGCCCCACGCTATCCGCCCTTTCGCGCCTTCTGGCGCTGTTCGCCGCCGGCTTGGGCGCTCCCTCCGACCACCCGGACGCCCTGGCCGAGCGCCGGCGGCCTGCGCGGGTAGGCGGGCGGCGTCGGACGCCGCTTGTCGATCAGGGCAACCTGGCCGCGGCGAGAAAATCCGCTGAGCCCTTGCTCCGGCACCAGGCGCATCTCTCCGCCGAGCACCCCGATCAGTCCCTGCTCCAGGGCATCCCCCTTGGGCTGATGGTCCCCGCGCGGCGCCACCAGCACGCCGCCCAAGCGGAGGAGGGGGAGGGCAAGTTCAGCGACCAGGCCGAGTGAGCCGACGGCCCGGGCCGTGACCCCCGCTCCGTGCTGGCGCTCTTGCCCATGGCCGATCTCTTCGGCCCGGGCGTTCGTCACCCGCGCCGAAACACCCAGGGCTGAGACCATCTCGGTCAAAAAGGCGGCCGGCTTGGCTCTGCTGTCGATCAGGAGCCAGGGCCGCTTCGGCTCAAGGCAGGCCAGCACCAGCCCAGGCATGCCGGCCCCGGATCCGACGTCGACCATGGGGCCCCAGGCGGGCAAGAGCGGCCAGAGGGTCAAAGACGGCCCAATACCCTCCAGCCACAGGCGCTCGGGATCTCTCAGGGCGGTCAGATTGGTCCGTTCGGCGGCCAACAGCAACGACTGCACATAGAGATCAAGACGCCGGGCGGCGTCTTGATCCGCCGCCCGGCCCGTGCGCTCTTCAAGCTCGGCCAGCCATCTTGCAAAGGGAACCTCGGGGCTCATTGCGCCGGTTCCGGCCCGCCCTCGAAGACCTGTGCGCCCTCGTCCACCCCGGGCTGCTCTTCTGGCAGGGGGCGGACCACCACCCGCCGGGCAGGCTCCTCCCCTTCAGACGTCGTGCTGATCCCCGGATAGTCGCGCAGCGCGATGTGCACAATCCGGCGGTCTGAGGCGGACATCGGCTTCATGGGCACGGCTTCGCCGCTGGCCTTGGCCTGAGCGGCCAGCTGCAGTGCTTCTTTCTCCAGCTGCTGGTAGCGGTGCTCCCGCCAGTGACCGACGTCAATCGTGATCAGGTCCCCGCCCTCGATCTCGCCGCGGCTCTCCGCCTGCTGGGCGGTCGAATTCACCACCCGCTGCAGGGCGTCCAGGCTCTCTCCGGTGATGCCGGTGAACCAGTCGAAGTCGCCGCTGACCGAAACCTGCAGGCGGTCCTCCTCCTGGCGCGCCACCACCACGGCCTCGTCGCCGCTGATCTGGAACAACCCCTTGAGATAGCGCTTGACCCAGTCGGAGCGGGTCTCGACCGCAGTGCCGCGCACGAGCGCCATGTGTCCGCCGAGGCCCATCAGTCCGCCCTTTGGCTCTTCTAGGATCTCGAACCGGATCTGCGATTCGGCAACCCCCAGGATGCCGACCAAGTCTTCCTTGGCGGCCTCGACCGTCTTCGCCCGCGCCTCCGCAGACCTCACTTGGCCTTGGCCCCTTTGGCTCGGCCGCTGCCGGAGCCAGCGGCGACGGCCAGCGGAACGCCCTCGCTGGAGGCCGGCTGCAGGTGATAGGTCAGATACTGCTGGCCGACCGAGAACAGGCTGGTGACGACCCAGTAGATGGAGAGGCCAGCCGGGAAGCGGGTGCTCCAAAAGCCCATCAGGAGAGCGATGAAGATGCCCATGACCAGGGTCTGTGTCCGGCTGGTCGCCCCTCCGGTGCCAAGAGATCCGGAAAAGGCCTGCCAGAAGGTGGAGACGAGAACCAAGACCGGCAGCACAAAAAGCGGGTCAGGATGGGAGAGGTTGGCCAGCCACAAGAACGCCGAGCTGCCGACGTAGGGGAAGTTCAGCAACGATCCGTAGATGGCCCACAAAAACGGCAGCTGGATCAGCATCGGCAGACAGCCGGAGAGCGGGTTGATCTTGAACTCCTTGTACAGGTCCATCTGGGCCTGGTTGAAGCGGGCCATGTCGCTCTTGTACTTGTCCCTCAGCTCTTTGATCTTCGGCTGCAGAAGCTGCATCCGGCGCATCGAGTGCAGCTGCCTCTGGTAGAGCGGCATGATCAGGATGCGCACTGCGATGGTCAGGATGATGATCGCCAGCCCATACGAGCCGGTGAGCCCGTAGAAGAAGTTGATCACGGAAGTGGTGGCCTGGATCACGACATTGAACACGTCCGAGCCTCCCTCAGGCCACCGGTAGGTGCGTGTGCGCGTCCGGCACCGGATCGTAGCCGCCCCGGTGCAGCGGGTGGCAGCGGGAAAGGCGCATGAGGGCGAGCCAGCTGCCCTTTGCGGCGCCGTGCTGCGACACGGCCTCCAGGGCGTACTGCGAGCAGCTGGGCGTAAAGCGGCAGCTCGGGAGCAGCATCGGCGACACCCAGATCTGGTAGCAGCGGATCAGGCTGACCAGAAGCCACCTCATGCCTCATCCCTCCCGCCTTGGACGGCGATCACGCCCGAGCGACGGCAGGCGTCTGCCACCAACTCTAACAGTACCCGATACGGCTCGGTCAGCGTGGCCCTCCGGGCCACCACGACCATGTCCTGGCCAACTGCCCAGGTGGCTCCCTGAGCCCGGATGGCCTCCCGCAGCCTGCGCCGGGCCCGGTTCCGCACCGTGGCCTTGCCTAGGCGCTTGCCAGCGACGATGGCCAGCCGGCTCTCGCCAGGCGCCTCCTGCGGGCAGACGAAAAGGGCGACGGCGCGGTTGCCCACCGTCTGCCCCTGGTCGAACACCCGCTGAAAGGCCCCCGGCCCGCGTAGCTTGGCCACCCTCGGCTCGGTCTCAGACCGCCAGGCGGCGGCGTCCCCTCAGGCGGCGCGCCCTGAGGACACGCTGTCCTCCAATCGAGCGCATGCGCTTGCGGAAACCGTGAACCTTGTGGCGGCGGCGGTTATTGGGCTGAAACGTGCGCTTCAACGGGAGCACTCCTCACCTGCGGAAACTGAACCACCCGACCCGTGTCCCTTCACCCGACATGGGTGCATAGCATTGTCCGTCCTGGATCGCACCTCTGTCAAGAAACGCACGCCGCCGGCCCACAGCGGACGGCGGTGGGCAGCTGGGGTCGGCTGACTCGCCTCGACCATGGCTGAGGCGGCTTTCTGGATGCCCGCAGGCTTGGGAAGCGGCCCCTCGCCCACCCCCTAAGCCGGGGGCAGATCTGGCCGAGGAGCCGGCGCAGATTTTCTCCAAAAGGGAGGAGGAGGCACCCTCGGTCGCCGAGAACAAGGGGAATCTCGGCACTCGGCAGTCGTCTCTGGCTGTCTGCTGAGGGGAGCCAAAACAAGCCCCCATCTGCCATTTGGCAGCGCTGGGGTCTTTTCATTATCCACACCCTGTGCACAAACCTGTTGATTATCCTGTGTGTTCTTTATTCCCGGCCCATTCACTTGACACTGCACGTTACGAACCAGCCCCCAAGGCCGTTGCCCCGATCCTCCCCCCAGGTGCTGACGCATATCACGGCCCCAGGCGCCTTGGTCCACCTGCCTTTGCACCCGTTCCGACCAATTGATGGGGGGGTTCCCGGTGACGGAAGAGGTGACGAAGCTGTGGGGCGAGACTCTGGCAGCGGTGTCGCATCTGGTGCCTCGACCAAGCTATGAGACCTGGCTTAGGGGCACGTCGCCGGTTCAGCTGGAGGGCGAGGTGCTGGTGCTCGGCGTGGATTCGCCGGCCGCCCGCCAGATGATGGAGAAGAGCTACATCGGGCTGATCCAGGAGAAGGCCCAGGAGGTGTTCCAGCGGCCCTTGTCCATCCGGCTGGTCAGCCACGACGCCACGGCGCCCGCCGCCAGCACTGCGCCGGCGTCGAGCCGACCACGGGCGCAGGGTCAGGAGACGTTCTCGCGGGGGACGACGGTCAACCCCCGATATACCTTCGAGGGATTCGTGATCGGCGGCTCCAACCGATTCGCCCATGCCGCCTCCTATGCAGTGGCCGAGACGCCGGCCAAGGCCTACAACCCGCTCTTTCTCTATGGCGGCGTCGGTCTCGGAAAAACCCACCTGATGCACGCCATCGGCAATCAGATCGCGCTTGGCCACCCCAAGCTGCGGGTCGTCTATGTCTCGGCCGAAAGCTTCACCAACGACCTGATCAACTCGATCCGGGACGATAAGATGGCCGCCTTTCGCAACCGGTTCCGCAACATCGATGTCCTCCTGATCGACGACATCCAGTTTCTCTCCGGCAAAGAGCGGACCCAGGAGGAATTCTTCCACACCTTCGAGGCCCTGCATGGGGCGAGCAAACAGCTGGTGATCTCCTCCGACCGGCTCCCGAAGGACATCCCGACTCTGGAAGAGCGGTTGCGCTCCCGCTTCGAGTGGGGGTTGATCGCCGACATGCAGCCACCGGACTTTGAGACCAGGGTGGCCATCTTGCGCAAGAAGGCGCAGTCCGATCAGCTTGACGTCCCCTCCGACGTTCTCTCCTTCATCGCCTCCAAGATCGACTCCAACATCAGAGAGCTCGAGGGCGCGCTGATCCGGCTGGTCGCCTTTTTGTCCCTGCATGACGAGCCCTGCACGGTGGCCATGGCCGACCGGGTGCTGCGCAGCATCCTTCCTAAGCCGAAGCTTCTGACCGTGCGGCTGATCCAGGAGGAGGTGGCGCGGCGCTATCGCGTTCCCCTGGCCGACCTGACCGGCACCTCGCGGTCCCGGTCTGTCTCCTTGCCCCGGCAGGTGGCGATGTACCTCTGCCGCTCACTGACCGACACGTCGCTGCCACGCCTCGGCGAGGCCTTCGGGGGGAGAGACCACAGCACGATCATGCACGGCTGCGCCAGGGTGAAGGACCAGATGGCCGCAGACCCATCGTTTCGCGCGGCGGTCGAGTCCTTGGGGGACAGCCTGCGCCCTTAGGGAGATTTGTCCCCAAGCCGCTGTTAGCCAGCTGTGATCTGCTTGTGGATAATGGTGCCTTCTTTCCAGTCATCATCGTTCTCCGCAGCCGATTGATCCGTCCATGCACAGAGTCGATGACCCGAAAGCGGCCGACCGTTCTTTTTCTTCATCGTTATCCACCTCATCCCCAGCCTCTACTAATGACGACTAATCTTAGATATCTGGCATGATGAGTTCGGGAACCTTGTGCATTTTGGGAAGGGAGAGAAGCGTTGGTGCTTGCCTTCGAGATTCCGGCCTCGCGCCTTACAGAGCCCTTGCAACTCGTCCTCAGGGCAACGGCAACCAGAGATCTGGTGCCAGCGCTGACCGGGATCTTGATTGAAGCCCAAGACGATCGCCTGTCTCTGACCGGGACCGATTTCGACCTTGGCCTGCGCATGACCGTAGATGCCAAGGTGACCAGCCCTGGACGAACGCTGATTCCGGCTCGCTCGCTCGCCGAGCTGGTGAGAAGGATCACCCCGAGCAGCATGGTCGAGGTGAAGGCCGTCGATGGCAAGGCCACGATGCGCTTTGGTAAGTCGCGCTTCGACCTGCCCACCTTGATCGACGCAGACTATCCTCAGGTCGATTTTGGCGAGGCACCGAACGGCGATGGAAAGACGCTGAAGACTGCCGCACTCCGGCATGTTCTGGGCAGAGTGACCTATGCGGCCGCCCAGCGCGACGACAGCCTGCCCATCTTGCTTGGGATCAAGGTCTCCTTCAGCAGCGATGGCCACCTAGAGGTGTGCGCCTCCGACAACTTCCGCCTGGCCTAGAT
>JAKAUI010000001.1 GCA_021827745.1 Bacillota bacterium | reverse complement strand
CCGCCTCGCCCAGCGGGCGCCCGCTCGGTCCTGGGCTGTTGGGACGGCGCTGCCCTGAGCGATCGCAGCGAGCACATCTTCCAGCAGCGGACCGGCCAGAGCGGCCAGGCGGGCTGAGAGCTGACCCGCGTCCTCCGTGTCCGAGATGGCCGTGGCACTCTGGGCATAGAGCGGGCCAGCGTCGATGACGTCTGTCAGGCGGATGATGCTGACGCCGGTGTAGCGGTCGCCCTCCCACAGGGCCCGCTGCACCGGAGCCGCTCCCCGCCAGCGCGGCAAGAGAGACGGGTGCACGTTGATGGCACAGGGCAGATGGCCGGTGGGCAGCTTGCGTCCGTAGTCGGCCACCACGAGACAGTCGAGGTCGGCGGCCGTGACCTGTGCGATGGCCGCGGCGTCCCAGGCCATAGGCGCCAGGACCGGCACCCCGGCCGTCTCGGCCAGGGCGGCCAGGGGAGCGACTGCGCGCTGCCGGGCCCCACCTCTTCCGGCGGCTGGGGCGGTGACCAGCAAACACGGCGGGTAGCTGCCCTGGGTCAGCTGCCGCCAGACCAGCTGGGCGAACGTGCCCGTGCCTGCAAATCCGACCTTCACGCTGTCGCCCCCTAGAGGATGGTGAGCGGATCGATCACGATGCCAAGCCGGATGGCCGTGGGCCAGGCTGTGGCCTGGACCTGCCGGCCTGCTTCCAGGAGCCGGTTGCGCTCTTCGTGCTTGACCAGAACCTGCATCCGCCAACGGTCCCGCACCTTGGCCCGCAGCGCCGCTGCAGGTCCCAGCACGGTCAGCGCCCGATCGCGGCGCACCACCTCCGCCGCCTTGGCGGCCCCCGCCTCTGCCACCTTCCGGTCCTCGGCGCTCACCCCGACCAATAGCAGATGGGTGAACGGCGGGTAGACGGCCTCCTGACGAAAGGCGAGCTCCTGTTGGGCAAAGCCTCGATAGTCATGGTTCGCCGCCGCCTGAAGGGCGTAGTGGGAGGGGTCGAAGGACTGAACGATCACCTGGCCCTGCGTGCGGCGTCCAGACCGGCCGGCGGCCTGGGCCACCAGCTGGAAGGTCCGCTCTGCGGCCCGGTAGTCCGGAAAGTGCAGGGCCTGGTCGGCCAGCACCACGCCGACCAAGGACACGTCCGGGAAGTCAAAGCCCTTGGCCACCATCTGGGTGCCGATCAGAATGTCGGCCTGATGGCTCTTCACCGCCTGATGGATCGCCTGATAGGCGCCTTTGACCCTGGCGCTGTCCTGATCGAGCCGGACGATGCGGGCCGCCGGCAGCGCCTCAGCGACCATGGCCTCCAGCCGCTGAGTGCCCAGCCCGAGCGGTTGCAGGTGGTCTCCCTGACACGTTGGGCAAGCGCTGGGCGGGCGCTGCACATAGCCGCAGGCGTGGCAGTGGGCGTCTTTCGCCGGCAGGTGGACGACCATCGCCACCTGACAGTGCGGGCAGCGCAGCACGAACCCGCAGTCGCGGCAGAGCACCAGCGGGTGAAACCCGCGCCGGTTGAGGAACAAGATGGCCTGCTCCCGGCGGGCCAAGGTCGCCTTCAGGGCCTCGAGAAGCGGCAAAGAGAGCGGCGTCCGTCCGAAGCGGCGCAGATCCACCATCTCGATCTGGGGCAGGGGCGGGCCAAAGCGCTGGTCCAGGGTGAGCAGCTCGAGCTCCCCCGCCTCGGCCCGCTGAAAGTCGACCACATCCGGCGTGGCCGAGCCCAGCACCAGGCGGCCGCCGCTGGCCTGAAGCCGGAAGCGGGCGACCTCCTGGGCGTGGTAGCGGGGCGACTCCTCCTGTTGGAAGCTGGTCTCGTGGCACTCGTCCAGGATCACCAGTCCGAGATCAGTCATCGGCGCAAAAATCGCCGACCGGGCGCCCACCGCCACCCGCGCCTGACCGCTGGCCAGCCGGGCGTAGGCGGCCGACCGCTCGCCGGCGCTGAGCCGGGAGTGCCACACCGCCACCAGGCCCCCGAACCGCTCTTCGACCCGGCCGAGCAGCTGCGGCGTCAGCGAGATCTCGGGAATGAGCAGGCAGGCACTTTGCCCAAGCGCCAGCCTCTGGGCGATCGCCTCCAGGTAGACCTCGGTCTTTCCAGACCCAGTGACGCCGAGCAACAGGCTCTGGCCGCCACCGGCCAGCCGCTTTACGGCCAGTTCCTGGCTGGCGGTCAGACGATGACCGGCCTTCACGGTCGGCCGATCCGGGGCGATCGCTTCGACCTGCCAGCTGATCATCCCGAGGGCCGAAAGCCGGCGAGCCACTTGGCTCTCGCCAGACATGGGCTGCTGGCCGAGTGCCAGACGTGCCAACAAATCGGCCTGTCTCGGCGCCCGCGACGCCAGGCGCTCGACAGCCGCCTGGGCCTCTTCGGGCGTGAGCGTGACCCGCCAGTGCCCTCGGTCGGCGGCCGGTGGCGGTGGCAGCATGGCCGAGATCGCCTGCGGCATGCGGTTGAGATAGTGGTCGACCAGAAACTGGGCCAGAGGGACCAGCCCAGCACCGAGCTCCTCCCCTTCCAGCACGGCCAGAAGTGGCCGCAGCGTGAAGGCGGCGATGCGGTCTTCGACCGCCACCACCGTTCCTGTGCGCTCGGTGGTGCGAAAGGGGACCCGCACCCGGGTCCCCGCTGTTGCCTCTAGGTGATCCGGCACCAGGTAGCTGAAGGTCTTGTCGGCCACTCGGTCCACCGCCACCTCGGCCACGGTCACGGCGTCGCTCCGATCAGGCTCCAGATGGTGTCGGCCACCGCCCGCTTAGTGCCTCTGGCCTCGTGGCGCACCCCCTTGGCGCTCAGAATGAGCACGTGGTTGGTGTCTGTGCCAAAGCCGGCGCCCGGCTCGTTGATGTCGTTGAGCACGATCAGGTCGAGCCGTTTTTCGGCCAGCTTGGTCAGGGCGGCGCGCTCGTCCAGCCCGGCCTGGGCGGCGAAGCCGATCAGCTTCTGGTGCTGGCGGTGGGCGCCGGCCCAGGCCATGATGTCCTTTGTCCCCTGGATGGCAAGCGTATCGCCAAGCGCCCCCTTGGCCACCTTTCCGGCTACCCTCTGGGCCGGGGCGATGTCGGCCACCGCCGCCACCCCGGCCAAGAGGTCGCAGGTCGAAAAGCGGGCGCTGACGGCATCAAACATCTCGCTTGCGCTCTCCACGGCGACCACGTCCACACCCGGTGGCGGCGGCAGATGGGTGGGACCGAGCACAACCGTGACCTGCGCCCCAAGATCCCTGGCCGCCTCGGCCATGGCCAGCCCCATCTTGCCGCTGGCGGCGTTCGAGAAAAAGCGGACATCATCCAGGTGCTCGCGGGTCGGCCCGGCAGTGATCAGCACGCGCTGACCGCTCAGAGGGCCGCTCACGGCCGCCCGCACCGCTGCCACGATCTCGTCCACCTCTGACATCCGGCCGACGCCGTTCGCCCCAGAGGCGAGGCGTCCCGACGCCGGGCCGATCAGGCGCGCTCCCCGGGCCAGCACGGTCGCCACGTTGGCCTGGACGGCCGCATGCTGCCACATTTCCGGCTCCATCGCCGGCGCCAGATAGAGCGGGCCCGAAAAGCCGAGGAGTGTGGCCACCAACAGACTGGAGGCGTCTCCTTGGACCAGGTGTGCCAAAAAAGCGGCCGACGCCGGCGCCACCAGCGCGATCTGACAGCTGTGCGCCAGGTCGACGTGGCGGATCGAGCCGTCGGCGACCAGGAAGTCAGCATCGGTGAAGACTCGCCGGTGGGTCAGGGCGGAGATGGCCAGCGGCTTCAAGAAGGCCTCGGCTCCCGAGGTCAGCACCGTCTCGACCTCGTAGCCGGCCTGAACCAGCTGGCTGGCCAGCAAGGGCGCCTTGATCGCCGCGATGCCGCCCGTCACCCCGAGCAGCAGGCGCCTTGCGCTGGACATTGCTACTTGTCTGCGGCCTGCGGCACCCGGTAGTAGCGCAGATCTCCGGTCTGCAGCTCGCGAATGCTGGCGGTCACCGGGTTGACATGCGTCTCCTCGTCCTGCTGGGCCGAGATCAGGCTCCTGGCCCGCTTGGCGACCACCACCACCAGGGCGTAGCGGGAGTCGATGATCGACATCAGATCGTCCACGGCCGGCTGCTTGGTCATCAGGTCTCCTCCTTCTTTGGTGTCAGTTCGGTCAGCGGATCTTGGCGAGCCACTCCCGCCGTCTGCTCATCCGGCAGCGCTCGGCGTGAACGATCGCCTCCAGCGCCGCGATCGACTGACTCAGTCGGTCGTTCACCACCAGATAATCGTACTCCTCGGCCCGCATCATCTCTCTGGCACCGCCGTTCAGACGCCGACTCAACTCCTCTTCGTCGACGACGCCCCGTCTGATCAGGCGTTGGCGCAAGACCCGCTGCGAGGGGGCGACCACGAAGATGAAGACGGCATCCGGATAGGCCCGGCGGAACCACTTGCCACCGTCTGTGTCGACATCGACGACCACATCGTGACCGCTGGCCAGGCGACTGTCGATCGGCTCTCTGGGCGTTCCGTAGCGATTGCCATAGATCTCGGTCGTCTCGATGAATCCCCCTGAGCGTTCCACCGACCGGAAGGTGGCGTCATCGACGAATCGGTAGTCGACGCCGTCCACCTCTCCGGGCCGGATCGGGCGGGTGGTGTACGACACTGAGAACAGGGCCTTGGGATGGCGGCGCAAAAAGGTGCGGCAGAGCGTGCCCTTGCCGGCTCCGGACGGCCCAGACACAAGCAGCAGAAGGCCGTTGATCAGGACTCCCCCTCGTCCTCGCCCAACCCCTCGCTGCCGCTCCTGGCCAGAAGTCGGTTGGCCACCGTTTCCGGCTGCACGGCAGACAAGATGATGTGCTTCGAATCGGTGATCAGCACGGCCCGGGTGCGGCGGCCACAGGTGGCGTCGATCAGGCAGCCGTCGCCTCTTGCCTCAGTGATGATCCGCTTGATCGGAGCCGACTCGGGGCTGACGATGGCGACGATGCGCTGGGCGGCCACCATGTTCCCGAAGCCGATGTTGACCAGCCGGATCTCCATGACCGCCACCCTTGTCCATAACCAATCGAGCCCGGCCAAAACCGGGTGTAGGCTTCATGGTACGGACTAGCCGTCCGCGATGTCAACGAGAGGGCGGCGCAGAGCGCGTCCTATGCCTTGGGCAGCATGGCTGGCAGGACGCCGGCGAGCCGTTCTAGCGCCTCTTCGATCTCGGCCTCGGACACGGTGAGGGCAAATCGAGCATAACCCGCTCCGGCCTGGCCAAAGCCCTGGCCAGGCGTCAGGGCGACGCCCGCCTCCTCGAGCAGCCGTTGGACAAACTCCAGGTCGTCGCCGCCTGGCACGGCCGCCCACAAGTAGAAGGTGGCCGCCGGCTCGGGCACATTCCAGCCCAGGCGGCGCAGGCCGGAGACCAGCAGATCGCGGCGGGCCCGGTAGACCTCATTCATCCGGAGCACGAACTGCTCGGCGCCCGCCGTCAGAATCTCCTGGCCGGCGCGCTGGATGGCCGAAAACTGTCCAGAGTCCGTGTTGGCCTTGACCGCCTTCAGGGCGGCCACAGCCGCCGGCTGGCCGACCATGGCCCCCAGCCGCCATCCGGTCATGTTGAACGGCTTGGACAGTGAATAGAACTCGACGGCCACCTCGTTTGCCCCAGGCACCTGCAAGACAGAGGGCGCCTGCTGTCCAAAGGTCATCTCCACGTAGGCCGCATCGGAGACGAGCAGAATATCGTGGCGCCGGCAAAAGGCCACCGCCTGCTCGAAGAAGGCGAGATCGGCCAGGGCGCCGGTCGGGTTGTGCGGGTAGTTCAAAAACAGGAGCTTGGCCCGGTCAGCCACATCTTGGGGGATTGCCTCGAGATCGGCCACGAAGCCGCGCTCTGCGGCGAGCGGCAGGACATAGACCTCACCTCCGGCCAAGAGCGTCTGATTGGCGTACACGGGATAGGCCGGCTCAGGCACGATCACCGTGTCCCCGGGGTCGACATAGGCCCACACCAGGTGGGAGATCGCCTCTTTGGAGCCAATCGCCGCCACGACCGCGCGGTCGGGGTCAAGCGCCACTGAAAAGCGCCGCCGATAGTACGCAGAGACCGCCTGCCGAAAGCCAGCCGTCCCTTCGTACGGCGGGTAGCGGTGATGCTCCGGCCGCGGCGCCTCTTCCACCATCCGCTCAATCACGGCATCGGCCGTCGGCAGGTCCGGGTCTCCGATCGAAAACGAGATCACCCGTTTGCCGCTGGCCTCCACCGCCCGCTTCTGGCGATCGAGGTCGGCAAACAGATACGGCGGGATGCGGTCTAGGCGGCGGGCCGGCTGGGGCATCGGGGAACCTCCTTAGGGCGGGGGTCAGATGGTGACGGTCCCTGAGAACACGAGGCGGGCCGGACCGGCCAAGTAGACCGAGTCTGTCTCCCAGCGGACGGCGAGGTCACCGCCGCGGGCATGGATGGTCACGGCCCGCTCGGTGAGACCGCTGAGCGCGGCCGAGACTGCGGTGGCACACGAGCCGCTGCCACAGGCCAGGGTCTCCCCGGTCCCTCTCTCCCAGACCCGAAGGGCGATCTCCGTGCGGTTCAGCACCTTGGCAAACGACACATTGGCTCCCTCGGGGAAGAGGCGGTGATGCTCGATGGCGGGGCCCAGGCGGGAAAGGTCCAAAGGATCGACCTCAGGCCAGAAGGTGACGGCATGCGGATTGCCCATCGACAGGGCCACGGCGGCCAGACGCTGATCGGTCAGTTGGAGGCTGACCCGGACGAATCCGCCGTCTGACACCTGTGCCAAGACCGGCACGTCCTCCGGCAGGAAGCGGGGTGGTCCCATCGCCACCTCGTATCGATCCTCCCCGCCGCCCAGACGGCGCACCTTGACCACGCCGGACGTGGTCTCAATGGTCGTCACCTCGCGGCCGCGACCCGTGAGGTGCAGGTAGTGGGCGATGCAGCGCACGCCGTTGCCGCACATCGCACCCTCCGAGCCATCGGCGTTGAACATCACCATGCGCGCCGCCGCCACCTTCGAAGGCGCGATCAGGATCACCCCGTCGGCCCCGATGCCGAAGTGGCGGTCGGACAATTTGGCCGCTAGGCTGCTCCAGTCGGCGTCTGCCCGGTCTGCTTCGATGTAGATATAGTCGTTTCCGGCGCCTTCCATCTTGGCGAATGCCAGCTCGCTCATGTCAACAGCACCTCAACCGCCCATCGATTTTCCAAGGCTCGCCGCCGCCGATCAGATCGGCGCCGCCGCCCCAGCGCCCATCATCGCATCGCCGGCACAGGAACGATAGAGGCACGGCAACGGTGCGCCGCCGCCAGGCAGCCTAGGGTCAGGGCCGCCCCTCACCAGCGCCCCTTTCGGGCGCGCCTTGAGCTCAAGTCTTCCAAAACCCGGCGCAGCTGGCTCACCTCCTGCTGGAGGTGGACGATGGCGGCCAGCAGCCGGGCGCTCTCCTCTTCGTGCTGGCGGCGAAGAGCCGCCACGGCCTCTTGCCAGCCGGGAGGCTCCTCGTCCGAAAGCCGCTCTTGATCGTCCTGCCAGGTGCCCTCAGCCAGCGAGATCTCGAAAGACAGCGGCTTGAGAGTGGATAGAATCTGCTCCTTGGTCGCTCCCTTTCTCTCGGCCGTGAGGATCTCGGAAAGTCTCGCCACCTGGGCCTCGGTCAGGCCCTCTCTTGGCAGGGCTCCCAGCAGCGGCCGGTAGGAGGCGGCCAGCTGGCGCAGTCTGCTTGGGCTCACCGCCAGGCGCCGCAGGGCCTCTGTGCGCGTGACCACGATCTCAGCCATTCCGATCGCTCCCGTTCACTGGGCGCGCTTGCGGCGGCGCTTCCCGCCAGCGGCTTCGATCATCTGCCGCCGTTCCAGGGCTGCCAGAAAGGTGAGCAGCGGCTGCTCCGGGAGGGCAGGGACGCCCAGACGGGAGGACTCCGGGCGGTGAAAGTCGCTGCCGCCGGTCACCAGAAGGCCAAGGCGGTGGGCACGCTCCAGCTGCGCCACCGTCTCCTGGGCTGATGCCCTCGGGTGGTAGGCCTCCAAGCCGTCGAGACCCCACTCCACCAGTTGGCCGAGCAGCGCATCGGGAATGCCTCCTGCGCTGAAGGCCACGACGGCCAGTCCGTGGTCGGCGTGCATCGCCTCGATCACATCCTTGGTCTGGATCTCTGCTCTCGGAACAAAGCCAGGCCGTCCCTTGTCCAAGAAGCGGTCGAAGGCATCCAGCACCGATTCGGCACAGCCGGCCCGGACCAGGGCCTGGGCCAGATGCGGCCGCCCCAGTTCGGCCAGTTCGGTCCCGCTCGGCACCAGGTCGGAGATGTCCGCTCCGGCCTCCTTCAGCTGCTGCACCATCTGGGTCACCCGCTTGCGCCTGGCCTCCTGCAGGTCGACCAAGAGCAATGTGGTGATCTGCGGCAGCTGCCGGTAGTACCCGAGCAGGTCGATCGTCTCGCCCTCCAGGCTGGTCGTGATCTGTACGCCTCCGACCACCTGCGGCCAGCCGGGGCCGGCGGCCGGCCAGCCCGCCACCGTGTCGTGGTCGGTGATGGCCAAGACAGCCAGCCCCTGGCGCCGGGCCAGGGTGCAAAGCGCCGGCGTGCCGAGGGCTCCGTCAGACGCCAGGGTGTGGGTGTGCAGGTCGCCGCGCAGCATGGGTTCAGGCCTCAGACCGCAAGATCTTGGTCTCAACGGCCCGAGCGCAGCCGTCAAGGGCGGCGGTCAAGAGGGTGGCCCAGATCGGCTGGACCAGGACCAAGGGGTCAGCATCGACGTGCATCTGAACCGAGGCCTCCTCTCACGACGGCGGCAGGACAGCTCGGAACAGGCGGCGGAAGTTATCGCCCAAGATGCCAGCAGCGCTCGTTCCGAACCGGGCCTCTATCTTTTCGGCCAACGCGGCCATGCCGGCGACTCCCGGCACGTCCACCGGCCAGGACTCAATGCCGTCCCAGTCCGATCCGAGCCCGACCGAATGGGGCCCGGCCACATCAAGCACATGCGCCATGTGGCGGAGCAGGTCCTCGCTGCTGGTCTCTCCGTCTGGGACGAGAAAGCGGCTGTAGAAGTTGATGCCGATCACGCCCCGGCGCTCGCCGAGCGCCGTGAGCTGGCGGTCGGTCAGGTTTCGGGGATGGTCGCACAGGGCGCGGGCATTGGAATGAGACGCCATCAGGGGGCCATCGATCTCGTCCAGCACATCCCAGAAGGCGCGCTCGGCCAGGTGAGAGACATCGACGACCATCCCCAGCTCTGCCATGCGCCGGATCGCCTGGCGGCCGAGCCGGCTCAGCCCGCCGCCGGACTCCTGGGTCAGCGCCCCGTCGGCCAGTCGGTTTCTGCCGTTCCAGGTCAGCATCGCCGAGCGCACGCCGAGGTGGAAGAAGAGATCCAAGAGGTCGAGGTCCTCGGACACCACGTCGAGTCCCTCCACCGAAAGCAGCACGCCCACGCCTGGGCCGTCTACATCCCCCTGCGTGAGCACGGGGCGCAGGTCGGACCGGTGGCGGGCCATAAGCTCCTTGGCCAGATTCAACAGCCGCATCAGCTGGCGAAGGCCGCGCTCTTCGCCCCACTTCGGCGGCGTGAACAGCGCAAACACCTGGATCCCGACCGGAGAGGCGATCAGCCGCTCAAGGTCGATGTGTCCGTCGGTCTTCGTAAAGTCCCGGGAGTCGTGCTCCAGAAGCCTCAGCCAGGTGTCGCAGTGGGCGTCAACGATCGGACGCTTCGACAAGGTGGATGACATCGGCAGAAGTCGCCTTCCCTTCTTCGATCGAAATCACAACCGCATCAAGTTGCCAAGGGCCTGCGGCCGACTCGAACCGGACCGGGCGCTGGGTCAGAAAGCGCTCGAGGGCTGCCTTGGGATCGACTCCGATCACCGAGTTGGTCGGGCCGGTCATGCCGACATCGGTGATCGAGGCCGTGCCCTGGGCGCTGATGCCCAGGTCCGCCGTCTGGACGTGGGTATGGGTGCCAACCACCGCCGCCACGCGGCCGTCCAGATAGTAGGCCATCGCCTGCTTCTCGCTGGTGGCCTCGGCGTGAAAGTCCACGAAGACAGCATCCACCTGGCCTGCCTGCTCTCCCAAGATGGCGTCCATCGTCCGAAACGGGCAGTCGGGAGAGATGCCCATCAGGGCCCGGCCGATCAGGTTGACCACGAGAAGCCGCCGGCCGGTGACGCTGACCACCAGCCAGCCCCGCCCCGGTGCACCCGGCGGGTAGTTCGCCGGTCTGAGCAAAAAAGGCTCCTGATCGAGCAGCTCCTCCGTACCCCGCTTGTCCCAGGTGTGGTTGCCGAGCGTGACCACGCCGACCCCGGCGCGCACGATCTCCTGGTAGGTCTCGGCCGTGATGCCGAGCCCGCCGGCGGCGTTCTCCCCGTTGGCGATCACGAGGTCCGGAGCGTGCTCTTGGATCAGTCCGGGGAGGCCCTCGCGCAGCGCCCGGCGACCGGGCTTGCCGGCGACGTCGGCCACGAACAGGAGCTTCACCTGGCCCCCCCCAACAGGGGGGCAACCAGCCCCGGGTGCACCCGGTTGACCTCGCCGGCCATCTCGGTCACAAGATCCCTGATCTCCCATTGGGCATTGTCGGCGCCGCGCACCCTGAGCAGGTGGGCCATCTCGCCGAGCGACACGGTGGCCTCGATCAGGCGGCGGTGGGCATTGGTGACGGCGTAGTGGGCGGCCTCGGGGCTGACCTTGGCGATCTCGGCGTGGGCCTTCTCGGCGGCGCGCACGGTGGCTCGAAACAGCGGCTCCAGCCCCGCCTGGCGAATGGTCGGCGGCACCACGACACCGCCTAGGACGCTGGGCGGCGCTGGCACAAAGGTGATCCGGCGCACATGGCGGAGCAGCTGGTGCCAGGCGGCCTCGGAGATCTGGAGCCGAAATCGGTACTGGACCTGGTGGGTCTCCTCTGGAATCAGATCGAAGTCCCCTGCGGCTTGAAAGCTCTCCCGGTAGGCCTCCATCCCGAGCTCCGACGCCTGGCGCCCGACGCTCAGCGCCCGGCCGCCGAGCAAGAGGCTAAGGGCCGTCTCCAAGGGTTCGGGGTCATGGTCGCCGGTGAAGGTCAGGAGCTGAACGGCGGGGATCAGGACTCCTCCGGCCGGCTGCTTTCCTGGGAGCGGTCGGGGAGCAGGTGGCGTGATGTGGCGGAGCAACGTGGGCAGCACTGAGGCCGCTTCCTGCTCGATGGCATCGGCCAGGGCCTTGACCTCGAGATGGGCGTCGCCCATCAGGCGGACGAGCCCGTCGCGCAGCGCCCGTCCGTTCGCCGTCATGCCGAGGTTTGTCTCAACAGCCAAGGTCAGCACATAGCGGGCGTCTTCAAAGCCCAGTCGCCCGATCCGCCGGCGATAGGCATCGTCGCCCTCGTCGGCCTTCGGCGGGTTGGTTTCGGCCAGATGTCCGAACAGCCCCTCTTCGATCCGCTCATAGGCATCGAAGGTCAGATTCTGGAGCCCCTCCAGCGTCTCGCGCTGCACCGGCCAGCGGTCGAGCTCGGCCGGCAGCACGAACCGGTCTCGTGCCGGGCGCTGGTAGCGCTGCGAGTACTCGGTGAACGAGAGGAAGGGGTTGGCCAGCTCCAAGGCGGCCGAGGCCAGGCGGGAGATGCGCTCGATGCCGATATGGACGACGCCATGCTCGGCAACTGAGGAGTGGCCGTATCCGACCACCCACTTCTCATGGAACTTCCTGGCCTGCTCGCTGGCCCGCTCCACCCGCCGGCGGCTGACCGACTCCTCGCTCGCCGGCGCCACCTGGGCCAGCTCCTGATCGGTGAGCAGGTGCACCAGGTTGTCCCGGAAGCTGGCCGGAGACCGCGACACATAGGCGAAGATGACGGCGATGACCTCTTCCGGCAGGTTGGTGATGGTGTAGACGTTTCGATCGGTGTTCGAGACGTAGCGGCCGAGGAGTTCCGACACCACTTGGTCCATGTCGTCCCTCCTCACAGAGCGGGCTTGGCCGATCGGAATCAAAGTCCTCTTTGCTCAGCGGGCGTAATCGACGGCCCGCACCTCTCTGATCACGGTCACCCGGATCTGGCCGGGATAGGTCAGCTCCTTCTCCACCTTGCGGGCGATATCGCGGGACAGCCGGGTGGCGGCCAGATCATCGATCTTGTCAGGCTTGACGATGATCCGCACCTCGCGGCCGGCCGAGATGGCGTAGGACTTGTCCACGCCCTCGAAGGTGTCGGCGATCTCTTCCAGCTTGCGCAGGCGCTTGACGTAGAGCTCGAGCGACTCCCGGCGGGCACCAGGACGGGCGGCCGAAGCGGCGTCGGCTGCGGTCACGATCACCGCCTCCACCGACTTGGGCTCGGCGCCGTGGTGGGCCTCCATCGCCCAGATCACCTCTGGGCTCTCCTTGTACTTGGCGAGCAGCTCGACGCCAAGCTCCAGGTGGGTGCCCTCCGACTCGTGGGTGACGGCCTTGCCGATGTCGTGCAAGAAGCCGCCGCGCTTGGCCACGGCGACGTTGCAGCCCAGTTCGGAGGCGATCATGCCGGCCACGTGCGCCACTTCAACCGAGTGCGCCAGCACGTTCTGGCCGTAGCTGGTCCGGAACCTGAGCCGGCCCATCAGCTTGATCAGCTCAGGGTGCAGATCGTGGATCCCGACATCGTAGGCGGCCTGTTCGCCCTCGGTCTTGATCCGCTCGTCGACGTCCTTCTTGACCTTTTCAACCACTTCCTCAATCCGCCCCGGATGGATGCGGCCGTCTGTGATCAGCCGTTCCAACGAGAGCCTGGCGACCTCGCGGCGCACCGGATCGAAGCTGGACAGGACCACCGTCTCCGGCGTGTCGTCGATGATCAGGTCGACTCCGGTCTGCATCTCAAAGGAGCGGATGTTCCGACCCTCGCGCCCGATCACCCGGCCCTTGACCTCATCGGAGGGCAACTTGACCACCGAGATGGTCGCCTCCGCCACATGATCGGCGGCGTAGCGCTCGATGGAGGTGGCCAGGATGCTGCGCGCTCTGCGGTCGCCCTCTTCTTTGATCTGGGCCTCCGCTTCCCTGACCCGGCGGGCGATCTCCCCGCCCAGCTCGTCTTCGACCTCGGCCAAAAGCTTGGTCCGGGCCTCGTCGGTGGTCATCTGCGCCACCTGCTCCAGGCGCTCTCTGATCTGACTCTCGCCTTGGCGCAGGGTGTCGCGCTCTGCGTCCAATTCCTTCTCCCGCTCGTCCAGGGCCTGGCTTCGTGCCTCCATCGCCTCGGTCTTGCGGTCCAGCCCTTCCTCGCGCTGGGTGAGCCGGCGCTCTCGCTCCTGCAGCTCGGTGCGCCGGATGTTCAGGTCGTGCTCGACGTCCTGGCGAAGCTTGTGCAGCTCCTCCCGGGCCTCGATCGCTGCTTCTCTCAGCCGCTCGGCGGCATCCCTCTCCGCACCTTCCCGGATCTTGCGGGCCTGGTCGCGGGCCGCGTTCAACCCACCTTCGGACAGCACGCGGCGGAGGGTGAATCCACCGGCAAGTCCGAGTAGGGCGACAACGACCACGACGATGATGTCAGTGGCGTTCGTCGAACTCATTCCCTTCTTGATCTGCGGTCTCTACAGGCGCCCGAGGGCGCCGAGGTGTTCCTCTGACTGTATTGTCGGAAACAGGACCCCGCCCTGTCAAGAAAGGTCGACCTCAGCCGACCCGTCTTCGGTGGCAGCGAGCACGCTGGCCGAGCGAAATCCGCGGTTTATGAGCGCGCGCTGCACCGCCTCTTGGCTCTTGCCCTGGGCGGCCAGGCGCTTGGCCAACTCTCTGGCCAGCGAGCGCTCGTCATAGTCCAAGAGCGCCAACTCCACGGTTGTCGCATCGAGCCCGCGATGGCGCAGCTCTCGTGCCACCAGGAGGCGGCCGCGCGGATGGAGCTCGCGGTAGCGGACGGTGGCCCGAGCCGCCTCCAGGTCGTCAAGATAGCCCAGTTCGATCAGGCGGGTGAGGGCGGCCGAGACCTCCTCGGCCGCATAGTTGCGACGGGTCAGGTAGTCTGAGATCTCCCGGCGGGTGTAGGGGCGCTGGCCGAGTCTCCGGAGCGCCGTGCTGAGGGCGCTTTGTGGCACCCTAGACCTCTTCGTCCGGCTCGTCCTGCGGGCTCGGTCCGATCACGTGCACCGGGGCACTGAGCAGGGTCTCCCGGATCTTGGCGTCGATCTCGTCTGCCAGCTCCGGGTGGCTCTTCAGATAGTCGCGCGCACTCTCCCGTCCCTGACCGATCCTGAGGTCGCCGTAACTGAACCAGGACCCGCTCTTTTGCAGCACCTTGGTCTCGGTGCCGAGGTCGATCAGGCTGCCTTCCTTCGAGATGCCGCGGCCGTACAGGATGTCGAAGTCTGCGACCCGAAACGGCGGCGCCACCTTGTTCTTCACCACCCGCACCCGGGTCCGGTTGCCGACCACCTCGGTGCCAAGCTTGATCGCCTCGATCCGACGCACGTCCAGCCGGACCGAGGAGTAGAACTTGAGCGCCCGGCCGCCCGGTGTGGTCTCCGGACTGTTGTGCACGATCACGCCGCTGGCCACGAAGGTGTGGCTGTGCTCGACCTGGATGTCAAAGCGCTGCCGGGAGCGCAGGGCCACATTGGCCTCGACGCTGACGACCGCCCGTGCTGCCACCTGCCAGCCGCCGACCTGGGCCGGAGGTTCCTTGTCCTCTCCCGGCTCGGGCGGCATGAACGGCGCAACCAGCCCAAGCAGCCGTCCCAGCCCCTCGCCGGCCACCACCACGTCCGACTTAAGCCCGCTGATCCGCATCTCGCAGTCCACCCCGAAGCGATCGGACAGCGTCTTGGCCAGAGCGGCCAGTCCCTCCGGCGTCAGATGGGCCGGCAGAACCAGGCGCTCTCCCTCCAGGCGTCCGCCCTCGATCGTCCAGATGGCCAGGGCCAAGGGGTCCAGGTGCTCAAAGAAGGCCTGATGATAGGCCCGCCGCCCCAGATCGGCCACTTCGTCCTGAAGCAGGGCAACCGGCAGCGCCGGTGTCTCGAGATGCGCCCTGGCCCGGCTGAGGCCCGGGGCGAGCCGCTTCTCCCAGGTCAGAAGTCCAAAGTCGAGCCGCGGGCTTCGCACCTTGACTGCTCCAGAGTCGGTATGCAGCCGGCCGCCGGCGATCAGCCAGCCGCGGGCCACCGACCACATGGCGTCGCCAGGGCCCTCGGTGACGGTCATCACCAGGTCCCCGACCGCCAGCTCGCCAGCGGGCCGAAACCCATCGGGGGTGAGCACCGGGTGGTTGGGCGTGAGCCGCAGCCGGTGGGGATCCGCCTTGCCGCTGGCCACCTTGATCTCGACGAAGGCCGGGGCCGCTCCGTTGCGGTACCAGCCGACGATCTTCCCCTCCCGCACCTCTCCGCTCTGGCGGTCGAAGGTGAGGATCGGCGGCGACTCGCGCCGGTTGACCAGGCGCCCGATCGGCCTGCGTCGGCCGTCCGCCCCGATCACTGGCGTCTCATAGTCGAGACAGCCGAACATGACACCGACCTTTTCCCGAATCTGGTTGATGAAGATGGCGCAGGTGTTGCTCTTCGAGATCACGCCGGTCAGCTTGCGCAGGGCCTGTGACATCAGGCGGGCCTGCAGGCCGACATGGGAGTCGCCCATCTCCCCTTCGATCTCGGCCCGCGGCACCAGAGCGGCCACCGAGTCGACTACGATCACGTCGATGGCGCCGCTGCGAACCAGGGCCTCGACGATCTCCAGCGCCTGCTCGCCGGTGTCCGGCTGCGAGATCAGAAGCTCGTCCACGTTGACGCCGAGATTCTTGGCGTACAGCGGGTCCAGGGCGTGCTCGGCGTCGATGAAGGCGGCGGTTCCGCCCTGTTGCTGGGCCTGGGCGATGATGTGCAGCCCGACCGTGGTCTTGCCGCTCGACTCCGGCCCAAAGATCTCCACCACCCGGCCCCTCGGCACGCCGCCGACGCCGAGGGCGTTATCGAGCACGATCGATCCGGTGTGGATCACATCGATGTCGTACAGATGTGCCTGGTCGCCGAGCTTCATGACGGCTCCCTTGCCGAATTGCCGCTCAATCTGGGCAAGGGCCAGTTCCAACGAGTTGTTCCGGTCCACCTCACGGCCGCCTTTCTGAATCTGACTCGTCTGCTGATCGTTCGATTACCACGAATCGGTCCCGACACCTGCGCCGGTCAGTCGGCCAAGACAAAGGTTGCCAGCCGCTCGTAGTGAACGCCCTCCGGACGGAGGTGGCTCTCATACAGGACGAGGGCGCCGGCAGTCAGGCTGATCGGTGGGAAGAGGGTGCGCCCCGCTGGCTCGGAGTTCCACTGGCCGCGGGCCAGCGTCACATGGACCAACGGTGGCCGACTCGCCTCCCGCTCGGACAGCCATGGGCGAAACGCCACCTGGGCCCGACGGACGGCAGACTTGACCAGGTCGCTGTCTGAGCGAAGGGCCCACACCCGAATCGGCGGCCGGCGTCCAACGGCGCCCACCCGCTGAAAGCTCACCTGCAGGGGGCGCTGGCCCTGGGCGTACTCGGCCGCCCGCACTTCGATCGCCGAAGCCGCCACCGCAGGGACCTCGCCGAAAAATCCCAAGGTCAGGTGCCACATGTCGGCAGGCAAGAGCCGGCCACCCGGCGGCGGCGCCACTTCGGCCTCGCGGGCTGCGATCTGGCTGGCCAGCTGGTCGGCCGCCAACCCTAGGAACAGCCGCACCTCAGCCTTCCCGACCCAGCACCTGATAGAGGTGCCAGAGGGCGGCCTGGGTCAGGCGATGGCGGACGTCGTACCGATTGTGGCCGAGGCGGTGCTCCTGGCTCTCCACTCCCGCTGTCCCGGCCACGGCCGTATAGGCCAGCCCGACCTCGCCGTCGGCCTGGGGGCCGGCCCAGCCGCAGGTGGCAAGTCCCCAGGTTGCGCCCAGCTTCTGGCGGACGCTCTCGGCCAGGGCCTTTGCTGTCCAGGCGCTCACGGCCCCGTTTCGGTCGATGGCCGAGCGCTCCAAGGCACCGAACTCCACCTTGGCCAAGGCGGTGTAGACAACACTCCCGCCGAGGAAGACCTGAGACGCTCCGGCCGGGTCGCTGAGCCGGGCGCTGACCAGTCCGCCGGTGGCGCTCTCCGATACGGCCAGCGTCTCATGACGGCCGAGCAGCGTCTCCAAGAGGACCCCTTCCAAGGTGGCGTTCCCCTGACCGTAGACATAGGGACCGATCCGTTCTCTCACCGCCCGAAGCCGCCCTGCTGCCATCTGCTCCGCCTCCTGCTGGCTCGCGGCGTCGGCCAGAATGCGCAGGTGGACCTCGCCCAGCTTGGCGTAGGGGAGCACAGACGGATTGGCGCTGGTCAGCAGATCCCCAAGCAGCTCCTGCAGGGAGGACTCGCCGATGCCGCTGGTGCGCAGCCAGGTCACCGCCCGCCCGCTCTTCAGGCGCTGGCGCAGGCGGGGCAGGACGGACGCTTGAAACATCGGCTCGAGCTCGATCGGCGGACCAGGCAGGGCCACCACCACCTGGCTCCCGAGCTCCAGCCAAAGTCCTGGCGCCGTGCCCCGGTCGTTTCCCAGCGCCTCGCCCCCGGCAGGCAAAAGCGCCTGCCTGCGATTTGACTCCGGCATCGGCCGCTTGCGCTCCAGAAAGTACTGCTCGATCTGGGCCATGGCCGCCTGGTCCAGGGCCAGGGGGCAGCTGGTGGCCTCGGCCACCGCCTGGCGGGTGATGTCGTCGACGGTGGGGCCAAGCCCGCCGATCAGCACCACCAAATCCGCCACCCGAAGGGCATGGGTGATGGCGGCTGCCACCTGCGCGATTTCATCGGCCAGCACCGTCTGGAACACGATCTGCACCGTGGCGGCGGTCAGTTCGGAGGCAAGATAGGCGCCGTTGCTGTTTTGGGTGTCGCCGTAGAGCACCTCGTTTCCAACGGCCAGCACCGCCGCCTTCACGATGCGGTCCAGACCTGGTGGTCGACCGCATGGCGAAGGACCCGCTCCTTGATCACGTCCACGCCAAGCCCCGGGCCCTCCGGCACGGCCAGGCAGCCGTCAACAGTCAGCTCGAAGGGAGGGTCGGCGATGTCTTCGCCAAAATAGCGGGAGGTGGCCGCCGTATCACCGGGCAGCGTGAAGCCCTCAAGCGAGGTGATGGCGACGTTCAAGGCCCGGCCCACGCCGGACTCCAGCATCCCGCCGCACCAGACGTCCAGCCCCAGGCGGCGGGCGGCGGCGACCGTCTTCAAAGACTCCCCCAGCCCGCCCAGGCGGCCAATCTTGATGTTGACCACGCGCAGCGCCCCGATGGCGTGGGCCTGCTCCAAGATGTGGGCCGAGCGGATGCTCTCGTCCAGGCAGATGGCGGTCTTCAATTCGGCCTGCAGGGCGGCGTGGTCGATCAGGTCGTCATGGCCGAGCGGCTGCTCGATCATCATCAGCCCAAAGTCGTCGAGCGCCTTCAGCCGCTTGGTGTCGGCCAGGGTGTAGGCGCTGTTGGCGTCCACCATCAGCGGCACATCGGGCAGCGCCCGGCGCACGGCGCGCACAATTTCAACGTCATAGCCGGGCTTGATCTTGATCTTGATCCGCTGGTAGCCCTGGTCGAGACGCCGTTTCATCTGCTCGACCAGTGCAGCGCTGCTCGGCTGGATGCCAATGCTGATCCCGACCGGCACCTTGGTGCGGGTGCCGCCGATCAGGCGGGACAGCGACACGCCCTTGCGGCGCGCCGAAAGGTCCCAGAGGGCGGTCTCGATCGCCGACTTGGCCATCGGGTTGAGCCGCACCGCCGACATCCGCTCGGACGCTTCTTGCGGATCGGCGACCTCGCCCTCAAGCCGCCCCAAGAGGTGGTCCATCAGGATCACAAGGGCGGTCTTGGTCGTCTCTTCGCTGTAAAAGGGGCCGGCCGAGGCGACGCATTCTCCCCAGCCGCTGTGCTCGCCGTCGGAGGCCTCGACCAAAAGGAAGTCTTTGTCCGACTCTGTGCCGAACGAGGTCTCAAAGGGCGTCAGCATCGGCAGGTTCAGTCGATAGAGATCGACTCTGGCCAGACGCATCGGCTCACCTCCTGCTGAACAGATAGGCACAGGCCATCCCCCGGTCCCGCACGGCCAGGGCCCGCAGGCCGGCGGCGAACAGCGGCTCGACCGCCTGCCGAAAGTGCTGCTGCAGGGCTCTCGCCTGCTCCAGATCGGCTTGCTTGAGCGCTTCCATGTCCTTCGGGATCTCGACCCAGATCCCCTCATCGGAACTCTTGGGGAGCGTCTTGCCGAGCCGGCGGGCCTCGACCAGCGGATGGTCGAGTTGCCATTCCACCCAAAACCGGTCGCTGTCCAGTCCCCAGTTCAGCCGGTCGGTCATGGCGCCGTAGCAGTTTGGGATCAACCGGGTCGCTTCGGCGCCCAGCACCTCTAGGTTGAAGCGGGCGTTGTGGCGGCGAAGGGGATCGTAGGTCCAGGCCATCCGCCGGTAGCCCTCGGCCATCGCCCACTCCCGCTGCCGCCACTTCAGGGCCCGGCCGATGCCTTGGCCCTGGGTGTGCGCGCTGACGGCCAGCATGTGGCTGTAGAGCAGGCTCTCCCCATCTGAGCGCCCAGGCCAGGCCAGCGCAAACCCAACCAGCTCGGAGCCCTGAAAGGCGCCCAACACCAGGCCGCCGGAATGGGCCGTGGCCATCATCTGGTTGGCAGGCGTCGTCTCCTCCGGTCCCCACACCGTCTGCTGCAGGTGCACGGCGGCCAGGTACTCGCTGGCGTCGCCCAGCGGCCTCAGTTCCAGTTGTGGTCCCTTCTCTCCGCGGGTCGACGCCACCTTAGGACGGAATCTTCAGCAGCCAGGCCTGTCCATTGATCACGAACACAGCCTGCCAGTGGCCAGACGTCTGCGGGAAGGAGGCAGACACGCGGCCCGCCCCGGCCGTCGTCAGACTTCCCGCCACCTCGGTGCCGCCTGGCAGCACCAGATAGGCTGCGGTCACCGACTGTCCGGCCTCCAGCTGGATCTGAATGACGATCGACGACCCGCTGAAGGCGGCCGCCTGACTGGCAGACGGCTGGGAGTTCAGAGTCAGCGCCGTGGTCGGGTTGGTCGGAAAGGTGATCACGTCCGGCTCGCCTGGCCGAGCCGCTGGCGCGGTGGCGGCCGCCTTCATCATCGGCGTCTTGCCCACAACCTGAGCCGCCACCACCGGAACGGGGTGGGCGGTCGCCACCGAACTGGCTGTGCTCGGTCCGCGCCCCACAGCCAGGGCGCCACCCACAGCCGCCACCAGCAAGACGGCAGCGGCCAGGGCAGGATAGCGCAACGGCGTCTGCCAGCGCTGGCGCAGACGCTGCTCCAACTGGGGCGACGCCGGCAGCTCGGTCAGGTGGACCAGGGACTCGAAGGCCTCAGGCATGACCGACAACCCCTTCCCGGGTGGTCTGCTGACGAAGGTGGGCGTGGGCTCTGGCCAATCTCGACTTGACGGTGCCGATCGGAATGTCGAGGGATTCGGCGATGTCCTCTAGGCTCTGGTCGTGCATGTAGCGCAGGACCACCACCGCCCTCTCGCCGGCATTCAGATTGGTGATCATGGCCTGAAGGGTGCCTAGGGCCAAGATCTGATCCTGGGATCGATCCTCCTCGTCGGCGACCATGCTCTCCCAGTCGACACTGACGGTGCGCTGCTCCTTGCGCCAAAGCCGCCGGCATTCGTTGATCAGGATCTGCCGGCACCAGCCCGAAAACAGCTCCGTCCGACGCAGGGAACGGATGTTTCGCCACACCTTGAACAGGGTCTCCGCAACCACGTCGTTGGCATCCTCCGGGTTGCCGACGATGGCCAGGGCGGTCCAGTAGAGCTGCCTGCGCAGGGCCTCCATCTGCGCCGACCAGGGCTCGACGTCGCCAGAGCGGATGGCGTCGACCAGGCCGGGCGCCGGGTTCTGCACGTGGCTACCTCCCATACATACCGATCCGAAATGGTCCGCCGAGGTTCCCAAAAAAGGACCGCCTTAGCCGGTTTTTTCTCCGTCCACGGTGGTGTCCTTTCCGCCATCCGCTGGGTTCTCGCCAGGGCCGCCCTCGGACTCTGTGCCGTCAGATGGCGGCGGGCCTTGGTCTGGGGCCTGATAGATGGCGGCAGCCACCTTATAGGCTGCCTCTTCCAGCGCCTTGACCGCCGTCTCCAGCTTCTGGCTTCCGACGTCGGCATCCTTCAAGAGGTCCTTCAGTTCCGACATGGCCAGGTGGCAGGCCTCTTTGTCGGCCTGCACAATCTTGTCCGCCTGCTCCTGCAGGGTCTTTTCGGTGGTGTAGAGCAGGGTTTCGGCCCGGTTTCTGAGCTCGGCCGTCTGCCGCACCTCGGCGTCGTGCTGGGCGTTGGCCTCGGCCTCGCGCACCAGCTTCTCCACATCTTCCTTAGACATCTGGGTGGAGGCGGTCAGCGTGATCCGCTGCTCCTTGCCGGTGCCCCGGTCCTTGGCCGACACGTTGACGATGCCGTTGGCGTCGATGTCGAAGGTGACTTCGATCTGCGGCACGCCGCGCGGGGCATGCGGGATCCCTTCCAGCATGAAGCGGCCGAGCGTGCGGTTGTCCCGGGCCATCGGGCGCTCGCCCTGGAGCACGTGCACCTCGACATTGGTCTGGCCGTCCTGGGCGGTGGTGAAGACCTGGGACTTTCTGGTCGGGATGGTGGTGTTGCGCTCGATCAGGGCGGTCATCACGCCGCCCAGGGTCTCGATGCCCAAGGACAGCGGCGTGACGTCGAGCAGGACGATGTCCTTGACCTCGCCGCCGAGCACCCCACCCTGAATCGCAGCCCCCACCGCCACCACCTCGTCCGGGTTCACGCCGCGATTGGGCTCCTTGCCGGTCAGGCGGCGGATCAGCTCCTGCACGATCGGCATCCGGGTGGAGCCGCCGACCAGCACCACCTCGTCCAAGTCGGCGGCAGCGAGTCCAGCGTCGGCCAGGGCCTGCTGAAACGGCTTCTCCAGGCGACTCGTCAGGTCGGAGGTGAGCTCCTCGAAGCGGGCTCTGGTCAGGCGGGTGTCCAAATGCTTCGGTCCATTTTGATCGGCCGTGATGAAGGGCAGGCTGACCGAGGTTTCGGTCACGGTCGAAAGCTCGATCTTAGCCTTCTCGGCTGCCTCCAAGAGGCGCTGCAGGGCCTGGCGGTCCTTGCGCAGGTCGATGCCTTCCGCCTTCTGGAAGGCGTCTGCCAGGTACTGCACCACCCGCTGGTCGTAGTCGTCGCCGCCGAGGTGGGTGTCGCCGGAGGTGGACTTGACCTCGAACACGCCGTCGCCCACTTCCAGCACCGACACATCGAAGGTGCCGCCGCCCAGGTCGAAGACCAGGATCTTCTCCTCCGCCTTGCGGTCGAGCCCGTAGGCCAGGGCCGCCGCCGTCGGCTCGTTGATGATGCGCAGCACTTCGAGCCCGGCGATCTTGCCGGCATCTTTGGTCGCCTGGCGCTGAGCGTCGTTGAAGTAGGCCGGCACCGTGATCACAGCCCGGGTCACCGGCTGGTTCAGGTAGGCCTCGGCGTCCGCCTTCAGCTTCTGCAAGACGGCGGCCGAGATCTCCTCCGGAGAGAGCGGATGGTCTGCGGTCGCCAGGGCAAAGCGCACTCCGTCGCTCGGCCCCTGCTCCACCCGATAGGGCACCCGGTCGCGCTCCAGCGCCACTTCTTCAAAGCGGCGGCCGATGAAGCGCTTGGCCGAGAACACCGTGTTCTCAGGATTCAAGACAGCCTGGCGGCGGGCCAGCTGGCCGACTAGGCGCTCGCCCTGCTTGGTGTAGGCCACGACCGACGGCGTGGTGCGGGCGCCCTCGGCATTGGCGATCACCGCCGGCTTGCCGCCCTCCATCACTGCGATCACAGAGTTGGTTGTCCCGAGGTCGATGCCCACGATCTTGTCCACAGCCTCACACCTCATCAGAAACATTGGGAAATGGCCTCCGACGCCAGCGGCACCAAAAACCGCCTTGCGGCGGCGGCCTATATTATAGTCCAGCCCCAACCCAAGGCAACTGTCGGGCTAGGGCGCAGCCGTGGCCTGGACGGCCCTTGGCGAGGCTCCGTTGCCGATGGAGAGGGAGCTTCCGGACAAGACGGCCGTGACGTTTTGCGGTAGACCGAACAGCACCTGCAGCGAGCTGGTCGCAGAAAAGGTGTAGGTGCCACTTTGGTACGTGGCGGCCGCGACCTGGGTGCCGTCTGATACCACCTTGATCCAGCAGGGGCCCTGGAAGCTGATCACGATCGTCGCCGGTCCAGGCGTCACCCGATAGAGGGTGGCCGGCCAGCCGAACAGGGTGCCGCTTCCGGTCACGGTGACCGTCGGGCTCGAGGTCGTCGGAGTGGTGGAGGACGGTGTGGTCGTCTTCTTGGCCGTCGGCGTCTGGGGGGTGGGGGAGGTTGCCCCCGGACTGTTCGCATAGACGATCCAGCCCACGGTGGCGACCAGAACGACTAGGGCCACCGCCACCATGGCCAAGAGCCGGCCAGGCCCACCTGCCTTCTCCGCCACCGCAGGGGACGGCGCCAGGGGCGCCACCGGCTGCGTCTCGACGCTCGGCAAGAAGGGCTGAACGTCGACGCCCAGAAGGCGCCCGTAGCTGCGGGCAAAGGCCCGGCCATAGGTCTTTCCCGGCAGCTTGTCCCAGTCGCCCTCTTCCAGGGCGGCCAAAAACCGGCGGGAGATCTTCAGCTCTTTCTCCACCGCGTCCAGGCTGAGCCCCTTTTCCTCTCTGGCCTGACGCAGCACGGCCCCCAGTTTGTCGATTCCGCTCACCGCCTCACGGGTACAGTCTGGTCAGAAGGCGCGGGAAGGGAATCGTCTCCCGGACGTGGTCCAGCCCGCACAGCCAACTCAGGGTGCGTTCGATCCCCAGTCCGAATCCGGCATGGGGCTGGCTGCCCCACTGCCGTAAGTCGAGGTACCAGCGGTAGGCGTCTTCGGGCAGGTTGTGCTGGGCAAGTCTTTCTCTCAGTAGTGCGAAGTCGTGGATGCGCTGGCCGCCCCCGGCAATCTCACCATACCCCTCGGGAGCCAGAAGATCGACCGACAGGCACACCTCGGGGCGCTCCGGGTCTGGCTGCATGTAGAAGGCCTTGCACGCCGTCGGGTAGCGGTGCACGAACACCGGGCGGTCAAAGGCGGCGGCGATCGCCGTCTCCTGGGGGCTGCCGAAGTCTTCTCCCCAGGTCACCGGCTGACCGGCCTGCACCGCAACCTCCACGGCCTGATCGTAGGTGATGCGGGCGAAGCCTCCCTGCGCTGCGGCCAAAAGCGCCTGCGGCGACCGCTCCAGGACGACAAGGTCGTCCGCGGCTTCTTTCAGCAGATGGCGGACCAGGGCGGAGATCAGGTCCTCCTCCAAATCCATCACGTCGTCCAGGCTGGCAAAGGCGATCTCTGGCTCGAGCATCCAAAACTCGACCAGGTGACGTCGGGTCTTCGACTTCTCTGCCCTAAAGGTCGGCCCAAAGCAGTAGACCCGGCCCAGCGCCGCCGCCGCCGCCTCGTTGTACAGCTGGCCGCTCTGCGACAGATAGGCCTTTTGCTCGAAGTAGTCGGTCTCGAACAAGGTGGTGGTGCCTTCGCAGGCAGAGGGCGTCAGAATCGGGCTGTCCACGCGCACGAAGCCGCGACGGCCGAGCTCGACCTGCAAGAAGAGCTCGATCTGGGAGCGGATGCGCAAGATGGCCGCCTGCCTGCGCGACCGAAGCCATAGATGGCGGTTGTCCATCAGAAAGTCGACCCCGTGCTCCTTGGGCGAGATCGGGAAATCAGCGGCGTCCGAGATGACGATGAGGTCGCGCACCGCAAGCTCGACGCCGCCCTGGGCCCGCTGGTCCAGGCGCACCGTGCCGCGCACCTCGAGGCTGGCCTCTTGCGAAAGGTCGGCGCAGCGCTCCCAGACCTCGGTCGGAGCGTCTTCTTGCCGGACCACCGCCTGCACCGTGCCCGATCCGTCGCGCACCACCAAGAAGCGGATTTTTCCGCCCTTCCTCAGACTGACCAGCCAGCCGCGAATGGTCGCCTCTTGGCCGCTGAAGGCTGCCAGTTCGCTGATCCGCATCGCCATCAGTGCGCCTCCTGCCTGCCGGCGGTTCGGCCAAGGAAGGCGGCGATCCGCTCTTTCGCCTCTGCTCCCTGGGCCAGGGCGGCCACCTCGGCCGCCAGCGCTTGGACGTCCTCCGAGAAGTGGCGCCCCGCCATCCGCCACAAGGCCGCCTTGCCTCTGGCCAGCGCCTCGGCCGAATGTCCAGCCATGGTCCGAGCGACCTCCTCCACTGCACCCACGAGCTCTGCCTCCGGCCAGACGGCGGTGAGCAGCCCAGCCTCCCTCATGGCGGCGGCGCCCGCTGTGCGGCCGGTCAGCGCCATCTCGCTCAATGTCCGCCAGGCCATTTGCCGGACGAGCACGCTCGAGATGACCATCGGGAAGAGGCCGAGGCCGATTTCAGGCAGGCCGAATCGGGCGCTGTCGGCCGCATAGGCGATGTCGGCGGCGCCGACGAGCCCGAGCGCCCCAGCCAGGCACCAGCCCCGCACCTCGGCCACCACCGGCTTGGGGGCCTCCCGGATGGCGGCCATCACCTCGGCCACGCCCAAAAAATACTGCCTCGCCTGAGCCTGATCGGTCAGTGCCGCCACCTCGCTGAGGTCGGCACCGGCCGAAAAGTTGTCCCCGACGCCGCCAAACACCACGACCCGCACCTCTGGGTCGGCGCTGACGGTCTGAAAGGCAGCCGCAAGCTCCCCAAGGTGGGCGAGGTCCAGGGCGTTTCGGCGGCTGGGCCTGTCGATTCGGATCCGGGCGACCGTCCCGGTCGTGAGCTCAATGGGCATAGGCCGCCCACGTCCCCTGCGTGCGGTCGAAGGCCTTCAGGCAGGCACTCGGCAGCTGGCGGCCGACCAGGTCCTGGGCCAGGGCGGCGGCGGCGACCAGTTTGGCCAAATCCACGCCGGTCGTGATGCCCATCGCCTCGACCATGGCCACCACATCTTCACTGGCCACGTTTCCGGTGGCTCCGGGCGCATAGGGACATCCGCCCATGCCGCCGACGGCGCCGTCGAACAAGGTGATGCCGCGCTCCAGGCCGACCAGGAGATTGGCGAGGGCACTGTCTCTCGTGTTGTGAAAGTGCAGGCCGATCTCGCGCACCGGCAGATGGCGCTCGGTCGCCTCCAAAAGACGCGAGACGGAGAGCGGATTGGCGGCGCCGATGGTGTCGCCGAACAAGATGGGGGCGTAGCCCATCTCGCGCAGGCGGCGGGCCAGTTCGGCCACCTTCTGGGCATCCTGCGGGCCCTCGTATGGGCAGTCGAAGGCAGTGGCGATGACTGCAGACCGCACCACCGACGCGCCCTCCAGGGCCTCGGCCACCTCCGCGGCCTGACTCAGCGACTGCTGGACAGAGCGGCGCACATTGTGGCGGTTGTGGGTCTCGGAGGCGCTCAAAAACACGGTCACCTCGTCCATCCCGGCGGCCACGGCCCGCTCGGCGCCGGTCAGATTGGGCGTGAGCGCCGAGAGCCAGACATCGGGATGGGGCCCGAGCGCCGCCACGAACTGGGCGGCGTCTGCAAGCTGCGGAATCGCCTTTGGGGCCACGAACGAGGTGACCTCGATCCGCGTGAGCCCAGCGGAGACCAGCGCCTGATAGAGCGCCACCTTGTCAGCGATCGGCAAGATGGCGTCTTCGGCCTGCAGGCCATCTCTGAGCCCGACTTCGCGCAGCGTGATCCGGGGGGGCAGCGTGCGTACCAGTGCTCTTCCTCCTAGTCGCCGACTGACTACACGGGGTACACGGAACGCCGGCGCCGGGTGCGCTCGCGCTCGCGCCCGAAGCTGCGCCCGAGTCGGGTCGAAAGCTCCTGGCGCAGGTCTTGGGGGTCGACCACCTGGTCGATCACCAGTTCAGACGCCAGGCGCATGAGGTCGATGTCCTTGCGGTACTCTGCGCGCTTCTCCGCCACGAAGGCCAGGCGCTCGGCTGGGTCGGCGATCGCCTCGATGTGCTTCGAGTACACGGCATTGACAGCCGCCTCGGGCCCCATCACGGCGATTTCGGCGGTGGGCAGGGCGAGCACGGCCTCTGGCTCGAAGGCCGGCCCAGCCATCGCATAGAGGCCGGCGCCATACGCCTTGCGGACGACCACCGAGAACTTGGGCACGGTCGCTTCGGAGAGCGCCGCGATCATTTTCGCGCCGTGGCGGATGATCCCCTGGCGCTCCACCTGGGTGCCGATCATGAAGCCAGGTACGTCAGCCAGGAAGAGGAGCGGGATGGAAAAGGCGTCGCAGAGGGCGATGAAGCGGGCCGCCTTGTCTGCGGAGTCGACGAACAAGACGCCGCCCTTGACCTTGGGCTGGTTGGCGAGGATGCCCACGGGATAGCCGTCAAGCCTCGCCAGTCCGCACAAGAGCTCAGGGGCGAACAGCGCCTTCAGCTCGCACCAGGAATCCTGGTCGATCAGGCCCAAGATCACCTGGAGCATGTCAAACGGCAGGGCAGGCTCGGCTGGCACCATCTTGGCCAGATCGATCCCGGCCACGGGCGGCCTAGGCTCCAGCCGGGGCGGCAGGCCGCTAAAGTCGGTCGGGAAGTATCCGAGGTAGCGGCGGGCGAAGGCGATGGCATCTTGCTCGGAGCCGGCCAGGACGTCGCCGCAGCCAGACACGGTGCAGTGCATGCGGGCCCCGCCCATCTCCTCCAGGGCGACCTTCTCGCCGATCACCATCTCGGCCATCCGCGGCGAGCCCAGATACATGGAGGCGTTGTTCTCGACCATCACCGTGATGTCGGTGAAGGCCGGGATGTAGGCGCCGCCGGCGGCCGAGGGACCAAAGAGGAGACAGATCTGCGGCACCACGCCGCTCAGGTTCACCTGGTTGTAGAAGATGCGCCCGGCGCCGCGCCGACCCGGAAACATCTCGACCTGATCGGTGATCCGGGCGCCGGCGGAGTCGACTAGGTAAAAGAGCGGCAGCTTGAGCCGAGCGGCGGTCTCCTGGATGCGCAGGATCTTCTCCACCGTCCGTGCACCCCAGGACCCGGCCTTCACCGTCGAGTCGTTGGCCATCACCGCCACCGTCCGACCGGCGATGGCGCCGGTGCCGGTGATCACGCCGTCGGCGGGCAGATCGCCCGCCTCGGCGTTGGCAAAGAGCCCATCTTCGACCCACGAGCCTGCGTCCAAGAGCAAGGAGACGCGCTCCCTGGCAAACAGCTTGTGCTGCGCCAAGGCCGCCTGGTGGTACTTCTCAGGTCCACCCCGCTCAATGCTCTTCCTGTGCGCGCCAAGCTCACTTCGCTCCATCAGCGATGCCCCTCCAGGCGGCGGCCGCGCATAGGTGTGGCCCGATCGGCGCTCAAGGCTCCACCACAGCCAGCACGTCTCCGGCCTGGACAAAGGCGCCGACGGCCACGCGCACCTCCTGCACGGTGCCTCCGATCGGCGCCAGAAGCGGAATCTCCATCTTCATCGACTCCACCACCAAAAGCTCCTGCCCGGCGCTGACCTGATCGCCGACCTGGACTGTGATCCGAGCGACCACGCCGGCCATCTCGCCTAAGACCTCCGCCACGCCTCTGCCTCCTTAGTCTCTATGCGCCGCGCAGACCGAGGTGCCTGGCGATCACCAGGCGCTGGATCTCGGAGGTGCCCTCGCCGATCGCCAGGAGCTTGGCATCCCGGTAGAAGCGCTCCACCGGGTACTCCCGGATGTAGCCATAGCCGCCGTGGATCTGAATCGCCTGATCGGCGCCGCGCACCGCCGCCTCGGAGGCGAACAGCTTGGCCATGCCCGCCACCTGGCCGTAGGGCTCTCCCAGATCCTTCAGCCAGGCCGCCTTCTGGACCAAGGTGCGGGCCAGCTCGATCTCGGTTGCGAGATCGGCCAGCTTGAACTGAATGGCCTGGAAGCTTGCGATCGCCCTGCCGAACTGCTTGCGCTCCTGGGCGTAGCGCAAGGAGGCGTCTAGGGCGGCCTGAGCAACCCCGACCGCTAGGGCGGCGATTGAGATGCGCCCGCCGTCCAAGACCTTCAAAAAGCCGTGAAATCCCTGGCCCGCCTCGCCCACCAGCTGGTCGGCCGGCAGGTGGCAGTCGCTGAACACCAATTCCGAGGTCTCGGACGCCCGCATCCCCATCTTGTCGTAGCCCGACGTGGCCGAAAACCCGCTCGTCCCCTTGGCCACGATGAAGGCCGAGATGCCGGACGGACCTTGCTCGGGGTCGGTCACGGCCGTGAAGACGACGGCTCCGGCCGACTCCCCGTTCGTGATGAAGCACTTGGTGCCGTTCACCACCCACTCGTCGCCCTGGCGACGGGCCATGGTGCGGGTGCCGCCGGCATCAGAGCCCGCCCCCGGCTCGGTCAGGCCAAAGGCGATCGGGTAGCGGCCCTCGGCGCCGGCCTGCAGATAGACCCGCTTCTGCTGCTCCGATCCGAGCAGGCTGAGCGAGCCCAGTCCCAGGCTGACGTGGGCTGCATAGGAGAGGGCAGACGAGGCGCACACCCGGGCCAACTCCTCGACCACCAGCACATACTGCAGGGTGGTGCCGCCGCCGCCGCCGTACACCTCGGGGATCGGCAGCCCGGCCAGCCCCAGCGTGCCGAGCTTGGAGATCAGCTCCAGGTCGGGTGTACCGTCCCGGTCGCGCTGGCTCGCCCCGGGTGCGAGTTCCTTCTGGGCAAAGTCACGGGCCAGGGCCTGAATCATCCGGTCTTCGTCGCTCAGTCCAAAATCCACCGTTCGTCCTCCCGCCTGCCGACTCCGGCGCCGTGGCGCCGAACACGCCTATCGTATCACGGTATCTGCTTCGCCTTCGCGGCCGTGAAGGCCCTTCCACACCCGCGCCGCTGCCTCCTGGCCAGACCGGACCACGTCTGGGAGCCCGATGCCGCGGTAGGAGGCCCCGGCCACCGCCAGGTTCGGGATGTCGTCCAGCAGCTGGTCGATCCGCGCCACTCGTTCGATGTGCCCCACCCGGTACTCCGGATTGCCCTCCAGCACCCGCTCGACCGTGGCCTCGATCGGCCTGGCCGAAACCGCCAGGAGCCGTCCCACCTCGTCCGCCACCTGCTCGATCAGTCTGTCGTCCGCCACCTCGTTCAGGGCGGCCTGACCGGCTCCGCCCAAAAAGGCCCGAATCGAGACCAGCTCGGAAGACCGCGACCGCCCCTGCCACTTGTTGGTCATCACAGTCGCCCCGCGCATCCACGTCCCCTCTCCCCTCGGAACCAGCCAGCCGTGCCCAGGCAGGACCTGCTCGATCTCCGGGCGGAGATAGGCGTAGGTGATGGTCAAGACCGGGTGGGCGGGAATTTCAGCAAGCTCTTGGGCCAGATCCGGCCAAAGGGGCAGGGCGAGGCCGGTGGCCAGGTGCGCCGGCGTCGCCAGGACGACGGCGTCGACCAGCTCCTCCTTGCCACCCATGTCGGCCCCTTTGGCCCGCAGCCGCAGTCGTCCCTCCGCCTTGGCAATCGCCTGCACCTCGCTGCCAAGCCGCCGCTCGACCGCTCCCAGCTGGCCTTCCAAGGCAGAGACCAAGCTGCCCATGCCGTCGCGCAGGCTCATGAACGGCGGCGAGGTGGGCCCCGATCGCGCCCGCATCTGTCGTCTCGCACCACGGATCAGACTGCGGTCGCGGGTCAAGAGGGTGAGCAGTCCCGGGACGGTGGCGGCCACGCTCATCTGCTCTGGCTCGGCGCTATGGATGCCGGCGATCAGGGGCTCGGCCACCTGGGTCAAAAACTCGTCCCCCAAGCGGGGACCGATCAGCTCTCTGAGGCTCAAGTCGCCGTCCGGCGGAGGGCTGAGCCATAGATCGCGCAGCACCCGCAGTCGACCACCAGGAGACAGCAGGTCGGAACGCAGGAACCTAAAGAGGTCGGCCGGCACCAAGGCACCCATCCCCGGCGGCAGCCGCCGCATCCGGCCTTTGCGGTAGATGAAGGACGACAGAGCGCTTCCCTGGGTGGCGATCAGCTGGTCGGTCAGCCCGATCTCACCGATCAGGTCGAGCAGGGCCGGCTTGCGGGTCAGGAAGCTGTCCGGCCCGCGTTCGATCAGCAGCCCGGCCTTCGACCAGCGGCTCTGCACCTTGCCGCCGAACACACGGTCGCGCTCGAAGAGCACGATCTGCAGGGACTCGCCGGACGAAGCCGCCAGGGCCTGCAGGCGGTGGGCGGCCGCGAGGCCGGCCACGCCGCCGCCGACGATCGCCACCTTCTTCCCCTCGGCTCCGCCGCTCATCGCGCAACCGCTCCGATGGCGACGTCGGCGAGCGCGCGCACGAACAGGGGATCGAGGTTCAGGCAGGGACAGCGGTAAAAGGCGAGGCCCAGACGCTTCGCCTCTTCGCGGTGCACGATGTCGTTGTCGTAGAGCGTCTCCAGGTGGTCGGACACGAAGCCGATCGGATCGACCACCACCGCACGGCCCCCTGCTCGGGCGATCTCGGCCATCACGCGTTCGACCGGCGGGCCGATCCAGGGGTCGGTCGCCGCCTGACTGACCGACTGGTAGGCCAGATGCGGCGTGATGTCGGGAACCATCTCTAAGACAGCGGCCACCGTCTTGGCCAGCTGCTCGGGATAGGGATCCCCGGCCGCCACAAATCGCTGCGGGATGCTGTGGGCGCTGAACACGACCGCCACGCCTGGGCGGTCTCTCTTGGCGACCTGGCGCAAGCTCTCGGTCAGGCGGGCGGCGAGCGCCTGGATGTAGGTCGGCTGCCCGAACCAGTCCTGGGGAAAGACAATCGGGATCGACGAGCCGGCAGTGGCCGCCGCCCTCCGAACCGCCTGCTCGTAGGCCGTGGTGCTGGCCTGGGAGCGGTAGGGGGCGAGGCTTAAGGCGACCAGCCGAGACGGGTTCATATCGGCCAGCTGGGCGAAGGCCTCTTGGAAGGTGGGACGGGCATGCTGCATGGCGACCAGGACCGGCCAGGGGCGGCCAAGCTCCGACAGCAGGGCGGCCAGGGCCTCCCCCTGGGCCCGGGTGGTGGCACCGAGCGGCGAGCCGCCGCCCAAGAGCTGATAGCGGTGGCGAATTTCTCTCAACATCGCTTCCGGCGGCGTCCGACCGAGCACGCTTGTGACGAAGGGATCGACCTCGGCCATGGACTCGGGGCCACCAAAGGCCAAGAGCAGGACCGCGACCAAGGCCTTCGCTGGGCGGCTCATCTCGGCCCTCGGTGCACGGCGTCGATCAGCCAGTTGATGTGGTGCACCGGTGTCCGTCGGTCGACGCCGTGGCCGAGGTTGAAGATGAGGCCCGTTCGCCCTCCCCACTCCGCCAGGATCCGGCGCACCTCGTGGTCGATGCGGGACCGGGGCCCGTCTCGGAGCACCGCCGGGTCGAGGTTGCCCTGGCAGATGCGGATCCCCTGCCTGCGCACCTCGGCCAGGCTCACCCGCCAGTCGACGGAGACCACGTCCGGCCCGGTGGCAGCCACCTGGTCGAGATACCCGGCCGTCTGCGGCGCAAAGTAGATGACCGGCACCCCAAGCGCCTTCAGCCGGCTGATCAGGGCGGTGAGCACGGGCGCCACGAAGGCGCTGAAGTCGCTTGGCGCCAGAGCGCCGACCCAGCTGTCGAAGAGCTGGACGACGTCAGCCCCGGCCCTCACCTGCAGCGCGAGATAGGCGACGGTCATCTCAGCGAGCCCGCTGAGCAGGCGGGAGAAGGTGTCGGCGTCTTGGTTCATCAGGGCCTTGGTTTGGGCGAAGTCGGTGGAGGGCCCACCCTCGAGCAGATAGCTGAGCACGGTGAAGGGCGCTCCGGCGAATCCGATCACGGCCTTGTCGGTTGCAAGTTCGGCCCGCACCCGGCGGACCGTTTCTGCGACGAAGGACAGCGCCTCTGTAACCCGAGCGGCGCTGGGAAAGCTGATCTCCTGCGGTGCGGGCAGACCGCTGATCCTTGGCCCCGCACCTTCCTCGTAGGCCAGATCGGCGCCGAGCGCCCGCACCAGGAGCAGAATGTCGGCAAAGATGATCGCCGCGTCCAGGTCAAAGCGTCGCAGCGGCTGCAAGGTCACCTCGACCGCCAGCTCTGGCCGCTCGCACATTGCCAGAAAGTCGTGGCCTTGACGCAGTTTTCGGTACTCGGGCAGGTAGCGGCCGGCCTGGCGCATCAGCCAGACAGGAAGGCGATCCACCGGCTGACCAGCACAGGCACGGATGAGGCGCGCCGGCTCCTTCACCTGCGCCACAGCGCCAGGAGTGCGCCGGGATCGATCCGCCGGCCGATCAGAAAGGGGCCAAACTCGGCGTACAGCGAGCTCGCCGGGTCGTAGCGCATGTCGGTGATCAGCTTCTTGAATTCCAAGGGATCGGCGCCAAACAGGGTGACCGCCCACTCCCAGTCGTCCAGCCCAACGGCGCCCGTGATCATCTGGCGGATGCGACCGGCGTAGCGACGACCGATTTCGCCGTGGCTGCGCATCAGCTGTCGGCGCTCGTCCAGGGTCAGCGTGTACCAGTTGGCGCCAGGCTGGCGGGCCTTGTTCATCGGGTAGACCGACACGAACGGCCCGTCCGGCAAGAGCGGGTGCAGGCGCTCTCTCAGCTTGGGGTCGTCCAGCAAAGACGCCGACAGTTCTGTGCCATCGGGCGCCCCATAGGTGGAGAGCTCGACTACCGACACAAAGGACCAGGTCCGCTCCAGGCAGGAGGAGATGGTGAGGCCGGACATCTGGTGCTGGAGCTGGAACAAATCTTCGAGCGACTCCCGAAGGTGGATCTGCAGGAGTTCGCCCTTGTGGCCAAGCACGGTGTACAGTCCGCTGTCGCCGCGGTCTTGGGCCTTCGGCCGACTCAGCTCGTGCTGCCAGAGCTCCCCCACCTGGGCCAGCGCTTCCGTGCGCTCGCTCTCCGCTAAAGAGCGCCAGAGCCGGCGGTCCAGGCGGCTCAGATCGTGAAGCACCCACCAGCCATCAAGCGTCTTAGGCGCCTCGACCACATCCGTGCCTCCTAGCTTCGAGCCGACGCTGACAGCATACGCCATCGCTCCCCTGGTTCGGACCTAGTAGCCGCGCTCCCGGTCGACGACGTTCATGAGCGGCTCTCCATCTCGATCGCGCACGAGGTTCTGATACAAGATCTCCGCCATGTCCTCGACCCGGCTGACGGCCGCCAGATGAGGCGTCACCACCACCTTCGGATGCCGCCACAAAGGACTGGACGGCGGGAGCGGCTCCTGCGCAAAGACGTCCAAGATGGCACCGGCCAGCTGGTGGCTGTCCAGGGCCGCCACCAGGGCCGCCTCATCGACCAGCTTCCCCCGGCCGGCGTTCAAGAGCCAGGCCGTGGGCCGCATGGCAGAGAGCACCGTTTGGTCGATCACGCCTGCGGTCTCGGCGGTCAGGGGGAGCAACAGGAGCAGCCAGTCGCAGCTTTGGGCGAACTCGATCCACTGTCCTGTCCCAAAGCCGCGATCGGCTCCGTGATCGGTCGTGCTTCGGCTCAGGCCATGGACGGTCATGCCGAAGGCTCTGGCCCGTCTGGCCACAGCCTGCCCGATCGCTCCCATGCCGGCGATGCCCAGTACGCTGCCAGAGAGCGACCCCGGCACGAACCGCTTCCAGGTCGCCGCCGCCTGCTGGCGGCGCAGCCGGTCCAGGCCGCGTACCTGCGCCAGCATCTCCGAGAAGGCCCATTCGGCCATCTGGTCGCCAAATGGGCCGACCGCCCGGCAGATCTGGACTCGCCTCGACAGCTCGATCGTGCCGACCAAGTGGTCGACACCGGCCGCCAGCACCTGGATCCAGCGCAGATGCGGCATCTTGGGAAAAAGTTCGCTCGGAAAATCCCAGCACGCCACCGCCTCGGCATCGGCGCAAACCGGGCCGAGGTCTTCTCTTCGGGCCACGGCGACCACGTCGGAAACGCCCTTGGCGGCAAGCCGATCGGCATACTCCTGGGCGGCTGTGGGGTGGTAGATGACGAGACGAGCGAACCGTCTGGCTTCGGCCATGGGGACCTCCTTCGATCAGGCTGCGGCAAGGCGGGGCACCGCTGCGCTAGGGCCGCTTGATTGCCCCTGGCCCGCTCTTGGCGCTCTCACCCAGCACGCAGTTGTCGATCAGTCGGGTTGCTCCGAAGTGGCCGGCGGCCAGGAGCACGTCACCTTCGACCGCAGTCGCCTTCGGCTGCAGATTCTTGGCGTCGGCCAGCGCCCAGTACTGGGGCTTGAACCCGGGGATCTTCTTCAGGCGCCGCTCCAGCTTGGCCAAGAGCTTGGCGCCGTCGCGCTCGCCAGCCAGCATGTCCCGCTCGGTGTCGGACAGGGCCTGATGAAAGAAGGGCGCTGCCTGCCGCTGCGCCTCGGTCAGGTACACATTTCTCGAGCTCATCGCCAGCCCGCTGTCTTCGCGGATCGTGGGCAGCACCTCGATGTCGATGGCGAGCGCCAGATCGGTCACCATCCGCCGGACGATCGCCGACTGCTGGTAGTCCTTCTGGCCGAAATAGGCGCGCTGCGGCTTGATCAGACCGAACAGCCGGGCCAGAACCGTGGTCACGCCCTCGAAGTGGCCGGGTCGGAAGTGGCCGCAGTAGAGAGCCGAAAGATCGGCCACCGTCACAGACGTCGAAAAGTCGGGAGGGAAGACGTCGGCCGCAGGCGGCATATAGACAAGGTCGATGCCGGCCTCCTCGGCGATTCTCAGGTCCCGGTCCGGATCCCGGGGATAGCGCTCGTAGTCCTCGCCTTCGCCGAACTGGAGCGGATTGACGAACACGCTGAGCACACTTGCGCCGTCTTTGACGGCGCGCTCCATCAGGCTTACGTGGCCGGCGTGAAAAAAGCCCATGGTCGGAACGAGGCCGATCCCCTGAGGACCGTCCAGCTTGGTCAGGGCCTGGGCAAGATCACGCCTGGATCTGACCAGTCGCAACCGGCTGGGCCCTCCCTTGCCTTACCGCTCGCCACCAGAAGTAGTAGGTGCCAGCCACCAAGAGCGGTGTGAAGAACTGTTCGACCGTGATGAAGCCGATGCCCCAGACCGGGTTCAGGTAGTGCACGAACCAGGTCGGGTTGGCCCGAACTGTCTCTCCGATCAGGCCGCGCAGCAGGCTGTAGTAGAAGAGGGCGGACCAGAACTGGGCGCCCGGCGGGGGATTGCGCTTGGCGTACCAGAGGTAGTGGAAGATCAGCACCACGCCGATGGCGCCGCCGATCAGCTGGGCCGGCCACTCGCCGCCCGGGGCGTAGATGCTGAAGTGGCCCAGCACCTCGTGGTTGAAGATGTTGCCGATGCGGACCAGCATCACGCCGGTGGCAAGTCCGGGGATCAGGAAGTCCATGAAGCGGCCAAACGACACGCCCTTCTTGCGCAGGTACAGCCAGGCGGCGAACAGGCCGCCTGCGACCGCCCCGTGAAAGGCCAGGCCGCCGTCGTAGATGCGCAGGATCTGCACCGGGTCGTGGATGATCCAGCCGGGCTCATTGAAGATCACGAACACGATGCGGGCTCCGATCACGCCACCGACCACCGCCCACAAAATGGCGTTGGTGACCAGATCTTCGGTCAGCCCCAGGCGCTCCTTCTGCGAGTACAGATAGGAGTAGCCGATGACGACGGTGCAGACGATGAACACGGCATACCAGTGAATCTGGAGCGATCCGATGGTCAGGATGTATGGGCTGAGACCGGGTAGGTTCACGAAATGCCCCCCTCTTCAGCGGCCCTGAGTATAGCAGAGGCCGCCCCGACCAGTCTCCCTAGACGAGCTCCCCCGCGGCCACGCCTGTCCAGAAGGCGAGCATGCTGGCAAGGCCCAGGTCCAGGTTGCCGAGGTGCCAGTGCTCGTTGGGGGAATGGAAGTTGTCGGTCTCGAGCCCAAACCCCATCAGCAATACGGGCGCCTCCAGCACCTGTTGAAAGACCGGCACAATCGGGATCGAGGCTCCCTGGCGCACCGGCTGGGCGGGATGCCCGAAGCCCTGCTCCAGGGCTGCCATGGCCAGCCGGGCGGCCTTCGAGTCGATCGCCACCTCAGATGCCGGCGAGGCGTCGTGGCAGATGACCTCGACCTCGACCCCGGGTGGCGCCTGGGTGGCCAAGAAGTCTGCGACCAGTCGGGAGATCCGCTTGGCATCCTGCCCCACCACCAGGCGACAGGTGACCGACGCATGGGCCAGGGCCGGGATGATCGTCTTTTGGCCCGCTCGCACGCCGCTTGAGATGCCGTTCACCTCAAACGTCGGCCGAGACCACAGGCGTTCGGCCAGACTGTAGGCCTCCTCCCCGGCCAACGCCTTCGCTCCGGTCGCGGCCAACACCGCCTGCGGCTCGACCAAGCCGTCCTGCCAGCGCGCCACTTCGGCAGACGGCGGCGGCACGACGCCATCGTAGAAACCCGGGATGGCCACATGACCGTTTGGGTCGCGGCAGGCGGCCAGCATCTGGACCAGGGCAGCCGCCGGATTGGCGATCAGACCGCCGAAGAGCCCAGAGTGGACGTCGTGGTCCGGCCCGCGCACGATCACCTCGAACCCGGCCATGCCACGCAGCCCGGTGACGAGGGTGGGGCGGCCAGGCGCCAGCAGAGTGCTGTCGGAGATGACCACAGCGTCTGCCTTCAGTTCCGCCTGGTGGCGACGGATGAAGGCAGGCAGATTGGGCGAGCCGATCTCCTCCTCGCCCTCAAACACCAGCACCACGTTGGCCGGAAAGTCGCCCTTCACCCGCCTGAAGCTGTCCAGGGCCAGTAGGTGCATCACGAGCTGCCCTTTGTCGTCGCTGACGCCGCGGGCGAACAACTGATCGTCGCGGACGGTCGGCTCAAACGGCGGGCTGGTCCAGAGCTCCAGCGGATCCACCGGCTGCACATCGTAGTGGGCGTAGATGAGAACCCTTGGCCGACCGGGCAGCTCAGGACTCGTTCCCCAGACCACGGGGTGGCGGGCGGTCGGCTCGATGCTGGCCCGAAACCCGCTGCGCTCCATCTCCCGCTTGAGCCACTGGGCCGCCGACTGCATGTCGGGGGCATGCTGCTCCAAGGTTGAGATGCTGGGGATCTCGAGCAGCTCCGTGAGCCGGGCGATGCCTTGGGCTCGATGGGCCTGAAGATCTTCTGTGAACGCCGTCTCCATGACCACGACTCCTTGCGGTCGACTCCGCCGGACCGAGCCGGCAGGTTGGCTCCTGGGCGTAGGCGAAGCCAGATCCCCAGGGATCAGGACCTCGCCTTACACCTTACATGGGCACTACGGCCAAGCTCGCCCGATCCCTGCCCGACCGGTTGAGGCGGCCACAAAGGAGACATCATGGAACACGACCTGACGATCACGGGCCAAGAGGTCGCCTGGCGACCCGACCCTGCGCGCCTCGGCTCCATCCGGCTTGTGCGCATGCTGCGCCGACTGGGGCTACCAGACCTGGAGAGCCTGCATCAGCTTGCCGGAGCCGACCCGACACGCTTTTGGCAGGAGGCAGTGGTCCAGGAGATCGGACTCATCTTTCGCAAAGAGCCCGAGCTGTGGGTGGACCAATCCGAGGGCGTGCCCTGGACGCGGTACATGGTCGGCGCCCAGCTCAATTTGTGGGACTCGATGCTGGCCCAGCACACAGGTCGGCGACCGAACGACGCCGCTGTGATCTGGGAGGGGGAAAACGGCGAGCTGGCCCTTGTCACCTGGATGTCGCTCCAGGCCGAGGTCGACCGTTTTCGAACCGGCCTGCGCCGGGCTGGGATCAAGCCAGGCGACCGGGTCGCCGTCTTCATGCCGATGCTGACCGAAACGGTCGTGGCAGTGCTCGGTCTCGCCGCTGAGGGCGCCGTCTTGGTCCCCATCTTCTCCGGATATGGGGCCACTGCCGTGGCCAGCCGGCTTCAAGACGCTTCCGCCTCTCTTCTGATCACCGCCGATGGCTTTTTGCGCCGGGGGAAGGGCGTTGCCATGCTGGAGGTGGCTCGTCAGGCAGCGGCGCTCTCGCCGAGCGTCCGCCAGCTGGTGGTTAAGCGCAGACTGGGCGAGGGCACGCTTTTGGCAGGAGAGGTCGACTGGCTCGACTTCGTCGCCAATCCGGCGGCGCCGGCGCCCGACGCACTGGACAGCCAGGCGCCTCTGATGGTGATCTACACCTCGGGCACCACCGGTCGGCCCAAGGGAGCGCTGCACGTCCAGTCGGGCTTCCCGGTGAAGGCCGCCCAGGACTTGGCCCATGCCTTTGACCTCAATGCGGGCGACCGCCTGTTCTGGTTGAGCGACCTCGGCTGGATGATGGGCCCGTGGGCAATCTACGGCACGCTTCTGCTCGGTGCCACGCTCGTGCTCTATGAGGGCACCCCGGACCACCCGGCCCCTGACCGGCTGTGGCAGCTGGTCGAGCGCCACCGGGTGACGCATCTGGGGGTTGCGCCGACCGTGATCCGCTCCTTGATGCGCCACGGCCCAGATCTGCCCGCCCGCCATGACCTCAGCTCGCTGCGCATCCTGGGGTCGACCGGGGAGGCCTGGAACGTCGACCCCTGGTTCTTCTTCTTGGAGGCGGTCGGCGGCCGCCGCTGCCCGATCATCAACTACTCCGGCGGCACCGAGATCTCAGGCGGCATCCTGACCTCCTACCCGCATCTTCCGCAGAAGCCGTGCT
>JAKAUI010000023.1 GCA_021827745.1 Bacillota bacterium | reverse complement strand
CCGATCTGCGTCTCTGCGATCTTCTTTGCCTCCACGCTGGGGGTTGGCGTGATCGTTGGCGTCGTGGCGCTCTTCTTCTATGAGGGCGGGATCGCCCTGATCGCCACCGTCGCCGCCAGTGTGCTGACCGCCGCCTACATCTCAGCCATCTCGCTGGTCGGGGGCGTGATCGTGCTGGCCATCGGCGTGAACATGCTGGGGCTTGTGCGGATCAAGGTTGCCAATCTCCTGCCCGCCCTCGCCGTGGCCCTGGTGATCACCTGGCTGAAGCTGACGCTGCACCTGCCCCTCTGAGTCGGCCACGAAGCAGGAGATGAATCGACGGCGGAGAAGACACGACCGACCGGTCGGTCGGGATGGAGGTCGCGATGACGGACAGACGTCTTGCCATCTATCAGGCAGCGAGCCGCCTGTTTGAAGAGGCAGGCTACCACGACACGTCGGTGGAGGATATCGCCACCGCAGCCGGGCTGAGCAAGCCAAGCCTCTACCACTACATCAGCGGCAAGCAGGACCTGCTCTACGCCATCGCCCGGGAGACCATTCAGGCCTTTCACGACGACCTTGACCGTCTGGGCCCGATGCCGGTCTCCGAGCGCCTAGTTCTCTGGGCCCGCCAGCACGCCCTGCGCATGGCGGCGGAGCGCGAGACGGTGGCCGTCCTGCTGCGGGAGGGACGCCATCTGACCGGAGACGAGCAGCGAATGGTGGCGGAGCTGGCCGATGGATACGTCTTGAAGGTGCAGCGCATGATCGAAGAGGGCGTGGCCGAGCGGGTGTTTTCCGTGGCCGACTGCCGGGTGGCGGCGCTGCACCTTCTGGGCGCTCTGAACTGGATGAACACCTGGTATCGACCGGGTGGGCGGCTGGGTGCGGAGGAGATCGCCGATCAGGTGGCCGAGATGGCGCTGGCCAGCCTGCAGTGCGCCAGCAGTCGAGTCTGAGAGCCAGAAGTCGAGAGGAGGGCACCAGTGGTGGGTGAGGGATCAGAAGAGCTGCTCGTGTCGGTGCGGGAGCTGGCCCACTCTTTGGGGCAGACAAGCCTCAGGGCAGTGGGTCGCCAAGCCGAGGCAGACCGCGCCGTTCCGCCATCTCTGAGCGAAGCGTTCGCCCAGACGGGCCTCGACCTGACCGCCGATCCGGAGCCAGATGGGGCCGGTCTCGGCGTGGGCGGACTGTATGCGGTCGGCCGGGAGCTAGCGGAAGGCGACCCGTCGCTGGCCGCTGCCCTGCTCCTTCCAGCCTGGCTGCGCCACCTCTCGCGCGCAGTCAACCGGCCGCTTACGGCGCTCAGCCTCGACCCAGCGGCGCTCGACGGTCAGTCCGACCAGCCGGTGGTCGCCCTCTTGGCTCAGGGAGAAGGGAGCACACTGTTCTTGGCTCCGGAGGCGATGGCCCTGGCCGAGTCCGCGCCTGAGAGGCCGGGTGAGAGCGTTGGTCTGAGCGCCGCCGGCCTCGTGCGATCCGATCGGCCGCAGGCCTCGGCTGTGACCGCAGGTGGCGACGCGAAGCGGCTTTGGCGCGAGGGCGTGCTCCTGGCGATCTCCTTGATGCTGGGCGCCGGCCGGGCGGCGCTGAATACGGCCGTGACCTACGCCTTGACCAGAAAGACCTTCGGCCAGGCACTGACCACCTACCAAGGCGTGGCCTTCCCGCTGGCCGACGCCGCCACCTGGCTGGAAGCGGCCGAAGGGCTGACCGAGCGGGCCATCTGGCTGCATCAGAGTGGGGACGCCAGCGCCCAGCAGGCGATGCTCTGCGCCTTGGTCGCCAGTCGCCAGGCGGCCTTCAAGGCCGGGGACGAGGCGGTCCAGACCCTGGGCGGCGCCGGCTTCGTGTCTGAGTTTCCGGTCGAAATGTGGTTCCGGGATGCGGTGGCCGCCGGGGCCCTGACCGGCCGGCTGGATCGCTTCACTGTGCTGCTCGGCGAGGAGGTGGCGTCGTGAACTGGGAGTGGACGCCTCAGATGCGTCAGGTGCGTGACTTCCTGCGCTACTTTGCGAAGACGGAGATCCGACCCATCTCGCGGGCCGCCGATGTCGCCCATGAAGTGCCGATCAGCTTTCTGAAGAAGGTGAAGGCGCTCGGCATCTCGATGGAGCCGATTCCGGCCTCTGTCGGCAGGGGCGGAGACGGCGAGGGTGTGGGCGAAGAGCAGGACGCCAAGCGGGTCCGCCAGACCAACCGGATCGCCGTGGTCGCGGCCGAGGAGATGGCCTGGGGAGACGCCGCCGTGATCATCACCCTGCCCGGACCAGGGCTGGGCGGGCCGCCGGTGTCGGCGACCGGGACGCCAGAGCAAAAGGAGCGCCTGTTCGGCGTCTTCAGCGATCCCGAGCCGAAGTGGGGCGCCTATGCCCTGACGGAGCCGGAGGCCGGATCCGATGCTGCCGGCATCCAGATGACGGCGACCCGGACCAAGGGCGGCTATATCCTGAACGGGACCAAGACCTTCATCACCAACGGGGCCCGGGCGGAGTGGACCGTGACCTTTGCCACGGTCGACCGCTCGCTTGGCCGGCGCGGCCAGCGGGCCTTCGTCATCGAGAAGGGTCAGCCTGGCCTCGAGCCCGGTCGCATCTTCGACAAGATGGGGCTTCGGGCGTCCGAGACGTCCGAGTTCAGCCTGGTCGATGCCTTTGTCCCCGATGAAAACCTGCTTGGCGGCGAGGCCTACTACGAGGAGCGCCAGGCCAAGGGATTTCGGGTGGCGATGGCCACCTTCGACTCGACCAGGCCGCTGGTGGCGGCGATGGCGGTCGGGATCGCCCGAGCGGCCCTGGAAGAGGCGACTGATCGGCTGACCCAGAATGCGGCGCTCTCTTTGGGGACACCGCTGGCCGAAGCCACCAGAGCTCGCCTCGGCCAGATGGCGGCGGAGCTGGAGATGGCCCGAGCCCTTGTCTTCGAAGCGGCCAGCATGGCCGACGCCCGCCAGCCCAACGCCAAGGTGGCCTCTATGTCTAAGGCGTTCTCCGGACAGGTGGCCATGGCCATCTGCCGGCAGGCGATGGATCTGGTCGGCAGCGTCGGTGCGCTTGGCGACTCGCTGCTCGAGAAGTGGTATCGAGACATCAAGGTGTTCGACATCTTCGAGGGCACGGCTCAGGTGCAGCGCATCGTCATCTCGCGCCGACTGTTCGAGGAGGCTGGAGCTGAGCGCTGAGGGGGTATGGCAGTGAAACTCGAGGATCTGGAGGCCAGGTGGCGCCAGGCGTATCCCAAGGATGTGGCGCGCCGCCTCAGTTATCCGGACATCAGCCTGGACGCCAGGCTCAGACAAAACGGCCACCAGCTGGCCGAGCAGGCGGCTCTGCTCTTTCTGGGCTCTCAGTGGAGCTGGCGGAAGCTCTCCGACTTGGCCGGCCGCTGGGCGGCCACCGTCAGTGAGCTGGGAATCGGCCGCGGCCAACGGGTGATCATCATGCTGCCAAACTGTCCCCAGGCGGTGGCAGCCTTCTACGGCACGCTGTGGGCGCGGGCCGTTGCGGTGATGGTCAATCCCTTGTACGTGGAGCGCGAGATCGCACAGATTCTCGACGACTCCGGCGCCTCTCTGGTTTTGGCGCTCGACCGCCTCGCCCCCCGGGTGGACAAGGTTCTGGCTGACCATCCCCAGGTGAAGGTGGTCTACACCCACATCACGGACCTCTTGCCAGCCCCCAAGCGCCAGATCGCCCAGCTGGTCGCCAAGCGACACGGCCAGTGGCAGGACGTGCCGGCGAAGCAGACCTGGGGCCAAAACCTGGCCACGCACACCCTGGCTGTGCAGGCGGCCGAGCCCGACGAGCTGGCTGCGCTCCAGTATACGGGTGGCACCACCGGCACGCCCAAGGCCGTGATGCTCAGCCACAAGAACCTGATGGCCAATGCCCTGCAGACCATGGTCTGGTCGAGACGCCAGCCCGAGGTCGGCGCCCGGGTGGTTGGCGTCCTGCCCTTCTTCCATGTCTACGGCATGACCGTGGCGATGAACCTGGCGCTTGTCTCGGGAGCGGCCCTGATGATTTTGCCTCGCTTCGACGCCAAAGAGCTGACCGATGCCTTGATCGCCTACCGGCCCAAATTCTTCCCGGCCACACCGACCATGTACGTGGCGGTGACCCAGCAGGCGGGACAGCGCAAGCTCGACCTTTCGTTCATCTCGGCATGCATCTCCGGATCGGCGCCCTTACCCCTGTCCGTGCAGGAGGAGTTCGAGGCCTTGACGCACGGATATCTGGTGGAGGGCTACGGCCTGAGCGAGGCCTCCCCGGTCACCCACTGCAATCCGCTCAGCGAGAACCGGAAGACAGGTACCGTGGGGATCCCCTTTCCGGACACAGAAGGGATCGTGGTGGACGCTGAGGGACAGATCGCCGAAGTCGGGGAGCAGGGCGAGATCTGGGTCAAGGGCCCGCAGGTGATGCTCGGCTACTGGCAGCGCCCCGAGGAGACGGCGACTGTGCTCACCAGCGACGGCTGGCTGAAGACCGGTGACGTCGGCGTCTTGGACGAGGACGGATTTTTGCGCATCGTCGACCGGATGAAGGACCTGATCATCGCTGGCGGGTACAACATCTATCCCCGCGAGGTCGAAGAGGTGCTCTACCGCCACCCCAAGGTCATAGAGGCGGCCGTGTTCGGCGTGCCGGACGCCTATCTCGGCCAATCGGTGCGGGCGGCGGTGGTGGCGAGGGAGGGCGCCGAACTGAGCGGTCAGGAGCTGCACGACTACTGCATGGGAGAACTGGCGCGCTACAAGGTGCCCCGGTCCTTCGAGCTGCGTGAGAGTCTGCCCAAGTCCGTGATCGGAAAGACGCTCAGACGCGTGCTGGCCGAGCAGTTTGAGCAGACGGCAAAGGAGGACCAGCATTGACCGAGATTGTGATTGCGGGTGTGGCCCGGACGGCGGTGGGCGCCTTTGGCGGAAATCTGAAGGACGTATCGGCCACGGCCCTCGGCGTGGCGACGAGCGAGGCCACCCTGGCCCGGGCCGGGCTGGACAGAAAAGAGGTGGACGAGCTGATCTGCGGCAGCGGCGGTCAGCCCATCTCTGAGGCCAACGTCGCCCGCCAGATCGGCCTGCGTCTGGGCCTGCCGGAGAGCACGCCGGCCTTTACAGTCCAGCGCAACTGCGCCTCTGGACTGCAGGCGCTCACTTCTGCCGCCCAGTCGATCGCGGCGGGAGACGCTGAGGCGGTCTTGGCCGTGGGTACCGAGAACATGAGCCAGGCGCCCTATCTCACCTATGGGGCGAGATGGGGTCTGCACCTGCGCCACCAGGAGCTGCGCGATGCGATCTGGGAGGGTCTGACCGACGCCTACAGCGGCCTCCTGATGGGCGAGACGGCGGAGAATCTGGCCGAGCGCTATCAGCTGAGCCGCCTGGAGCAGGACGCCTTCGCCCTGGAAAGCCACCGCCTGGCCTACCAGTCGAGCCGCACCGGGCTGTTTCGACACGAGATCGCTCCAGTGCAGGTATCCGCCCGTCGCAACGACCCGCCGGTCGAGATCAGCCGGGACGAGGGTCCGAGCCCGGCGTTGTCCCCGGATCGGATGGCGATGGCGCCCGCCATCTTCAGAAAGGGCGGCAGCGTCACGCCGCTGAACTCCTGCCCGCTGAACGACGCCGCCGCCAGCTGCCTGGTGCTCTCGGAGCAGGCCGCCAAGGACCACGGAATCACGCCGCAAGCGAGGCTTCTCGGCTACGCATACGCCGGCTGCGATCCCAAGATGATGGGACTCGGTCCGGTGCCGGCCACCGAGAAGCTCCTTGGCAAGCTTGGGCTGCGCCTGGATCAGATCGATCTGATCGAGATCAACGAGGCCTTTGCCGCCCAGGTGCTGGCCTGCCAACGGGAGCTCGACTATGATCCGGCCAAGGCGAACGTCTCCGGCGGGGCGATCGCCCTGGGTCACCCGATTGGCGCCACCGGCCTCAGGCTGACGGCCACTTTGGTGCACGCCATGTCCCGACTGAACGTTCGCTACGGGCTGGTGACCATGTGCATCGGCGGCGGCCAAGGAGCGAGCGCCATCTTCGAGAGGTGGGGAGCCTGACATGTTTGTGCTGAAGGCCGGAGTGCTGGGAGCCGGGACGATGGGCGCCGAGATCGCCCAAGTCATTTCCTTCGCCGAAGTGCCGGTGGTGCTGGTGGACATTTCCGCTCCGGCGGTGGAACGAGGCAGGAAGCGGATCGAGGAGATCTATCAGCGGCGGGTAGACCGCGGCCGGATGACCGCGTCCCAGGCCCAGGATCGGCTCAGCCTGCTGACGACCTCCACCGATCTGGCGGCCTTGGGCGACTGCGATCTCGTGATCGAGGCGGTGCCAGAGACGCTCGACCTGAAGCGACAGGTGATCCGGTCCTTGGACAGCGTGCTCTCACCGCTGTGCGTGATCGGATCCAACACCTCTGCGCTCTCCATCACGGCCATGGCCGAGGGCAGCCGGCAGCCCGGGCGGGTGGCCGGCGTCCACTTCTTCTTCCCGGCGTCTGTGATGCGACTGGTCGAGGTGGTCAGCGGCGAGGCCACCACCGCCGACACGGTGGAGACGGTGGTCAGCTTCGTGACCGACATTCGCAAGATTCCGGTGCGGGTCAAAGAGTGCCCGGGGTTCGTGGTCAACCGGGTGCTGATGGCAGCCATGTCCGAGGTGCTGCGCTATGCCGAAGAGACCGGCGTCAGCTTCGCCGATCTGGACCGGGCGACACTCGCCGGCGGACTGGTGCCGATGGGGCCGTTCGGGTTGGCCGATCAGCTCGGCCTAGACATCGTGAAAGAGGTTCAGGCCACCCTGGAGGCGGCCTACGGCCCCCGCTTCGGCGGAGGGGCGGCCGTGGCTGAGCGGGTGGCGAGAGGGGCGCTCGGCGTGAAGAGCGGGCACGGATTCTACGACTATACGGGAGGTGCGGCAGACGATGGCCGCTGATATTTCAGACGGTGTGGAGCGCTTCACCCTGGCTGCCTTTCAAGAGGCCGTCCGGATCGTTGAGGAAGGTGTCGCTACAGTGGCGGACGTGGACATCGCCCTGCGGGCCGGTGCTGGCTTCAAAGAGGGGATCTTCGCCTGGGCGGACCACCAGGGGCTGGCGCAGATCAAGGACCGCCTCGAGCAGATGGCAAAGGAGCACGGAGAGTGGTTCGCCCCCCTGCCGCTGCTCAGCCAGCGCGTCGCGAGCGGGCGAGGCTTCACCGATGTCTGAGCAACAGGGTCCGATCGCCATCCGCATCGAGTCCAAGGTTGCCTGGCTGACCATCGACAACCCGCCGGCCAACGCGCTGGGCCCGGCCGTCTTAGACGGCCTGGACGCGGCACTGCGGGCCGTGGCGGACGACTTGGACGTTCGGGTGGTGGTGGTGACCGGGGCCGGCCCGCACTTCTTTTCGGCCGGGGCCGACTTGAAGGGCGCCATGGGCACCGACCTCCCGGCCTACCTGCAGCGCGGGCAGGCCCTGTTCTCGCAGCTGGAGACCATCTCACGGCCCACGATCGCCATGCTTCAGGGCACGGCGCTGGGCGGAGGCCTGGAGTTGGCCATGGCCTGCGACATTCGGTTGTGTGCAGACCATGTGCGCCTTGGCCAGCCGGAGACGACGCTCGGCATCATCCCGGCCTGGGGAGGCACCCAGCGTCTGCCCCGGCTGGTCGGGAGGGGACGGGCGCTCGAGATGATCCTGACCGGCGCCCAGGTCACAGCCAGCCAGGCCGAGGGCTGGGGACTGGTCAACCGCAGCGTGCCCGCCGACCAGCTGCACGACCTGACCCGCAACCTGGCCGGCCGCCTGGCCCAGCAGCCCCCGATCGCCCTGGCGGCGGCGAAGAGCGCCCTGCATCAGGGCCTGGTCGAAGGAATCGCCAACGGCCTCGTCGCAGAGCGGGAGGCCATGGCCGAGGTGATGACCTCGGAGGACGCCCGGGAGGGGCTTGTTGCCTTCTTGGAGAAGCGAAGGCCACACTTTCACGGGCGCTGAGCCCTAAGTCCAAGACAGGAGCCTGAGCCATGGTCCGTCGTCATCCGGTGACGCTCTCGCTCCTCGCCGCCATCGCCATCGTCTGGGTGGTGGAAGGCGGTCTGACGGTCGGCGGCGGCACCATCTCGATTCAGACCGCCGTGAATTTGGGCGCCCAATATACGCCGCTGGTGGTGGCCGGACAGCCGTGGAGACTTTTCACGGCGATGTTCATCCACTGGTCCTGGCTGCACATCTTGCTGAACGGCTGGAGCCTCTATATCGTCGGGACGGTGGTGGAGCCCGTGTACGGCTCCTGGCGCACCTTGGGCATCTATCTGCTCGGTGGCCTGCTCGGCGGCGTGGCCACGCTCGCTTTGATGCCGCCAAACGTCGTCTCGGCCGGAGCCAGCGGTGCCATCTTTGCGCTGCTGGGGGCCGTGCTGGTGGTGGCGATCGCCGCTAGACGGCGGATCGGCCCCTCCTTGCTCTGGTGGGCGGTTGGCATCGTCGGCATCAACTTGCTATTCGATCTCTACAACCCGCAGATTGCGATCTGGGACCATCTGGGCGGCTTTGTCGGCGGCATCCTGGCGACGTTGGTCTTCGGACTGCCTGGCCGGCGCTGGACATGGCCAAACGCCCTGGCCGGAGTGCTTCTGATCGCCTTGGGGGCAGGGCTGTGGCTGATCGCCTAGGCGCCCAGGCGCGAAGCGGGCGGCCAAGGGCCGCCCGCTCGGTGCTGTTCATTGGTTGGACGGTCAGCTGTTCAGCGAGTCCAATCCGAAAAAGGTGCGATTGATGTCGATGAAGTGCAGCCACTTGTCCGGCAGCACCGACTCCTCGAAGATCGCCGACACCGGGCAGACGGCCTCGCAGGCCCCGCAGTTGATGCAGTCGTCCGGATTGATGAAATACTGCTTGGCATCGTCTGTGGTGTGGATGCAGTCGACGGGACAGACGTCCACACAACTGCGGTCCTTCACCCCGGTGCACGGTTCGGCAATAATGTAGGCCAACGGGCTGCCTCCTCGGATTCAGGTTGAGGGGCGGGCGCAAAGACGCATTCATGATAACAAACCGACCTGGAGCAGACCAGCGGTGAGCGGGCGGATCGACAGTCGGTATCGGAGGCGCTAGGATAAGGGCGATGTCAACCTACCGTCAGTCAGCCGCTCAGAGGGATGGATTGAGACCGGACCAACATGTCCGCCACATCAGCGCGATTGCCTTAGAGCCGCTCAGACAGCGCGGCATTCGCATGCTCTTGATCGACTTCGACAACACCCTGATCGCGAGCCGCGAGCAGCGCCCATCGGCCGCTGTGCTGGCCTGGCTGGAGCAGGTTCGCCAGATGGGCATGGAAGCCGTCGTGTTCTCAAACAACCGCTCGGCTCGGGTGCACCGAGTCGCCAGCGAACTTCGACTGCGCTGCTTTCCTGGTGTGGGGAAACCGTCCGTTGCGGCCTACCGCAAGGTGCTGGCGGCCTGCGGTCAGACGCCGGCCACTGCCGTCGCCGTCGGCGACCAGGTGTTTCGTGACATCTGGGGTGCCAACAGGAGCGGTCTGCACAGCATCTTGGTAGAGCCCCTCGATCGGCGGGAGTTCCTGCCGATCCGCCTGCTCAGGCCGATCGAACGGCTGGTGCTGGCCTCCTTGCGAGACCGTCGCCTCCGGGAGGTCGGGTAGGACCAGTCGTCAGCTCCCCGAGCCCGAGAGGCCTGGGAAGGTCATGTACACGATCAGTTCCGGCAGGCGGCCGGCCGCATCCACGCGTTGCACGAGCGCGGCGTCGATCACCATGTCCTTGGCCGCCAATAGCTCGCCGGCGGAGTTGTAGATGTCCTGACCCACGACCTTGCCCTCGAGGAAGGCCAAGACGTCTACCGCACCGCTGGATGAAGCGCCGCCTAGCTCTGGAGCCGGCACGGCTGCAGGCGGCGGCGGCGCCGCCGGCGGCTGGTCGACACGCTCCCTGATCGGCGCACTCGCCTCGGTGCGGGGCGGGGGAGCGATCGGTGGAGTCGACGCCGGGGGTGCAGTTTGCCCCAGAGTCATGGGCGGCGGAACGGCCTCCGCCGGGCTGACCTCCGAGAGCAGATCGCTGCCAGCCTGGGCGGCCGGGACGTCCACCTGCCAGGAAGGGGGAGGAAGGAGACCGGCCAGCTCAGCCAGGCTGGGGGCTGTGCTTGGCTGGCCAAGCCGGGCGACCTGGGCCGGGGCAGACGCTGGCGGCGCTTCGACCGAGGGCGGGACCACAAGCGGCGGCGCGACCTCTGAGACCGCCCTCGACGGCGTTGCACCAGGCACCCCCAAAGGCTCCTGTTCGCGCACGGCGGGGCCGCTGGAATTGGCTGCTTCGGCGGTGTCATTGTGGGCGGCGGAGTCTCGACTTGGAGCCGACGGCTCGTCGACAGCGGCGGGATGGTCGGGCAGGACCTCCGTTGGTTCGGCGGCCAGAGTCTGCTCGCCGCGCGCCGGGTCCGCTTCCAGCCCAGGACTTGGCGCGGCGCCGGCGTCAGCCTTCCTTGGAATACCGACGTCTGGCCGAGTCTCGACGGATGGCTCTGGCTCTGTCACCACTCGCTGGGCGGGGGTTTGGCTCAGCGGAACAAGCAGGTCGCTCGTGGCTGAGGATGGGCTCGCAGACAGGGCGCTGGCTGCCTGCTCCACCGAACCCAAGTCCGGGGCAGCAAGGCGCGCAATCGCACGCAGCGCCTGTCCCTCTGGCATCTCAGGCAACTCTTCCGGAGTCATCAGCCGGGCGTCCGGCTTCAGCATCACCGTGTGCTGTCCGATGGCCACCACGTCCTGAGCGGCAATCGCCTTTTCCGTGTCGTCCGTCGGCCCGATGATATAGCCGAGGACGCGCGGCGGAAGGCCGGAGACGACGATGCCGGTCACCGAGCCGCTGACTCTGCCGTCCCGACTCTGGGCCCGGAGTCGATCCGGCGGCACGTCGAGCCGGGTCCTATTCCCGGCCAAGGGCCGAGCCCGGACCTGAGAGGCCTCGATTTCTGAGCCAAACAGCACAGGTGCGACGGCGGCGAACTGCACGTCATGGTCGATGCCAGGTGCGATCGCCGCTGTCGTCTGCAGCATGGTGTCACGGATGGTCGACATCATCTGCCGCAGCCCGACATCGATCTTTTGCCGCTCTCGGTCAATGGCGGGGACGAGTTGGGCGAGCTGCTCGCGGCGGAGCTGGTAGGTCTGCTCCAAGCGGTATATCTCATGCTGGGCACCGACATCCAACAATTCAGCCGTGGATTTGGCGGTCGCTACCTGACCCTCCAGCGTGGCTGTCTCGCGCTCTAGGTGGTGCAGGAGGTCGCGCATCGTGGTCGCTCGCTCGCGGGCGCGGGAGACGGCGTCGCGCTCCAACTCCACGGCGCGCGTCCAAATGTCCACGGCGGCTCGCTCGGAGCCTTCCAGTTCCGACAGGTACGCCTGGACGTCGGCGCGGTTATAGCCGAACAGACCAGTGTGCAGTTTGCGCGACGGGAGGAGTCGCGACGACCTCTCCGGCATTACTTGCCTGCGGAAGCGGCTCCAGCGGATCCGGGCTGGACAACGATCGGTGCCGTCCCGTCGGACGAGGCGGGATCAGAAAGGGCTTCCGGAAACTGCTGGTTCGTAGCAAGCGCGGCGAGCGTCTTCTCGATCAAGGCCAGCACGCCGGACCGGAACTCTTCCAGCAGCCGGCCGGTTTGAGACAGCATGCTCTCGCGCCGGGCGAGGACCGCCATGCGCTGGGCGTCGTCCTGGGCCATCCGCTCTTGGGCGTCCTGAACCTTGCGCACTCCCTGCTCAGACAGCAAAGTCAGCGTGGATCGCAGAGCGCTCTGTGCCTGCTCGTGGCGTGAGATTGCCTCTTCGATCGTCCGGACGTCACCTTGGAAGGCGGCTTGTTCCTGGTGGAGCGCGGCGATCTGAGCCTCCCGTGCCTCGCGGCGAGCAGCTATTTCCTGCTCGAGGAAACTCAAGAATCGCTCCGTCCCCGCAACCTTGTAGCCAATCAGGCTACGTCGAAAGTCACGATCCATGGGGCCGCCTCCGATCACACCGCTTGGGCCCGGGAAGGGTCACATGAGCCGGGGACGCGATGGTACATAATACCGAGCAAAACACTAGCACGCGCGAAGGGACCGACGCAAGAGGGTTGCACGCCGATGCCAAGACCTGGTTCAGAAATCAGGCGGAGGTGGACCGCACCTGCTCAAGATGGTTGAGCAGCCAGGCGCTGACCATGTGTCTGATCCCCTGTTCCGTCTGCCCCAGAGAGCGCTCGAGCTGTGCCATCTGCGCCATCAGAAAGGCGGCCATCGGGTTGTTGGCGTTGGCGGTCATCACGCCTCTGATCTGATCCAAGGCAGGAGCCGCCAGCCCAACCCGCATCAAGGCGTAGGCCCGGTCCAAAGCCAAGAGCTGCTGGCGCTGGGCGTCGGCAGTCCTTGGGCTCAGACCGGCGAGTCGCAGATAGGTCTCCTGATAGAGGCGGATTGTCCGGGCGACCGTGAAGAAGTTGAGGGCCCGCTCTCGGGCCGCCTGCCCCAGCCGCTCGCGCAGGCTCTTGTCCTGGGCGAGAACGATCAGTGCCAAGGCCAGGCGGGCGGGATCACGGGCGGGTACCAATAGGCCGGTGTCACCGATTGCCTCTCTGGTGCCGCCCACATCGGTGGCGACTACCGGAACGCCGCTCATCATCGACTCGATCACAGAGTAGGGGAAGGCTTCGGAGACGCTGGACTGGACTACGATGTCAGCGCCGCGGTATGACTCGGCGATGTTAGAGGTGGCCCCCGGAAAATCGACGACACCGCCCAGGTCCAGCTCCGAGCGCAGATCGAGCAGTTTGGTGTGGTATTCGGGGACAGAAACCGCCCCGCGCACCACGAAGCGGACCCCGCCGATCTTCTGCTCGACGATGGCGGCAGCGTGAAGCAGACTTTCGAGATCCTTGTTCGGGTCGGAGCGGGCGACGCAGAGCACCTCCAGCTTATCGCCGCCGGGCGGTTCCGCTGCCGGGGTGAACACCTGAGGGTCGACGCCGTTGTAGATCACGCGGATGCGCCCGGGGTCTGCGCCCAGAAGTCGCTCCCAACGGGCGTTGAAGGAGCACACCGGGGAGAGCTCGTCCGCATAGTGCAAATTGGCCTTGACGACTGTCTGGATCAGAGAGATGAGGAAGCGCTTGGCGAAACCGGACATATTGCTGCGCCCGACCGAAAGGTACTGCTCGCGCAGATAGACGCCGTGTTCCGTCAGGATGTAAGGCGTGCCGAACTGGATCTTGGAGACGATTCCGGCCATTCCACAGAAGGCCGCCGCGGACGAGTGGACGAGGTCCACCTCTGGCAGGGTCGTGTTCAGGACCGTGAAGAAGTGGTAGATCCAGCCGAGCGACTGAACGGCCTCGAAGACGGTTGGCTGGTCCCAGAGACCGTCCGCCGCCGCACTGACCACCCAGGCGCGGTAGTGCTCCCAGACCACTGGGTTCTTAAAGGACGTCTGATAGTCGTAGACCTGGAAGTACCGATACAGGCCGGCGAGTGCCTCGCCGACCACCTCTGGGTCTTCGGTGCCGACGCGCATCTGGCCCAGCAGCTGGTCGAGAAGCGGAATGAACAGGCGCTCGATTTCGGCGCCGCTGGTGCGTTGCTTGCGCAAGAAGATCTGGGAGAAGGCTGCGTCTTGTCGGTGTTCCGATGGGTCCTGGGTGCCCCACAGCGGGACGGTGACGATCGACTGGACATGGCGGGGCATCGAGAATCGGATGCTGACGTACGGATTCATGGCGATGGCGAAGACCACGAAGTCCACATCGGGCATGCGGTGAATCAGGGTGTCGCACCAAGTGCTGACACCGCCTGGGTGGAAGGGATAGGTCCCCTCCGTCGCCAGAAGGATCACCGGTCTGCGGGCCAAGCCGCCGCCCTCCCCTGACCTCTCGAATTCTGACGTCTGCTGGTCGCTGACCGCGGCCCACTATATAGTAGTTGGGATCACGATGGACCAAGCATTGGCCGGTTGCAACGCTAAAATGGCTGCCGCTCGGGGCCAGGCTCTAGAGCCTGCGGTCGGAACGGTGAAATAGCCGCTTCAGGCCTGCGTGTGCAGGATCGGAGAGGTCGATCGGGGAATCTCGACGGGACCATTATGTCTGCCAGCGAGGATCGACTGCCCGCGATGGATCATTCGGTGCCGCTTCGTCCGCTTCCCGCTCGCCGTCAGGCCGCTGGCCGTGACGATGGCTATGAGCGCCTGATGCGGCAAGTGATGGAAGCCAATCCTGACGTCCAGGACACCATGGACGTCGCCGCTGTGATCGAGTCCACCGGCTGGACCGACCAGCGCGTGGAGTCTTCATTCGGCTACGCCAGCGTGTTCGAACTCGCCGAGCAGATGTACCTGGACATCAAGCAGTCAGTCGGCAGCCAGCCGATTCCACCCAAGGTTGAGATCCCGTTTTCGGTCGTGCTGGTGCAGACCATTCGGCAGGTCCTGCACGGTTTCACGTTCGCCCTTCCGATGGCCGTTTCGGTCTTGAGCATGATCCTGCTGCACATCTCCGTGGCCTCCTATCTCTATTTCAGCGTCTACCAGGCCACGGCGCTTGCTCTAGCCACGTTCTTGAGCTTCATCGCCACCGGCGGCTTCTCGCAGGCCATGGCCAACACCTACTATCTCCTGATCGGCCTTCAGGAGACGTCCATGGTCGAGCGCACGATGTATCTGATCATGCGCTGGGGATTCGTCTTCTCGGTCGTGGTTGCGGTCGGCGTAGTGCTCTTGGACACCATCTTCCCGCTGATGCCGATCTCGCTCGTTCTGTTCATGGCCGTGTACACGGTCATGCTGTCCATGCTCTGGCTGTCGTTTTCGGGTCTGTATGTCCTGCGCCGCGAGTACATTCTGACCCTGATGACTGCGCTCGCCATCGTGGTCGCCTACGAGATCTGGACCCACGGCTACCCGGTTGTGGTGGCGCAGGTGGCCGGCATCTTCGTGGCCACCGTGGCGACGGTCGTGATCAGCGTCGTGATCCTGCGCAAGAGCCTGGTCGGGAGCAAGGATGCCGGCCGCATCATCAAGACCAGAATGTCGCAGTTGGCATACTCGACGTGGCCCTATTTCATCTACGGCATCTTGTATTTTGTGTTTATCTTCGCCGACCGCCTGATCGCTTGGTCGACGAACACGGTCTTCCTGCCCTATGACATCTGGTTCCGGGGCCAGTATGAGCTCGGGATGGACTGGGCCCTGGCCGCCCTGATCGTTCCCTTGGCCGCAGCGGAGGCGATGATCAACTACGTGATGCGCCGGATGCAGACCGACGAGCATGAGATCGGCCAGGATGAGGTGGTGCGGCTGACCGCCCGAATGCGCCGGGTGTACCTGACAGGGGTCGCCATCTTTCTGTGCGTCGCAGTCATTGGCTGGGCAGCGGCCCACGTGATGCTGCTCTTGGTCATGCATCTGCCGGGCATGCGAAACGCCATCCCGGTGCGAGGGGTGGAACCCTTCGTCCTGGCATGGGCGAGCTGGGCGTATGTGTTCTTGGCCATCTGTCTGTTCAACATCCTGCTCTTGTTTACGCTGTCTCAGCCCATCCCGGCGCTACGCGCCATGCTGACGGCCGTGGCGGTCGACCTGGTGGTCGGGCTGGTGGCAACCCGAGTGTTCGCCGCCTACCAGTTCGCCGTGTTCGGGCTGGTCATAGGCGTGGCCTATTTGCTGGTCGCCAGCTCGGCGGAAGTCTGGCGCACACTGTCTCGCATCGACTACATGCTGTTTCGGATCGCTTAGGAGCGCCCGATGGCACTTCCCCTCTGGCTGATCACCGAGACGCTGACCCGGCTTGCCATTGGCGTTGTGCTCCTCTTCATCTGGTGGCCAAGCGTCGCCTTGCCACAGTACCCGGAGATGGCCCGCATCGATCGGATGGCGGCGAATGCGGCCCAAATGATCCTCTTTCTGATCGTCGTCGGCTACATCCTGACCGCCAGCCACCTCCTATATTGGGTGCCTCTGGTGGTCTTGATTTTCCTCCTGCGCTTCACCGTCCGCCCGAAGTACCGCAGTCGGTACGAACTGGCCACCAACTCGCGTCTTGCCGCCGTCTTCCTGGCCGAACTCGATCGCCTGGCGACTGCCCCGGGGCGGCTGTGGCAGGGAGCAGTGGGCGGATGGCATCGGTTCTGGAGGAATTTCCGTCTGCCGCCGCTCTATGGTTGGGTGGCCGGCTTCACCACCCTCCTCGTGATTTCTGTGGCTGCCTGGACGCGCTTTTGGGGCAACTGGACGCATGCCGCCCTGACCTACTCAGACGCCTACGTGGTCATCGTCTGGATGAAAGGAATTCTCGCTCAGAACCTGTTCGTGAACGGGATCTATCCCCGCGGCTTCCATCTGGTGCTGGCGCAGATGGACAAACTGACACTTGCCAGCCCAGTCGTGTTCGAGAAGTTTTTTGGCCCAGCGGTCGGTCTCGCCATGGTGCTCTCAGTCGGCTACTCGGCCTGGCGACTCACCGGACGGGTCGCTCCCGGGATCGTGGCCATGACCCTCTACGGGACCCTGTTCTTCCTGTTTCCGTATGTCGTCGACCGCCAGGCTGCAACCGACAGCCAGGAGTTCGGCAACATCTTCGCCCTGCCCACCGCCTACTTCGTCTACCAGTCCTGGGTGGCCCCCAACGAAAAGGGCTGGCGCTGGATCGCGGTCTGCCTTTTGACCATCGCCGGCCTGGTCCATCCCATCCCGCTGCTAAACGCCGTCATCGCGGCCGTCGCCGGAACGGTGGCCGGGTGGATGGCGGGCGGCATCGATCGTAAGACGCTCCGCTGGTACAGCCGCTTCGTCCCTCTGGCTGCTGTCGTGGTCATCTTGCCAGTGGCCGTGCCGCACCTCTTGGGAATCCCCCTCTACGGCTCGGCGGCCACCTTCCTGACTGCCAAGAGCACGGCACCGCCGCTTACGATCAGTCTGGTTGCCAAGGCGGCGGCCGCCAGCTGCGTCCTGCTGTTCTTGCTGCGGCTGATTCGCCGCCAGGATGGAGGCCAGATCGGTGCGCCCCTGGTCGCCCTCTTTGTGCTGGCGGGCGCCGTCTTGATCCAGCAACTGCCGCACTTTGGCATCAATTCGGCCCTGCTCTCCACCAGAAGCGGTGAGTTGGTGGCCTTTGCCGAGGCATTGGGTCTGGCCATGGGCTGGTGTCTGATCGAAGAGCTGATCGGCTGGGTGGTCAGGGACAAGGCGGCGACATGGATGTCCCTGCTTTCGGCCCTGGTGCTGTCCGTCTATGCCTGGCTCGTGTTCCCGCCGCCGGCGCTCACTCCGTATTCGATGACCTCTGACGCCTACGTCTACGCCTATGAGAAGATCGCCACCACTCAAACCCCTGGCACGTGGCTCGCCATCTCGAACAACTTCGGCTACTCGTTGGCACTCGACCAGGGATTTCAGATCGACATCCCGACCTTCGTCAGCCACGTGTCCGCCACCAGCTCCTTTCGCTGGCCTCACTACAGCCCAGGCGGCGGTGCCAAGCCTTATCCCTTGGCCCAGAGCGAGATCTTTCTGTTCGTGAATCACCACTACCACCTGGCCCCCGCCGCGGTGGCGGGGCCCCTATACGCAGCCATCGACCGCCACGACAGCGCCCTGATGAAGGCGTGGCTGCAAGTCTGGGACGCGCACCACCCGGCCGCGACGATCTTTTTCAACAGCTCCGAGCTCACGGTCTATGAGCTCTCACTCCAGCCGTCAGCCACGGCCGCCGCGGGTGGCAGCGCGAGCGGGGGAGGATAGGCGATGCTGGCGGGCTCTTTGGGGACGCTGGTCCAGACCCTCCTCGACTTCGTCGTGGCCATCTTGTTTTTGCCAGCGGTGGCCCTGGCCGCTCGCTCAGATGAGGGGGCGCTGATCCGACTGAGCAGCGTGCTCGTCGCCGGCGTGGCCTTTTGGACGGCAGTCAGCTTTGTCCTCACCCTGGCGCGCAGCGTGGAGCTTGCGACCATGGTGGCCGTGGCCGTGATCGGCGTGGCCGTGGGCGTGACCCGGGGCCGACCGCCTCAGACCAAGGAGGAGCGGGCGGCCGGAACCAAAAAGGCCAGTCGCTTTTGGGACACCATGGACCCAGAGAGCTCGCACGGCTTCTTGTGGTTCCTGTGGAGCTACCTCGGGGATCTGGTGAAGGCGGTGCGCCGGGCTGTGATGGGGCTTCGCCAGCCCTTGGTTCTTGGCTCGGTGCTCGCCATCGCGCTCACCTTTGGGTGGCACCTGCTGGGGCCCTTGGCCCAGGTGGCGCCAGGCACCGCAGAGGGCTACGTCGACCTCTTGGCCGTGAAGGAGATCGCGCTCAACCAGGGCCCGTTCGCCATCGGGCTCTTCCCCGAGGGACTGCACGTCTTGGTGGCGGCCATGTCCACCTTGTTTCTGAACAATCCGCTGCTGATCTTGCGCTTCTGGGGCGCCCTGACCGCCGTTATGATCGTCCTGGCGGCGATGACATTGGCCTGGGAGATCTCTGGCGGCAGCCTGTGGGCGATCTTCACCGCGGCAGTGGCCGTGGGCCTGACGACGCTGGCCACCGCCGGCGGTGTGCCCTGGCACCTGACGACGCCGATTGCGCCGAAAATGGCGCTGGCCTTCTTGCTGTTTGCGCTGGCCTTCAGCCTGCGCTGGCTGCGCCAGGGCGATCGGCGGGACCGGCTGATCATGCTGTCCGCTGCGATCGTAGTGACGCTGGTCGAGCCGCTGCTGGCACCCTATCTCTTGGTCGGGGTGATCGCCCTGTCTCTCGCCTGGGCATGCCTTGTTCCCGGCACGGCAAGGAGGGGCATTGGTGCCGTCGCCCTAACCCTGGCGGCAGTGGCGGCCGGCATCGTCCCGATCGTGGGCGGCACGCTGTTGAAGGTCCCTCCGCTCGACATCCTCTGGACCATGCGCGTCCCGTTCGCAGCGCCGACCGGTGTGGTGGCCTGGCTGGCCGGGCCACGGGCGCCGCTCCTGATTGCGGCCGTGGCGGCCGCCCTGGTGGCGCAAGGGGTGCTGGCGTTCCGCAACTCGCGTCCCTGGGCGGCAGTCACAATCGGCATGGCCATCGTCATCGCCGGATGCTGGGGTTTGACCAAGCTGGGGCCCTTCGGCGTCTATGACGTGGGAGGAGCCGGTCTTGCCGCAGATGTCGTCGGGGCGCTCCTGGTCACGACCTTTTTCGGGTGGGCGTACATGGGCGCGCTCAAGCTCCCTGCCAATCGCTCGGTGGCCGCACTCTTAGCCGTCGCCACCCTGGCGCCCAGTCTCTATCTCGCCCCGCTCAAGCCGCAGCCGCTGCAGCGCTTCGAGCCGATCGGGTCCGGACGCGTCTACCTGCGGATCAGCGACGCCTTCCCGGCCTATACCTGGACGCTTGTCTCGCCGACCCAGCAGTACAGCGAGGTGCTGGGCCGGGGATGGCACGTGGAGCTTGTGACGTTCGTCTCAAGCGCCCGGCTGTCACAGGCCAAGTCCCCTGCCTTTAGGCCGCTCGATGCTGGAAGCGCGGCCATCTTGACACCGGACATCTTCCTGGACATCCCGCTCAAGGTCCCTGGCTTCTCCCACCCGATCACGGCGCAGGACGCCGGCCTCAAGCTGCCGACCGGTGGAGGGGTGGCAGCGTACAGCGGCGCGGCGGGGGCGGCGGTCAGCGGCAGGGCCCTAGTCTGGGGCATGGCGTATCTTAAGGCTCATCCCAAGACGGCCAGCGTATACTTCCACAGTAGCCAGCTGCTGGTGATCTGGATTCAGCAGCCATGAAGACGGCGCCGAGCGGATCGGGGGTGGCGCAGTGGACGGCTTGAGCTGGATCGCTCTGGCGAGCGTTGGCCTCGGCCTGTTTGGACGGCGCCAGGCCCGCCAGGGCACGGTCGACGAGGCCTGGCAGGAGGTCATGGATGCACTGAAGCCTCCCTATGACCTGCAGGCCACCCTGTTTGCCGCCCTCACCGGCCTCGGCAAGATGATGGAGGCCGGAGGCTACTACGCCTATGCCGCCGACGACGCGGCGGGGCCGCTCTTGCTGAAGGCGACCCGGACAGCGACCGGCACCCCGACGATCGGCCCCAATTATGCCGGACTGGTCGCCGGAGGTCCGATTCGGCAGGCGCCTCTCGACTTGGCGATGCCCGAAGATCCCCTGCAGATTGTGGTGGACGGGACCAAGGTTGAGCCCTACCTCAGCGTCAGCTGCGGAGAGGCCATCATGCTCAGGATTGCAGTCCCGGCTCGCTTCAGGCTTGAGGACCACGATCGTCGGCAGCTGGCGGCGTATGCCTACCGGCTTCGGCCCCTTCTGGCTGTGGTGCTGTACGCCGACCGCCTGGGTCGACGGGCGGACGAGAGCCGGCTGGAGGCGAGCACCCAGCAGCGGGCTCTGGAACTGGTGCTTCAGGTCGACGAGGTGTTGCGCCTAGTCTGCCGTCTGGGCGGGGAGGCTCTGGCTGCAGAAAGCGGCTACTTCGCCAGCTGGCAGGACGCCGGGAGTTCCGTGGAACTGTTGTGGCAGGGTGAAGACGCCTCGCTGGCAGACGCCCTCGATCCCCGCCAGCTGACCGCCGCCCTGCCCGTCGCCCAGGCCGCCGTCTGGAGCGCCCCCAGGCTGCCTGCTCCGGTGCTTCGCCTTGGGTATAAGGGATTCGTGGTGGTGCCGGTGGCAGCGGGCCGAGAGCGCGGCGCCGTGGTCTACGGTGCGAAGAACGCCTTGGTCGCCAGCGACCATCTGCGCAACGTCCTGACGGTGCTGGGGGGGAGCCTGGCATCCACCTTCCAGGGGCGAGCTCTGTCGGCGGCCAGCACCGCCAGCTATGTCGAAGCCCTCTACGCCATCGTCGACATGCTGGATGCCGCCGACCCGTTCAACCAGGGCCACTCCCGGCAGGTCGCGCAGGTCGCGGTCAGCCTGGGCCGAGCGCTAGGGATGACGGAGCAGGATGTGGGCCAAATGGAGATGGCCGGTCGTCTGCACGACCTCGGCATGGTGGCGGTCAACCTCGACCTGCCGATGACCAAGGGAACACTGTCCGAGACCAGTCGGGCCCTCATCCAGCGCCATCCAGAGGTCGGCTACGACCTGCTGGCCAGTCTGCCGCCAGGGGTGGCCTCGGCAACGGTGCGGGACGCCGTCCGCTACCACCACGAACGCTGGGACGGACTCGGCTATCCTGAGGGCCTGGCCGGCGAGGACATCCCGCTTCCCGGACGGCTGATGGCTGCCGCCGAGAACTACGTCGCCCGCACTTCGGCCCGAAGTTACCGCCCCGGCCTGGCGCCGGATCGGGCCCTCTACGAGGTCGACAAGCTTCGAGCGACTCAGCTCGACCCGGCGATGGTCGACCTCTTGGAACGGGTCCTCGCCGGCCAGGGAATCGTGCCGCGTCCTCCGGAAGTCTAGGACCCCGGGAAGGGGATTGCACAGGTGCCCAGCGTGAAAGCGCCCAGGATCCGTGCCCGCACCTATACCGTCTACTACGGTTATGGGCCGCTACAGGGGATCGATCAGTACGACCTTGCCATCTTGGAGCCTGCCGGCTGGCGGAGCGCTGACGTGGCCCAGTTGAAGACCAGGGGGACTAAGGTGCTGGCCTACGTGGGCGCTATGGAGGCGGCGCCGCACATCGTCGAGAAGCTGCGGCTGCAAAGCCGTGACCTCTTGAGGGTTGAAGGCAGGCCTTGGCTGCGCGAGGAGTTTGGCACCTACGTGGTGGATCCGCGCTCAGCCCTTTGGAAACACCATCTGTTGGAACAGCTGACTGCGCTCTCCCACGCCGGGTGGGACGGGATCTTCCTGGACAGCCTGGGCGACGTCGAGGACCCGCTCGTGTCCCAAGACACGGGCTGGCTGCTCTCCGCCACCGCTGACCTGGTTCGGATGGGGCGCAGCGTCTTTCCAGACAAGCTGGTGGTGATGAACAACGGCCTGTGGCTACTCTTGCCGCTCGTTGCCAGCTACCTGGACGGCGTCTGCTGGGAGGGAACCCTGTCCGAGGAGGAACTAAAGGCGCCCTGGGCGCAGATGACGCTCGACAGTCTGCTCCAGTACTCGAACTCGCTGGGACTGATGCCGATGCTCCTGTCCCTCGTCGAACCCGGTGCGACCTCGGACCGGCAGCTGGACTATCTGCGCCAACTCGCTCGCAGGTTCGGCTTCCTGCACTACGCCGCGCCGTTTGACTATGCCCAGGGCATCCGCACGGTGGACGGGGACATTGTGCGCGGTCGCTGATTCGCCGTCGGTGGAGGCTGACGCCAGGCGGCCGCTAACCATCGCCTTGGTGCCCGTGTACAACGAGCAGGCGACGGTGGTGGCTGTCCTGGACGAGGTTGCCCGCTTCGTCGATCGGATCGTCGCCGTCGACGACGGCTCGAGCGACGGGTCGGGGAAGAGCCTGGACCGATGGGCGACTGAAGGGGCAAGGCGCACGGTGCTGCACCACGAGAAGAATCGCGGCATGTCCCAGGCGCTGCTGAGCGGCTTTGCCTACCTCGTCCTGGCCGTTGAGGACGGCCACCTGGAGGAGACCGACCTTCTGGTCATGCTGGATGCCGATGGCCAGCACCTGCCGGAGGAGATCCCGCGCCTGGTCAAGCGCCTGATCGATCATGACTTCGATGTCGTGCTTGGCCGACGCGGCCTTTCTGGCTACCCGTTTGGCAAGCGATTTGGCAACCGCGCCCTGTCCTGGTGGGCGTCCCGGCTCGGCGGACAGCCGTATGAGGATGCCGAGAGCGGCTTCCGGGTGATGAGGCTCAAGACCGTCTCCCGGCTGCTGCCCTACTTCACGGCGCTTGCCTACGGCTGCGCCCAGGAGCTGGCGGTGCTGACCGCCCGCCAGGGCGCCCGCATAGACAACACGGAGCCGGTGACCATCCGTTACTACCGCAAGGGAGTTCGGCACCGCGATGGGCTCACGAACGCCGTGATGGCGCTGGTCGCATACGGCCGCTCCTTCACCCGGCCCCGCCAGGGCGCCGCGCAAAGGGCCAGGGCTGTGCTGGGGGATGTCCGCGTGGTGGGCGGATGGGCAGGGAACCGATGAAGGTGCTGGTCACGGACGGGCAGCTGCGAAAGAGCCTCACCGCAGTGCGCCAGCTGGGTGTGCTTGGCCATGAGGTGTGGGTGGCCGAAGACACGCCCGTCGCCTTGGCCCGCTTCTCGAAATGGGCAAAAGGTGCCCTGCGCTCACCACCTTTGGGCGATCCCAAGCGGTTTTCGGGCTGGCTTCAGGACACGCTGATCGGGCAGAGATTTGACCTAGTCTTGCCCATGGACGACGAGAGCACCGAGGCCGCCACCTTGCTGGGCGGTCGGGCGGCGGCCTGCGCCCTGGTTCCCGAAGCTGACCACTACCAGTGGTTTCGGGACAAGGGCCGAACCATCGATCTGGCCAGGAGCCTGGGCATGGACACTCCAGAGAGTCGCCTCGTGGACACGGAACAGGACCTGATCGAACTGCTGGCGCAGTGGCCCCAGGGCTTCATCCTCCGTCCCCGCCGAGGTGCCGGTGGGCGCGGCGTCCGCTTGGTGAAGAGGCCGGATGAGGCAGTAGCGGCGTTTAGGAGGTGGGCCAGCGCAGGAGGAGGCATGATCGCCCAGGAGTGGATCGCGGTTTCGGCCAAATGGGACGTCGGCCTTCTGTATGGAGCTCACGGCGAGTTCTTGGCCGGCTTCGTCCAGCGGGAGCTGCGCTGGTTCCCCGAGCCATACGGGGCCAGCACCGTCCAGGTCAGCGCCAGTCGGCCCGACCTGGTGGCGATGGCGCGCCAGCTGGTCGAGTCTGTCGGCTGGCGGGGACCGCTGGAGGTGGAGTTCCTGGAAGCGGAAGACAGCGGGCGGATGGTGCTGGCCGAGGTGAATCCGCGCTATTGGAACTCGCTTGCAGTCGCGGTGGCGGCCGGGGTGGACTTTCCTGGCCTGCAGGCCGCCGCCATGGCCGGGCATCCCAATGCATCGCCGCCGGTCTATCGTGTGGGCGTGGGCTGCCGCTGGTCGATGCCCGCCGACCTGCTGCACTTTTTGTCGCACCCTGCTCGCTGGTTCGGCCGACAGGCGCTTGGCGGCGATGTCCGCGCTCTGACAGATGACATCTGGTCGTTGGACGACATGGGGCCGACCGTCGCCTTCCCGCTGATCGCCGTGGCCATGGCGCTGCGGCCTGAGATGTGGAGGATGCTGTTCAGATGGTGACCCGCCACATCCTGAGCGTTGACGTCGAGCGCTGGTCCGATGCCACCCTTCTGGCCGGGTGGGTGGACCGCCGAGCCGGCCAGCCCCTGGTGCAGGCTCAGACCGAGCAGGTGCTCAGCATTCTGGCGCACACGGGTGTGCAGGCCACCTTCTTCGTTGTGGGCGAGGTGGCAAAGGACAATCCGGGCCTGATTCGAGACATCGTCGCGCGCGGCCACGAGATCGGCTGCCATGGCTGGACCCACGACCTTCTGGTCGATCTGGGCCAGGAGCGTCTGATGGCCGATCTGGGCCGGGCCAGGGGCCTCTTGCAAGACCTCTCCGGTCAGCCGGTGACTGCCTTCAGGGCTCCGACCTGGTCCCTGGACCGCAAGGTTCCCTGGGCGCCAGAGGTAATTCGCAAGACAGGCTTTCGTGTCGACATGAGCATCTTCGACGGCCGACACGGCATCTACGGCGAGCCGGTCGCGACCGGCCGTCCGCTTCGGATCGCCACCGACGCGGGAGACCTGTTCGAACTTCCGACCGCGGTCCGTTCCTGGTCCGGCCTGCGCGCCGGAGGAGGGTTCTACTGGCGCAGCCTGCCCCGCCGCTGGATTGCAGCCTCCTATGCGGCGAAAAGCTACCCGGCCGTGGGCTATCTTCATCCCTGGGAGGTGGGCCGCCCAACGTGGCAGTTTCCGGACGCAGTGCCAGCCAGTGTGCGTTTTTCCATGACGGCGGGAGCCGACGCCTTCGCCGAGAAACTTGTCTGGTTGTTGTCTGCGATTTCGTGGGGGCCGGCCTGCAAGGTAGCCACGGATCAGGCGGCGCAGCTCGCCCCCCGCATGGTGCTGGGCTCGGGCGGTCTGAGACCTATCGGGGAGGCTGAGTGAGTGGACCTCTATGGGGTGATCGGCTATCCGATCGGCCACTCCCTGTCGCCTCAGATCCATCAGCGAGCCTTCCAGCAAGGAGGCCGTTCCGCACTGTACGTCGGCCTCGCCGTTCGCCCGGAAGAGCTTTCAGCCACGTTGGAGCGGATGTGGCAGCAGCCGTGGCAGGGGTTCAACGTGACGGTCCCGCACAAGGAGTCGGTGATCGGCTTTTTGGCAGGGCTCAGCGACCAGGCCCGCGAGTTGGGGGCGGTGAACGTCGTCGTTCGCAGACCCAACGGCTGGTATGGTGCCAACACAGACCTCGAGGGCTTTTTGGCGACGTTGCCAATCCGGCCGGAGCGCGCTCTGGTGCTCGGCGCAGGCGGTGCGGCCCGGGCGGTGGTCGGCGGCCTTCAGAGCCTTGGCTGCGCCGTCACCTGCAGCACGAGGAACCCGGCACGCCTGTCCAGACTGGTCGACCAGACCAAGGTTCAAGGCGTCGCCTGGGACGATCGACACCGGATGCTCGACGCTTTAGACCTCTTAGTCAACGCCACGCCTGTGGGACAGGCGCCAGATGCTGGCGTCATGCCGCTCGACCACCTGGACGGGCTCGGCGCCTCCACCTGGGTCTACGACCTTGTCTACCGCCCGTCGCCGACCAAGCTGTTGCGGGAAGCGGCGGCCCGTGGCCTGAAGACGGTGTCCGGAGTGGCGATGCTGGCAGCCCAGGCCGCGCTGAGCTGGGAGCTGTGGTTCGGTGAGCACGGACCGGAGCTAGAGTTCCTCGCCCACCTGCGCCTGCTGGTCGAGGAGGAGGCGAAGAGCGCCTCATGAGTCTGATCTTGCTGCTGGTCGGCGGAACGGCACTGGGACTGGTCCTCGCGGTAGAGACCCGCAGGTGGCTTGATCCGACCGTCAGTCGGCCCTGGCACCGAAGCTGCGAGAACTGCCAGGCACCGCTGTCGTCCTGGGCATGGCTGGGGATACCCGGCAGCGCCTGTGCGCGCTGTGGGACGAAGCCGCCGCGACGGGAGCGCCTGATGGCGCTTTTGGCCGGCGTACTTGCGCTATGCGGTGGATGGCTATTTTCGGACTGGCGGCAGGCGGTTCCAGCAGCCGTGTTTTTGGTCGTGCTCGGGCTCGTGACCTGGACCGACTTGGAGGCGCGGCTGGTGCCAGACCGGCTGCTCCTGGTGGCTGTCCTAGGCGCCCTGGTGAGCGCTCTGGCCTGGCCGCCGGCACCGTGGCAGTCAATCGGATTCGGTGCCCTGACCCTGGGCGGACTGGCGCTCTTATTGGCTGTTTTCAGCCGCGGGGGCCTGGGCGGGGGAGATGTCAAGCTGGCGGCCGTAATCGGACTGTTCTTGGGCCCCCTGGCCGGCGTTTTAGCTCTCTTGGCCGCTTTCATCGCTGCCGGCTCCTGGGCTGGCGTGATGCTGCTCAGCCGCAGGCGCCGCCCCCATGACAGCTTTGCCCTGGCTCCGTACCTGGCGGGGGCAGCCGCCCTCGTGCTCAGCCTGCGCCTGGGCGGGGTGCCGTTTTGGGGTGGACCGGGCCTGCCCTAGCGAGCTGAGGGTCGAAGCTGACCTGGCCGCTTCGATCCTGCCGTCGGGTGCGAGAGGGACTAAGACCGGTTTTCGGACGACAGGTGCGGTGCGCGATCGGTCGAGGGGAGGGAGAGCCAGTGCCGCTGCCGCTTGCGTCCATCTTGGAGACTGTGACCAGCATGGTGGCGATCGGAGTGGTGGTGCTGGTCTGGTGGCCCACATTCGCGCTGGTTCAGTTTTCAGGGATGGAGCGAATTGACCGACTGGTGTCCAATGCCACGCGCATGTTGCTCGTGCTGATCGTTGCCGGCTACCTGCTCACGGCCATCGGCATCTTGAACTGGATGTCGCTGGCTGCCGTTCTGGTGCTGCTCCGTCTCGGTGTCCCGAGCGGCGTTGCGAGCACTCCAAGCCTGGGCGCCAACACGACGGTCAGCAGCCGCCTGCTGGCCGACCTGAATGAACTCACGGCCCTGCCCTCTGGCTTTTTGGCGAGACGGCGTCGGCCTGCCCCCGAACAGAGGGCCCAAAGTCGCCGCCGCTGGTCCTGGTACGGGGCCATCGCCGCCCTTGCCACAACCGGCGTGGTGGCAGTGGCGGCCTGGATGCGCTTTTGGCAGAATTGGCTGCACGCTGCTCTGCCCTATTCCGACGCCTACGTCCTTCTCGCCTGGATGAAGGACATCCAATTAGGACGGCTGTTTCCCGATGGCATCTATCCCCGCGGCTACCTTCTGGTCATGGCCGAGTGGAGCCAGCTCGGCGCTACCAACCCGATCCTGCTTGAGAAGTTCTTCGGACCGGCCGTCGGTGTGGCCATGGTGTTGACGTTGGGGTATACGGCGTACCGGCTTTCGGGCAAGGTGGCACCGGGCATCATCGCCATGCTCTGCTACGGCAGTCTCACCTTCCTGTTTCCCTATACAGTCGATCGGCAGGCGGCCTCCTTGGCCCAGGAGTTCGGCAGCGTGTTTGCCTTGCCCACCGCCTACTTCGTGTACCGATCGTGGACCGATCACGAGCACGCTGGATGGCGGTGGACGGCCGTGTCGCTCTTGGCCGTGGCCGGACTCGTCCATCCGATCCCACTGCTCAATGCGAGCATTGCGGCCATCGCGGGGACGCTCGGCGGCTGGATGGCAAGCGGGATCGACCGCCGGGTGCTGGGCTGGTATCTGCGCTGGGTGCCGCTTGCGGCCATTCTCGTCGCCCTTCCCATCGTCTTGCCACGAGCGCTCGGCATCCCCCTGTACGGCTCGTCAGCGGCCTTCTTGGTGAGCCACAGCGGCGCCGTGGCCCCCCCTCTCACGGCCGTCGCCGCCGTCTCCGCTGGCGCCTGCCTGGCCCTCTTTCTGTTCCACCTGCTTCGCCGACGCGAGGGCACGGTGATCGCCGTTCCTCTGGTGGCGCTGCTCGCACTCTGTGGTGCGCTGTTCGTTCAGCAGCTGCCCCGCTTCGGCGTGCAGTCGGCCCTGCTCTCCCAGCGCAGCGGCAACTTCGTGGCCTTCACCGAAGGGCTGGGACTGGCCATGGGCTGGTGGCTCCTGGAAGAGGTGGTGGCCTGGATGGTCTCGGGTCGGTGGGCCAAGTGGGTCTCTCTCTTGGCAGCCATCGCCGTCTCGGTTTTTGCCCTCAGGAGCTACCCGCCGAAGCCGCTCACTCCGTACTCGATGACGTCGGATGCCTTCGTCGCTGCCTGGGTAAAGATCACCGACACGCAGCCGCCAGACAGGTGGCTTGCCGTCTCGAACGATCTCGGCTACGCCTTCGCCCTGGGCCAGGGCTTCCAGATCGATGCCCCGGCGTTCGTGGCCCATGTGTCGCCGAGCACACCTGGAGCTTGGCCCCAGTATGTGCCGGGCGGCGGCCGACCTTCCTACCCGATTGGCCAGAGCGAGATCTTCTTGTTCGTGAACCACCGCTATCACGTTGCCAATCTGGGAACGGCGGGCCTGGCCTACGCCCGGGTCGATCGTCAGGACACGATCTTGGTCCAGCGCTGGCTCACCAGCTGGGAGGCGCACCATGCGGCTCCCAGCGTCTTCTTCTCGAGCCCGCAGCTGACCGTCTACGAACTGAAGCAAGGCTAGGCTCGGCACGAGACGAAACGGCTGGTGGCTGCGCCCTCTGCCAGGAAGTGCGCAGCCGATGGGGAACATGGTGCGAGACCCGACCGATCTAGAGCAGGACGTTAGGGAGACAGAGGAAAGATGATCCGGATCCTGACCGCGGGAGAGTCCCATGGCCCTGCCTTGGTGGGCATCCTGGAGGGCATGCCGGCGGGTGTGAAGATCAGCCAGCGGGCGATCGACCGAGATCTCGCACGCCGCCAGATGGGCTATGGCAGGGGCGGCCGCATGCAGATCGAACGGGACCGGGCAGAGATCTTGTCCGGTATCCGCTTCGGGGAGTCGATCGGATCTCCGATTGCGCTGCTGATCCATAACCGCGACTTTGCGCACTGGAAAGAGCGCATGGCCCAGTTCGGGCCGCCGGTGGGACCGGCCGTGACCAAGCCCAGGCCCGGCCACGCCGACCTGGCCGGGGCGCTCAAGTACCAGCGCGCCGACGCCCGCGACATTCTGGAGCGGGCGTCTGCCCGCGAGACGGCCATGCGGGTCGGCCTTGGCGCCCTGGCTAAGGCGCTGTTGGGCTCCTGTCGCATCCAGGTGATCTCGCATGTGGTGTCTTTGGGCGGGGTTCGCGCCCGCAGCGCCCACTTGGGGCCGGCGGATTTGGCCCGGATCGACCGCTCGCCGGTGCGCTGCGCCGACCCCGAGGCAGAGGTGGCCATGATCGAGGCCATCGACCGGGCGAAGTCCGCCGGCGACACCCTAGGCGGAGTGATCGAGGTGGTGGCCTTCGGCGTGCCGGTGGGGCTCGGCTCCCACGCCCACTACGACCGCCGCCTTGACGCTCAGCTCGCCTCCGCCATGGTGTCCATCCCGGCGATCAAGGGGGCCGAGGTCGGAGACGCCTGGTGGTCTGCCGAACAGCGCGGCTCTGCGGTGCACGATCCGATCGCCTTCACCCCCGGTCAGGGCTTCACCCGACCCACCAATCGAGCCGGCGGCATTGAAGGCGGCATGTCAAACGGCCAACCGATCCGGCTGAGGGCGGCGATGAAGCCTCTTTCCAGCCTCCGCCGGCCGCTCATGAGCGCCGATCTGATCACCCACCAGCCGTTTGACGCCCAGGTCGAGCGTTCCGATGTGGTCGCCTTGCCGGCGGCGGGGGTGGTGGCTGAAGCGGTGATGGCGCTCGTGCTGGCGACTGCGCTCACCGAGAAGTTCGGTGCCGACACCCTAACGGAGCTGAAGCGGGCCAAAGCGGCCTATGAAAGGCGGTTACACAGTTGAAAGTTGCCCTGACGGGCCTGCCAGGCGCCGGCAAGAGCATGGTCGGGAGACTATTGGCACAGGAACTGGACGTCCCGTTCTTGGACCTCGATGACGAGGTCAGTCGGGAGGCAGGCTCAGAGGTCGCCGGCCTGATCGACCGGCTCGGCCTGGACGCCTTTCGCACGCTGGAGCATCGGATCCTGACCCGGGTCAGCGGCGAGCATGATGGACTTCTGGCCCTGGGCGGCGGCAGCCTCGACGATCCGCGAAACGCCCAGCTGCTCAGGGAGTGGCGGGTGATCTGGCTGAGGCCTTCTCTGACCACCTTGGTGCGCAGACTGTCCGGGGACGACAGCCGCCCACTTCTGCGCGGCAACCTGGCCGCTCGACTGGACGACATCAACCTCAGGCGGCGGCCGATTTTCTCCCGTGTCGCCGAGGCCGCCTTCGATGCCGAAGCGGAGGCCGAGGCGGTGGCGCGCCAGGTGGGTCGCTACCTGCAGGAGGTGGAGTGGGTTGGCCCTGGGGTGCTCTGGGGCCGCGGCAGCCGCCATCACCTGGCTCGTTTCGCACCGGGTCGAGCCGGCGTGGTGATCGCCGGGCCGATCGCCAGGCACTGGGGCGGTGAGATTGGCCGGGTCCTGCCGGACGTGCCGCTTCGCTCCTTCGACGACCATGAGGACAAGAAGACCTTAGACAGCGTGCGCGCCCTCTACGCATGGGCAGCCGAGCAGGCCTTTGACCGCACCACCACCGTGTTCGCCGTCGGCGGCGGTGTGACCCTGGACGTGGCCGGCTTTCTGGCCGCGACCTATCTGCGCGGCCTGCCCTTGATCGACGTGCCGACCACGCTTCTGGCGGCGGTCGATGCCGGCATCGGCGGGAAGGTGGGTGTTGACCTGGCGGAGGGCAAGAATCTGGTCGGCGCCTTTCACATGCCGCGTCTGACCGTGGTGGACCCCGAGTTCTGGGCCAGTCTCACGCCTGCGGTGCTGGCCGACGCCATGGCGGAGATCGTGAAGGCGGCCCTACTGGAAGGGGACGCTGCCTTGGAGGCGCTTGAGGAGATGGCCTGGCCGGCGACTCCGGAAGACCTGGAACCGGTCGCCCGCCGGGCGCTTTCGGTCAAGATGACGATCGTGGCGGCTGATCCCAAAGAAGAGGCGGAGCGCACCTACCTCAACCTCGGCCACACCATCGGCCACGCTCTGGAGCAGGCCACCGGCTATCAGATGTCCCACGGCCACGCTGTGGCCGTGGGGCTCTGCGCCATCCTGCGCTACGGGGCCCCCCAGGGACGGGCGGACGGACTGGTGCGGCGGGTGGAGCAGCTGCTCTTGCGCTTTGGCCTGCCGATCGACACGGATGTGCCCCCAGACCAGCTGATGCAGCCGATGGGGCTGGATAAGAAGCGCTCGGACGGCGGGAAACGGCTGGTGCTGCTGCAGCGCCCCGGCCATCCCTATCTGGCCGCCGCCACCGATCAGGATCTCAGGCGACTTGCTGAAGAGGCAGGGCGCCCCTGATCCTCTGCGGGAAAGTTTTAGAAATGTGACCAACCTACTTGACATCTGTCCGCCGTAGCCGAAAAGTGATGGCAAATTGAATGTCCAGCGAGAAAGGCAAACACGTCGAAAGGCGTGGACGCAAAACCACGGGCCTGAAGCTCTACATCCAGAGACAGGCAGCCGGGTTGCCGAACGGGCGTGTCGGGAGCCTAAGAGCTTCTCCGCCTAGACGGGCGGGGGGGCTTTCCTCTTTCTCGGGACGTATGGGAAGGAGGTTTGCCAGATGATGTCATTCGCGTCTTTATGGAACGTCCTGCGCAACCAGCGTGGCCAGGGCATGGTGGAATACGCACTGATCATCGCTCTGATCGCCGTCGCCTTGATTGCGGCCCTGACCGGCCTCGGTAGCGCCATCGGAGTCATTTTCGGGAAGATCACAGCCAGCCTCTAGGAAGCAGCTAATCGGGGAAGACGCCAGGGGGCGAGACGCGCCCCCTGGCGCTGGCACTAGTGAAGAGAGGGACCCTCGTGGCGATTAGTCACCGGGCCGCCCAGGGCCGACAGTCTGGTCAGGCGGCTGTTGAATTTGCACTCATCCTGCCGCTTCTGGTGCTGCTACTGGTCGGCGTGGTCCAGGTGGGAGCGGTCTTATCGGCGGCGCTCACTCTGCAGATGGCGGCGGCCGAGGGGGCGCGGGTGGCGATCACCGGCGCCACCAACGCCCAGATTACGGCCCAGGTCGACCAGGTCGCATCCGACCTGCCGGCGACCGGACTGACGGTCACCATCACCCCGAGCGGGGCGCGCCAGGCCGGGAGCAATGTCACCGTCTCTGTGAGTTATCAGGCGCCAGTTCTGTTCGGCACCCTGGCCGGGCTGTGGGGGAGCACGATACCGGTGGCCGAGAGCGCCACCATGGGCATGGAATGACGGATCGATGAGAGGCTGGGGGCAAGTGCGGAAGAGCGGGCAGACCAAATCGAGCGAGCGCGGCTCGGTGATCGCCATCGTGGCGGTCTCCGCTGTGTTCGTGCTCGGCTTCTTCACCCTCTCGCTGGACGCCGGGCGGCTGTATGTCCTGAAAGAGCAGCTGCAGACGGCTGCCGACGCCGGTGCTCTGGCCGGCGCCAGCCTGCTGCCCGGCTCGCCGACCGGAGCCACGACGGCCGCCATCAACACGGTCGTGGCAAACGGGGTGCCGGCCCAGGACGTGACCGCCACCGTGTCCGGGGCAACTGGCACCCAGCTCACGGTGACGATCGCAGAGCGGGCACCGCTGTTCTTCGGGCCGCTGATCGGCATTCCGAGCGCTCAGGTGTCGGCCGTGGCCGGCGCCGCCATCGGTCAGCTCACTACCTTCAGCGGTCTCCTGCCGCTCGGTGTTGAGTTCTCGACCTGGACCACCGGTCAGACCTACACGATCAAGATCGGAAACGGTTCGGACTCTAACGGCGACTTCGGGCCGGTCTGGTTCGGAGACGGCTCTCCCGGTGCCACCACCTATGAGCAGGATCTGATCAACGGCACCCAGCTGCCGATCTCGGTTGGTCAGACGATCAGCACCCAGCCCGGCGACATGGTGGGACCGACCGAGCAAGGTCTCTCCGCCCGGCTGGCCGCATGTCAGGCCAGTGGCCAGTCGCTAGAGGACGGCCAGAGCGGCATCAGCTCGACCGCCGTCAACTCGCCCTGCATGCTCTATCTGCCGATCATCGCCCCACCCAGCGGCGGGCGCACCACGGTGACGGTGCTCGGGTTCGCCGCCTTCTGGCTGGAGGCGGTGCACGGCGGCAAGGTCACGGGAGTGTTCATCAACGCCGTGGTGAACGGCACGATCGGACCCTACCTGCCGTCGACCACCGCCCTGATGGGTGTCACCCTTGACCAGTAACGGAGGCGCCCACTCGTGAGCATCGGTAGACGCAGCTGGCTGCGCGTGGTCCTGCCCCTTCTGGCGGCCTTGGTCGTGGCCGCGGTCTTTCTGGTCGTGACGAAACCGGCGGCGCCCAAAGAGCAACAGGTGCTGGTCACCACCCAGGCGCTTTCCGCCGGGACGGTGCTGACCAGCGCCGATCTGACCGAGCAGGCCACCACCGTGCTGTCGCCCGGCGATCTCACCGTCGCCCAGGTCGCCCTGGGCCAGGCCCTGACCGTACCCTTGGCCGCCGGTGAGCGGGTCCGGCAGGAAGATCTGGTGGCGCCGCTGACCGCCCCCCTGGTCCAGGAACTGCCGGTCGGCGAGCGTGCCGTCACCGTCTCTCTGACGCCGGTGGCGGCCGTCGGCTTTCAGCTCTCTGTCGGCGACCGGGTGGACATCCTGGCCACCTTCGGAGCCAGCAGCGGACCGGCCAAGGCGCCTCTCTCCGACCTCGTGCTCTCAGACATCCTGGTGCTGCGCGTCGCTGCGCCGGCCGCTGGCGGCACCAACGGGCTGATCACCCTGGAGCTGACGCCTGCCCAGGCCACGACCCTGGAGCTGTCGCAGCAGCTGGGCGCCATTACCCTGGCCCTTCGTCCGGCCCGTGACCACGCGCCGGCTGCCGCGCTTTCGGAGGTGACCGCCCTGCCATGAGTGAGACCAGAGAAGAGACCAGCGTCGTGTTCGCCCTGTCCCGGCGCGCCGATCTCGACGCCCTGCGGGCGATGCTGGGCAGCGAGGTGCGCGTGCTCGGCGAGGCCACCAGCTATCGGGAGGCGAGCGTGCTGATCGCCCGCCACCAGCCGGAGGTGGCCCTCATCTCCAGCCAGCTCCCAGACGGCGATGCCTTGAGCTGGCTGGAACAAGAGAGCCCGCTCGGCCGTACCAAGCTGATTCTGATGGCGCCCGACCCCAAGCCGGAGGACTACCGCACCGCCATGCGCCTGGGTGCTCTGGACCTTCTGTCCCTGCCCCTGAATCCGGGGATGGTCTTAGAAAGCCTGCGCCGGGTGGCCAAGGGGCCCGGCGAGCGCCAGGGCCGGATCATCACCGTGTTCGCCACCAAGGGCGGTGTCGGCAAGACCACGATCGCCGCCAACGTGGCTGCGGAACTGGCCGGGCGCAGGCAGCGGGTCTGCGTGGTCGACCTCGACCTTGAGTTTGGGTCGCTGTGCGCCTTTTTCGGGGCGCTGCCCGAGCAGACGATGGCCGATCTGGTGCGGCGGCGCGGCGCCTTTTCCCTGCCCCTGATCCAGGAAATGATGGTCACCGACCCGATCTTGGGCGTGCCGATCCTGGCCTCGCCGCTGACGCCTGATCTGGCCCCGACCGTCGACGGCGAGGGCAAGAAGGAGGCCGGCCGCAACTATGTGGCCGAGGTGCTGCGCATGTTGCGCCTGGGATACGACACCGTGGTCGTGGACACAGCCAGCCGCTTTTCGGAGGCGACGGTCGCCGCTCTCGAGATGGCCAACACCGTGCTTTTGGTCACGGCTCCGGATGTGCCTGCGCTGCAGAGCACGGCCAAGGGCCTGACTGTGCTGGTGGACAAGCTCGGTTTCCAGCCGGATCGGCTGAAGCTGGTGCTGAACCGGGCCAACGCCGCCATCGGCCTCACCGCCCAGGACATCAGCCGCTTCCTCGACTACCCGATCTCCTACCGTCTGCCCTCGGACGGAGACAGTGCCGTCCGGGCCTGCAACACCGGGGTGCCGATCGTCAGGCGCCGGCGCAGCGGGCCCCTGGCCCGGGCGCTGGCGGCTCTGGCCCAGGAGGTCGGCGGTCCACCGGCGCGCCTCGTCGCACGGCGCAGTGTGCTGAGACCGCTCGGCTCAAGGAGGTAGGCAGCGATGTCCTTGTACCGCAAGATCCACGGTCCCGACGGCGACCCGCTTTCGGCTCCGGAGCGCGAACAGTTCACCCTGCTCCGACTCGACATCCAAAAGCGTCTGGCCCGCGAGATGGGCAGCAGTCGAGGAGTCGTTCGCCTGACTCCGGCCCAGGAGCCGGAGCTCAGGGAGCGGGTGCTGAGCCACCTGGCCGAGGCAGAGGTTCCGGCCGTTGACCGCGACCAGCTGTGCGAGGAGATCGTGTCTTCGATCATCGGGCTGGGCCCGCTGCAGGCGCTCTTAGACGACCAGTCGGTCTCGGAGATTATGGTCAACTCCAGCCGTGAGGTCTACGTCGAACGGCGCGGCCGGCTGGAGCGGACGGCCGTCCGCTTTGCCGACGACCGCGAGGTGCTGGACATGGTGGACCGGATCATTGCTCCGCTCGGTCGGCGCCTGGACGAGCAGAGCCCGATGGTGGACGCCCGGCTGAAGGACGGCAGCCGCCTCAATGCCATCATCCCTCCGCTGGCGCTGCGCGGGCCGACTGTGACCATTCGCAAGTTCCCCGCCCGCCCGCTCGACGTGGCCGATCTGATCGACAACCAGACGCTGAGCCAGGAGATGGCCATCTTTCTCGAGGACTGCGTGAAAAGTCGGATCAGCGTGGTGGTCTCTGGAGGGACGGCGTCTGGGAAGACCACCCTGCTGAACGTGCTCTCGTCGTTCATTCCGGCAGACGAGCGGATCATCACGATCGAGGATGCGGCCGAGCTGCGCCTGCAGCAGGAGCATGTGGTGGCGCTCGAAACCCGGCCGGCGAACTTAGAGGGCAGGGGTGAGGTGGCGATCCGCCAGCTGGTCAGAAACGCCCTGCGCATGCGGCCAGACCGCATCATCATCGGTGAGGTGCGGGCCGGCGAGGCTCTCGACATGCTCCAGGCGATGAACACCGGTCACGACGGGTCGTTGACCACCGTGCACGCCAATGGGCCGAGAGAGGCGCTCTCCCGGATCGAGACCATGGTGCTGATGGCGGGCGTCGACCTGCCGCTGCGCGCCATCCGGGAGCAGATTGCGTCTGCCGTGCAGGTGATCGTCCAGATCGCCCGTGGCAAGGACGGCGCCCGCCGCGTGATGCAGATCGCCGAGGTGCAGGGATTGGAGAACGATGTGATCGTGCTGGAGGCCATGTTCTCCTTCGACCAGGAGGCGCACGTCTTTCGCCAGTCCGGTTTTCGACCGAAGAATGCCGACCGGATGAGCGGAAGCGGGTGGGGCACGCTACGCCAGGACGGCAGCTGGCAGGATCGAGATCGTGGCTAGAGCGCTCGTGACGATCCTTTTAGGGGCCGCCGTGTTCTGGGCGGTCTGGTCCGCCGTGGACGGCGATCCGACGAGGCGCATCCTGTCCCACCTCAAGATGATGCGCGCACCCGGAGGCGATGTGGCCCGCTCGCTTGGGCGGCCAAAGCACAGCGCCTCGGAGCAGTCCGGAAGGCTGGCACATCTCTTGCGGCGGGCGGACTCCCGCTTCACCGTGGCCGAGGTGTTGATCGCAGCAGCCATCGGCTCTGTGCTGATGCTGCTCCTGGCAGTGGCGTTGCTCGGCCCGCTGGGGGTGGTGGCCGGTCCGGCGCTCGTCATCGGCGGCGGCCGCGCCTGGCTCGGAGTGCGCGCGCAAAAGCGGCAGCGGGAGATGGAAGCGGCGTTGCCCAGGCTGCTTCAGGCCGTGGCCAACGGGCTGCGGGCTGGGCATGCCCTGGGACAGAGCCTGGAGATGGCGGCCGCCCAGGAGACATCGCCGCTTGGCAAGGAGGTGCAGGCGGCGGTCTCGCAGATGCGGCTTGGGCTGCCCTTGGAAGATGTGCTGGAGGAACTGGCTGCTGACCTCGATCTGAGCGAGCTTTCGCTCGCCGTCACCGCCATCTCGGTCCAACGCCAGGTCGGCGGCAATCTGGCCGAGGTCTTGGACCGGATCCAGGGCACGCTGCGCGAGCGACTGCGCATCGCCAACGAGGTGCGGACCCTGACCGCTCAGGGCCGGATGTCTGGGTGGATTGTCAGCCTCTTGCCGGTGGCCATCGGGGTGCTCACCTCGCTGATTGATCCCGGATTCATCCAGCCGCTGTTTAGCACCACAATCGGTCACATCATGCTTGGTGCCGCCTGTGTGCTGGAGCTGATCGGTGCCTTGGTCATCCGCCAGATGGTTCAGGTCAACTACTGATGGCTGCCTGGGCGGCCCTGGTCGTCTTTGCCGCCGTGTTCGCGGCTGGCTTCGCGCTGATGGCTCCCGCGGAGGAGACGATCCGTATCCAGCGCCACCTGGCGGCCCTAGCTCCGGGGGACGTGGCCGCAGCGCAGGAGAAGGCGCCGATCGGCGAGCGGTTGGTCAGGCCGATCCTGAACCAGGTGGCCGAGGCCGTCCTGCGCCACACCCCGAAAAGACAGCTGGATGCGCTTTTGGCCCAGATCGCCCGGGCTGGCTCGCCGATTTCCCTGTCCGCCTTCGTGATCATCCGCCTCGCCTTGATGGCGACCGCTGTGGTTCCGGTGCTGGCCGGAGGACGCAGCGGGCTGATCTGGGCCGTGCTGGCGGCTCTGATCGGGTACCGGCTGCCGTCGATGTGGCTTCTCGGCCGGATCAAGACGAGAAAGCGCCTGATGACTAAAGCCCTTCCAGACGTGCTCGATCTGATCGCCGTCTCGGTGGAGGCTGGTCTGGGCTTTGACGGAGCCCTGCAGCGCGTGGCCGAGAAGAGTCAGCCGCCGCTTGGCGACGAACTGGGCCGGACTCTGTCTGAGATCCGCCTCGGCCGGACCCGGGCCGAGGCCCTTCGTGATCTGGCCGAGCGCACCGACATCGCCGAGCTGCGCCAGGTGGTGTCGGCCATTGTCCAGGCCGAGCAGATGGGGGTCGGACTGGCCCGGCCGCTACGGGTCGAGTCGGACGCGTTGCGCGTCCGGCGGCGGCAGCGGGCCGAGGAGCAGGCGATGAAGACGCCGGTCAAGATGCTCTTCCCGCTCGTGTTCCTGATCTTTCCAGCCCTGTTCATCGTGCTCTTGGGACCGGCGCTTTTAGGCATCGGCCACGCCCTTCACCCTTAGACCGGGCGGTTGAGAAGGAATCCCCCCCAAAGCGGCCAAATCGAGGGCGGGGGGATCTAGGTGGACGAGCGTGGCGTGTCCTGGCCCGAGCATATCCAGGCCGGTTCACCGATCAGCTGCGGGGAGCGGACCTTTGACCGCCTGCTGGTGCGCACGCCGATGATCCATCAGGGCGCCGACCTAGAGCAGATGCTCAGCGCACTGGTCCGACCGTGGCTGGCGCCTGGGGACATGGTCTTCATCTCCGAGAAGGTCGTGGCGATCAGCCAGGGTCGGCTGGTCAAGGGCGATCAGATCCAGGTGCGCCCGCTGGCGCACTTTTTGTCTGCCCGGGTGATGAAGTCGAGCCATGGGTTGGGTCACCGCAATCCCCTGGTCATGGAGATGGCGCTGCGCGAGGCGGGGACGGCGCGCATCGTGTTCGCAGCCGCAGCCGGCGGCTTCACCAAGCGCCTGCTCGGCCGATCCGGGGACTTCTACCGGCTGGCCGGCCGGCGGGTCGCCGCCATCGACGGCACCAACCGGGTGACCATCCCGCCCTACGGGGATTATGTCGTGTTGATGCCGACCGATCCCGAGGGCGTAGCGAGACGGCTGGCCCGCGCTGTGGGCGGCGAACTGGCGGTGGTGGACGTGAACGACGTCGGGGCCGAGGTGCTCGGGGCGTCTAGCGGGATCGACCGCGACCTGCTGCGCCAGGCGACCCGAGACAATCCCCTGGGTCAGGGGCATCAGCAGACGCCCATCGGGATCGTGCGGGAGAGGCGCCCGGCGTCCTAGCCACACCGCGCATCGTGTCCTGACCAAGTGGGCAGCGCATCGAGGCCCACCAAAGCGTGGGGGTCGTCTCTGGCCTATCTGGTCTACGGCCGGACCGCTGAAGGGCGCTATGTCTTGATCCCGGGGGTCATCTTTTCGGAGGGACCACTGCACGATGTCTTCATGCCGATCACGGTGCGGGACATGACGGCTCAGGAGCGGCGGTTCTTCGTCGAAAAGACGGAAGGGAGGTGATGGCCGGTGAGCCGGGGGAAGATTCCAGATTTCAAAGACGTCGATGACATGGCTCAATTCTGGGAGAGCCATGACACCGAGGATTTTCAGCACCATGGTGTGGAGGCAGTGAACTACCGGTGGAGGCGCGTCGTCCTATCGGTGCGCTTCGACCCAGGGCATCTCGTGGCCCTGACCAGGGCTGCCAGGCGATCTGGCGTGGATCGGTCAACGTCGGTGCGTATGATGGTACGAAAGCAACTACTTGCCGAACATGAGGACCAGGCCGGGCACAGTCGCGGACTGAGCCGAGAGGGTGCCTCCCTCGCCGACGGCTGGTGGGGCGCCTGCCTAGCTTGCACATGGCGCTGAGGCTCGCCGGGTAAAGGATGGGCCAGGAAGGGGGAGCCGAAGTGGAAGAGGCGCTGAGGCATACGCCGCTATTTGACCTGCACGTCGAACTGGGCGGGCGGATGGTTGGCTTTGGCGGATGGGAGATGCCGATCCAGTACAGCTCGATCCTGAGGGAGCATGAGGCAGTCCGGCAGCGGGCCGGACTGTTTGACGTCTCGCACATGGGAGAGATTGAGGTTAAGGGGGCGGGCGCAGCGGAGCTGGTCGACCAGCTGGTCACCAACTGGCCGAGTCAGCTTCCGCCAGACGGCGTGCTGTACACCCCGATGTGTCGGGAAGACGGCGGCATCGTCGACGACCTCCTGGTGTACAAGCTGGCGGAAGATCGCTTTCTT
>JAKAUI010000048.1 GCA_021827745.1 Bacillota bacterium | reverse complement strand
GGCCAGGCACTGGGACGAAAGGACCCAGCCCCTAACGCGGCAGGCGCTCTCCCACCTGATCGGGTTTGCCCGCTCGATGCCCGACCCTGAGGGGTTTTTGGAACGGATTGGCACCGAGTTCACAGACCCCAGGCGGCTAGACAGCCTGCTCAATGAGCTGACCGCCGACCTAGGCCGCCAGGCCGACCAGTGGAGGCGGCAGGTCGAGCGGCTTTGCGCTTCGCCGATCGCCGACGCCACGTTGGCCACCGCGGCCGCTCGGCTCAGCCACGCCTTGGCCGCCCTGGCTGGTGGAGGCCAGGGGGCCGTCATTTCCGAGATCTTGCCCAAGCGGATGGTCGGCCTGAACGAGGGAGACCACGCCGTTTTGGACCAGCTGCGCAAGATTGTGAAGACGGCAGAGGCGACCGTGGGGAACCTCGCCGCCTCGACGGTGCCGGGTTCGCTTGCGGCCGAGGCGCAGGTGCTCGCACCGGTGGCCAGCGCCGCAAGCGAGCTGAGCGCTGGCTGGCTTCGGGCCTACCAGGGCCTAAAGCGGCAGCGGCGGTTGATCGACTACGACGACCAGCTGCAGATGGCCTATCAGATTCTGACCAGCGGCCAGGCGCCGTCGGCGGTGGCGAAGGAGCTTGCAGTCGGCCTCGACCTCCTCCTGGTGGACGAGTACCAGGACACGAACCCGCTGCAAGACGCCCTGCTCGCCCGCCTCCTGGCCGCCGCCCCGACCCCGCCCAACCTCTTGGTGGTGGGAGACGGGCGCCAGTCGATCTACCGCTTCCGGCACGCAGAGCCCGAACTGCTGCAGACCCTGGCCGACCGGCTCCCGACTCAGGGCCGGCGTCTTGAGATGGCCGAGAACTTTCGCAGCCGTACGGAGATCTTAGACGCCGTGCAGGCGGTGACCGGCGAGTTCCCCGGCATCGAGGGCGCCGCCGCACTGGTGGCGGCCCGCGATCGCGCCACCTATCCGGATGCCAGGCGGCCGCTGGTCGAGGTCTGGGTGGTGGAGTCCGACCGGGCGAGCGAGGACGAAGACGACGACGATCAGGAGTTATGGCTGAGTCGGCCCGAGGCGGAGGCCGCCGTGATCGGTCGCAGCGTCAGCCGCTGGTGTGCCGACAAGGAGATGGTCTTTGACCGCCGACTGGGCCTGCGCCCGATCCAACCGTCCGATGTGGCGGTGCTGGTGCGCAGCGCCGAGTCGGTGCACGCCTTTCAGGAGGTGTTCGGAGAATTGGGCCTCGCCACCCAGGTGCGCGCTGGCCGCAAGCCGCACCACTCCTTGGAGTGGCAGACGATGGAGAGTCTTGTGGCAGTGGCGGCCGGAACCTGCACCGAACAGGACCTGGCGACTGTCCTGCGCTCGCCGATTGTAGCGGTCGGCCTCGATCAGCTGACCGACATGGCCAAGGGCGGCGAGGGCGGGCTCTTGGCCGGCGTGAGACGGGTGAACGAGCAGGTCGCCCAGCGGATCGAGACCTGGCAGAGCTGGCGGTGGCTTCCGGTCGGAGAGATGGTAGGACAGCTGATGGAGGAGACCGGTTACATGGACCTGGTCTTGCCGATGGCGAACGGAGGGCGGCGCCACGACCACCTGCTCGCCTTCTTAGACTGGGCCGACGCCTACAGCCAGGGGTGGTCGGGCGGGCCCCAGGCCTTCGTGGAGGCGACGAGGGCCGGAGCCGGGGACGCCTACCATGCCCGGCCCGAGCAGGGGACAAAAGACGCGGTCCAGCTCCTGACCATCCACCAGGCCAAGGGGCTGGAGTTTCCGGTGGTGGTGCTGGCCGGCGCGGGGGTCGCCCTGCCCCTCCTGACCCATCGCCGCCAGGCGCCCTACCTGGGCGTGCACCGTGAGCTCGGGGTGGGACTGCTCACCCCTGATCCCGCCCGGGCGGTGCGGCGCCTGACGCCGCTTGCGACCGGCATCGAGCTGGCCGTGGCCAGAGAAGCGCGCGAGGAAGAGGCCCGCCTGCTCTATGTGGCCATGACCAGGGCCCAGGACCGGCTGGTTCTGGTCGGCACCGTGCGCGACCAGACAGCGGCGCTCGTACGGTGGCGGGCGGCGTCTGGCCTGACGCCGGCGGGGCGCTGGAGAGACGGTCGGAGCTATCTGGACTGGGCGGCGCCAGTGGCGCTTCAGGACCCTGCCACTTTGTCCTTGAGCTGGCCCCATCCAGACGCACCTGGCGCCTTCCTGCCGCCGACCGAGGAGCGAGCCGCCAATAGCGGCCTGCCTTCGCTCCCAGAACTCTGGGATGAGCGGCTGCCCCTGCCGGAGGCAGGCGCCCCCGAGGTGGTGACCGCCACCTCCCTGGTCGAGGACGAGGCCGAGACGGAACTGGAGAGCAGGGCGCAATCGGTGGGCGTGCTGCCGCGGGCGGCCTCGCTGCAGCCGGCGGCCATTGGCACCGCAAGCCACCTCTTGCTCGCACATTTGGACTACCCCACGAAGGATGCCGTGCCTGAGATCGAGCGCCAGTGCCGGGAGCTGGTCCAGGCGGGGGTGCTCTCGGCCGAAGAGGCTGGCCATATCGACATCCCGGGCCTGGCCGCCCTCTTTTCGACACCGATCGGAAAGCGGCTGGCCGCCGCACCAGAGCGGGTGCAGCGCGAGGTGCCGTTCACCCTGCTGGCCGAGGAAGGGACACCGCTTGCCGGCTCTCTCCTGCACGGGCAGATCGACGTCCTCTTTGTCGCAGACGACGCGGTGGTGGTCGTGGACCTGAAGACCGACCGCATCAGCAAAGACGACCTTGCCCGCAGAGCGGCCCAGTATGGGCCGCAGATGCACAGCTATCGGCGGGCAATCAGGGCGCTCTTCGCGGAGCGACCGGTCACGGTCGCCCTCTACTTCAGCCATGTCGGAGCACTGGTCGTCGACTCGGATCTCAACGGGGGGCCAGAACCGATGGGGCAAGAGCAGTGAACGCACTGGAGTTCGTTCCCGGGGTGTTCTCAGGCCCGCGGCTGGGCCAGTCGAACTGCTATCTGATACGCGACCGCGGGCAGACGGTGCTGGTCGACTGCGGCATGCCCAAAGACCGGGAGCAGATCGGCCGCTTCCTCGCCTTGGCCGGCTGGCGCCTCGATGTCGTCGCCTTGACCCACGGCGACATCGATCACCGCGGCGCTGCCACAGCGCTGGCCAAGGCGGCCGGCGCCGAAGTATGGGCAGGCGCCCTAGAGCGTCCGTTTCTCTCCGGCAGCCTCAGGCCGCGCCGCCTGGTGCGGCGGATGATGACCCATCTGCTCTCTCCGGTGGCGGTCGATCGCTGGCTCAAGGAGGGAGATGAGGTGGCCGGCTTCAGAGTCTGGGAGACGCCCGGGCACACGGCCGGCCATCTATCCCTGGTCAGGACGGCCGACCGGGTGGTGGTTGCCGGAGATGCCCTGGTGGTCAGCCGCGAGGGCCCGATCCTGCCGCGCCCGTGGCTGAACGAGGATCAAGAGCAGGCCCAAAAGAGCGCGGCCCGGCTCTTGGCCCTTGGGCCAAGCTGGCTCCTGACCGGCCATGGACGACCCTGGAAGGGGCCAGAAGGCGCCTAGCGACCGGGCCGTCCGAACAGTGCGGACCACCTCAGCTGTGGCTGAGCAGGCCCTGCAGGTAGGATGCCGAGATGTTGCCCCCAGAGAGCACCACGGTCGGCCGGCGCAACTGTCCGCCCAGGCCGGCAATCAGGGCGGCCAGGCCGACAGCGCCGGAGGGCTCGACCACAAGATGTTGGTCCCTGAACAGCCGGAGCACGGCCCGCCCGGCCTGATCGTCCGTGACGGTCACGACCCGGCTGAGGTGTGTCTTCAGGATCGAAAAGGGGAGCTGGCCGAGCCGACTGGTGCGCAGCCCGTCGCAGATGGTGTCGGGATGCTCCAGGCTGACCAGGCTGCCAGCGGCGAGAGACCGTCTGGCGTCGTCGGCGCCCTCTGGCTCCACTCCGAACACCCGCCATTCGGGACGGAGCCGGGAGAGGGCGAGCGCGATGCCAGAAGCCATGCCGCCGCCACCGATCGGGACCAGCACACCGTCTGTGTCCGGTGCGTCCTCGACGATCTCCAGTCCGATCGTGGCCTGGCCGGCGATCACCCAGGGGTCGTCGAAGGGAGGGACCAGCGGCCAGTCGCGCTCATGGGCGATCGCCTCGGCCTCTGCCTGGCGGGCCAGCGAGGTCCGACCGGAAAAACGCACCTCGGCCCCGAACGCCAAGGCGCCGGCGACCTTTTCGGCCACGGCATCCTCCGGCATGACGACCAGGGCCGCCAGGCCGTGGCGCCTCGCCGCTGCCGCCACCGCCTGGCCGTGGTTGCCGGACGAATAGGTGACGACACCCCTGCCGCTCAGAGACGGAGCCATCCGGTGCACCTTGGTGAAGGCCCCCCGAAACTTGAACGAGCCGGTGACCTGCAGGCACTCCGCCTTCAGGTAGAGGGCGTCCAGGTGCAGCTCCTCGGCCAGGCCCTCGGCACTCAGGGTCGGCGTGCGCAGACCGCCTTGGGCGGAAAAGGCCAGATGCGCCTCCATCATCTGCTCCAAAGTGGGCCACTGTGTCCGGTCGATGGCGGGGTCCCCCTTTGCGATCGTGCGATCCGGCGCTCAGTGCGGAATGGAGGCGAGGGTGACCAGGGCGACCAAGAGGACCGGAACGGTGAGCACGACGCCTACCCCGACGTAGGTTCGCCAGCTGATCGAGATCCCATGTCGCTCCAGGCGGTGCAGCCAGATCAAGGTGGCGAGAGAGCCGATCGGAGAGATCTTGGGCCCAATGTCGGCGCCGACGGCCGCGGCAGCGGTCAGGCTCAAGCTGGCCCCATGGGAGAGGGTCAGATGGCCGAGACCGAGCATCACCGCCATGATCGCCGGCAGGTTGTTCACGAGTGCCGAGAGGGCGGCCGTGATCAGGCCCACAGCGAACACGCCGCCGGCCGGGGAGAGCCGGCTGGCCCAGGCCAGGGCGGACTGCAGACTGGCGAGAAGCCCGCTCTGGCCCAAGGCGAAGATGAGCACATACATGCCGATCGAGAAGGCGACGACCTGCCAGGGACCGGAGAAGAGCGCCCGCGGCCGGAGCAGGCGGCGCCTTTGGGCCATCACGACCAGGACGGCGGCGGCGGCGGTGGCCGGGAGGGAGACGGGAAAGGGATGCAGCCCGCTCGCCACATAGGCGACCAGCAGGGCGCCGATGAGCAAAAGCGCCCGGCGCAGCAGCACGAGGTCAGGCACGGCGGCGGCGGGATCGGGCACCTCCACTGCGACCTGCTCGGGAAGCCTGCGGCCGAGCAGCACCCAGGTCAGCACCACGCTGGCCGTCACCACCGCCACGTCGACCGGCAGCATGGTCTGGGCGAAGGCCACGAAGCTGATGTGGGCGCTGTCCGTGGCCAGGATGTTCACCAGGTTGCTGATCGGCAGCGGCAAGGAGGCGGCATCCACCATGAAGCCGACCGACAGCAAAAGCGCCATCGACGGCCCCGGGCCCAGGGCGAATAAGGCCGCCATCTCGAGCGCGATCGGGGTCATGATTAGGGCGGAGCCGTCGTTGTTGAACAGCATGCTGACCACAGCGGCAAGGAGCAGCAGGCCGCCGAAGGCGAGAAAGGTGTGGCCGCGGGCTGCGATCAGCACATGGCGGGCCGCCCAGGCGAAGACGCCGATCTGGTCCAGCACGAGAGACATCACGATGGCCGCCACAAAGGCCAGGGTGGGGTCCCAGATCAGAGACCAGATGGTGGAGAGGCTGGAGGGGGCCGTGAACCCGACAGCCACGGCCACGGCGGCGCCGACGGCGGCGAAAAGTCCAGGCGACAGCCGCCCTGGCCGCATCACGCTGGCCACGACGACCGCCAGAAACAGGACGAGGGTGAGGGCGGGAGTCAGGGGAGCGGCCACGAGGCGGTGGGCCTCACATCAGGTCCTGGGGCTCGGAGTCACCGCCGCGCGCGACCGTGAAGTTGGGCTTGACCGCAGAGATGGCGGTGGCGATCAAGGCGGCCACGCCGATGCCGACGAAGGCCAGCATCAGGGCATGGCCGACGGCCGGGGACTGGGCCAGGGTCGGGGTGTCGTTGCCGATGGTGGCCAAGAGCATGCCGGCGTACAGCGATCCGGCCACGGCGACGCCGATGCTCATGCCGAGCGAGCGGGCCATGTTCAAAAAGCCGCCGGCGGAGCTGAGGCGGGCGCGTGGCACCACACCCATCACCGACGAGTTGTTGGGCGGGGTGAACAGCCCCATGCCGACGCCGACCAGAACCAGACCGGTCAGGGTGTCGGCGATCGAGGCGGCGCCTGCGGTGAAGGCCAGCCAGAAGGCACCGACCGTGCCGATCGCCATCCCGACCAAGGAGAGGTCCTTGGCGCTGAAGCGGTCGGCCAGCCGACCGCTGATCGGAGACAGCACCGTCATCGCCACCGGCACAGCCGTCAGCACCAGCCCCTCCTGGGAGATCGGCAGGTGCTGGACCAGCTGCAGCTCAAAGGGGCCGAGAAACAAGGTGCCGTAGAGCAGGGTGTACGAGAGCAGTCCGGAGACGTTGCCGCTGGAGAACACCCAGTTGCGAAACAGCGTCAGGTCGAGGATCGGGTGGCTGATGCCGAGCTGGCGGCGGACAAACAGATAGCAGGCGAGCACCGCCACCACGAAACTGGCGATGATCGGCCAAGACCCCCAGCCCAAGAGATAGCCCTGGTTCAGGGCCCACATGAACAGGACCAGGCCCACGATCATCATGCCGGCACCGGCGTAGTCGAAGGGCTCGCTGACGCCGGCCTCCGGGTCCTTGGGCAAGAAGCGCAGTGCCAGCAGGGTGCCGAGGATGCCGATCGGCAAATTGACGTAGAAGAGGGCTCGCCAGGAGAACAGGGCCAGGAGCCCGCCGCCGACGGCCGGCCCGGCCGACAGGCCGAGCGCCTGAGCCGCCGCCTGGACGCCGATGGCCCGGCCGCGCTCGCGCGGCGGCGTGTAGGCGGTGACCAGGGCCACGCTGTTGGCCTGGAGCATGGCCGCTCCCGAGGCCTGCAGGATCCGGGACACGATCAGCACCATGATGCTGGGGGCGAGCCCGCACAGGGCCGAGCCGATGATGAAGACGGTGAAGCCATAGGCGTACATGCGCGCCCGGCCGATCCTGTCGGCCAGGTGGCCGAAGATGATGAGCAGGGAGCTGAGCGTCAGGAGATAGGCGATCGCCACCCAGCCGACGACGCCGACCGGGGCGTGAAAGAAGGTGTGCAGGGTCGGGATCGCAACCGTGACGATGCTGGCATCGAGCGCCGCCATGAAGGCGCCGATGCAGACGGTGCCAACCACTCGCCAGTGGTTGATCGACTGAGGCGCAACGGGCGGAGTGGGGGTGGCAGAGTGGGAAACCGCGTCCATCGGCAGCCGATGCCTCCTTGCCGACACGCCCAACATTGTACACATTCAGCCGTCTCGACCGCACCCTTGGCCGATCGGCGCGCCGTTTGAGCCGGACAAGGAGCCAGACGGCCGAACGCGAACTCTTGAGACTTGAGGGGATGACAAGATGCGGCGGACCACTAAGACGCAGTCGTTTGGCATGGCTGGGCGGCAGGGTCATGACTCAAGCGCCTTTTACCAGCGAAGGCTGTACAACAAGGGTGTCAGCCCGGACGAGTCAGCCGCAGGCGCAGCGGGCGCCATCGAGCCCGGGCTCCTGGACACCGTGGTCAGCGGCGACAGCCGCCGCCTCGATTTCTTGCCCGACCGCTCTTGCCACCTGGCCGTCACGTCGCCACCGTACAACGCCGGCAAGGACTACGATCTCGACCTCACGCTCATGGAGTACCGAAAGCTCCTGAAGCAGGTGTTTTCCGAGGTGTACCGGGTGCTGGTGCCGGGCGGGCGCCTGGCGGTGAATGTCGCCAATTTGGGCCGCCGGCCGTACATACCGCTGGCCAGCTACGTGGCGATCGACCTGATCGGGCTCGGCTATCTGATGCGGGGCGAGGTGGTGTGGGACAAGGGGGCGAGCGCCGGAGTCTCGACCGCCTGGGGCAGCTGGCGACAGCCGGCCAACCCGACCTTGCGCGATGTCCATGAATACGTGCTGGTCTTCTCCAAAGAGCAATACCGGCGAACGGGCCAGACCGACGGGACCCTGGAGGCTGCCCGCTTCACAGAGCTGACCCGCAGCGTCTGGCACGTCCCGTCGGTCTCAGCGCGCCGAATCGGCCATCCGGCGCCCTTTCCCGAGGAGCTGCCCGGACGGTTGATCGAGCTCTACACCTATCCCCAAGACGTGGTGCTCGATCCGTTCGCCGGCAGCGGACAAACCGTGATCGCCGCCATGCGGCGGGGGCGCAGAGGGATCGGGGTGGAGCAGGAGGCAGACTACGTCAGGTTGGCCAACCGGCGGATCAGCGCAGCCTTTCCGTCACCGCCGCCTGAAGGCGGGTAAGCACGTCACTCACGCTGCCTTCGCCGTCCACGGGCAAGATGTGCAGCTCGCCTGAAAGCCGCCGGCTTAGGTCGCGCATCTGGGCCGAAACCAGGGCCAGGTGGTCGTCTGACTCGTAGCGTTCGTCCGTCACCCGGCTGACGCGGCGCTGGCGGCTGGTGGCCGGAGACACGGTCAGCCAGAGCGTGAGATCCGGTCGCCTGGCCCGCCGGTTCAGCTGGCGCAGCCAGTCCATGTCCACGGCCAGGGACTGGTAGGCGAACGAGGAGAGCAGATAGCGGTCGCAGACCACGATCTCGCCTCTTCCCAGGGCCGGTTCGATCACCCGCTGCAGGTGGTCCAGCCGGTCTGCCGCGAAGAGGGCGGCCAGCACCGGCTCGCTCACGTGAGCGGCCGACCCCTGGCCGCGCAGGGAGCGCCGAATCAACTGGCCGACGGGACCGGCCGTGGGCTCTTTGGTGCACACGGCCGAGTGTCCCGAGTCTTTGAGCCAGCGGGTGAGCGCCCGGGACTGGGTGCTGATCCCGCTGCCGTCGATGCCTTCGATGGCGATCAGGATACCTGGCGTGGCAATGCCTCCTCGGGCGGGTGGCAGAAGTGCGAAGGCGTTCGCCCTGACCGAGGCGAAAACCTGTCTCGGCACCATCTGGGGAGGGGTCGGCATGCTGTGGGGCGTCGGGACCTCCTCCTACCAGGTGGAAGGCGACATCCACGACGCCGACTGGTCCGACTTCGAGCAGACGATCGCGCCCCAGTTTCAAGGTGCCAAAGAGGCCTGCGGCCACTACCTGCACGCGCAAGACGACATCCGGGCGCTTCGGGCCCTTGGGTTGAACGCCTACCGCTTCTCGGTGGAGTGGAGCCGGATCGAGCCGGCACCCGGCGTGACCGACCAGTCCGCCCTCGACCACTACCGGCGGATGGTCGTAACGGCCCAGGAGTGCGGCATCGAGCCGGTGGTCACACTGCATCACTTCACCCTGCCCAAGTGGCTCGCCGCCGAGGGCGGCGTGCTCAGTCCGCACTTTTCGGACCATTTCGCCCGCTTTTGCACGGCGGTCGGTACGGCCCTTGACGCCACCTGGTGGGTGACGATCAACGAGCCGATGGTGTTGGCCGTGATGGGCCACCTCTTGGGAGAGTGGGCGCCGGGCCGCCGCTCCGCCACGGAGGCGAGCCGGGTGGGGCGGGTTTTGGCCCGATCGCACCTCCAGGCCTACGAGATTCTGCACGAGGCCGACTCGGCCCGGAAGGTCGGCGTGGCGAAGCATCTGACCCCGATCCTGGCCTATCGGCCGCACAACCTGGTGGACCAGGTCGGAAGCCGCCTGCAGCACACCTTCTTCAACCAGCGCTTCTATGAGTGGACCAAGGGCGGCCACGACTTTCTGGGCGTCAACTTCTACGCCCGCAGCTACGCCAAGGGGCTCTTTGCCGTCTGCCGCTCAAGACCGCATGAAGCGGTGACCCAGATGGGCTGGGTGACGGACAGCGCCGATCTGGCCACCGTCCTGTCCTGGCTGAAGCCGCTAGGTCTGCCCGTTCTGATCACCGAAAACGGCATCGCCACTCTGGACGAAGACGCGCGCTCGGACTATCTGAAGAGCCACGTGCGGGTGCTGCTCGAGGCGCGGGCAGCGGGACTTTCGGTGGCCGGCTACCTGCACTGGACGCTCTGGGACAACTTCGAATGGCGCGAGGGCTGGGGACCGGCCTTCGGCCTTTGCCCGCGTCCCGTGCCGGGCCAGCGCTTTGCCTGGCGGCCGGCGGCCCGCCTGCTCGCCGAGCTCTGCGCCACGGACGGCGCCGCGCTTCTGGGCCGCTCGGTCTAGGTCGACTCGGAGGAAAGGTGGTCGCTTGGCGGACGGTTAGGGAGACGGGGTCAGGACCGAAGCGATTCCGCCCGTCCGGCGGTCCAGTGGGCAGCGTCGGCAGCCGCCTGGGCGGCGACCTGCAGCACGTTGGTCAGATCGACGGCCTTGCGGGAGCTGGCGGCGCGGGAAATGGCCGCCAGCTCCTCGCTGGTCTTTTCCAGACGCTCAGCCAAGAGATCCAGATGGGCGCTGACGTCGTCAGGCCAAAGCTGCGCCTTGGCCTGCGGCCGTCTGGGTGGGGAGCCGTAGGTCTTCTCGAGATAGGCCAGGATGTCGTTTTCATCTGTGAAGACGCCGTCCTCTGTGACCAGAACCGGCACCGTGGGCTGACCGCTGACGGCCAGGACCTCCTGGCGCTGGCTGGACGGGCGGGGAATCGTGACCACGTGAAAGGCGAGGCCGAGCTCTCCGAGCCGGCGGCGGACCAATACGCAGTAGGGTCAGGTGTCGAACTGGTACAGGGTCAGCTCAGCCACCGAAGGCACCTCCTCTAAGGTAGGGCCAAAGAAGCGAGTCCTCGTCTGAGCATAGCGCGGGTCGCCCCCATTCGCCACGGTGGGTGCGGGAGTGGCGCGGCCGATCACGAATCATTCGGTGCATCGCCACGTGGGGAGGACCGCCGATGAGCCAGCGAAACGGAGCCGTCCACGCCTTTGGAGGACTGAAGACCACTGCCGTGGGCAGCATGTCGGCGCCAGGATGGCTGAGCCACCTGCGGGCCAACGCCGCCCATGAGTCCTCGATCGGCCCGGCCGATTTGGCCGAGGCCGCTCGCGACGCCACCCGACTCGCCGTATTGGACCAGGAGGCAGCGGGCCTCGATGAGATCGGAAGCGGCGAGGTGTACATCCCCGGCGGCTTTTTGGGCCAGTACTTCGATGCGCTCGGCATCCCGCTCCAGCCGGTTGAGCGCCGGCTTGGCCCCTTCGGCTACGACCAGATGCCAAAGCGGCGCCTGACCGAGGCCTTCTCGCCCGAGACCACCCTGGGGGCCGTCCAGACCTGGACCGCCGCCCGCTCTTTCGCCAGCCGCCCGGTCAAGGCCACGGTGGCGGGCCCGATCACCTTGGCCATGCCGCTTGAGGTGGCGTCAGGTTACCCGAGCCGCAGCGCCGCCGTGCTCAGCCTGGCCGATCTCGTCAATCGGGAGCTCAAGGCCCTCGTCCAGGCGGGTGCCACCCACGTCCAGATCGACGAGCCGACGATGGCCCGCGACCAGGATCCGGGGCTCGCCGTGGAGGCAGCCCAGCGCGCCCTCGCAGGCATCGACGTCGCCGTCTCCATCCACATCTGCTTTGGCGACAACCAGGGCCGGCCCTTTGCCTGGCGCCGGTACGACCCTTTGGTCCGGGAGCTGGTCAAGATCCCGGCCGAGGAGTGGGTGCTGGAGTTTGCCAATCGCGAGATGGCCGAGGCGGAGCTCTGGTCCAGTTGGCTGGACCAGGCCGGACGCCACCTCTTTCTGGCAGCCGGCGTGATCGACGTCAAGAGTTCGTACATCGAGACGGCGGACGACGTGGCGTGGCGCGTTGAGACCCTGCTCCGCCATGTGCCTGCCGAAGACCTGAGCCTGACCACCGACTGCGGCTTTTCGCAAACGCCGCGCTGGCAGGCCCTGAGGAAGCTCAGCGCTCTGGTGGAGGGCGTGCGGAAGGCGGCGGCCGGCGTGCTATAATGTGCCGCCAGACCCCATCGTCTAGAGGCCTAGGACGTCACCCTTTCACGGTGAAGACCCGGGTTCGAATCCCGGTGGGGTCACCAGCGCACCTTAAGCACGGGGCTGTCCCAGAAGCGGCCGCTGGCCACTCTTGGAACAGCCCCCTTGTTCTTGCCTCCAAGGCCACTGCGCGGCGACTCAGTGCCGCGCCCAGAGCTTCAGCCATGGCACCAAGGGGCCTCCCACGTGTGCTCAGGTGGTCGCAAGGCACACCGAACCGGATGGCGACGATTGACTCCGGTCGATATCTCGAGATCGCAGGGTGCAGCCCCAGAAGAGAGTTTACGAAATGTAACGAGACGGTTAGACTGTAAACCGAGGTGAGGACGGTGGATGTGGGGCCGCGCATCAGGCTGGCACGGGCCAGGGCACACATGTCCCTAAGGGACCTGGCCGGGCGCGTCGGCGTCTCGGCCACGGCGATTTCCAAGTTCGAGCGCGGCGTGACGAGCCCACGCCAGAGCACACTTCTCGCCCTGGCGAGGTCGCTGTCGGTTGGCACGGAGTTCTTCTTTCGCGAGGTGCAGGTCGAGACGTTGCAGGCCGCCTACCGTAAGCACAGCACTCTGGGAAGTCATACTCAGCGATCGATCGAAGCCTCGATCAAGGAAGTCGTCGAACGTCACCTGATCGCAGAGGAGTACGGGCCAGCAGTGGCCGAGTGCGACCTGACGCAGGTGGATGTCGGGTCGCTCGATGAGGCGGAGGATGCTGCAGCTTTGCTGCGCGAGCAGTGGCACCTTGGGACAGGTCCAATCGAGGATCTCTGCGGGCAGCTAGAAAATGCTGGAGTGAAGGTGATCCCACTCGATGCCGGGGCTACGTTCGATGGCTACGCCTGTTGGGTCAATGGATCGGTCCCCGTCATCGCCTTCAGCTCGGAGCGCGCCGGTGACCGCCAACGATTTGATCTGGCTCATGAGCTTGGCCATCTGAGAATGCAGGTCCACCGAATCGATGCAGAAGCGGCGGCGAGCCGGTTTGCGGCGGCATTTCTCATCCCCGCGGCGGCCGCGAAGGCCGAACTCGGAGCCCGGCGCTCCAGACTCAGCTTCGAGGAGTTGCGACTGCTCAAGGCGAGATACGGGGTCAGCATGCAGGCGTGGATTCGGCGCGCCTTCGATCTTGGGATCATTGACCGAGAGGTCTACACGTCTCTGTTCCGGCAGATGAGCAGCTGGGGCTGGCGGAAAGACGAGCCTGGCGAGGTGCGGCCCGAGCAACCGACAAGGCTGTTCATGGTCGTCCACCAAGCACTGGCGGAGGGACGCATCGCGCCAAGCGAGGCGGCCAGACTGCTGCAGGACGCGGCGCCAAGAGCCGCACAGTGGCCCACGGCCAGCGATCTGATGCGAGCGGCAGCTCACATGGCGTCGATCTATGCGGGCAGTCCGGACTTGGTGGAGTTCTCTGGCGACGAGCTAGACTAGAGGATGAGCCGGGTGCTTAGAGGCGAGATTTGGCGGGTCCGACTCAACCCGACCGAGGGCGACGAAATCCAAAAGGCCAGGCCCTGCCTGATTGTCAGCAGCGATCATGTGGGGAAGCTCAGGTTGCGTGTTGTGGTGCCGCTGACCGAGTGGCGGGACTCCTTTCGAACCGTGCCCTGGATGGTTCAAATCGACCCCGATCGAGGCAACGGTCTGGCCAAAGCCTCCGCTGCTGACGCATTCCAGGTGCGGTCGGTCTCCGTGCAGCGCTTCGTCGAGAAGTGCGGCGTCGTCAGCGACGAACAACTGCAGGATGTGGTTGCCGCAGTCGGCATCGTGCTGGAGATCACACCCTAGACTCTGCCCACCGGGCTAGGCGCGCCCAGCCTGGGCGGCCAGCGGCACAGGCCCGCGGCGCAGGGCTGGCGAACTGTCGGCCTATGGACTGGACTCTGATCCTGCGCCAGCGCCTGCAGGCTGCCCTGAGCAGCTGGACCGAGCCCGTGGTCGTGGTGGCCGCAAGCGGCGGCGCCGACTCCATGGCCCTGCTCGACGTCTTGGCGCGGATCGCCCCCGAGCTCGGCCTCACCCTGCATGTCGCCTGCCTCGATCACGGCTGGCGACAGAGCCGGGCCCCAGAGCTGGTCGCTGCCTTCTGCCGCCAGCACGATCTGCCTCTGACCGTCGGCCATCTGCCAGCAGGCTGGGCACGGACGGAGGGACAGGCCCGAGACGAGCGACGCAGATTTCTCGCCCAGGTGGCGGCGGCCGTGGACGCACAAGCCGTCGTCTTGGCCCATCACGGCTCCGACCAGGCCGAAACCGTACTCGCCCATCTGATCCAGGGCGGCGGCGACCATGGCCTGCGAGGCATGCGCCCATGGTCCGAGGGCCTCTGGCTGCGTCCGCTCCTGGATGTGCCGGGCAGTGAGCTCAGGAGCTGGACGAAGGCGCACGAGCTCCCCTACGAGGACGACCCGACCAATGCCGAAGGAACGCAGCTGCGCAACTGGATCCGGCGCGAGATCATGCCGGCGCTGGCAGCGCGCCAGCCGCAGATCGAGCGCCTCCTGATCCGGGCCGCCCAGCTGGCCGCCCAAGACGACGACGCGCTCACGGCCGAGGCCGACGTCTGCCTACGGACACTGCGCCCAGCCTGCGACGGCTGGCTGATCGACCTGGCGCCTGGCCTTTCGTCTGCGGTCTTGGCCCGCATCGCCTACCAGCTTCTGGTCCGGCTTGGCCGGCGGCCGACCGAGGGTCAGGTGGCGGCTCTGGTCCGGGCCCTTTCCAACGGCGGCGGCGGTGGCCGCGGGCTGTGGGTGGGCAAGATGGACCGCCAGCTGTGGCTGGGGCCGAGCGCGCCGCTGCCAGGCCTCGCGCTGATGCCAGCTCCCGGGCTCGGTCAGACGGTGTGCATCCCAGGCCCGCTTGCGCCGGGGCTGAAGGCCATGTCGCTGAGAGAGATCCCGCCGCCGATCTGGGTCCGCGGCTGGCGGACGGGAGACCGCCTGGTTTCGGGCGGTGGCTTGGGTGCCGTCTGGGACGGTTCCGGCGTGCCGATGCCGCTTCGGGCCAGGGTGCCTTTGATCGTGACGGAAAGGGGAGTGGCGGCGGTGGTGGGGGTGAGAGGCCCGTGGCAGGGAGCGGGCGGACTCCAGTTTTCTCCGAGCGAGGGGACGCTAATCGGCCAGCAGACGGCCCCAGCGCTCCTCGGGTCTGGGTCTTAAGGTCCGCTGATTGTGGTAATGTAGAGGGACCTGCGCCAAGGGGCCGCCTGGCTTTTGGGCAGGCAGGAAAGGGGCGTCTGCCCGCCGATGAACAACATGCTCCGGCGCCTGATCGTTCCGCTGCTGGCCATTGTCTTCTTCCTGGCCCTGGCCAAGTACGTCTCGACGCCGACGCCGACTCTGCCGACCTGGTCGTACAGCCACATGCTGACGGCCGTGCAGTCCGGCTCGGTGAAGAGCGCCCAGCTGAACGAGCAGACCCAGATGATGACCGGAACGCTGACCAACGGCCAGCAGTTCCAGGCCGTGATCCCGACCTCCGACAGCAGCCTGATCTCCCTCTTGGCAGCGAAGCACGTGTCGTTTGCGATCGCCACCCCGACCCAGACCCCGTGGTGGTCGACGCTGCTCATCTACCTATTGCCCACGTTGGTGATCGGCGGGCTGTTCTTCTTCATGATGCAGCAGAGCCAGGGCGGCGGGAACCGCGTCATGCAGTTCGGGCGCAGTCGGGCGCGCCTGCACAACAACGATGAGAAGACGAGGGTCACCTTCAAGGACGTGGCCGGCGTCGACGAGGTCAAGGAGGAACTGGCCGAGATCGTCGACTTTCTCAAACACCCGCGCCGCTATCTCGAGGTGGGGGCGCGCATCCCGAAGGGCGTGCTGCTCTTCGGCGAGCCGGGCACCGGCAAGACGCTTCTGGCCCGGGCCGTGGCCGGTGAGGCCGGGGTGCCCTTCTTCTCGATCTCAGGTTCGGACTTCGTCGAGATGTTCGTCGGCGTCGGCGCCTCCCGGGTGCGCGACCTGTTCGACCAGGCCAAGCGCAACTCGCCGTGCATCGTGTTCATCGACGAGATCGACGCCGTCGGCCGGATGCGGGGCGCCGGCTACGGCGGCGGCCACGACGAGCGGGAGCAGACGCTGAACCAGCTTCTGGTCGAGATGGACGGATTCGGCGTGAACGAAGGCATCATCGTGATGGCCGCCACCAACCGGCCGGATGTGCTCGACCCGGCCCTGCTCCGCCCTGGCCGTTTCGACCGCCAGGTGGTCATCCACCGGCCCGACCTGAAGAGCCGCCAGGAGATCTTAGACGTCCATGCCCGCAACAAGCCGCTGGAGAAAGACGTCGACCTCGGCGACATCGCCCGCATGACCCCGGGCTTCACCGGCGCCGATCTGGCGAACATGCTGAACGAAGGGGCGCTCTTGAGCGCCCGCCGCCGCAAGAAGCGGGTCGGGATGGACGAGCTGCGCGAGGCCGTGGAGCGGGTGATCGCCGGCCCCCAGCGCAAGGCGCGGGTGATGAACGAAAAAGAGCGTCGGACGGTCGCCTTCCACGAAGTCGGTCACGCCTTGGTCGCCACCGTCTTGGAGCACGCCGACCCGGTGGTCAAGGTGACGATCATTCCGAGGGGCATGGGACTGGGCTATACGATGCAGATGCCCAAAGAGGACCGCTACCTGATCTCCAAGGAGGAGCTCACCGACCGGGTGACCGCCGCCCTGGGCGGGCGGGCGGCCGAGGAAGTCGTGTTCGGGGAGATCACGACCGGCGCCAGCGACGACCTGGACAAGGTGACCAAGATGGTGCGGCGGATGATCACCGAGTTCGGCATGTCAGACGCCTTGGGCCCCATGACCTACGGAACGAAGCAAGACACCGTGTTCATGGGCCGCGACTTCCTGCGCGACCGCAACTACTCGGAGAAGGTGGCCGCCACCATTGACGACGAGACCAGGCGCATCGTCGGCGAGTGCTATCAGAAGGCCAAGGACGTGTTGATCGCCCACCGCGAGCAGCTGGACAAGATCTCGGCCGAGCTCTTGGACAAGGAGACGATCGAAGGACCGGAGTTCGAGCAGCTGATGGGTGTGGGGGAAAAGGCCAGTTGAGCTCTCCCTCACCGCTTCACCCACAGCGTCAGGAGGCGGGACAGCTGGCGGCGCAAAGCCCGCTGATCGCCCACACCCTTCCCAACAAGGTGCGGGTCCTCTTGTTGCCCAGCCGCAAGTTCCGCCGGCGCAGCATCATGGTCACCTGTCGGATGAAGATGGGAGAGGCGACGGCACGGCAGGCGCTGGTGCCCGCCGTCTTGGTGCGCGGCAGCAGCCGGGTGCCTAAGACGCGGGAGTTGAGAGCCCTCCTGGACGGCCTCTACGGCGCCTCGCTGACTGGAGGTGCGAGCAAGCTCGGAAACGCCCACCTTCTGCACCTGAGACTGGGCTGCGTGTCGGATCGGGTCCTGCCTGAGCCGATCTGGGAGCAGGCGCTTGGCCTGTGGTCCGAGGTGCTGCGCGAGCCTCTGATCGATGGCGATGGCTTTCACGCCGGCTATCTCGAGGAGGAGCGCCGTTCGATCTCGAACGAGCTGCAGGGCATCTTCAACAACAAGACCGAGTACGCCCAGATTCGGATGCTGGAGGCGATGTTCCAGGGGGACCCCTACTGCCAGACGGCCTACGGCACGATCGAGCAGCTGGAGGCGACCAGCCCCAAGCAGGTGGCCTTCGCCTATCGCGAACTGATGGCGCAGGCGCCGATCACCGTGGCGGCGAGCGGCGACATGGATCCGGACGAGATGATCCGCCAGATCGAACGGCTGTTCGGCGATCTGCCGATGCGGGCCGAAGACCCGTATCAGCCGCCGCTTTTGCCAAAGAGGGAAGAAGTCCGATCCGTGGATGAGGAGCAGCCGGTCGACCAGGGCAAGCTGGTGATGGGATACCGGCTCGGCCGCCATGCCGGCGATCGAGACCGCCTTGCCGCTCGGGTGGCCAGCGCCGTGCTCGGTCGCTACCCGCACTCTTTGCTCTTTCGCCATGTGCGCGAGGAGGCGTCGTTGGCCTACTACGCAGCCAGCCAGCTCGACCTGTTCAAGGGTCTTCTGACCGTGCACAGCGGGATCGATCCGAAAAAGCGGCGGCCGGCGCAAGAGATCATCGAGCAGCAGGTGGCCGCCATCCGTGAGGGCGGCTTCTCGGACGAGGAGCTGGAGATGACCAAGCGGGCGCTTCTGAACGAGCTGATGGCACAGACCGACCGCCCCGAGGCCGTGCTCGGCCAGGCCTACGACCTCGACCTGCTCGGCGAGCCGTACCGCCCGGAAGAAGAGCAGGCGGCGCTGAACGCCATCGGACGGGAAGACGTGCAGCACGCCTTCGCCGACATCGCCCTCGACACCGTGTACTTCTTGTCGCGCCGAGAAGAGGGGGAGCGCTCGTGATCGCAAGGCGCCTGGAAGAGCTCGACCTCCACCACTACGAGAGCCGGCTCGACTCGGGCCTGACCGTGTCGACCCTGGTGCTGCCGCAGTTTGCAAAGACCTATGCGATGCTCGGCGTGCGCTACGGGTCGATGGACACGCGCGTACCGGCCCCAGGCGCAAGCCGTCCGATTCCAGCCGGAACCGCCCACTTTCTGGAGCACCGCCTGTTCGAGTCCACGGACGGCAATGTCATGGATCGCTTCGCCGCGCTGGGAGCCTCCTACAATGCCTTCACCGACTACTTCCAGACCGCCTATCTCTTCTCAGCCACCTCGGAGGAAGAGGCCTGTCTCGACCACCTGCTGACCTTTGTGCAGCACCCCCACCTGACAGCGGCCGGCGTCGACAAAGAACGCGGCATCATCGTCCAAGAGCTCAGGATGTACCGCGACATGCCTGAACACCGCTCCTGGCATGCCCTGCTCAATGCCCTCTACCACCTGCACCCCGTCCGCCAGGAGATCGGCGGCAGCGAGCAGTCGGTTGCCGAGATCACCGCCGATCTCCTGATCGCATGCCACCAGGCCTTCTACCGCCCGAGCAACATGCGTCTTGTGGTGGTCGGGGACGTGGATCCCAAGGCGGTTGTGGCCCAAGCCGAGCGGGCCTTTCCGACGCCATCCGGACCGGCCCCGGCCTTTGCGCCTCCGGCCGAGCCGCCCACCATCAGCCAAGAGCGGGTGGAGACGACGATGGCGGTGTCGGTGCCGATCCTGGAGATCGGGTTCAAGGACCGGGATCCGAGCACGGATCTTGGCCAGGAGACCGCCACCGGCCTGATGGCCGAGGCCTTGTTCGGGGAGTCGAGCGACCTCTATCTGGAGTTGCACCGCCAGGGCCTGATCACAGACGGCTTTGGGGCCCAGTCGTTCACCGGACCGGGGTTCGGGCTGGTGGCGGTCGGCGGCGAGACGATCGACCCGGAGCGTCTGGAAGGGGAACTGTGGCGCGGGATCGAGACGATCCGCAAGAACGGCCTCGACCACACCCGGGTCGACCGCCTGCGTCGGCGGCAGATCGGCCAGTTCTGGGGGCTCTTCGACCGGCCGGAGGCCTTGGCGCACGCTTGGCTGGGCATGGCCTTTCAGGGTCAGGATCTGTTTGAGCTGCCGGATCTTTTGGAATCGATCACGGTCACGGCGGTGGATGAGCGGCTTACGCTCCTGGACCCGGCACAGGCAGCCGTCTCGGTCGTCCGTGACGCCAGCTAGTCCAAAGGAGGGTTTCTTCCGATGAGAGTCTGGAGCCGTAGGGCAGTGGCTGTCTTGCTGCTGTCACTCCTGGCCGGCGCCGCTTTTGGCGGCGGAGATCTGGTCGCCCAGCGCCTGCTCAACCCCTGGCTGAAGGCACCGCCGAACATTCTCAGTCAGCCGCTGGTCAAGTCCCAGGGCATCTCGTTGGCTACCGTTCCGACCGTGGTGGCCAAGGCCAGCCCGGCCGTCGTGCTGGTCACCTCGTACGTGCCGAGTTCGAGCTCCAGCTTCAACCCGTTCAACCCGCTGCAGGCCCCAACCACCACCACCACGACCCAGGTGTTCTTGGGCTCCGGCTCGATCATCTCGGCCAGCGGCTACATCCTGACCAACCAGCACGTGGTGAACGGAGCCAACCGGATCACGGTCACGGTGGCCGGCTACGCCAAGCCCTTCACCGCCCGCCTGGTCGGCCAGGACTACAGTTTGGACCTGGCGGTGATCAAGATCTCGGCGCCCAAGCCCTTGCCGGTCATCCCCTTCGCACCCTCCACCGCCATCCAGGTCGGCCAATGGGTGGTGGCCATCGGCAACCCGTACGGGCTTTCGCACACGGTGACGATGGGCGTGATCTCGGCCACCGGCCGACCGATCAGCATCCCGGTCTCAAATGGCCCCACCCGCGTCTACAGCGACCTCCTGCAGACCGACGCCGCCATCAACCCGGGCAACTCAGGCGGACCCCTGCTCAACCTCTTCGGCCAGATGGTCGGAGTCAACACGGCGGTGGCGAGCCAGGCCCAGGGCATCGGGTTCGCCATCCCGGTCTCGACCGTCCGCTCGGCTGTCGGCCAGCTGATCAGCCAGGGCTACGTCACACACGCCTATCTCGGGGTGGAGATCACCGACCTGACGCCACAGATCGCCAGAAAGCTCGGGGTGAAGGTCACACACGGCGCCGTGGTGCTGGCCGTGTCCCAGAGCGGACCGGCGCAGCAGGCGGGCATCCGCATCGGCGACGTGATCACGTCCTTGGGCGGGCACGCCGTGACCGGCGTCACCAGCCTCGAAACCGCCATCGCCGACTTCAAGCCCGGGAACAAGGTGTCCGTGGTGGTGGCCCGCGGCCCCTTGACCCGCACCTTCACCGTAACGTTGGCCCAACTGCCACCCAATCTGTAGGTACCGAGGCACCCAGGTTCGCCAAGGAGGCTGAGTCGCGATGCTGTCCGACGTGGAAATTGCCGAAAAGGCCACACTGCGGCCGATCATGGAGATCGCCGGCGAGATCGGGCTGGGTGAGGATGAGGTTGAGACTTACGGCCGCTACAAGGCCAAGGTGGAGCTGTCCGCCATCGCCCGGCGCAAGGGCGGCCAGCTCGGCAAGCTGATCCTGGTCACGGCTACAAGCCCCACCACCGCCGGCGAAGGCAAGACGACCGTCTCGGTCGGACTCGGTCAGGCCCTGGCCAAGATCGGCAAGCAGGCGGCGGTCTGTCTGCGCGAGCCGTCTTTGGGGCCGTGCATGGGACTGAAAGGCGGCGCCGCCGGCGGCGGCTTCAGCCAGGTCGTCCCGATGGAGGACATCAATCTGCACTTCACCGGCGACTTCCATGCCATCACGTCCGCCCACAACCTGCTGGCAGCCATGCTTGACAACCACCTGCACCAGGGCAACGCCCTCAACATCGACATCCGCCAGATCACCTGGCCGCGGGCGATCGACATGAACGACCGCGCCCTGCGCCAGATCGTGATCGGTCTTGGCGGCCGCACCGAGGGAGTGCCCAGGGAGAGCGGCTTTGTGATCACGGTCGCCTCCGAGGTGATGGCCATCTTGTGCCTCGCGACCGGCATCGACGATCTGAAGGAGCGCCTGGGGAACATCATCGTGGCCTATCGGACAGACGGGTCGCCGGTGACCAGCCGGGACCTGGGCGCGGCCGGGGCGATGGCCGCGCTGCTCAAGGACGCCATCAAGCCGAACTTGGTCCAGACCCTGGAGCACACGCCGGCCTTCATCCATGGCGGTCCCTTCGCCAACATCGCCCATGGCACCAACTCGATCCTGGCCACCCGGCTGGCGCTTGAGCTGCGCGACTATGCCGTCGTGGAGTGCGGCTTCGGCTCCGATCTGGGAGCGGAGAAGTTCATGGACATCGTGGCCCCGCTCTCTGGCCTGTGGCCGGCCGCAGCGGTGGTCGTGACCACCGTGCGGGCGCTCAAGCTGCAGGGCGGGGCCCGTGCCGCCGACCTCAAGGTCGAGAATCTGGACGCCCTCGCCCAGGGCCTCGTCAATCTGGACCGGCACATCGACAACGTTCTGACCTACGGCCTGCCGCCGGTGGTGGCACTGAACGTCTTCCCGACCGACAGTCCGGCCGAGCGCGCGCTGGTGGTGGCCCACGCCAGAGCGCGCGGCGTGGCCGTCGAGCAGGTGGACGCCTTCGCCAAGGGCGGCGACGGCGCCATCGCCCTCGCCCAGCGCGTGGTGGCGACAGCCGAGGAGCCGTCTTCTCCGCACGCCCTCTATGGTCCTGAAAAGACGCTGATCGAGAAGATGGAGACGGTTGTGCGCAGCGTGTACGGGGCAGACGGCGTGCAGTTCTCTACGGCGGCCCGCCGCCGCCTGGACCAGATCACGGCCATGGGCTACGGACACCTGCCGGTCTGCCTGGCCAAGACCCAGTACTCCCTGACCGACGACCCAAGCCGCTTGGGGCGACCCGAGGGCTTCACCGTGACGGTGAAAGAGGTCCGCCTGGCGGCGGGAGCAGGCTTCGTGGTGGCGCTGCTCGGCTCGGTGATGCAGATGCCGGGCCTGCCCAAGGAACCGGCAGCCGAGCGGATCGACCTGGCGTCGGACGGCCACATCCGCGGCCTGTTCTGATGGACCGCCCCTCCTCCTGGCGCTGCCGGGACCGCATCTTGCCGCTTGGGGCGCGGACAGTGGTGATGGGGATCTTGAACCTGACCCCAGACTCCTTCTCCGACGGCGGCCTCTACCTCGACCCTGAGATGGCCCTAGCCCATGCCAAAAAGATGCTGGCAGAAGGCGCCGAGGTGATCGACGTCGGCGCCGAGTCCACCCGTCCCGGCGCCGCTCCGGTCGCGGCAGCCGAGCAGCTGGCCCGTCTTTCGCCCCTGCTCTCCCGCCTCGATGCGGTGCCTGGGGTGGTCTGGTCGATCGACACCTCTGACCCGGAGGTGGCCGAGGCGGCCCTCTCGAGTGGCTTTCACATCGTGAACGACGTGTGGGGGCTACAGCGCAGCACCGAACTGGCCCGGGTGGTCGCCCGACACGGAGCGGGGGTCGTCTTGATGCACAACCGGCAAAGGGACGGTGTGGGCGACCTCGAGGCCGAGATCTTGAGCTTCCTGAAGACGTCGCAGGAGATCGCCGAAGATTCCGGAATCGCACCGGAACAGATCCTGATGGATCCGGGCATCGGGTTTGGCAAGAACGCCGAGGAGAGCGTTCAGGCGTTGCGGCTGATCCCCACCCTGGTCCGCCGTGACTGGCGGGTTCTGGTCGGTGTGAGCCGAAAGCGGGTGCTCGGGCACCTAACCGGCCGGCCGGTGGGCGAAAGAGCCCATGCCACGGCCGTGGCCAGCGCCCTGGCGGTGTCTTTGGGTGCGGATGCGGTGCGGGTGCATGACGTGGCCGAGGTGGTGGAGGCGGTGCGGGTGGCAGACGCCATGGTCCGATGAAGCGCCTGATTCGTCTCGCCGGGCTCAGTTTCTATGCCAGGCACGGCGCCTATCGCCACGAACGACAGGACGGCCAGCCCTTCACGGTCGACTTGGAAATCAGCTATCGGGCCAAGGACGGATCGGATCGCCTGGCCGACGCCCTCGACTACCGCGCCGTCTATGCCGTCGTCGCCCGGACGATGGAAGGGGAGCCGGTGCGGCTGATCGAAGCGATGGCCGAGCGTATCGGCCGCGACGTGCTCGACGCCTTTTCGCTGGTGGACCGGGTGGTGGTGCGGGTCCGCAAGCCATGGGCGCCCCTCGGCGGGCTGTCCGAGCACACGGAGGCGGAGTCGGTGCACGAGCGGTGAGGGCTGCCGTGGCGCTCGGTTCCAATCTCGGAAACCGCAGGCGCTGGCTCACGCTGGCCCTTGACCTTCTGGATCTTCCGGTCCTGGCCGTCTCCTGCCTCTACGACACGGCGCCGGTCGGGGACGTGCCCCAGGGCCGGTTCCTGAATGCGGTGGCCGTGATCGACACACCCCCCGATCCGGTCGGACTTTTGGCTCGCATGCTGGCGGTGGAGCGGGCCTGCGGCCGTCGTCGCCTGATCGCCAAGGGCCCGCGCACGGTCGATCTCGATCTCTTGCTGACCGATCAGCCGCTTCCAGAAAGCCCTTACCTCCGGCTGCCGCACCCCGAGATCGGACAAAGGGCGTTCGTCCTGGTGCCTTTGCTCGAAGTGTGGCCGGCTGAGGCAATCCCAGTGCCAAGAGAGGTGATTGAGCGGTGCCTGAGCGACGACCCTTCTTTGGCCGTGGCAGCACAAGAAGACTGGTATCCCCGGATCAGTCCGAGCTGACCGCTGCCCTCAGCGAGACGGTGTGGGGCCACCCGGTGGAGTTTCACGCCCAGATCAGCTCCACCAACGCCAGAGCCAAGGCCTGGGCCCGCAGCGGGGCCGCCGAGGGCGCCTTGGTGGTGGCGGACCACCAGACCGAGGGCCGGGGCCGCTTTGGGCGGTCCTGGGAGGCAGAGGCCGGCAGCGCGCTGCTCTTCTCCGTGGTGCTGCGACCGCAGATCGAGCCCGCCAAGGCGGCCCTGATCGCCCTGATGGCGGCGGCGGCGGTGCGCGAAGCGGTGGCGGAGCGAGCAGGCGTCGATGCCGCCATCAAGTGGCCCAATGACGTCTTGGTCGGCGGCAAGAAGCTGTGCGGCGTGCTCGCAGAGTCGTGGCTGGAGGGGGGCCAGCTGGCGGCGGTGATCGCCGGCATCGGGGTCAACGTCAACCAGAAGGCCTTTGCCACCGACCGGGCCACCTCGCTCTTTTGCCTGACCGGTGCGCCTTGCCCCAGATTCGCCCTCCTTGGCGACATTCTGACCGGCATGCACCGGCGCTATCAGGCACTGGTGTCCGGAGACAGCTCCGCCCTCTTGGCCGAGTGCCGGCAGTGCTCGGCGACCTTGGGCCAGGAGGTGGTGCTGCGGGCAGGCAGCACCACAGTGCGCGGCCGGGCTGTGGACATCGACAGCGACGGCCGCCTGGTGCTCGACACAGCAGATGGGCTGGTAAGGGCGCTTGCCGGTGAAGTTTCGACTGCAGAGGAGATGGTGTGATGGGATCGTTCCTGGCCCTGGATCTGGGCAACAGCCACCTGACCATCGGCCTCTACCGGTCCGGGCGCAAGGCCGGCAGCTGGCGGATCTCCACCGACGCCCGGCGCACCGCCGACGAGTGGTGGGTGTGGCTGACCGGCCTTCTGGCCAAGGAGGCGCCGATCGACCGGGTGGCGCTCGCCTCTGTGGTCCCAGACGCCACCATGGCCCTGGCAGAGGCTGCCGAGCGGGCGCTTGGCGTTCCCGTGGAGCGGGTCGACCACCGCACGCCCGGCATCTTAGTCGATGTGGTGGATCCGGCGTCGGTCGGGGCTGACCGCCTGATCAACGCCGTCAGCATCCACCGGGCGGGTCGGGCGCCGGCGATCATCGTCGACTTCGGCACCGCCACCAACATCGACGTGGTCGACGCCAGGGGCGCCTACATCGGCGGTGCGATCGCACCGGGCGTCGGCGTTGCCACTGAAGCGCTCCTGGCCAGGGCCAGCCAGCTCCCTGGGTTCTCCCTGGAGATGCCGCGTTCGGCGATCGGCCGGACCACCACCAGCTGCCTGCAGTCAGGCCATGTCTTCGGCTTCGCAGGCCTGGTCGACTCGATCGTCGAGCGGATCCAAGGCGAGCTCGGCGCGCCGTGTCTCGTGGTGGCCACCGGCGGCTACGCGCCCTTGATCGCCCAAGCCAGCCGGACCATCCAGGAGGTGGACCAGGACCTGACGGTGGACGGCCTGTTCCGCCTGTTCGGCGCTCTGGAGGCCAAGGCATGACCAAGCGGCTTGCGGCCCTTGCGGCGGCGGTTGCCGAGTTGGGCTGCGAGGTCGCCCTGATCTCGGGGATGGTCAACATGTACTACCTGACCGGCACCATCCAGACTGGGTTCCTGGTGCTGGTCCCGGGACAGCGTCCCCTGCTGGCCGTGCGCAAGGGCCTTCAGCGCGCAGAAAAGGAAGCCGCCGAAGCTGGTGTCGAGATCGTGGCCCTGGCCAACCCCAAGGACCTGCCGTCCATGATCGCCGCCCGGGGCGTGGCCCAGGTGTCCAGGATCGGCCTGGAGCTCGATCGGCTGCCCTATCAGAGCGCGCTCCGACTGCTCACGCTGTTTCCAAGCGCCCGGCCGGTGGATGTCGGCGGGGCGCTGCGCCGGCTGAGGATGCTCAAGGACAGATTCGAGGTCGCCGCCATCCGCAGGACAGGCGAGGTGTGGGTCAAGACGATGGACGCCGTCTTGCAGTCGTTTGAGCCGGGGATCGACGAATACGAGCTCACGCTGCGGGTGGAGAGCGCCAGTCGGCAGGCCGGCCACCAGGGATTGGTCCGGACCCATGCCCTGGACTTCGAGATCTTTCTGGGCCATCTGCTCAGTGGCCCGCACGGCGCCGTGCCGACCCGCTTCGATGGCCCGACCGGCGGTCCCGGCGTGCACCCGGCCACCGCCCAGGGCGCCGGCCACCGGCCGATCGGACCGGGAGATCCGGTGCTGGCCGACTACGCCTGCGCCCAAGACGGCTACATCTACGACGGCACCCGCACCTTTGTGCACGGCGCCTTGGGCAGTCGGCTGCAGCGGGCCTACGACGTCTGCCGCACGGTGCACGAGATGCTCCAAACCAAGCTGCGGGTCGGAGGGACGGTGGCGGAGGTCACGACGAGCGCCTTCGATCTGGCCGAGGCGGCCGGCTTAGAAGACCACTTCATGGGCTATGGAGTGGACCGGGTCCGATTCCTCGGGCACGGGGTCGGGCTCGAGCTGGACGAGCTGCCGGTGCTGGTCGCAGGCTCCACCCAGGCGCTCGAGGCTGGGATGGTGATCGCCGTCGAGCCCAAGTTCGTCTTTCCGGGCGAGGGGGCGGTCGGGCTGGAGACGACCTATCTGGTGGGAGAGGGGCCGCCCGAGGCGCTGGTCGACTATCCGGACGGGGTGATCGCCCTAGGCGGCGCCTGATGGGGCTCTTCTCAGGCGAAGCCGCCAGGGTGGAGGGGGCCGTCACCCGCGTCGTGTACCGGGCGGCCTCGGGCGACTTCGCCGTGCTCCGGCTGCGCCTTGATCGGGGCCAGATCGTCACCCTGACCGGGGCGCTGGCGACTCTTGCCCAAGGCGAGCGGATCAGGGCCTGGGGGCAGTGGAGCCAGCATCCCAACTATGGGCCGCAGGTCTCGGTCGAGGGCTACGAGCTGTGTGCCCCGACCAGCCGCGACGGCCTGATCGCCTTCTTGTCCGGACCGCGCTTTCCCGGGGTCGGCAAGGTGATGGCCACCCGCCTGGTCGATCGGTTCGGAGAAGACGTCTTAGAGCGGGGCAAGGACCCGAAGGCGCTCGCCGCCCTGCCCAAGATGCCCGAAAAGAAGGCTCAGGCGCTGGCCCTGGCCTTTCGGTCGGCTGAGGAGGAGGCTCGCCTCGAGGTGCTCCTGGTCTCGGCCGGACTGGGCCCCAAGCTGGTGCGCAGGGTGCGTCAAGCCCTTGGGGCCGACGCTGGGCAGAAGATTCGGACCGATCCGTACAGACTGGCCGAGGCCGTGGACGGCATCGGCTTCAAGCGCGCCGATCAGGTGGCGCAGCAGATGGGGATCAGTGGCGACGATCCTAGGCGGGTGCGGGCAGCGGTGCTGTTCGGCTTGAAAGAGGCAGAGGCTGAAGGCCATGTCTACCAGGAAGGCGCTGAGCTGGGACAGAGGGTTGCCGCCTGGGGCGTGGCCGAGCCCACGCTAGCCCAGCTGGCCGGCTGGGCGGCGGCGGGCGATCTGATCGTCGAGGAAGACCGGGTCTATCAGCCGGCCCTAGGCCGGGTGGAGGCGTCTGCAGCCCGCCTGGTTGCCCGCCGACTGCGCCAGGCGGCGCACCCGGTGGCCCGCTTCCCGGATCTTCAGGAGCTCTCAAGAGAGCAGGCCATGGCTGTGCGCTCAGCGCTCAGCGCTCCCTTGTCCGTGCTGACCGGAGGGCCGGGCACCGGGAAGACCACCACCTTGAGCGGCGTGGTGGAAGCGGCCGAGAGGCTGGGGCTGAGACTGGAACTGATGGCGCCTTCTGGTCGGGCCGCTCGCCGCCTGGTCGAGGTCACCGGCCACAGCGCCCGCACCCTGCACCGCGCCCTGGGGCTCAGGCCGCATCACGGCGCCGAGCGAAGGGAGCTTGAAGCGGACGTCGTGGTCGTGGACGAGGCGTCGATGCTCGACCTGTTCTTGTTCTGGAACCTGATGCAGGCGGTGCCGGAAGACGCCACCCTCTTTCTGGTCGGCGATGTGGACCAGCTGCCGCCGGTTGGCGCCGGGGCACCCTTTTCCGATCTGATCCGGAGCGGACGCGTGCCGACCACCCGACTGACCGCCCTCTACCGCCAGGATGCGGCCGGGCTCTTGCACGAGAATGCGCGCCGCATCCTGGCGGGATCGTTCCCGCAGGGCGGCGGCCCCGACTTCGTCTGGCACCGGGAGGACGATCCGCCAAAGATGCTGGCCACCGTCTTGCAGCTGGCCAGAGAGGAAGGCGAGCGCTTCGGGGCCGACGACGTGATCGTGCTCACGGCCGGAAACCGCGGCCTGCTCGGCGCCGAGGCCCTGAACGAACGGCTGCAGGATGCGCTCAACGCCCGCCAGCCCAGACACAGCCTCGGCGACCTGCGGCTGGCCGTCGGCGACAAGGTGCTGCACCGGCGCAACGATTACAAGAAGGGCGTCTTCAACGGCGAGGTGGGCCGCGTGGTGGCGCTTTCGGACACCAGCGCCCAGGTGCGCTACCCGGCGCCGGAGGGCGAGATCACCGTCAGCTATGACAGCGCCGACAGCACAGACCTCAGCCTCGGCTATGCGTTGACCGTACACAAGGCGCAGGGCTCCGAGTTCCCAGTGGTGGTGGTGGTGCTGTCGAGCCAGCACTACCCGCTCTTGCGGCGCAATCTGCTCTACACCGCCGTCACCCGGGCCAAGGTGCGGCTGCACTTGGTGGCCGGCGGGCGGGTGCTGGGGACAGCCATCCGCAACGATCAGGACCAAGTCCGGCGCGGCCGGCTCCTAGAGCGCCTCAGCGCCGAGATGGAAGATCTCTAGGGGTAGGACGGGCTGCTGCTGGTGCCGCCTGACTGCGTTTTGGCGGCCGACACCGTAGGCGCCGGCGCCTCGGGAATGGTGAAGGTGACCTGGACGGGTGATCCCGGCTTGAGCTTGGTGCCGGCGGCCGGCGTCTGGCCGACCGCCAGTCCGGCGCCGTGCGGCCAGAAGCCGAGTCCGACGCTTGAGAGCTCCATGGCGGCCTGGCGCATGGTCAGGCCGAGCAGATCCGGGACGACTCCCTGGCCGGTCGCCACGCCCGTCGTGTTGACGCTGATCGTGAAGCCGGCCGACACCTGGGCGCCAGCGGAGGGGTACTGGCCGGTCACCACCTGGCCGGCGCCGTTGACCTTGAGGTTCAGCCCGGACAGCGAGGCGTCGGCCTGGGCGGTGGAGATGGAAACGCCGCTCAGATCCGGCACCGTGACGGCCACGGCTGGCGTCGGAACCGGGGTCTGGGGAGGGATGCCGAGCACGCGCAGCACGTTGGCCATCAGCTGCGGGAAGGTCGGGACGACCACCTGGTCTCCGTAGTAGTAGTACCCAGGCTGATTGGCCACGTTCTGCGGATTGTTCACCTCGAGCAGGATCAACACCTGGGGATTGGGCACCGGCGCCACGCCGATGAACGACGCCATGTAGGTCTGCACCTTGGCCCGGGGCGCCAGCTGCGACGTGCCGGTCTTGCCGGCCACGACGTATCCGGCCACTTCGGCGTTGGCGGCGTCGCCCTGACTGGACACCACCTGCTTCATGCCCTGCATCTCGTCCGTGGCCACCCAGGTGGGCAGGATCCGCTTCGAGGGGAAGGTTAGGGTCTGCTTCTGGCCGTTCGGCGAGATGATGGCCTGGGCCACGTGCGGTGTGTGCCAGACGCCGCCGTCGGCGATGGCGGCCACGGCGGCCGCCTCCTGAATGGCGGTGATGGCCAGGGTCTGGCCAAAGGACATCTCGGCCAGATCCAGGGTGTTGGCGCTGGCCAAGGGCGGCCAGACCCCGGTCGCCTCACCGGGCAGGTCGATCCCGGTCGGCCGGTCCAGGTGGAACAGGTGCAGCCCGGCGTAGAAGTTATTGAGGCCAAGCGCCAGACCGAGGTCCATGAAGCCGACGTCGCTGGAGTAGGCCAGGATGCCGTCGAAGCTCAGCCAGCCGTATCCGCTGTGCTTCCAGGTGTGGATCTTGAGGCCGTCCACGATCTTGTAGCCGGGGTCGTAGTAGCGGCTCTGCAGCGTGGCCACGTGATCCATCAGGGCCAAGGAGGCCACCATCGGCTTGAAGATGGATCCGGGCGGATAGGCGAACTCCACCGACTGATCGGCCAGAGCCTGCACCGAGGCGTTTTGCCACTGACTGGGGTTGACCGTCGGCCACTGGGCCATGGCATAGATGGCGCCGTTACTGGGGTTCATGATGATGATCCGGCCGCTCGTGCCCTTGTGCGTGATCACGTCTGCCGTGATCGTGGCCTGGGCATACGCCTGCAGCGTCCCATTGATCGTCAGCTGAATGCTCTTGCCGGGGATCGGCTGGCGGGTGACCTGGATGCCGTAAGACGGCAGGGGCTGGCCCAGGGCGTCCACCTTCACCTGGGCCTGTCCGGGCGTGCCGGACAGGATCTGGTTGTAGGACTGCTCGACCCCGGCGATGCCCACCTGGCTGGCGCTGACCCAGCCGACCACCGGCTGGCCGATGATGCCGTCAGGGTACTTACGGATCTGTTCGGGCGTATAGCCGATGCCGGGCAGAAAGAGCTGCTTGAGGGCGCTGACCTGGGCGGCGGTGGCGGCATGGTCGATGACATGGTACCAGCCCTGGGCCGAGAGCTCGGACTGCAAGGTCGCCTCCGACACATGCAGGATCGGCGCCATGGCCGTGGCCTCGCCCTTGGCGTCCGTGACCTCTGGCGTGATGGCGTAGATCAAGGTCGCCGGGGTCTCGAGCGCCAGCGGCTGGCCGCTGCTGTCCAAGATTTCGCCGCGCAGAGGAGTGAGCGAGATGGTGCGGTTCACTTCGGCCGCACCCTGGGCAGCCAACTTGGGGCCGATCACGAGCTGCACCTCGGCCAGTCGGATGAGCAAGATCGCCGCTACGGCGCTGAACACGAGGCCCAAAATGGTGAGCCGCCCGAGTCGCATCGGATCCCCCTCTCTGCCGGGTCGAGGGCACAGGCACCAGGGCGGGTCGGGCGAAGATGCGACCAGACCCAAGAGGTGCTTAAGGGGCCTTCCTTGCCGTGCAGTCTACCATAATCGGCAAGTGGGACTCAGCCAGCCGCCAACTGACCGTGGTGCCACTCGACCAGCACCAAGATGGCCAGCACGAGCAGGTGGGCGATCGAGCAATAGATGCAGATGGCTCCGACCAAAAACAGCTCGACATACACCAAACCGAGGACCACGAAGGCGCCCAGCCAGCTGGCACAGCGCAGCGCCGTCGACCAGCCGGGTCTCAGCAGGACGACCAGGCCGACGGCTAAGAACCACACGAGACCGAAGACCGATGTCGGGATGCCTCCGATCACGCTGTAGGCGCTGGTCAGCACGGCGTGGCAGTCGACCACGCCAGTCGCGCTGCAGACTAGGGCAGAGGACTGAAAGTGGACGATCGTCAGGTAGGTGGCGTCGAGCAGGCCAAGGGCGCTCAGTCCGACCAGCCAGCGGCGGGCCGCAGTCACTGACCGGGCGGCGGCAGCGTCGCCTCCAATTGGGTGATCCCGGGCAGCTGGCAGACAGAGCCCGGCTGCTGGCCGTCCGCCTTGCAGATGCCGGCCGTGAACAGGTTGGCGTTTGACATGATCGCCACCGAGACTTGGGTGGAACCCGGAGAGGACAGCTGCTGGGCGATCTGGCTCCACGTCAGGCCGGCCAGCAGGCCGGGGTCGTACACCGAGCCACCCCAGATGAAGCGGTTGGCGACATCGACGAACGGCACGCCTCCGGAGGTGGTCGCCTGGACGTAGGGAGCCGTGTCGTACTGGCTGAGCAGCTGCGCCTCGAGCTGAGTCGGCGGCTGGAGCAGCGGATACTGGCCGTTCGAACCGGCGACGTTGCCTTCGATCTCATCGCTCAAAAAGGTGAGGTAGGGACTGGTGTAGTGGCTCTTCAGAAACGAGAAGGTGTGGGTGTTCGGATAGACGTCCGTCGCTGACGAGGTCATGTAGGTGAGGCCGGAAAAGGTGCCAAAGCGGCTGAGGGCGATGATCAAAGACCAGCGCAGGGCGGCGCAGTAGGGGCAGAACTCGGCTCCAACAAACACCAGCGCCGGTTTGCCGCCGAGATCGAGCGTCGGCGTGCTGGTCGCCACGGTGTAGGGCGCCGAGCCGCCACCAGCCACTGAAAAACCGGCCGGGTTCTTTCCCGCCTGCACCAGCTGACTGACCAAGCTCGCTGGCGCCGGCTTGCCATCCAGGGCGGTGGGAGCGGCAGGCGTGGACAGAAAGCGGACCCCGACCAGAATCAAGAGGGCCGCCACCAGCGCCCCGACTAGGTACAGGTTGGTCCGGCTCGGCTGGCCCTTGCTTCCGCCCGGGCGGCGGCGCTGTGCGCTCTTCTTGGACGAGGCCGCTCCACTCATGCCCGATCTCCTCTCTCTGTCCAGATGCTGCTAGTAGCCATTATTGGGATAGCTCCACAGGTGGTGGCCAATCGGATTGTTGCCGCCGGGCGTGACGCCGATCGGCAGAAAGTCGATGCCGTCGGGATCGCTCAGATAGCCGGGAGCGCTGCCAGAAACGCCGGTGTGTCCATACTGCCACACGATCTGGTTGGTCTTGGGGTCGATCACGATGACCCGATTGTTGGAGTCGTCGTTGGCCAGGATCATGCCGTTTGGCAACTCAACCGCCAAGGACGGCGTGTTGAGGGCGCCGGGTCCGCTCAAGAGGCGGTACAGCCACAGAATCTTGCCCTGCGGCGAGATCTTCAAGATGGCGCCCGGCTTGGTGTAGAAGGCGACGATGATGTTGCCGTGCGGGGTGAAGTTGGCATCCGACGGAAAGGACAGATAGGACGGGAAGTGCACGGTCCACACCACCTGGCCCTGACTGTTGACCAAGATGGCGTCGTTGGCGCCGATCGAGGTGATCAGGGTGCCGCCGTTCGGTGCTGGGAAGTCGCCATTTGGCGCCGCGTAGGTGGTGGGGGGGTTGTTGCGGTAGACCCGGGTCTGGCCGTACTGCTTGACGATCTGGTGCGTCGCCCGGCTGATGAACAAGATGCGCTGGTTGTAGATGTCGGCGACGGTGATCACCTGATTGCCGCCGCGGTCGTACAAGAAGGCGTCGTCCGGCGTGTGCAGGTACCCCGGGGCGGTGCCGCTGACGCCGGCGTGGCCGTAGTTCCAGACCACCTTCTCCTGGTTGAAGTTGACGATCGAGATCATCTGGTTGTTTTCCTGGTTGGTGATGATCTCGTCAAAATGAGGCCCGAAAAAGACATCGTCGTTGTCGTAGAGCGGAGAAGGCTGGCCGGCCTTGGGAAACTGCCAGACGATGCGCTTTCCGGGCGTGACCAGCAGGATGCGGTTGTTTCCGGAGTCGGCGATCAAGACGTCGCCAGGCAGATAGGGGTTGGCATGGTGGCTGTGCCAGGCCAGATTCGGCTTCTGGACACTGTTCGGCTTGGTGGCTGTCGGCGAGGGGGTGTTCTGCGGCGGGACGACGCCGCTGGTCAGCCCGCAGCCGGAAAGCAGGATCAGGAGCGATGCACCAGAGAGCCACAGAGAACTGCGCAGGCGAGGCCATGTCACGCTGTCATCCCTCCGGTCACAGACCGGGCCCGAAGGCCCAGATCATCCTAGTCTAGCGGTCTCACGGGGCGTCGTGAAATAAATCACTTTTTCTCCGCTCCGGCCACGATCCACCGCCGCTGCATCTGGGCAGCGAGGAGGACCACGACGGCGCCGATCACCGCCCACACCAGGCTGTGGCTCATGAAGCTGCCGGGAAGCACGCCGATGCCCTGCAAAAACCAGATGGCGCCGAGCACCAGGAACACGTCGGACAACACCCAGCGCAACACAGGCGTCCCTCCTCAGCGTGGGTCACTCGGTCCGAGGCCGCCGCAGCTGCTCTCCCAACCGGAAATAGCGGCCGCCGTGATAGGCCAGCGGCTGATCTTCAGCCACTGGCTTGGCGTACAGGGGGACGCCCACCAAGAGGGTGTGCGACCCGACCGTGTGGCGGTCGGCGATTTTGCACACAAAGTGGGCATTCGCTCCCTTGACCAAAGGACCCCCGCCGAGCGGGGAAGGTTCCGTGTATTGCTCAAGCAGCGGGGTCTTGTCCACCTCCCAGGCGGTGCTGTTGCCGAACAGCACGGCGAGCGCCGCCTGGTCGTTTCGGAGCAGGCTGACCGAGAACACCTCTTCCTGTTCGATCAGGCTGTGGGTGTAGCGCTCTTGAGCCACGTAGACTCCGAGCAGGTAGGGCTTGAGCGAGATCAGGCTGGTCCACTCCGCACTCATGGCGTTGCACCGGCCATCGTGGCAGGCGGTGACAATGCCGACTGGGTTCACAAACCGGTAGAATGCTCGCTCTTCGACCTGTGACTTGGCGATGGTGAACCCCCCAAAAGTGCTTCCCGCAATCGTCAGGCATTGTCGCACAGGCGAGCAGGGGACGGCCAGGGCAAGAAGGAAGCTGGCCATCAGAGAGCTAGGGGCAAGGGGGCCAGATCACAGGTGGACTTTGCGCTCGACGACGTGGCGGCTGAGGTCGTGTCGATGGCCCGCCGGCTGGGCCGAGAGGTGCTGGCGCCAGCCGCCGCCGCCTATGATCGAAGCGGTGAGTTCCCACGACCGGAGCTGCAGCGGGTATTCGAATCGGGACTGCTCGACCCCGAGATCCCGGAGTCGTTCGGTGGCGCCGGGCTGCCGCGCTGGCTGGACGCCCTGGTGACGGAGGAGCTGGCCTGGGGCTGTGCCGGGATCACGCTGGCCAAGACGGCCAACAATCTGGGCCTGACCCCGATCCTGGTGGCAGGCACCCCGGAGCAGAAAGAGCGGCTGCTCCCGGCCTTCACCCGCACGCTTCAGTTCGCAGCCTTCTGCCTGACCGAGGCCGGCTCCGGATCGGATGCGGCGTCGCTCGCGACCCGGGCCCACCAGGTGGCCGGAGGCTACCGGCTGAACGGCGTCAAGCGCTTCATCACAAACGGCGGCGTGGCCAACCTCTACAGCGTGTTTGCGACCATCAACCCGGCCCTCGGCCCCAAGGGTGTGGTGGCGTTCGCTGTTCCCGCCACCACACCGGGCGTGACGGCCGGAAAGGTCGAGCACAAGCTAGGCATTCGGGCGTCGAACACGACCGAGGTCGTGTTCGACGACGCCTTTGTTCCGGACGACCTGCGCCTGGGGGCGGAGGGCGACGGGTTCAAGGTGGCGCTGCGCACCCTGGACCTGTCCCGGGCCAACATCGCCGCCCACGCCGTTGGCATCGGCCGGCGGGCCACCGATGAGGCTGTGGCGTACGCCCAAGAGCGCCGCCAGTTCGGACAGCCGATCATCGAGCACGAGATGGTGGCCGCCATGCTGGCCGACAGCGCCATGGAGGTGGAGGCTGCTCACCTGCTCACGGTCCAGGCGGCGTGGCGGGCAGATGCAGGGTGGGACTTCTCGGCCCATGCCTCGATGGCCAAGGCCTTCGCCTCGGACAGCGCGATGCGGGCTGCGGAGCGGGCGGTGCAAGTCTTCGGCGGCTACGGATACATGACCGAGTATCCGGTGGAGAAGCTGTTTCGGGATGCCAAGATCTATCAGATCTTCGAGGGGACCAATCAGATCCAGCGCATGGTGATTGCCCGCTGGCTGGGCAAAGAGCGCCGGCAGTGAGCAGCGTTTGCTGCCAGAGGTTTGCAAGCGGCCGGGTGGAGATCGTGCTGAACCGGCCAGAGCGCAGGAATGCACTGGATCGCGAGGCGGCTAAAGACCTCGACGTGGCGGTTTCAGCCAGCCTTGGAGCGCCTTCTGTGATGGTGCGCGGTGAGGGCGGGAGCTTCTGCTCGGGTGGAGATCTGGCCGATCTGCATCGCCTGCCCGTGTCCGACCTGCAGGCGACCATGGCTCAGATCCAAGAGGCGCTGGAACAGCTGAGCGCTGCGCCTGGCATCGTGGTGGCCTGGGTGGACGGGGTGGCGCTCGGCGGCGGCCTGGAGCTCGCTTTGGCCGCCGACCTGATCTGGATGCACCCTCGGGCCAGGCTGCGGGCCGCCCAGCTCGAGATGGGGCTGGTGCCAGGCTGGGGCGGTCTGGAGCGGGCGAGCCAGCGCCTGGGCGAGGCCCGGGCCCGAGCCCTGTTCTTGGATCCGCGCTGGATCGACGCCAAAGAGGCCGTTGCCCTTGGTCTCGCCGACAGGGTGCTGGAAGACCTGAGCGCAGCACGCCAGGAGGCGGAGCGACTGGCTGAGCTTGCCAGGGACGCCGTGGCCTGGGTCAAGCAGGGAGGGGCATTCGACGCGGACCTCTTCTCCAGGCTGTGGGAGGGACCGGCGCACCGCCAGGCGGTCCGGCGGTTCATGGCCGGGCGCCCAGCGCACGGCGGGTCTGCCTCCCCGGGCCATCCAGAGAAAGGGGAGTCGGACCATGCCTGAGCTGACGGTGGACGGGCGACGGGTGGCCGTCTTTGGCCAGCCTGGCGATGGGCTTCTGCTGCTGCACGGCGCCGGCGAGTCCGGCGTCGTCTTTTCCGAACTGCTGGGGCGTCTGCCGGATGCCTTTGCACTGGACCTGCCCGGGCATGGCCAGAGCGAAGGCCCGGGATACGACACGATCGACGCCTACGCTGCCTGGGTGAGCCGGGCGCTCTCGGCTGGCGGGTGGGCGCCCCGCAGGGTGGGCGGCCACTCGATGGGCGGCGCCATCAGCCTGACGCTGGCCTTAGATGGGCCGTATCGGCCAGCGTCCCTGCTTCTGATCGCGACCGGCGGCCGGCTGCGCGTCCATCCCAAGCTGCTCGAGAGCCTGGCCGGCGGCGTCTTTCCCGAGGACTTTCGCCGGGCGTACCTCTCGCCGCAGGCCCCGGGCACCCTCCTCGACCAGATGGGCACCGCTCCTGTCGCCTCTACCTACGGCGATTTCTTGGCATGCAACGGTTTTGACCGCCTGAACGATCTGAGCCGGCTCAAGGGAACTCCGACGCTGGTGGTTTGCGGCACAGACGACCGATACACCCCCTTGAAGTATGCCCAGGCCCTGCAGGACGCCATCGGAGCCGAGCTGGTGGTGGTGGAAGGGGCAGGCCATCTCCTGCCGCTGGAGGCGCCAGCGCAGGTAGCCGTGGCGATCTCAGACTTCCTCTCCGGGCCGAAAGCGGCCGCTCCCTGACCCAGGCGGGCCAGGTCGTCTCTTGACCCGGCGCGGCTAGCGCCCAGGGACGGCGGAGCAGGACAGATTGGCTGCTGTGAAGTGGCACTGCAGGCGGAACTCCGTGACGTCCGGCTGGGCGCTGGCGGCGCGAATCACCGCCGCGATCACCTCCTGAGCTTCTGGCGATGTCGGGCCGGAGAAGGAGCGGCAGGCGCCGTTGACAACCCAGGCCGCCTGAAACGTATACCCTTGCTTGGTCAAGGTGAGGGACCACACCCCGCTGCCAGGCAGGTTGCCGTCTGACGCCGTCCAGGGCGGGCCGAGTGGGGAGGCCGCCACCTCGAATCCGATCTCCTGGTAGCGCCAATCGGCGCTGGTCCAGGTCACGGCCTGCTGATCGGAGGGCCCGCCCAAGTAGCCGACGATCCCTGGCCCGAAGTTGACGCGCTCCCAGAGCGGAACCCTTCCGACCCACTTGGGAAGGGGAAGGCTGGAGGGGCAGCTGCGACCGATTCGGTATACAGGCGTGCCCGAGATGGCCGGATGCTTGGCCGACTGCGCAACGTGCGCGGTCAAGAGCGCCGCGAGCAATAGGGCGAGTAGAAGAGAAGCCACCCAGCGGCCGAGTCTCATCTGGCGCAAGATGGCCTCGCCCTCCCGGATCTAGCCACGATCACGTCTCGCATATGTGAAGTGTCTCCCTAAAGAGAGAAAGTGGAGCAAGGAACTTCCAGCACCGATCCGAACGGGCTGGGAAGCCCCTCCCACAAGCGACACCGCTCCCGGCGCCCCTGATCACGCCTTCAGCCGCCCTTCAGCGGGTGAGCCAAAGGGGCAAGGGTGCATCCGTCTCGGTGCCGGCGCGGCTTGCGGTCTTGGGCCGGAGATTGGATAATTGCCGCAAACCGCATAGCGGAACAGGTGCTCCCGCCTGGGAGCGAAGAGGGAATCAGGTGCGATGCCTGAGCGGTCCCGCCACTGTATGCCGAAGATGAAGGTCGCCAGACCACTGCCCTAACGGGCGGGAAGGGGCGCCCCGGATCGGCGAGCCAGGAGACCTGCCTGTTCTAGTCGGCGACTTCCGGTGAAGAAGGTCTGCCGAGGGGAGGTTCACCCTGCCCTCGTCCGCCTCGGGAGATGCCGAGGCGGAATCTGTGTCCAGAGGGGTGGACCTGTGTGAAGGCTCGAGGATGGTCTTCGTTCCTGGTTCCCTTGGTGTTGGTGTCGGTCCTGGCGCTGGCCGGTTGCGGTGCCGCAGCCAAGCCGGTCTCGACGGCCGTGCAGTTCAAGGACGACGCCGGCTCCGTGATCACGCTGAAGGCCCCGGTCACCCGCATCGTGACCCTGGGACCCTCCGACACCGAGATCGTGCTTGCCCTCGGTCTGAAAAAGGACCTGGTCGGCGCCGACACTGCCTCCTTCCAGTACCTTCCGGCCTCCTACGAGGCCCAGCTGAAGGGTGTCCAAAACGTCGGCAACGCCCTGACCACCCCCAATCTAGAGGCGATCCGCTCCGCCCATCCCGGACTCGTTCTGGTGGTCTATGGCGCACCGTACGTCGCCAAGATCAAGGCGCTCGGCATTCCGGTGGCCGTCCTGGACCCGACGACGGTGGCGCAGATCATGGGGGACATCAAGGATGTCGGCCTAGCGACGGGAAACAGCGCCGCTGCCACCAGCCTGACTGCCAAGATCGGAAGTCAGATCAACGCCATCGCCAAGGCGGCCAAGGCCGCAGGACCTGCGGTCTCCACCTTTGTGGAGCTGAACCCGCCGCCTACCTTGTACACGGTTGGCCCCGGCAGCTACATCGACCAGCTGGTGTCGTTGGCCGGCGGCGTCAACGTGGTGGACAAGATCTCGCACAGCGCCTACCCGGAAGTGAGCTCGGAGCAGGTGATCGCAGCCGACCCACAGGTGATCATCCTGCAGGACCAGGGATTCGGCGGAAGTGTTCAGGGCGTGACCTCCCGTCCCGGGTGGTCGGCGATCTCAGCGGTCAAAAACGGCCGCATCGTCAGCTCGGTCGATCCCAATCTGCTTTCCAACCCCGGCCCCAGCGTGGTTGAGGGATTGCTTGAACTGGCCCAGGCCCTGCATCCCGGCCTAACCGTGCCGGGCGTCTCACCCTGATGGACGGCCGCTGAGCGTCGTGGCATATCCGCGCCGGGTGCTGTGGCTCAGCGTGCTGGCACTGATCGCCTCGTTGATCGTCGGGCTGTGGACCGGGCCCACGCCGGTAACGCTCTCGCAGCTGGCCTGGTCTTTGGCCCACCCGAACCAGTCCCTGATCAGCGTCATCATCTGGCAGATCCGCCTGCCCAGGGTGCTGGCGGCCGCCCTGGTCGGCGGAAGCCTGGCGCTGGCCGGCCTGGTGTTTCAGGCTCTGCTCAAGAACCCGCTCGCTGACCCCTACCTGATCGGCACCTCGTCCGGGGCCAGCCTCGGCGCCACCTTGATGCTGCTCGTCTTTCCGATTGTGGCCGCCATTCCGGCCGGGGCATTCGTCGGGGCGGTGGCGGCCGTGTTCGCCGCCACCGCTGCAGCCAGGCGGCGGGGCGGCAGTTCGGTGGTGACGGTGGTGCTGGTCGGGTATGCCCTCTCGGTGATCCTGGGCGCCGCCACGGCCCTCCTCCTCACTCTGCACGCCAACGATCTGCAGACCATCTTCTTCTGGGAGCTGGGCGGCTTGGGCGGCGTGCTGTGGCCGCAGGTCACGGAGCTGGCTGTCGCCCTGGTGGTGGGGGTAGGCGGCGTGCTCTATTTGCACCGCGAGCTTGACGCCGTGGCCATCGGCGAAGAGGAGGCCCATGCGCTCGGCATCGACGTCAGGCGCCTGCGCTGGCAACTGATCATCCTGGCCGGCCTGGTCACCGCCGTGGCCGTCTCGGCCTCCGGCCTGATCGGCTTCGTCGGCCTGGTCGCACCCCACGTGGCGCGCCGTCTGGTCGGATCCCTGCATCGCTATGCGCTCCCGGTGTCGGTCCTGGGCGGGGCGTCGTTTCTGATCCTGGCCGACACGATCGCCCGCTCTCTGCCTGGGATC
>JAKAUI010000005.1 GCA_021827745.1 Bacillota bacterium | reverse complement strand
ACCGCAAGAGCGATGCCGTGATGGCTGCCTACATCGCTACCAAGCCCTTGTCCCGACCACGCTAGTCCACAGGGGGAGGACATTTTCTCTGACGAATTAAGCGGACATTTTCACTGACGATTGACACGGAGGGTGGTGAACTTTCCGCAACTGACCCCAATCCGGCATGGTGAGAGGCCTTTTCGGCGTACATCCTGCGGTCGGCCTGCTGTACCAGGTCGCGCCAGGAGCCGCCCTTTTCGGCGTGCGCCGCCCCCACGCTGATCGAAATCACCTGATCGCCGCCGGGAACCTTGAGGGCAGGGGTGGCGAGCGCCGCCTGCACCCGGTGCGTGATGGCCGGGATCTGGACCGCGTGTACGCCCGGCAACACCACCATGAACTCGTCGCCGCCTAATCTCGCCACGATGTCTTCCGAGCGCAGCACCCCGCTCAGCCGGTGTGACACCAGCTCCAGGACGCTGTCTCCTGCGGCGTGGCCAAAGCGATCGTTGATCGCCTTGAAGTCGTCTAAGTCGGCGTAGAGCACCGCGGCCGACCCGCGCCGCAGGCAGGCGGCCAGGTACTCCTCACCCCACCTCCGGTTGTAGGACTTGGTGTTCTGATCCTGGCGCAGATAGGTCTGCTGCACGCCGGCCTGGCCGCGCATCTCCACCCAGAGCACACTCCAGCCGCCGAGGGCGGCGAGCCAGCTGGTGGTGAAGCCGTCGGCTATGCCGAGGACAAAGGCGAACACAAAGACAGGCGCCATGACGAGCGCCAATAGCGCATAGAGTCGCCACTTCATGGCCGCCCCGGGCCTCAGCGCCTGGCGGGCCAGCAACAAGATGGCCGTACCGAGGCAGAAGACGGTCACAAGCACCCCAAGCACGGCCACCGGCCCGCTCCCGACTGGCCCCAGCCACTGGCCCGCTGCACTCGGGCTGACCTGGGTCAGCACAGAGCTCGGCAGGAGGAAGGACACGACCAGGACCAGACCGCCGAACACCCAGGTCCAGCGCAGCCAGGTCGGCCTCGGACTGTGGACGATGGCCGAAACTCCGTCCACGGCCGCCACAGACGCCAACAGCGCCAGTGGAACGGCCAGTCTGGCCCAGGTCAGGGCAGCTGCGCTGGTGGACGCCGAAAGCCACATCGCCTCGTCGGCCAGGGTCAGACCGACCATCAAAGACAGCCGGGCGAAGGGACCGGCCAGGGCCTCGCCGCCCATCCGCGGCAAAGAGCCAAAGAAGGGAGCAGACACCAGGCACAAGACGGCCACAGCCCATACCGGCAACACCGCCATTGGCAACGTGACGGTCTGTTCCGTGCGCTCCATCCCCTTAGCTCACGGCCGCCTCAAGGCACCGCACCCATTGGCGAGACGCCTTCGACGCCCTCTGTTTGGTCCCTTTCGCACAAGGCACAGAGGAGAGGGGGCTGGCCATCTAAAAGGGGAGGCCAGATGGCCCCCCCCGATCGGTCCCACAACCCGTTTGCTCTGCGCCTTAGGCGCTACTCCCACGTCTCCTCGACTTCGTCGCTGACCACCTCGTCCTGCGGCTCGTCGTCCGCCTCGTCGACCTGCTCGACGTCCGGTGCCGGCTCCAGCCGGCGCTTGCGGCTGACCGAAACGGTGCCGGTGGGCTTCGGCTCGCTCTTTTTCACAACCTTGGGCTTCGGCCCCCAGTCCCTGAGGCCCCAGCCGTCGGAGCCGTAGACGAGGCGGGGCTCCAGGCAGAGCAGGCTGTGCAGCTCGGCCATCTTGGCCGGCGTTGCCGCCTTGGCACCCAGCACAGAAGTCAGAAGCTCCTTGGCGGGGACCGCCTGGTGCTTGTCGCGGACATGTTGGCATGCCTTTTCCAGCAACTGGTCGTCTGTCAACTCGGCCATATGGGCTCCGTCTCCTCCCAGCGTCGGGTCTCGCCCTGTCAGTATACGGGCTGGCTAAGCCGAGGCAAGCCTCCGACGAACCCTTCGTTCCGCTGCCCCAGCGCAGACCCGGCCCGCCTCTCAAGATCAGCCCCTACGCCGATGCACCCGCAGGAGTCAGTCCTTGAGTTCCTTTCTTTTTGAGGCAACGATCACTCGTTCGTGTACCTTTTCTGATGAGTCAACGGGGCCTCCGGTTCGTCTCAGAAAAACGCACGGCGAACGTGGTCGTTGCCCCAAGAGTCATCAAGAGTCATGAGAGTCGAGGAACGAGGTTGACGCGTGCGGCAGACTGCCGTACATTGAGTATGGTTCGTATGAGATATGAGGATAGATATAGCTAGTGATGGAAGGTAGGAACGCAACATGCCGGTCGGGGCTCTCAAGACACAGCGGATCGAGGCCAGGGTACGCCCTGACGATAAGGTGTTCATCGAAGAGGCCGCCCGGTATCTCGGGATGAGCGTCACCGACTTCGTGACCTCCAGTGCTCGTGAGCATGCCGAGCAGGTCATTGCCCGCCGCGATCTGATCGTCTTGAGTCGACGCGATCAAGTGGCTTTCATCAGCGCCCTGATGAACCCGCCTGCGCCGAACGAGGCACTGAAGGCCGCTGTGACAGCTTACAACTCATCCGTTGAGCGATAGGCGGTATCGTGTTGAGATCCTGAGCGATGCACATGATCGTGCGGCCTTCTCTTGCGGGGAGGATGCACTTGACCGATATCTCAGGGAGTTCGCTGGGCAAGACGTCGCTCGCGGGTTCGCTGTCGTATATGTACTGGTCGATGTGTCCACCCCGACCATGATTGCTGGATTCTACACGCTGTCTGCATCCAGCATTCCGCTTGACACCTTCCCAAAGAAGATCACAAGGAAACTCCCCAAGTACCCTCATGTCCCCGTTTCCCTGGTCGGCCGACTCGCGATCGACCGTAAGTACCAGGGCCAGCAGTGTGGCTCTCACCTGGTTGTCGACGCCCTATGGCGATCCTGCACGACCAGCGAACAGGTGATCGGCATCTATGCGGTCGTCGTGGAAGCAAAGAGCAAGGGTGTGCTTCCCTTCTACGAGCGCCTCGGATTTGTCCAGTTCCAGGACAACCCTTTGCGCCTGTTTATCCCGATCAAGACGGCACGAGAAGCGCTTCGCCGCCTGCTGCCTGACGCCCCGCGGCAAGCAGGCATCTGAACGCTCGCCCCCCACCTTGGGCAGCCCAGGCATTTCCCCGGTCCGGGCCGTTGAATGCCCATCTCTAGTCAGCCGAGGTGGCTCTACGCTGAAGACTGTGGGTACTGACGACAAACACAGCTGAGGAAGTGCTTCCGTGTGCGAGTGTGTCGCAGCGACGCTCGGTCTTCAAGGTGGCGACTTGCCTCACAAAAAAGCTGCACGTAGCGGCATCGTTGCCTCAGAAGAAAAAGGTACACGAACAAGGGTGGGACCTGTGGCGGAGTGGCATACCGTTCGGACTCCTCAAGGGAAGGACTGGCGGCGCCCCAACCCATTCGGCCCCTTGCCACTGCGCTTGGCGTGGCACCCACCCCTAAGAGTTGGCTGCGTCACTCCTCCCGCGGTATCTTGTGGTCACGAGGTGACCACAATGGCAAGGCTCAAGCGCATCGGCGTCCGGGAGTTTAGGGATCACGCCACTACCTACCTGTCCGGTTCCGATCCGGTCGCCGTCAGCAAGCATGGGCAGGTGATCGGCTTTTACATCCCTCTCGAGCGGGACTGGGAGCCGCTTCAGCGCGCCGTCAAGAAGCTGGGGGGTACGGTTGATCGCATCCTTGAGCAGACGGGAATGACCGAAGAGGAGCTGGCCCAGCTGTTCGACCTGCGTCGTTCGCTTCCCAACTGACCGTGGTGGCCGATGCGAGCGGTCCCGGCGCCGAACTGCTCGCCCGCCCGGCCCGGATGGTCGCCCACGGGACACGGCGGCGGCAAAAGGACCACGGCGTCTTGGAGCTCTAGTTATCCGTTTCGCTTCAGCTTGCCGGCCCGCATGGCGTAACGCTCGCCCCAGGAGAAGATCAGGAGCCCGATCGGGATGGTGATCAGCCCGGCCAGCACCAGCCCGCCAGCCGTCGGGAGCAAAGAGGCCACAGATGCCCCATGCAGCATGGCGGCCCGGGTGGCCTGCAGGGTGTAGGTGGCCGGCGACAAGATGCCCATCGCCCGAAGCGGCTGGGGCAGGGCCGAGACCGGGTAGTAGACGCCAGAGACAAGCAAAATTACGCCCTGGATCACCTGGGTGGCCTGCGCCCCCCGCTCGGCCGACATCAGGGGCAGGACAGCGCCCATCAGACCGAGCCCGATGAAGGGTAGGATCGAGGCCAGGATGATCAGGAGAGCGCCCGGCAGGTCGGCCCCGGCCAACGACAGATGAAAGAAGAAGATGACGGCCAACAGCACCACGGCGGTGCGCAAAAGCCCGTACAAGGAGCCCCAGAGGCAGACTCCGCCCAGATAGGTCAGGCGGTGAATCGGCGCCATCATCGAGTACTCGATGGTGCCTTCCCAGCGCTCCCACTGGATCGAGTTCGAGACCTCCTGGAACAAGATGGAGAGAAAGTTCCAGAGCAGGGCACCGATCACCAGATAGAGCACGATCCCCGCCCGCTCGGCCGGCGGCGTCAGAGAGGCGATCAGCCCGATGGTCAGGGTGTTGATCACGTTGTAGAACAAGAACACGGCTTCCCAGCCAAAGTAGCGCTTGACCAGGTTCAGATTGCGCTGGACCAAGGACAGGGCGGCCCGCGATTCGATCCGTAGGGACGACATCTTAGAGTTCGGCCTCCTCTTGTTCCAAGAGATCGGACATGGTGGCGCCGACCAGGGCCAAGAAGGCGTCTTCCAGCCCGCCGCCCGGGGCGTACCTAGCGATCAGCTCGGTCGGCGTGCCCTCGGCCACAAAGTGGCCATGATGGATGACGGCCACCTTGTCGCACAGCCGCCTTGCCTCGTCCATGTCATGGGTGCAGAGCACGATCGTGGCGTCATGGGTGCGCCGGATCTCCTCGATGAACTCCTGCACGTCGTGCTTGGAGCGGGGATCGAGTCCGGTCGTCGGCTCGTCTAGGAGCATCAGGGTCGGCGAGGTGAGGAGCGCTCTGGCGATCGCCACCTTCTGCTGCTGGCCCCGCGACATGTTCTCCAAGGGGGCCCTCAGCTTGCGCTCGCTCAGTCCCAGCCGGCGCAGGATGTCCTTCGCCCGGCTGTGCACCTCCGACTGCGGCACGCCGTAGAGACCGGCGGCGTAGGAGAGGTTCTCGTAGGCAGAGAGCTTCTTGAAAAAAGACGCCTCCACCGACACCCGGTTGATCATCCGCCGCACGGCCATCGCCTCGGTCACCGGGTCCTTGCCGAAGATGCGGATCTCGCCGCCGTCCGGGTAGAGCAGGCTGCCCATCAGCCGGATCAGGGTCGACTTGCCCGACCCGTTGGTGCCCAAGATGCCGTACGTTTCGCCGCGGCGGACGGTGAAGGACACGCCGTCGAGTGCCATCACCCGCCGCTTGTGCCTGGTGAAGACTCCGGACTCCCCGCCGTCTGGGGACTCCCAGAAGGCCTTCCTGGCGTCTTTGACCGATACCGCCAAATCTGGCGCCAAACTCATGGTGCTCTTAACTCCTCTCGCCTCTTTGAGCCCTGGACACGACAAAGCGGCCGGGGGCACCGCCCCCGGCCGCTCTCTTCAGCGTGTCGCTAGGTTAGGTTTGCCGCCTATTCGACTGTGAGATGGCGCCAGTGGCGCGAAGACGCCCTGTGCCATCGGCACTGACGTCCATGATGATTCGCACCGGCGTTCCTCCTCTCACAACATGGGCACAAGCCGCATGAGGCGTCGTATTTGTATCACCCAAGAAGGCGCCTGTCAATTGGAATTTCGGACACGCAAAGGCGCGCTGCAGATGCCAGCGCGCCCCTGCTCGAGGCCTCGCACCACGAGGGTCCTCGGCTCCGTCCCGGCCGATCAGACGGCGGCGAAGCTCGCCTTCTCCCACCAGATGGTGTCGCCGTGGTGCTCCTTCAGCACCCGCCAGTTGGCCAAAAAGCGCTCGCGGTCTCCGGCCCGAAGCGCCGCCACGCCGGACCAAAACTGCGCTTCGGCCGCCTGGGCCAGTTTTGGCCACCGCTCGACAACACTCAAGAATGCGGTTTCGGCCGCCTGGTACTCGGCATGGAACAGCTTGGCCTGGCCGTCGGCCAGCGCCATCTCGGCCTGAAAGCTGGCCGGCTCCACATAGCCAACAGACCGCCTGAGCTCGACGCCGTGGTGGTCGAACCAGACGAGAAGGGGCGTCCACACTAGGCGCAGCTGGCGCATGGCGGCCTTGGCCGCGTCGTCGGCATCGGCGGTGTTGATCCGCACGGCGACGGCGTGCTGGGCAATCGAGTCCTGGACCTCTTTTATGGGATACGTAGCCGCATCCATCTTGGCGCAGCCGCCTCAGCCGGGGGTCTTCACCATGTCGACGAAGAGGAGCTTCGCACTCTCCCGGGCCGCCTTGTGGCCCTCCTCCAATGTGCTAAGCCAGTGGATCCCTTCACTCACGGGCAAAACCTCCTGACCGCTTGGTCTGATGACCAGCGTATCACTACATTTTTCATAGCGCAAACGTCACATCCGATCCGGTGCGCTGACCCCGAGCAGCCCTAGGCTCTCTTTCAGCACCGACCCCACCGCCGCTGCAAGCCGGCGCCGGGCCTGGGACAGGGCAGGCTCCACCCCCAGCACCCGGTGCCGGTTGTAAAAGGCGTGAAACTCCTGGGCCAGCGTCATGGCGTAGTGGGCGATGTGGTGGGGGGCGCGCCCCTCTGCGGCATGGGCCAGCTCCTCCGGGAAAGACAGCAGGCGGCGGGCCAAGAGCAGCTCCTCTGGCTCGGAAAGGAGCATCAGGTCGCCCGCACCTTGGTCGGCCACCTGCCGCAGCAAGGAGGCGATGCGGGCGTGGGCGTACTGGACGTAGTAGACCGGGTTGTCCTGAGACTCCCGAACGGCCAGCGCCAGGTCAAAGTCCAGAGGAGAGTCCGGCGAGCGCAAGAGGAAGGTGAAGCGGGCGGAGTCCACGCCCACCTCCTGCAAAAAGTCACCCAGCGGCACGAAGTCTCCGGCCCGCTTGCTCATCGCCACCAGCTCGCCGTCGCGCAGGAGCCGGATCCACTGCACCAGCACCACCTCGAAGCTCTCAGCCGGCTTGCCGGTTGCGGCCACCGCCGCCCGCATCCGGCCGAGATAGCCGTGGTGGTCCGGGCCGAGCACGTCGATCAGCCGCGAAAAGCCGCGGCGGTACTTGTCCCAGTGGTAGGCGACATCGGCGGCGAAGTAGGTGGGTGCCTTGTCCTTTTTCACCACCACCCGGTCCTTGTCGTCGCCAAAGGCGCTGGTGCGCATGAAGCGGGCCCCGTCCTGACTGTAGAGCACCCCCTGGCGCTCGAGTTCGGCCAGGGCCTCCTCCACCCGGCCGGATGCCCTGAGGTCTTTTTGCTCGCTAAAGTAGCGGTCAAAGCGCACGCCGTAGGCGAGCAGGTCGCGCTCTCGCCACCGACCGATCATCTCGACGGCGAACTCGGCCAGGGCACGGATCTCGGCCGTGGGATCGAGGCCGACGAGTGCCTTGGCCCCCCGCTCGGCCAAAAACGCCTGGGCGATCTCTTCGACGTAGTCTCCCTTGTAGCCGTCTTCCGGAAAGGCGATCTCCTCTGGGCTGCCCTTTTTCAGCCAGTAGGAGACGGTCTTGCCCAAGGCCTCGACCTGGGCGCCGGCGTCGTTGACGTAGAACTCCCGCCACACCTCGTGTCCTGCGGCCTGGAGCAGTCGGGCCAGGGCGTCTCCGTAGGCGGCGGCCCTGGCCGACACCACGTTCAAGGGCCCGGTCGGGTTGGCCGAGACGAACTCGACCAATATCCGCTCGCCACTTCCAGGTGCCACCTTGCCGTAGTCGTCCTGGCCCGCTTCCACCGCCAGCACTGCCGCCGAAGAAGCGCCCGGTGCCAGGAAGGCGTTTAGAAAACCGGCTCCCGCCACCTCGAGGTGCGAGAACCAGGGGTCAGGCGCGATCCGCCCCAAGAGCTCGTCCGCCACCTGGCGGGGCGCACGACGCAGCGTCTTGGCGAGCACGAGTGGCCAGTTGGCAGCCAGATGTCCGTGCGCCAGATCGTCCGGGATCTCGACCGTAAAGTCGGGCAGGGTCCCGTTCGGCCAGCTTCCGTCTTCCTGCAGCTGAGCCGCCGCCTCTTCCAAGAGACCTCTCAGCCGGCTACGCAGCATGTCCAGACGCCGAAAGGATGATCAAAAGCTCCCGCACGGCCTTGGCCGCCAAGAGCTCTGTGATTCCAAAGGGGTCGAGCTGGGGTGCGACCTCGACCAGGTCCATCCCCACCCAGGTGAAGCCGGTCATCGGGCCGATCAGCGCCTCCCAGTCCTGCCAGGAGAAGCCGCCCGGCTCCGGGGTGCCGGTGCCGGGGGCAAACGCCGGGTCAAAGCCGTCGATGTCGAGGCTGAGATAGCAGGGTCGATCGCCGACCAGCCGGCGGGCGGTCTCCATGCCCTCTACCGTCACCGGCAGCCGGTGGGTGAGCGGCCACTCGTCTTTGTCGGCCGAGCGCACCCCAAACTGCAGCACCCGTCCCGGACCGATGATGTCCAAAATCCGCCGCATCACGGTGGCGTGAGAGAGTGACTCGCCTTGGAAGGTGTCTCTGAGATCGGGGTGGGCGTCAAACTGGATCAGCCAGAGGTCGCTGTGCCGCTTGGCCAAGGCCCGCACCGGAGCGAGCGAGACCAGATGCTCGCCGCCCAGGCCAAAGGGGATCAGCCCCTGATCCAAGATGCCGTCCACGAAGTGCTCGATGCCCGAAAGTGCCCGCTTCACCCCGCCGGCTGGCAGCTCGAGGTCAAGGGCGTCCCAGATGGCGTGCACCGGCACCTCCTGGCCCTGGATCGGGGAGAAGAGCTCAAGGCCGTAGGTCGCCTCCCGGATCGCCTGCGGCCCAAAGCGGCTGCCCGGCCGAAAGGAGGCGGTGCCGTCAAAGGGCATGCCGTAGACGGCGATCTGGCTCTCTTCTGCCTTGCCCTGGGCAAACATCATGCCTGGTCTGCGCGCTGAAAGGCTCATCGCAGGAGCTCCTGGACGAAGGGCGGCAGGGCGAAGGCGGCCGCATGCACGGCCTTCGTGTAATAGCGGCCAAGAGGCTGAGGACGAAGCTGAGGCAAGAGGTCTCCTCCCTCGTGGCCGACGGCGTAGGACCAATAACCAGACGGATAGGTCGGGGCCGGCCCGGTGTACAAAGACGCCTTTGGGAAGGCTTCTTTCAGCCCGAGATAGGTGCGGCGCATCACGTCTGCGTTGACGAGCGGCGATTCGGCCTGGCAGACGGCGATCCCGCCCGGGGCGAGCGCCCGCTTCAGGTCACGGAGGAAGGGCTTTGAAAAAAGCCCCTCCGCCGCCCCCACCGGGTCGGTGGAGTCGACCAGGATCACGTCCCACTTGGCCGAGGCCTTGGCCACCAGGTCGATGGCGTCTTGGTGCATGATCGTGGCCCTTGGGTCGTCCAAGGAGACGCTAAGCGTCGGGAAAAAGGCGCGGGCGGCCTCTGTCACCCGCTGGTCGATGTCGCACAAGACCGCCTGCTCCACCTCCGGGTGCTTTAGCACCTCGCGCAGGGTGCCACCGTCTCCGCCGCCCACGATCAGCACCTGTCTCGGATCGGGGTGGGCCATCAGCGGCACGTGGGCCAGCATCTCGTGGTAGAAGAATTCGTCCTTCTCCGTGACCATGAAGCAGCCGTCCAAGAACATGACGTGGCCGAAGGCGTCTGTGTCGACCACCAAAAGATCCTGATAGGCGGTGCGCTCTCTCAAGAGCACCGACTTCACCCGAAGGCCAAGCCGCAGGTCTTCTGTCTGCTCCTCATCCACCCACAGCTCGTCCCGCTTCATCTGCCTACCCCCAAAGACAGACTGCGGCGAAGGCGCAGCCGCAGGAGACGACCACATGTTCCGCCGACTTGACGAGCACCCTGGTCAGGGTGAGACCGCGCAGCAAAAATCCATCCTCCAACATCTTTCGGATCCGGGTCTCCGCTTCCTGGCCCGAGCCCGAAAAGGCCGTCTCCATGATCAGCCCGAAGCTGCCCGGGGCGCCGAAGCCGATCCCCACCGCCGCCGCAATTCGCTCACCAGGAGTGGTCGAGGCGATCTGGCCGTAGGCGGTGGGGAGCAGGCTGCCGGGCGAGATGGCAAGGGCGGCTGTCTCTTCGGCGCCTGGCGGCAGAATGGAGCTGACCCGAATCAAATTCATGTTGCCGCAGCCGGCGTTCAAAAGGGCGCCGTCAAAGGCGTTCAGGGTGGTGGCACCCTCGGACGAGGCAGCGACCAGGGTGAATCGGGTCGGCGTTTGCAGCAATGCTGGTGTCTTCCTTTCTTTTCGCTCCAGCCAAGAGGCCGGACCGAATTATACACGGCGGAGGCCATTTCTAGACCCGCTTTTTCTCCGCCACCACCTTGTTTGACAGCTGACCGATCCCTGACACCGACGCGGTCACCACCTCGCCGGCCAAAAGCCAGCGCGGCGGTGTCCGCCATCCGCCCGTCCCGGCCGGCGTTCCGGTCAGGATCAGGTCTCCCGGCTCGAGCGTTGTGAACTGTGAGACGGCAGACACGAGTTCGGCCACGCTGAAGATCATGTCGGCGCTCGATGCATCCTGCATCGGCTCATCCCCGATCCATGAGCGCAGGCGAAGGGCCTGCGGGTCTTTGATCTCGTCTTTGGTCACGATCCAGGGCCCGACCGGCGCCGTCTGATCGAAGTTCTTGCCGGGCGTCCACTGGCTCGTTCGGTGCTGGAAGTCGCGCACGCTTGTGTCGTTGGCCACGCTGTAGCCAAAGACGCCCAAAAGGCCCTCTTCTTTCGGAAGCGCTCGACCGCCCTGGCCGATCACCACGGCCAGCTCGACCTCGAGGTCAAGCTGCTCGCTGGCCTGTGGCAGCACGATGTCGCCGTAGGGAGCGGTCAGGCTGGAGGAAAGGCGCAAAAAGAGTTCCGGCACCAACGTAGGCGGCGCATGGCCGCTCTCCTCGGCGTGGCGCGCGTAGTTGCGGCCGATCCCGATCACGCGGGCGGGACAGTCCACCGGCAAGAGCAGGTCGCTCGCCACAAGCGGTGTGGTCAGGCGGTCTCTCGCCTGGCGGTCGACTTCGTCTTGGACGCTAGGTGCCAGCTCGTCCCAGGCGGCGATCAGGGCGCGCATCGCATCCGGGGCGAGCTTTCGAAGCGAGAGCAGATCGCCCAGATCGGCCACGCCGCGCTCGGTCACGGCCACGACCCGCGGTCCTCTTGCACCGCCTAGGCGAGCCAGCTTCACCTTTGGTTCAACTCCAGCGGAAGACGGCCGCGCCCCAGGTCAGGCCGGCCCCGAAGGACACGATCAGCACCAGGTCCCCTGACTTCAGGTGGCCTTCTTGGTAGTAGTCGTTCAGCGCCATCGGCACACTCGCCGCAGACGTGTTGCCGTAGCGGTCGATCGTCACCGCCATCTTGCCCTCCGGGATGCCCATCCGTTCGGCCAGCTGGTTCAAGATGCGCAGATTGGCCTGGTGCGGCACCACCAGATCAATCTGGTCCAAGGTCACCCCGGCCTCCTCCAGCGCCTGCTGGCAGGCCCGCTCCATCACGCCGCAGGCCTGCTTGAAGGTGGCCTGGCCGTTCATCTTAAAAAAGTGCAGCCCCTGGTCCACCGTCTCGTGGGTGGTCGGGTTGCGCGAGCCGCCGCCCGGGAAATACAAGAGGTCCCACAGCCCGCCGTCTGACCCCAGGTGCGAGGAGAGCACGCCTTCCACGCCGTCTTCCGCCGCCTCCAAGATCACCGCCCCGGCGCCGTCTCCGAGCAGCACACAGGTCGCGCGGTCGGACCAGTCCAGCATCCGAGACAGGCACTCCGCTCCCACCACCAGCGCCCGCTTCTGCACGCCAGACGCGATCAGGCCGCGGGCCAGATGAAAGGCATACAAAAATCCGGTGCAGCCGGCAGCGACGTCCACGGCGGCGGCCGCTTTTGCCCCCAGCCGGTTTTGGACGAGGCAGGCCACCGACGGGAACTGCATGTCGCCGGTGACGGTCGCCACCACGATGAAGTCGATCTCCTCTGGCCTGACGCCGGTGCGCTCCAAGACCTGGCAGGCGGCGGCGTAGGCGAGGTCTGAGGCGGCCTCTCCGTCTGCGGCCATGTGCCGCTCTTTGATCCCGGTGCGGGTCACGATCCACTCGTCTGTGGTGTCGACCATCTGCTCTAGGTCGTGGTTGGTCAGAACGCGCTTAGGCACATAGGCGCCGATGCCGCGCACCCGAACCGGCACAGCCGCCACCCTAGCGGGCCCTCGCTCTGAGCCGCATCGGCGCCTGGTCTGTGCCAGGGTCGAAGCCGAAGAGGCGGATGAAGGCGGCGACCGGCGTTTCGATCAGGTGGCGCAGACGCAGCACCACAAGCCCACCCGCTCCGCCGATCACGGCGCCGGCCACCACATCTGTCGGCCAGTGCACCCCGACTGCCAGCCGGGCGACTCCGACCAAGACGGCCAGGATCAGGTACGGCCAGCCCAGGGCGGCACCGCCGAAGAAGATGGCGGCGGCTGTGGCGAAGGCGCCGGTGGCATGGCTGGACGGGAAGGACGAGTCATTGGCGTGCCTGACCAGGGCATGGACCAAGAGCGGGTAGGCAAACTCCGGGCGCTCTCTGAACACGATCAGGCTGATGGCCGTTGCGACCACGACCGAGACGACGGCGGACACGGCGGCATAGATCAGGGCCCGCCTGGCTCGGGTGGCCTGGCGGGGCAGGGCGAAGAACAAGACGGTCAGGGAGACGGCGTAGATCTCGGGGCTGTAGCTGGCGAAGAAGACGGCCAGGTGGCCGAGCCACGGCGAAGAGGCGGCGGCGTGGTTGATCGCCAAGAGAATCGTGAGCTCATTCAAAGCGGCACCTCCGATACCTGGTGCTAGCAACAGATCATAGGCCAAGCAGCGTCCATCCGTCTACTGCCGAGGCGGACCTGCGCCGCTCGGTCAGTGAACGACGATCGCCGCCAGGATGGTCAGGATGCCGATGGCCAGGGTCAGGACGGAAGAACGCAGCCGCTGGGCGGCCCGCAAGATGGCGTCGATCGTGAAGAAGCTGACCACGGCCGCCACTACGATCATGACCAGGGTCGGCTCCAGGTTGCCGTGGCCGAGCGCCGCCAGCTTGCCGTGGGCGAGCGCCAGCGGCACGGCTGCGGCCCCGAGCAGGGCGACCACGTCGAGCAGAAAGGACAGGCGCAGGGCGTCCTTGGCCGAGTGCCCCCGCAAGAGGAGCGGCGTGACGGTGACGGCGCTGCGGCTGATGCCGGGCAAGGCGGCGAGGCCCTGGCAGGCCCCGACGATCAAGGTGGTCACGATGCCCGGGGCCGCCACGGAGCTGGCCTCTGGCTGCTTCGCCGCCAGCTGCTCCCTGCGCCGGCTGATCAGGCTGGTCACGACCAGGAGGAGTCCGATCAGCAGCATGGCCACGGTGGCAGAGGTGGTGCCAAAGACGTGCCGCACCGCCACATAGATCGGCAGTCCGATCACGCCGGTGGCCAAGGTGGCGAAAAACAGATAGCGCAGCACCACGGCGTCGTCGCTGTTCGCAAAGGGATGGGCGAGCCCCCGTAGGGCCAGCCCGATCTCGCGCCGAAAGTACCAGAGGGCGGCGAAGAACGACCCGAAGTTGGCCAAGAGCCCGAGCACGTAGGCGTTGGTGAAGGACACACCGCCGGCCGCAAAGATCAAGGTGATGATCGTCTTCGAACTGACCGGCAGCCACTCGACCACGCCCTGCACCAGACCGGCGACCGCTGCCAACCAGATCGATGGATGCAACGCCACAGCTCCTCACGATGGTTTGTCTGCCAACGGGTCGGGGAACATGGCCGAAGGATACCCGATCACCTGGGGGTCGTCCAGTCGGCCCGGCTCCTGGCCGATGCCGCTTCGGCCCGGCGCGCTCGGCCTTAGGGCGCGCCCGATCCCTGCCCACAGGCGAGGGGCGAAAAGGGGCACCTGGACGCAACTTGAAGATCGCAGCCAAGGACACCCCAGGGCACGGGGCCGCGTGGCTGAGCCCTTCAGGCGCTGGTCGAGTCGCTGTCCTCCGGTGCTCTCGCCAACTGGTCTCGGTGGCTTGTACCATCCCGTGGCGCCACCGTCTTTCTGATCCGGCGGCGCAGAAGCGTCGGTCCGGGGCCCTGCGGGTCCTGGAGCGAGGCGTCTTCCGGCTGATCAGTCTCCTGGCCGGGCATCGGCTCGTGGATCAGCCAGGGCGCAGTCGGCAGGGCCGCAACCGTTACCTCCTCGCCGATGCTCCATCCTTCCTGGCTGTGGGCACGCAGCTGGGTGCCGTCCGGGTTTCTCAGTGCGACCTCCCAGTAGGCTCCAAGGTAGACCCGATCGGTCACGGTCGCTGCCCAGACGATGCCGTCTGGCACCACAGCCGCCTTGGCGGAAAGCGCCACCTGCTCAGGGCGCAGCAGCCACAGGGCCTGGCCCTCTTCCTGGCGAGGTTCTTCCTCGGTCCCATGCAGGCGGACGCCAAAGCCGGTCGTCCACACCCCGCGCCGATCTGGGTCCGGCTTCACGGCCAGCAGGTTGGCAGCCCCCATGAAGTCGACCGCAAAGCGCGTCTGCGGCCGCTGGTAGAGGTCTTGCGGCGTGCCCTCCTGCACCTTTTTCCCGGCGTCCATCAAGAGGATCTTGTCGGCGATGGCCAGGGCCTCGATCCGGTCGTGGGTCACATAGAGGGCGCTCACACCCTCCTGGCGGAGGGTGGCGGCGAGCTCAAGCCGCATGCTCTCGCGCAGCCTGGCGTCTAGGTTCGACATCGGCTCGTCCAAGAGGACCAGAGACGGGCGGCCGACGAGAGCCCGGGCGATGGCGACCCGCTGCCGCTGGCCGCCGGACAGCTCGTGCGGGTAGCGCTTGGCGAAGGCCTCCAGCCGCACGCTTCTCAGCACCTCTTCGACCCGCCGCCTGCGCTCGCTCTCTGGAACCTTGGCCACGGTCAGCGGAAAGGCGACCGTCTGCGCCACCGTCATGTGCGGCCATAGGGCGAAGTCCTGAAACACCATCGACATCCGCCGCCGTTCCGGTGGGAGCGCCCAGCCGGGACGAGACAAGAGCCGACCTTCGCCCCAGATCTCGCCGGCGGTGGGGGCGAGCAGCCCGGCCAAGAGGCCGAGCAGGGTGGTCTTGCCGCTTCCAGACGGGCCCAGCACCGCCCAGATCTGACCCTGGGGCAGCTCCAGACTGAGGTCCGCCAGTGCAGTGACCGATCCGTAGCGATAGTGCAGCGATCTGACCTTGAGGCTCACAATCTCCCTCCTAACGACTGATCGAGGTGCACGGACCGGGTCAGGCGGGCGAGGAGTCCGCTCAGCACCAGGACGACCGCCCCCAACCCGAGGGTGGCCAATACGGTCAGGGCGGCTCCGGTGCCGATCTGCATGCTGTGGAACTGGTGCAAGATGGCCACCGCCGCCGTCGGCTGGCCGGGCGGGTAGAGCAGCATCGACATCGGCAGCTCAAAGACGGCGCCGGCGAACACGAGCAGCCAGATCCGAAGCCAGGTCGGGGCCAGCTGCGGGACCACGATCCGACCGAGCACCGTCCTGGTGCTGGCACCACCCATCCGGGCGGCCGAGATCTGGCCCTCGGGCAGCTGCGCCATGGCGCCGCTGGCCAGGCGGACGGCGTAGGGCAGTCCGGTGGCGATGTAGCCGAGCACCAAGAGCACGGTGGTGCCATAGAGGCCCAGGCCGATCGCCGCCAGCCACGGCTGGTTCCAAAGGAAGATGTAGCCGGCGCCGAGCACGATGCCGGGGACGGCGATCGACGTGGTCAGGATGACGTCCACCACCCTGCCCAGGGCACCGGAGCTGCGCCGCCAGGAGAACGACTGCAAGACACCCAGCATCAGCGTCAAAGAGGCGGCCACCGCCGCCAGCACCAGGGAGAGGGCAAATGCCGACATGCCGTAGGGGACGTTGATGGCCGCCTGGTAGAAGGCCGTGGTCAGGTTGGACAGGTTGAATCCGGCCCCGACATGGATGCTGATGCTGGACCACAGCGTGGCCACGGCCGGCACGCCAAGCGCCAGGACGAAGAGCAGGCCGAGGCCGACGCCGGCCAGGTGCCGAAAGCGACCGAGCAGGCGCGGCGCCAAGGGCTTGTGCCCACCCCAGCGGGTGGCAAAGCCGCGGCGGCCGACCGCACGGCGCTGTCCGATCTGCACCAGCATGACCAGAGCGACCAGCATCACGGACATGGCCGCCGCCTCGGAGAAGTTGGTCGGGAAGCTCTCGAGCGCCGTGTAGATGGCATAGGTGGTCAGCGGGAAGTTGGCGCTCTGAGCCAGGGTGGCGGCGACTCCGAAGTCGCTCAGCACCTCGGCGAACACGATCAGCCCGCCGGCCGTCAGCGCCGGCACCAGAAGCGGAATCAGCAGCCGACGCCAGACGGTGCCGCTTCTTGCGCCGCTGATCCGACCGGCCTGGATCACCTCGTCGCCGAGCCCCTCGAGACCGCTCTGAACGGTGAAGGTGGCGAAGGGAAAGAGTTTCAGGCTGAGCACGATCATCACGCCGACCGGGCTGAGCAGGGCGCCGCCGGCAAAGGTGCCGGCCAGTCCGCCCGGGCCGAGCAGGAGACTCCAGCCCTGGCCGATCAGGAAGGTGGGGGCCAAGAACACCGCCCAGACCGCCCCGGCATAGAGTCGGCGCGCCGGCAGGTCGGAGACGGTGAGCAGCCAGGCCACCAAGGCGCCAAGCGCCGTCGCCAAGACGGCGGTGGCAAGACCCAGCAACAAGGAGTCGAGGCCGGACTGGAGCGCATAGGGGTCGGCGGCCATCGCCCCAAAGCCAGCCCCGGAGAGCCGCAGACTGGGCGGCACCCCGAACAGACCGGGGAGGGCGCTTTGGAACAAGATGGCGCACAGCGGCAGCACGACCAGCACAACGGCGGCCGTGGTGGCGATCGGCCCCCCAACCGCCAGCCTGCCGATCCAGGCGAAACCCCGGCCGAGCAGGCTCGGCCGGGCTGGGGACGGCCCCGGTTCGGCACCCAAGTCAGCCTGACCGGCTGACTTGGGGTCTGGCGTCAGGAAGCGTGGCCCGATCACCTGACGATGTTGTTGGTGAACCAGGTCGTCCAGGCCTGCTGGTGGGCACCGGCCCACACCGGGTTGACGTTGATCCAGACCACACCGGGCCGGGTGACCAAGGGCTGGATCACCGAGGTGACCGGCTGGAAGAGGGAGTCAGAACCGGCGGCCTGGATGTCCTGCATCGTCTTCTGGCCCTGTTGCGAGAGCACCCAGGTGACGAACTTCTTGGCGGCCGCCATGTCCGGGGCCTTGGCGTTGATGGCGATGTCGCTCGGCAAAAGTGTCACACCGTCGGACGGATAGACCACCCCGATGTGCGCTCCCGAAAGCTTGGCGTTCAGCTCGGCCGAGTCTTGGAACATGGCCACCTTGATCGTGCCGTTCTCGAGCGCCTGCAGCGTGTTGCCGTTGGTGGCGAAGATCTGGAGCCCGTTTGCCTTCAGCGCCTTGAAGTAGGCCATGCCCTGGCTGACGCCCATCTGCTTGAACATGCCAGCGACCAGCGGGTAGGTGGGGCCGGAGATGGCCGGGTTGTTCATCCCGACAGCACCCTTGAAGAACGGGCTGAGCAGGTCGCTCCAGGTGGTGGGTACCTCGTTCGGCGGCACCAGTGTGGTGTTGTAGGCAATCGCTCCGGCTGCGGTGGTGCCGGTCGGGAAGTAGGCGTGATCGATCGGCAGGAGCGAGCGGCCAAGGCTCGTGTAGTTGGTGGCGGTGGCCGGAGTGAAGCCCCGAAGCAGCATGTTCTGCTGGTCGAGCGAGGCCATGGCGCCGTTGCCGTCAAACCAGATGACGTCCCACTTGGGATTCTGTTTCTCGGCCATGACCTTGGCCAGAAGCGGCCCGGTCGACATGTCGCTCAGCTCGACCTTGATGCCGGTCGCCTTTTGAAAGGCCGTCGCCTCAGCCTGGTCGTAGCCCTGAGCCGAATAGAACACGAGCTTCTGCGAACTCGACGCCGACGAGGAGCTGGAAGGGGTCGCACTGGCGCCACATCCGGCCAGCACCATGCTCAGGGCGAGGGTCGCACCGATTCCGTACAGGAACCTCGGCTTCACCACCTGATCCCTCCTGATCACCTATCTCTTCCCTCTCCACCGTAGCGGCCGACTGTTATCGCCCCGTTAACGCCGGATTAAGGTTCGGTTAATGCGGGCACGGCGCGCCAATCAGTCCGGACGCCGTCAACGACGTCCGGACTGAGGACGACTGGGTCCGATCCTCGGGCTAGGGTGGCTCTCAGCCAAGCCAGAGGAGAGAGCCGTATGCGTCCAGGCCTACTCCAGGTGGACCTCTTCGCGTCTTGGCAAAGACGCCATCGCCCCTGGCCTCATGACCGCGACGGCTGCGACGGCCGTCGCATAGCGGCAGGCCTCGACCAGATCGGCGCCCTGCAGGGTGGCGGCGATCAGGCCTCCCGAAAAGGCGTCTCCCGCCGCCGTCGCATCAACGGTCTTGACCCGGTGCGCCGCGATGGTCTCGACCAGGTGCTCGGTCACCAGCACAGCGCCCTCTTCGCCAAGTTTCACCACCGCCGCCTTGGCCCCCAGAGCGATCAGGCGCTGGCCGGCCGCCTCTGCCGATCCAAAGTCCGTGACGGCGATTCCGGTCAGGGCACTGGCCTCCAGCCGGTTCGGAGTGACCAGGTCGGCGCCGTTCACCATCTCTGGTCGCACGCCCTCGGCCGGCGATGGGTCCAAGAACACCCTGAGGCCGGCTGCACGCGCCTTCGCCATCGCCAGCTCGGCGATCGGGTGGGGGATCTCCAACTGTGCGGCCAAGACGGTGGCGTCTAGGAATCCGGCCTCGGCCAGGGCGTCGATCTGATCTGCGCCCAGCCGGCCGTTTGCGCCGGGCGACACCAAGATCGTGCTCTCGCCGCCTGGGGTACCCATGATCACGGCGAGGCCGCTCGGCGCCCCAGAAAGCTCGAGCAGGTGGCTGACGTCCACTCCCTCATCGGTCAGCGCCTGCCTCAAGGCGCTGCCGAACGGGTCGGATCCGACGGCGCCCGAAAAGGCAACCGACACGCCGAGCCTGGCCGCCGCCACCGCCTGGTTGGCGCCCTTGCCGCCTGGCCCCCAGCGGGCGTCTCCGCCGAGCAGGGTCTCTCCGCTCTCGGGCAGGCGGCTCAGCGGCACCGTCAGGTCCATGTTGACCGACCCCACCACCACCAGCTGGGCCATCTCAGCTCCTCCTCCTGGCCCGTCCCAGGAGCCGGCGGGCAGGGATGTCCTCTGGCGACTTCGTCTGCTCAGGATCTTGGGCGTAGGCCTGGGCCAGGCGGCTGTACGCGAAGAGCGACCAAGCCCGACCGTGCGTCACCCGGCTCAGCGCTCTTTTCATCGGGTCGAGCGTGCGGCCATCCTTCAAGACGAGCAGGGGGCCCTTCGGACCTGACTGCCAGTCGGCGTCGAGCTCCCTTCTCAGCGCCTCGCCCAAAAAGGCGCCGATCACCTCGGCCACCTCCTCGGGCTCGCCGTGCAGCCGCTTTGGCAGCCGCTGATCGATCATGCGGTCGAGCTGGCCGATGGAATCGAGGCTGGGGAAGATGACCTGGCCTGTAATCTCCTTCGCCACCTGGCCCTGAACCAACGACAGCTGGGCCATGCGCTGGGCCAAGGTCGCTTCGGCCACCAGGCTGCCCCCTTTTGATGATCGCCTTCTAGTCTCGCCGTTCGCCGCCCTCCTGTCTGCCCCTAGTCTCCCGAGGTATGCCGGCGGTGCGGCGACCAAGCGGAAAGGGCCGCTCCGATTGGAGCGGCCCCGTTGAACAGGGACAGGGAATGACCTAGTTGTCCTGACCGAAGGAGAGGCTCGTGCTGTCCGTCAGGTTCGCCTGCAGGCTCTGACCATTGTCCTTGCCGTGGTCCTTGCCCTTCGACTGGTCCGTGACGTCTGCCTGATCCTTGCTGTGGTCCTGACCCTTGACCTGACCCTTGACGTCTGACTTCTCCTGGTGATCGCTCGACGTAGCGGTCGTGGTGCTGGTGGTGACCATCATGGTCACGTTCACCGAGGTCGCCATCAGGCCGTTGTCCTGGCTCACGCCCATGAACGTCACGGCGTCGCCGACGGCCAGCTGGTTGAGGTTCAGGCTGACACCGCCAACGCCGGTGATGGCTGCCTTCTCCTTGACCTTGACCACGACTTCCGTGCCGTTTGCTTCACGAACCGTCACCCGGTGGCCCTTGTTGACGGCCACCACGGTCCCAGACACGGTCATGTCGAGCTTTTGGACGATGACCACAGACACTTGGCCCGTGGCGTTCAGGTGCACATTGACCTGGCTGCCGACCGTCAGCGCCGAAGCCGAAAGCGGCTGGCCGCGATACACGATCGTGAACGGTGTGGCGAAGGTGTAGGTGTAGGTCTGGCCGGTGACCGACTGACCATAGGTCTCTCCGGTCACGGTCTGGCCCTGTGAGCTGTCGCCTTGGGTGGCAAGCGTCAGGCTGGTGGCGCTCACTGCCGTCACGGTGCCCTCCCTCGCCTGCAGGGAGTTCTGGTCCTGGCCCTGGGCACTCGCTCCTACGTGGCTCTGAGCGAAGTCAGGGCGGTCGGCGGCATGGGAGACCAGGCCCATCGGCAGGGCCATCGCCGCGGTCATCATTCCGCTTGTGAGCAGGGCGGCGATGATTGGTTTGAGTCGCATCATCCATCAATCCCTTCGACGGTGATTTGGGGTCCGACACATCTAGTTGTTCGCAGGAAGTTCCTGATTTGCGACGGTCGCAGGGTGACGACCTGCCTTCAGATCCCAGCAGGGGAAGGGCCGCCCGCTTTCGGCGGGCGGCCCTGCAGCCGTAGATCTGGGAGTGGGGGCTGCACCTGTGTCAGGACCAGCACCCAGCGGTGGCCCCCTTGCCTGAGGTAGACCGGCCCGACGTAGGACGGATCCTTTAGGTTGATGGTCACGCCGATCAGGGAGCCGGCAGATGCCACGTAGCTATGTCCGTCAGTGGTGAACGTGGTGCCTGGAAACTGCACCAGCCAGACAAGCATCCTCCGCCCGATCGGGCTCGTCATGGAACCGGTGAAGAACACGATGTCGGCGCCGAGGCGGTCTGGAACCCAGGCATCGGCTTGCTGGAAGCGGGCTGGGGGTTGTGGCGGCGGTGAGAGGGGGTCGCTCAGCCTAGGCGGCTGCACACCGACAACGAACACGAAGGCGGCGAAGAGGACCAGGGCGAGAGTCACCAAGCCGATGGACCGCACGGTTTCTCCTGCCCGCCGTCTCCCGCCTGAGGACACTCTTCATCACCCCGCTTCCTCAACTGCCTGAGAAGAGATCGCTGTTCTCATACGCTGACCATCTCCCGGACAGGCCGTCTCCATCTGCCCCGGTCCGGCCAATCTGCGGGCGAGAGGTGCGCGGCAGCAGGTCCTACGGCTGTGTCGTGACCAGAACCCAGGGGTGCCCTGGCTGCATGAGAAAGACCGGCCCGACGTAGGACGGATCGTGAAGGTTGATCGTCACACCGATGATCGAACCCATGGTCGCGGCGTACCTGTGCCCGTCACTCGTGAATGTAGTACCTGCAGAATAGACGTTCCAGACCAACATGACTCGACCGGTTGGACTGGTCATGGTGCCGCCGAAGAACGCGATGTTGGCTCCGAGGTGATCTGGAACCCACGCATCGGCCCGCTGAAAGCGGCGTGGGGGTGGTAGGGGGCCGGTGTACAATCCAGGTCGCTGAACACCGACAACGAGCGTCACAGTCGCGAAGAGCGCCAGGGCAAGAGCCACCAGGACGAACGGCCGAACCGTTTCTCCTGGCCACCGGATCCCGCCTGAGGACACGCCCCATCACCCCGCTTCGTCGACTGCCTGCTAAAGGATCACTGTCCCCATGCGATGGCAATCTTGCGGAACGGTCATCTCCATCCCTGAATCTCCGACGCCTGGCCTACGATCTCCCGCCGTGACCAACGGTGTCCGCGTCGTTGCGCCCGCCGCCGTGCAGTCCGTGGGCTGGTCGCCGCTGGCGGTGACCTCTGGTCCACCCAAAAGGGCAAGGGCCGCCCGCTTTTGGCGGGCGGCCCAGATGGGATCCTGGCTCACAGGATCAGTTGTCGGTTGAGCTGCCCGAACTGGTCGAGCCCTGAACCTCGGTCGTCACCTGGATGGTTGAGGCCCTCAGTCCCTCTTCGCCCATCGTTCCGCTCACCGACACCACGTCGCCGACGGCCAGCTGGTTCATGCTGAGCGGATTGCCGTTCGGGTCGGTGATGGTGGTGTGGTCGCCGCTCTTGACTGCGACGGTCGTGCCGCCTGCCTCCTGGATTAGGATCTTCTGGTCCTCACCGATGCCGACGATCGTTCCGGAGACCGACGCCTGCTGCTTTTGGACGATGATCAAGGAGGCCTGGCCGCTTGAGTTCAGGTGCACGTTGACCTGGCTTCCGACCGTCACTTGGCTGAGCGGGATGGACAGGCCCTGGAAGATGGCTGCCGCATCCGGCGCCAGGGTGTAGGTGTAGGTCTGACCGCTGACCGTCTGGCCATAGGTCTGTCCGGTCACGCTTTGGCCCTGCGAGCCGTCGCCTTCGGAGTGGTCCTGCTGGTCCTGGCTGCCCTGAGCGGTCAAGGTCAGACTGGTCGAGGTCACGGCTGTCACGGTGCCTTCGACCGCCTGCTGCTCCTGCTCGTTTGCGTTGCCAGAGCCGGACAGGCTGGTCGTGGTCGTGTTTTCGACGGCGATCAAGATGGCGTTTCCGGCTCCATCCTCGGCCACCGCCACCTGGTCTCCTGTGGTCAGGCTGGAAAGGGCCTGCGCCTGGTTGTTCTCATAGACGATCGACGAGCTGGCCACCGGAATGATGGCGATCGTCCCGTCTTGTTCGGTCACGGTGACCGTGCCGACGGTCGCCTCGCCGTTGCTGGTGCCAGAGGCCAGGGTTACGCCGCTGACCGTGCCGACCACCAAGGCACTCGAGGTGCTGGAGGGCGGTGCGCCGTAGCGGCGCTGGCCGCGGGCCAGCATGGCCGCCATCTGGGCTCTGGTGATGGTGCCGTTCGGGCTGATCGTGGTGGCCGAAGTGCCCTTGAGCAGCCCAAGCTGCACGGCGAGGGCCATCGCACCCATGTCCTGGGGCAGGATCTGGGATTGGTCGGTGAAGTTCGCAAGGTCTGCCGTCGAGGTGCTCTGGGCCTGGGCGTTCAGGCCCATGGCGCTGATCAGCCAGACGATCACCTGTTCTCTGGTCGCTGCAGAAGACGGGTTCAGGGTGCCGCTGTTTGACAGCACGCCCATCTGGACTGCCACCTCGAGCGTTCTCGTGGCCCAGGCCGGGATGTTGGCGTCATCTGTGAACTGCAAGGTCACGCCGGTGCCGGACTGGCCGTTGCCGAGCGCACGCACGATCAGGGCCAGTGCCTCGTCCCGGGTCAAGGGGGCGTTCGGGGCGAACATCCCGTTGCCGACTCCCTTGATGATCCCCTGGGCCGCCAGCTGGGCCACATCCTCCGTCGCCCAGGGCGCCTGGTTCATGTCGCGAAAAGAGACCTGGGCTCCCTGGCTCTGACCGGCCGCAAAGGCGCCGGATCCCATCGGCAGCGCCATTCCGGCCGCCACCAGGACAAACCCGCAGGCCATCGTGATCCCGTGTCTGAGGCGCATCGAACCGTCCCCCTCAACCGTGCGTATACTTTGAGACCCGAATCCACTTAGACGGCTTCGTACGGCCGCGCTGATTTCGGGGGGTCGAAGGGCACCAATTCCAAAAAAAAGCCGTCGGCGGTGGTGAGCCGGATCTCCCCGGCAAAGAGGGACACCGTCATCTTGCTGTCTGCCTGAAGCGGCACGGCCACCTCGCGATAGTTCACCCGGTCGGCTTTCTCCTCAAAGCTGGCGGTCAGGCTGAGCCGGCCGTCTTCCAAGACGACGTCCTCAAGCGTCATGTCGAGGCGGGCTAAGAGAACGTCGGCCAGGGCCAGGGTGCACTGCACCTTCTTGCCCTGATGGCTCCTCAACGCCGAAAACAGCTGCCCCAGTTCCTCTCCTGCCACCGTTTCCGCTCCTTTGCCAACGATCGATCGCCTTCTCGCGCCGATCCTCTTGGATCTAAGGAACCTCCTCGCCACTGAAGGCGTCGATCCGCACCGTGGGCCCAGATCCGACCAGCACCCACTGCGGCGCCACCAGCTGCCAGTTCGAAGAGGCGAGGGGATAGATCAGCGCCATCGACTGCACCCGTCCGCTGCCGCCCGTGGCGGCGTCGTAGGCCACCGCCTCAGCCGCCGAGAGCAAACTGGCCCGACCGCCGGCCAATCGCGTCTCGTTCAGGCGGATCTGGACCAGCCAGTCCTTGCCTGGCCCTTCCACCACCACCGCACTCGCCCCCTCGACCGAAAGCCCGTTCACCTCTTCCCCGAACACCACGCTGTAGGTGCTCTTCGACTTCAGCACGGCGCGCTCTGTGAGATTGGTCGCAAGATTGAGGGCGGTGAGCAGGCTCTGGGCGGCGCTGATCGCCGCCGTCTGGCCGACCACCGGCAGCTCGGCCGGGGAGGGCGCCAGCTCCACCCAGACGGCGCCGTTTGACTGCTGGCTGACCGACTCCTGCCCCCGCTGATAGCGGACGGAGCCGTTTGGCCCGACCACTCCCTTGGGCACCGAGCCAAAGAGGGTGAGCGCCACCTGGGACGCGCTCACGAGCCGCATGCGCAGAAGCGGCAGGTCGTGCACCGAGGCGCCAAGCGGGTTGGCGACCGCTCCCGGCGGCAGGGCGGCGACCGTGCCCTGGCCGGACGAGATCGGCCCGCTCACGCCGAGCAGGCTGATCAAAAAGACATCGACGGCCAAGAAGATGCCGATCAGAAGCCGTCTCGCCCCGACCCAGCCCATCAGCCGTTGCCCCCCGGCACAACGGCTTCCTTGCCGGTTGTGAGCACCGCTGCCGCGCCGACCGTGAGCTGTCCGTTCTGGTCGAGCTCGACCGGCACCACGGTCAGCACCTGGCTGGAGAGGGTGGAGCCAAGGGCCAGATTGAGGGCCTCGATCGAAAACGGCTGGCTGCCAGAGGCGGCCACGCCGAGCCCGGCCGAGCTGGCGGCGATGACCGCGCTCTGTCTCAGCTCAACGCTGGCCCCGGTCGGCCCGAAGACCACCAGCCGGCCCAGGGTCAGGGCAAGACCCACCGTGACCCGACTTCCGGCGGTTGTGATCTGGCTGACCGTCATGTCGGGCGAAAATCCGGGGTGGCTGCTGACGAAGCTCTCGGTGGCACTGAGCGGCCCCAGCCCGAAGAAGTCGGGGGCGGCCGACCCCAAGGTGACCTGGAAGGCGCCGGAGCGGTCGACGTGCAAGACGGCCGCGCCGTCTGTGTAGGCCACACCGTCCGCTCCCTCGTCGATGGCCTGGACGCTGAGCGGCAGCGGCAAGAAGGACGGCACCAGCTGGTTGACCGGGACGGGGGCCGCCACCACGGCACCACGCGGCAGGCTGCCGCTGGCCATCAAGAGCAGCGGATGCGCCATAGAAGGGGTGCCGGCGGAGAAGGCTGCCGGCAGCCGGGTGAAGGCGTTCGGGGAGAAGGGAGCGCTCTCGGTCAGCCTGTGCCAGCTGCCGGACTCAAGCCAGAAGACGGCCGGATGGGAGCCTCCCGTGATCACGATCAGGCTGACCGTTCCGCTCGGCGCCGCACCGGAAAAGGGCACCGCACTCGGCCAGACGGCGGCCATCGCTGGGCTGGCGGTTCGGATGTCGCTCAAGGCCGCCTGGGCGCTGAGCGTCTCGCCGCCGCTCAACGGCGGCAGGTCGGCCTCCCAGGCGGCCCAAAGCCGCCGATATCCCGCCATCTGCGGGAGCTCCAAGCCAGGGTTCGGGGAGAGCGCCTCGATGGCGAGCGGCAAGGTCGAGAGCACCGGCACCGGCGGCGGCGGGGTGTAGGCGTTGTGGGCGGGCAGATAGGCGAGCGAGGGCAGGGAAAACCACAGCCGTCCCACCAAGACGACAGAGAGCAGGACCAAGAGGGTCAGGGCGCTGCCCTCCACCCAGCCAAAAAGGCGGCTCACCGGCCGCCCCCTGCGGCCTGAGCCGCCGAAGCAGCCGGCAGCGTGATGCGCACCCGGGCGCCGCCGTCTTTGCGGTTTGTGATCTTGATCTGACCGCCGTGGGCAAGAACGATCTCCTTGGCGATGGAGAGCCCAAGCCCGGTGCCGCCGACATCTCGGCTGCGGGCGCTGTCCACCCTATAGAAGCGTTCAAAGACATGCGCCAGGCTGGAGAGAGGAATGCCTGGCCCTCGGTCGGCCACCGTAATCTCGACCTGTCCGCCAGTCGGGCGCACCCCCAGGGTCACGACGCCGCCCTGCGGCGAGTAGGCGATGGCGTTTTGGAGCACATTGACCAGGACCTGGGTCAGGCGGTTCAGGTCTCCGGCCACCTCAAGCGGCGGGTCGGGCAGGGTGCGCTCGATGGTCACGCCCCGCTCGGTCGCCTGCGGGCCGACCGCGGTCACGGCCCGCCCCACCAACTCTTCCACGGCGACGTGCTCCTGGCCCAATCCCAACTGCTGGCTGTCGGCCTGAGACAGGGTGAGCAGGTCCTGAACCAGGCGCACCATCCGGTCTGTCTCGGAAAGCGCCACCCCGACGAATCGCCGCCTGAGGGTCGGCCTGAGCGCCTTCTCCGAACTGAGTGTTTCCAGATAGCTCTTCAAGGAGGTGAGGGGCGTCTTCAGCTCGTGGCCGACGTCGGCCACAAAGCGCCGGCGCATCTCGTTCAGGCTGGCCTCCTCGGTCACGTCCTGGATCGTGACCACCCAGGCACCGAGCGCCGCAGCTGGCCGCCCCTCCACCCTGAGCACCCGCTCTTCGCCCTGGTCGGTCCAGTTGGCGAGCCGGGCGCCGGTCACCTGGGCGGTCAAGAGCTCAAGCCCGGCTAGTTCTGCCGCTGTCCGGCCGAGCAGGGTCTCGGCCGCCGGGTTCGAGAAGAGCACCTGGCCGTCTGGACCAAGCGCCACCACGCCGTCTCTGATGTTGTAGAGCACGGCCTCCAACTTCTCCCGCTCGCGGCCGATCGTCTCCAAGGTGGCCTGCAGGGTGAGCGTCATCTCGTCGAAGGCGCGCCCCAACTGGCCAAGGTCGTCGTCTGGCCAGCCGCGGTCGGGCGGCGGGTCGAACTGGCCGCTGCCCACCCGGCGCACCCGGCCGGCCAGGCGGCGGATCGGGTCGGCCATCAGCCGAGAGAGCAGGATGCCGGCGATCACGGCCAGCATCAGGCTGAAGGCCGTGGCCAAGAACAGGATCTGTCGGATGTTGGTGATGGCCGCCACCACCGGCGTCAAAAGGGCGGTCATCAGCACCGCTCCGACCAGATGGCCCTGGGCGATGACCGGCAGCGCCACCTCGGCCACCGGCTGGCCGCCCTGATGGGTGTAGCCGCTGACCCGCTTGCCGCGCAGGGCGTCTGCCACCAGCGGCGAGTTCAGGCGGCTTCCGATCTCGCTCTGCAGCGCCCCCGAGGTGCCGACCACCACCGCCTGGCTGTTCACCACCACCACCGTCTGTCCGCCGACCGCCCCGAACTGGGCGATCTGGGGCGAGAGGTCGAGCGTGGAGCTGGGGTGGGCCAAATTCGGCTCCAAGACGCTTCCTAAGAGCGCCGCCTGAGTGGAGAGGTTGGCGGTGAAGGAGGTCAGGTAGTAGCGGTTGAGGGAGGTGAGCAGATAGCTGCCGCCGACCTCCATGGTGAGCAGCACCAAGAGCAGGCTGACCAGCAGCATCCGCCACTGGACGCCCATCGGGGCAAAAAGACGCCTAGTGAGACTCCAGCTCAAGGTAGTAGCCTCGGCCCCGCCTGGTCTTGACGGTGACCGGATGACTGGGATCGCCTTCGATCTTGGCCCTCAGCCGGCGAATCGTGACGTCGACCAGGCGGGCGCTGCCGCTTCGCGAGCCCCAGACCGCCATCGTCAGGTCGTCCCGGCTCAGCACCTGCCCGGCATGGGTGGCCAGCACGAGCAGCAGGGAAAACTCGCGGCCGGTCAGGGCCACCACCTTGTCCCCCTGGGTCAGGGTGTAGGCGGCCGGGTCCAAGACCAGCTGGCCGACCGCCAGCTGGTCGTCCGTGCGCTGGCGGGGCTGAGTGGTGCGCCGGATCAGGGCTCTGGCCCGGGCCACCACCTCGCGCACCGAAAACGGCTTGACCACGTAGTCGTCGGCGCCGATCTCGAGCCCCACCACCCGGTCGGTCTCGTCACCCTTGGCGGTCAGGATCATGATCGGCACCTCGAGGTGGCGGCGGATCTCGCGGCAGACGGCGATGCCGTCCAACCCAGGCAGCATCAGGTCGAGGATGATCAGGTCGGGCGGCATCATCTCCACCCGGCGCAGCGCCTCCAGGCCGTCGGCCGCCCCCTGCACCTCGAAGCCTTCCTTCTCCAGGTGATAGGCCAGGATGTCGACGATCGGCTGCTCGTCGTCGACTACGAGCACCCGGGTCATCGGAGCGCCTCCAAGGCCTGGGCCAGGTCCTGCCACAGATCGGACACCCGCTCGATGCCGACCGAGAGTCGAATCAGACCGGGCGTCACGCCGATCCTGGCGCCGAGTTCGGCACCGATCGAGCGATGACTGGTCAGGCCGGGATGGCTGACGGTGGTGGCGACATCGCCCAGGCTCGGCGCCAGCACGATCAGGCGCAGTCCCTTGATCAGGGTGTTGGCCCGCTCCTGGCTGCCGAGGTCAAAGGCCAAGAGGGCGCCCGGTGCCAGAAGGTCCCGCTGCCAGGAGGAGTCGGTCAGCAGTGACGGGTGGTGGACGGCCCCGACCGCCGGGTGGGCAACCAGGCGGCGGGCCAAGTCGATGGCGTTGGCCACCGCCCGCTCCTGGCGGACGAACAGGGTCTTTGCCCCTTCCAGGGCCAGCCAGGCGGCCCTGGCGTCAGCGGTCATGCCGAGCCGGCCCCTGAGCTGGGCGGCCTTCGCCACCAGATCCTTCTTACCGGCAACCGCTCCCAGGATGACATGGGCATGGCCGGAGATGGCCTTGGTCAGGGAGTGCACCACCAGATCGGCGCCGCGGTCGATCGGCCGGCAGGAGACCGGTGTGGCAAAGGTGTTGTCCACGACCAAGGTGGCGCCCGCCTTCTGGCAGTGCTCGGCCAGGCGCCCGAGCGGACTCGGCTGGCACAGAGGGTTCGAGATGCTCTCGACCACCACGGCGTCGCCTGCGGCAAAGGGCGGCAGCGGGTCGGCCCAAGGATCGAACCCCGAAACGGGCTGACGCCCGGCGATCTCGGTCTGAATCAGGTCCAGGCTGCCGCCATAGAGGTGGTGGGCATACCACAGGCGCTGTCCGGGTGCGCAGGCGGCGGCGATGGCAAGCCACATGGCGGACTGGCCGGACGAACTGACGATCCCGGCCTCGGCCCCCTCGAGCGCAGCCACCTGCTGGCCGAGCGCCAAGGTGTTCGGGTTTTCCATCCGGCTGTACACGAAGTCGCCCGGAGTGCTGAAGGATTGGTCCACCGACTCGAGGTCGGGAAAGACGAACACGCTCGTTTCGTAGACGGGCGGCGTAAGCGGCCTTTGGCGCACCTCGACCGTGGGCGGATGGACCGCCCGGGTGGCGGGGTCGGCGGAAGCGAGATCCCTCTTGATCATCTGGTTCAGATTAGCGGGCCGGGCGTCGAGTCCTTCACCCAGGTCGGGGCCCGCACCCCGGAGCGTTGGCAGGTTCTCCCGGTTGGATGCCTGTCCTGGCACGGACATGGGCAGGGACGATTCATCACCGCCGCCTGTTTGTCTCTGTCCGCTTCTGGTCCTTCGCCTATGGCCTGGACTTCAGGAGGTCGGTCACGGCGTCACGAAGCCAGGGTCGGGAGAAAAGATACCGCGGTCGTTTGGTGGCCCTTGCCGAACGGCCAGGGCGCACTATCTCACCTTTGCTGCGGGCAGCCGGTTAGATCGCCGCACGAATGGCGTGCCCTTGGGTAGTCATCGCGGTTGAAGAAGCTGAGGGAATGCCATGGCAACCGGGAGCAGGAACCGTGAGTGTATCGGCCGGCGGGAGTAGGCGAGTTACTTGCGACCAAGCAGCAGACCTGTCGATAGCGCTGGGATATTGATCGTTGAACCGTCCTCCGTCATCTGACGGACCAGGAACGGCGTGCTTCCAAATTTCTGCACACCGGCTCTGGTACGCCTCCGCGAGCGTCTCGAAGAAGCCTTCCAGATCCTTGCCTCTGATCAACACCCACTTGCTAAGGTGGTTAGGCAACCACTCCTGGATGTGGTGCTCGAAGTACGCCGTCTGTCACCGAAAACGTAGTCAAACGTGCGTACGTCTGCTGCTTTCTTCCGGTGTCTTACCGTGGGCTTGCGCCCTTCCTGCTTCGACCAGGCGGCTTGCGAAGCGCGTGCGCTTCGTAGCGGCCATCTGTCCACAGGCGTCACTTCCCCAGGGACCCTGGGTAGTTCTAATGATCCTTTGACCTTCGCTTAGGATGTTGCGCGAAGCGTGCAGGTCGCGGTCCTCCGTGTGATTGCAGACCGGGCAAACGAAGGTGCGATCGGCCAGGGTGAGGGCGTTGTTTTTGCTCTCGCACTGGCGGCACAGCTTCGACGACGGAAAGAAGCGGTCCACGAAGACCACACAACCGCCGTGGCGTGGTGCCTTGTACACAATCTGGCGCCGCATCTCGCCGAACCCCACGCCGGCGATCGCCCGCGACAGGTGGCGGCCCTGCATCAGATTCCCGACGGCCAGATCCTCCATCGCGATCACGCCGTAGCGCCGTGTCAGGTTCGTCGTCAGCTTGTGGGTCCAGTCATGCCGGATATTAGCGATCCTGCAGTGCAGCCGCGCAAGGCGCATCTTCGCCTTCTCCCGGTTGCGACCGCCCTTCTGCCTGCGGGAGAGGCGGCGCGACAGCCGGCGCAGCTTCCGGAGATTCCTCGCGAGGCTCCTGGGGGCATCATAGTACCTTCCGGTGGATAGCGTGGCGGCATGCAGGACGCCAAGGTCGATCCCCACCGGCGCTTGGTTCTTGCGCTTGACGGGTTCTTCCTCGACGTCGACCTGCACAGCTACAAACCACCGATCCGCTTCGCGGCAGACCGCAGCTCCCAGGATCCTGCCTTCGAAGCGAAGGCTCTCCCGCATCGCCACGAAGCCGATATGCGGCAGCCGGATGCGCTTCCCCTCGATCACGAACTGGTCGTTGGAGACGTAGAAACTGTCGCGGCATCGTCCCTTCTTCTTGAACGTCGGTCGTTTGGCGTGTTTGCCTGTTTTCTTGTTCCGATCGCGGAAGTAGTTTCTGAAGGCGGCTCCAAGGTCGGCAAGTGCCGCTTCCGGTGCGCACTTGGTCACCTCGTACATCCAGGGGAACTGCTCGCTCTTGATCGAGTTCAGTTCCTTCTTGATGCTGAACGCGCTCGGCTTCTCCTTGGCCGCATACAGCTCGTTCCATCGGGCGAGTCCCCAATTGTACGCGAACCGGGCGGTGCCGCACGCCTTTCGAAAATACGTCTCCTGTTCCAGTGTCGGCACAAGAGCGATCTTGTGGGCCAGCGTCATGGCGGCGGCACCTCCTTACTGCGGATCATGGCGTCGATACTTTTCTTGTACCGTCTGAGTCCGTAAAGACGCGAGGAGAAACAGTGAATGATGGACAGAAGATCCTTCTCCATCTCCTCTTCCGGTGAGAGACTTGGCGCATTCATGACCACGATCTCTGTCCCGTGACGCTTGCAGAACGCCTCGAACCACTCGAAGCCGAAGCGCACCAGACGATCCTTGTGGGCAACGACGATCTCTTTGATCTCGCCAATCTCCACGCGTTCCATCAGATCGACAAACCGCCTGCGCTCATAGTTGAGGCCGCTCCCCACATCCTCCAGCCGCAGGTCTACAGATCGCCCGGAGGCGATACAGAATTGTTCCACCGCCTGTCGCTGGCGTTCAAGGTCGCTTTTCTGCCCAGCGCTCAAGACGCGGCAGTAGGTGACGGTCAGACGCTGAGCGGGCTTCCGTCCTGCCACCCGTAGATAGTCTTCATAGGTGTAGTAGCGTCGGTTGGTCGGCGTTCGCTTGGCCGTGAGAATACCCTTGCGGTCCCACCGCTGCAGCGTGCCGGTGGTGCGTGCGATCAATCGGCCAAACTCTTTCGGCGAAAATGCCTCTTTCATAGATGCATTATATGATAGTCGCCTATATTTTTACATACCAATTAGTTACTCTTCGGCCAGCGAGACTTTGCCCATCACAGCGGACCTCCTCAGCTTGGCAACAGTGCGGCAGAGTCTATCCAACCGCACTGCTTGGCCGGCGGCGTCATTTTAGGACGAACTCCCGGTTTCTCGATTCCAGGAAGGGCGACGCTTCCATCAAGAAGTCCGGCGTCCAGCCTGCTTCGGTCGATCCTGGCTGGACTGATTGGCGCTTGCGCAATCCGACGGCTTGGCTGATCACGATGCGGACGTTCGTCTGCATGCCAGTGGCCGAAGCCTCCAGCGGTTTGCCGAGCAGGCGCTCTGCCCACTCGTCGGACACGCTGGTGCTCTCTTCATACAGCGTGTCTGGTCCGATTTCGATGTTGCATGGCCACGTGACGACCCCATACTCGTCGGAGCCGACCTTGGCAAAGACCTCCATCGGCTTCAGCCTGCCAAGTAGGCCCCCGGCATGAACATCCACGGAAAGATCGATCAGGCGATAGCCGTCGGGGTACCGCAAGAGCAGCCGGTAACCACTGAGTGGTTGCACATGCAAAACGCGAATATCTTCGAACCTCATGGCCGCCACCCTCCCTTTTTCTGTAGTCGTGTGCTCTGGGAGGACAGGCGAGGCACGACGAGGATCACACAAGTCATTGTTCCCAGTATTTGGCATCAGCCCATTTCCCTCCTGCTCGAAGGGCGCAAATCTTGACGGTGGTCCCTGACAAGCCTAGCGTTGCCGCAACGCAGTGGAGGTGACCATGATGCGGGTGGCCCTGGCCGGTGTCGGCATGATCGGTTCCTCATTGGCTCTGGACCTGAGGGATCAGGGCCACCAGATCTTCGGTTTCGACCCGAACGCAGGGCACCTGGCCGAGGCCGAGGCCATGGGCGCCATCGACGGCATCTTGACTGAGTTCAAGGGCAGCTTTGACCTCGTCCTGCTGACTGCTTTGCCGAACGCCTGCCTCTCCTTGCTGGACAGCCCCTGCGAGGCGCCGCTCTGGCTGGACGTGGGCTCGGTGAAGGCCCCGATCGTACAGGCGGCGCAGGCCCGCTCCCGTCCCTTCGTCGGCGGCCATCCGCTGGCTGGCAGCGCTGGTTCTGGACCGAGGGCGGCCCGCCGCCGGCTCTTCTCGGGCCGGGGCTTCGCCCTCTGTCCAGGGGGCGGCCCCCTAGACCAGGCCGTCTCCCTGGTGCAGTCGATCGGGGCCCTTCCCTTCGTGCTCCCGGCCGATGTCCACGATCGGCGGGTGGCGCAAAGCTCGCACCTCTTGTACCTGCTCAGCGCCGCCCTGGCCAGCCGCCTCACCGACACACCAGCGGAGCTGATCGGCCCGGCTGCCTTTGAGTGGCTGCGGCTGGCCAGCGCTCCGGCACCACTCTATCAGGAGATCCTGGCGCTCAATGGCGAGGCGGTCAGAGAGGCGCTCGAAGAGTTAACGAAAGAGGCCAAGCGGCTGCTCGACCACGACGACTTCGCCGGCACTGAGCAGCAGGCCAGAAAGATCCGCGAAAGGTGGGAGTCAGATGCCCGTTAGCGGAGTTAGGGGCGCCACGGTCGCCATGGCCAATACGGCGCACGCCATCTGGGACGCCAGCGAGGAGCTGATGGCGGAACTGATCCGCCTAAATGCCATCTCGCCAGACGAGGTGGTGGCTGCCTTTTTCACGATGACGCCAGACCTGAACGCCGCCTACCCGGCCTATGCCGCCCGCCGGCTGGGCTGGACCCGGGTGCCTCTTCTCGGCGCAGTAGAGACGGCCGTGCCCGGCATGCCGGAGCGCATGATCCGGATCCTGATCGAAGTCGAGCGCCCCAAGCGCCAGGTGCTGACCCCGGCTTACCTGCACGGCACGCTCAGCCTGCGGCCGGACCTGGCGCCGCCGGAGGACTAGCTCAGCGCTCTGCCCCGAGGTCGAGCGGCGCACCCAAAAGCGTCGTCTTGCTGGCGGTGGTTTCTGAGACCACCTTACCGCCCTTGACCACCAGCCGGATGGGGGCCAGGCGGCGGATGGCGTTCCACTTGTCCTTGGCCTCGATCAGCACCAGGTCGGCCGGCTTGCCCACCTCGAGGCCGTAGCGGTCCGAGATGCCAAGGGTGCGGGCGGCGTTTTCGGTCACCATGTCGTAGCAGGCCGTCACTTCCTGGCGGCCGGTCATCTGGGCCGCATGCACCGCCATATGCGCCGGCTGCAGCATGTTGCCGGTGCCGAGAGAATACCAGGGGTCCATCACGTCGTCGTAGCCGAGCGAGACGTTCAGCCCGTTTTGCCACAGCTCCTTGATCCGGGTCAGGCCGCGCCGCTTCGGGTAGGTGTCCATCCGCCCCTGCAGCGTGATGTTGACCAGCGGGTTTGCGACAAAGTTGATCCGGGCCCGGCGCAAAAAGCCCATCAGCTTGAAGGCGTAGGCGTCGTCGTAGCTGCCCATGGCGGTGGTGTGGCTGGCCGTCACCATCTCGCCCATCCCGGAGCGGGTGGCGAGGGCGGCCACGATCTCCAAGAACCTAGACTGCGGGTCGTCCGTCTCGTCGCAGTGGATGTCGATCGGCCGTCCGTACTTCTCGGCCAGCCGGAAGCTCGTAGCGACCGACTCCGCTCCCATGTCCCGGGTCAATTCATAGTGCGGGATGCCGCCGACCACGTCGACGCCCAGCTTGAGCGCCTCCTCCATCAGCTCCGCACCCTTGGGATAGGACAAGATGCCCTCCTGCGGAAAGGCCACCAGCTGGACGTCGACCAGGCCCTTCAGATTCTGCCGCACCTCTAAGAGGGCCTTGACGGCGGTGAGCTCGGGGTCGGTGGTGTCGACGTGCGAGCGGACGTGCAGCACGCCCTGCGCCGCCTGCCAGTGCAAGAGGCGGGTGGCGCGCCGGATCACGTCCTCGCGGCTGAGCGTCTTCTTGCGCAGCGCCCAGGTCTCGATCCCCTCGAACAAGGTCCCGCTCTCGTTCCACTTCGGCTCTCCGGCCGTGAGCGTGGTGTCAAGGTGCACATGGCTCTCGATCAGGGGGGCAGACAGCATCAGCCCGCTGACGTCTTTTTCCACCTCTGCCGGCCCTGGAACTTCATGGCCGATGGCCGTGATCTTGCCATCGGCCATCGCCACGTCGACCGTCTCGCCTTCGAGCCAAGCACCCTTCAACAGCAACTGATGCACGCCGTTCCCCCCTGCCCAATCAGCGTCGCTGGTCCGACCCAACGCTGGCCTCGACTCCCATTCCGCAACGAATGCGCCCCTCCTCTCGCTGCCGCGTGCTACCATGACAGGGCGCTTTTCGGGCGCCCGTGAAAGGGGGGATGGACCTGATGACGATCATTATTCGTTACTGCACCGAATGAGGCTATCTGGACGAGGCCGCCCGGGTGGCGGTCGAGATCCTCGACTTCTTCGAGAACAAGGTCCGCTCCCTGACCCTGTCCCCCGGCTTGGGCGGTGTCTTCGAGATCAGCCTGAATGACCGCCGCATCTTCTCGAAGGCGGATTCGGGCGAGTTCCCCGAGTCCGGCGCCATCTGCCAACTGATCGAAGAGCAGGCGCTCTAGGCCCGTTGCCCAAGGAACCTCGACGCCGGTCTGGAGTGTCAGAGCAAGCAGAGCCGATGTGCCCGGCTGCCACCCACTGCGGTGGCAGTTCTGGCGCCCGCCGACCGAACGACGAAAGAAGGGGCACCCGAGATGGCGCGTCCGCACCGATCCTTGACCCGGCGCCCAGTTGCGGCGCTCGCCATCTTGGCAGCCTGTCTGGTGGCGGCGCTGTCCGTCGTCATGCTGACTCGCCCGCCCGCCCCGGCGGGACCAGCTGCCCAGGTGGCGTCCACCGTGACCCCTCCCGCCACCTTGACCGCCGTCGATCTCGTCTCACCCAGCCTCGGCTGGGTGGCCGGCTACACCCCGTCAAGCGGCCAGGGCCAGCTTCTGAGCAGCCAAGACGGCGGCGCCAGATGGCAGCTGCAGAGCCTCTCGGGAGTCCGCGTGCTCGCCCTCGACATGAGCACGAGCCAGCATGGGGCGATGCTGGCCGAGACCGGGTGCAATTCCTACGTCTGCAGCCAGCTGGCGATCTTGTCCACCACCGCCAGCGGCAGCTGGGCCGTGCGCTGGAAGGATCCGATCCTGCCCTCTTTGCTCCAGAACCTGTCTCAGCTGCAGGGGGCGGTTCTGATCGAGCGTCCGGGGGCGAACTGGGCGCTGGCCGGCGGGCTGCTTCTGACCAGCCCAAACGGCGCCTTGAGCTGGCATCTGGTGCAGATCCCCGCTGGCCTGACCCCGACCTCTCTCTCTGTCGTTGGCAAGACTGTGGTGGTGGCGGCGGTCACTCCGCCCCAAGCTGCCGTGTCCGAGCTGAGCGTGCTTTCGAGCCAAGACGGCGGCGCCGTCTGGCACACGCTCTTCCATGCCGCCCCATCCGGCGGGATCTTCCCGTATTCGGCCGGGGTCTCTTTTGCCAACGCCAAAGACGGCTGGCTCTACTACAAGAACGGCGCGACCTGGCAGGCGTCTCTCTGGCAGACCAAGGACGGCGGACGGACCTGGAGTGCCGAGGCAGGAGCCCCCGGCTCCGGCCGGACGGTGTCCTTGGCGCCGGACTTCGTCTCGCCGACCCTCGGCTGGCTTCCGGTCTCGCAGGGAGCCGCTCCTTTCCCCGGTGGGCTCTACGTCACCTCTGACGGAGGAGCGCACTGGACCGGCGTCGGCACATCCTTTCAAAATCCCTGGAGCCTGCAGGCGGTCTCGCTGCTTTCCTCCGGCGCCGGCTGGGCGGTGATCGACCAGTCGTCTGGCCTCAGCGTGCTGGCCAAAACCACAGATGGCGGCCGAGAGTGGCAGGACCTCTTGCCGGCCTTGCGGCCGACGGCGGGCGTCGCCTTCACCTCGGCCACCAACGGAGTGGGCATCGGATCGCCCATCGACTCCGGCGCCGTGCTGGTCAGCCACGACGGCGGCCAGGGCTGGCGGCAGGTGGCATCCTTGCCGGCCGACCTGACCGCCGTCAGCGCCGTCGGCGGGAACGTGATGGTCAGCGGCCAAGACGCCGCCTTGGCCAACCGGCTTCTGCTCTACACAGGCACGGCGCAGCATCTGCGGCTCCGCTACCAGATGGCCGTTCCCTACACCGATCTGCCGGCCGCGGCGCCGCTGATCCACTTCTTCTCGCCGACAGAGGGCGTTTGGAAGGTATTCGGGTTTCCCAACGCTGTGGTCCTGAAAACCCTAGACGGCGGAAGCTCCTGGCAGCCGCTTGCCACCTATGCCCGCACGCCTGGCACCTGGGACGCCCTGGAGTACCTGACGCCGACTGGGGCCGTGCTGGCGACTCAGCTTTCTGCCTCAGCCCAAAACACTGCCGGCACCGACTTCCCGGTCTCGCTGTCCGCCTCGGCCAGCGGCGGCTCAAGCTGGCAGGTGATTGACCAGCTCAGCCTGCCGGGCTGGATGCAGGCGATGGACTTTCTGAACCCGAACCAGGGCTGGCTCTTGGTGGAGGTGGCCCCGCTCAGCGCCCATCCCAGCGAGTGGCTGTACGCCACCACAGATGGCGGCGTCAGCTGGCATTCGCACAGGCTCGCCTTGCCGTCCTCCCTGGTGCCGCTCAGCCCGCTCGGCGGCAGTGAGGTGATGAGCCTCGACTTCGCTACGGCGAAGGTAGGCTGGATCGTCTCCGGAGACGCCTTCTTGCGCACGACAGACGGCGGGCAGACCTGGCAGGTCGTGCCTTAGGCCGTAGGCACGCTGGCGATCAGCCGATCGTTCCAGTACACCTCGTAGCTGACCTCAGCCACCTGCTTCAGCATGGCCGCCACCGGGCAGTATGTGGTGAACGAGAGCTCGGCCGCCCGCACAAAGTTGGCAGCGGCGCCGTCCTCGCCCGTTCCCCGGTATCTGAGCCGGATGGCGGTGAACACCCGCGGGTGGGATTCGGTCACATCGCCCTCGGCCGACATCTCAAAGCGGGCCATCGTCTTGCCCATCTTCTGCATGATGGCGGCCACGTCCATGCCGGTGCAACCGGCGAGGGCGACCAGGATCAGCTCTTTGGGCCGCGCACCCTTCCCATCTTCTAGGGCGCCGTCCATCGCCACCTGGTGCCCGGACCCCGACTGGCCGTCAAATCGCAGTCCCTGCTCCCAGACGGCCAAGGCCTGTTCACCCATTGCAAGATCATCCTTCCCATGCCGCTCGGCGTCGACACCAGTGTATGCCACTGTCCCTCGCCCTGGCCGTTCCTCCGCCGCTCTTCGCGTCGCGCAGGAACGCGCGCCGGCTTGGGGAAGTGAGTCAGCCAGAGGTGAGCCGATGCCCAATCCGCCCGCTCAGGACAGTGCTAGACCGCACGCCGTTTCCGACGACGAGCTGGTGGAGCGCTGGCTTGCGGCGCATGCGAGGACCCATGCGGCCAGCGCCGAGACCCAGCGCGCCTACCGCCGGGAGGTGCGGCGCTTTCGAGCCTGGGTTGGGAAGTCATTGCGCTACGTCACCTACGGCGACGTCAATCGCTTCGTCGCCCACCTCGACCAAGAGGTGCGGCTCGAGCCCAGTTCGGTGGCCCGGGCCGTGGCCGCGCTGCGCAGCCTGTTCGACTTCGCCCTGCCAGAGGGCGTGATGCGCCAGGGCAATCCCACCCACATGGTGGCCCTTCCGACGCGCAGCCGCCGTCCGCCACCGTCACTGCTCGGGTCGCGCCAGGTGTGGGCTCTGCTCGAGGCGAGCGCCGAGCTCAGCCTGCGCGATCGGCTGCTTGTGCTCTCGGTCCTGGTCTTGGGCTGTCGACCGAACGAGGCGGGATCTCTGCGCTGGGGGGACTTTGTGCGCGATTCGGAAGACCGCCTGGGCTGCGTGATCGCCGTCGGAGAGAAGGGCGAGCGGACGGTCGCTGTGCCAGGTGAACTCGCCTCTCTGTTTTTCGCCTGGAGGCAGGAGCTGAAGATGAGCGGCCCGTGGGACCGCTTCGATCGCCGCTACCTGTTCGGGCCGAGGGGAACCCGTCCGCTGTCCCAGGGCTCGGTCCGTCGCCTGGTCAGCGCTGCCTGCCGTCGCCTGCTCGGGGAGCGTGCGCCCACCTTGCACCTCCTGCGCCTGTCGGGTGCCAGCCTCGCCCTCTTGGCCGGACAGCAGCCATCTCAGCTGGCCTCGGACTGGGATCTCACCCTGCAGACGGTCACAGGGCTGCAGCGGATCAGCCGATCGTTGGCCGAGTCCACGCCGCTTCACATCTGGCCGCAGGCCTGATCGCAGCCTCTCCCTGGTTCCAAGCCCGACCATCCAAGGAGGTAGACCTGTGGCACTGCAAATCCAGTGGTTCGGCCAGTCCGCCTTTCGACTCACAGACGGGGTTTCGGTGGTGATGATCGATCCGTTCGGCCCGTTGAACGCAACGGGCCGCAGCGACCTGCGCTTTGACTACCGGGCGATTGCCGTGCAGCCAGCCGATCTGCTGCTCATCACCCACGAGCACGCCGACCACAACCACGCCGAGGCCGTCAGCGGATCGCCTCTCGTGGTGCGCTCGACGGCAGGCACCTTTGAGTCGCCTCTGGGTCCGGTCACCGCCATCGCCTCCGAGCACGATGCAGTCGCTGGCACCCGGCGGGGACCGAACACCATCTTCGCCTTCTCCCTGGCGGGATTCCGCATCGCCCACTTTGGAGACTTCGGTCAGGCGGCGCTGCGCCCTGAGCAACTGGCTGCCCTCGGTCCTATCGACCTCGCCTTCTTGCCGGTCGGCGGTGGGCCGACCATCGACGGAGTGCAGGCCGCTGCCTTGAGCCGCACCATCGGTGCCAGCTGGGTGGTGCCGATGCACTACCGCACGCCGGCGATCAGCTTTCTGGACAACGCCGATGCCTTCATGGCGGCGATGGAGCACCGGCACGAGGAGTCCTCCGCCTCCGCAGCCATCGGCCCGTCGGCGAACGAAGGACCGACGGCCTTACTCCTGGCGCCGCCTTCATAGAGGGACAGGGTCCCAACCGCCTCAAGTTCGGTCGGCACCTGAATCGAAGGCAGGGAACCGACCTGACTCGCTTCCGGGTCGCATGTCTTCAACCCGCAAACCGAGGCAATCGGTCTCGGCTGGTCGGCAGCGCTACGCCGTCCGGCCGATCTGC
>JAKAUI010000025.1 GCA_021827745.1 Bacillota bacterium | reverse complement strand
AGAGGTCTTGGGCGCTCGCCCCTGCTCCGGCCGCAAGCTCCTCTTGCAGGCTGCGGGCCTGGGCCAGGAGCGGACCCGCATCATGCCCGGCCAAGATCAGTGCCACAAGCGCCGCCGTCTCGACCGTCGGATGACGCCCCGCCTGCGCCGGCCCTGTCTCCAGGACCGCCCGCCAGCGCTCTGCCTCGGCCTGTTCAGCCAGGGCCGAGCCGGGATCCGTGACGGCGACAAAGGCCTGCGGCCAGTCGGAGCCCAGATGGCGCGCCACCCACGGCTGAAAATAGGCAACGAGGTCCTGCACCTGGATCTGGCCTGGTCCTGGCGACACCACGAGCACCAGTGTCCGCTCTCCGGGGAGTGCGCCGGCGACACGGGCCACCGCCTGGGGGGCGGCGCAGTCCAAGACGGTCAACGAAAGTCCCCCTGGCACCGGGCCAAAGGCGTCCTTGAACAAGGCGGCACCAGCTCCGGCCCCGGCTCCTCCCAGCAGCAAGAGGTCAGTGAAGCCGTCCTTGCCGATCGCACCAGCCAGGCGTTCGATCCGACCCAGCCGGCGCTTCGTCTCAGCGGCAGGCTCCAGCCACCCTCCTGCCCCGGCCGCGACCGGGGCCAGGGTGCCCTCTTCCCCCGCCACCTGGACTCGGCGGCCAGTCAGCCGGAGCCAGCCGGGATCTTGGGAAAGCTCCTCCTTGGCTACTCGGAGGGCGTCTTGGAGAGCGCCCGCCTGCACGCTGCCCTCTGACTCCCGATCCCGGCGCCACATCCCCAGCAGCCGCTGCCAGCCATCTTCCTCCGCCTGCCCCACGCTCAGGCCGACCAGCGCCTCCAGAATCAGATCGCGGCCGAGCAGGGCGACCCTCAGCTCCTCGTCGCTCCCCGGCAGGTCGGAGGGCAGGCCGAGGGCCAACGACTGGCGCACGTCCTCCAGCGAGCCGATGGCCGGCGCCAGCACCAGATCGGACTCGAAACCCGCCACCGCTCGCCAAAAGTGGGCTGGGGCCGGAGTCTCGCTCATGTCCTCCAAGACCAGAAGCAAGGTCACCTCGGCGAGCGCCGGGTCCTCCAGCCAGCCCTGGCGAGCCTGGCGAAAGGCCTCGATGTAGGGGACGAGCAGCCAGCGCAGAGTGGCGGCCGGCAGCGGGCTGTGCGCCTCACCGCCCATCTCCAGACGCCTGGCCACCGCCTGCACAGCGGGCCACACGCCGCAGCTGAGCGCCACCACGTGGGGCCGCAGCGTAGGATCGGCCCGCCGGATCGCCTGGGCCGCCCCCTCGATCAGCCGGCTGAGTTCGCCGGCGCTTGCGACAGAGCGGATCAGCACGTCGTGACCCTGTTCCAGCAGGCGAGCCGCCATCAGACTGCCTGCGGCGCCGGAGGGCTGGCCGATCAAGAGGCAGCGGCCCTGCTCAGGGGCCGTCAGCGGCGCCAGGTCGGCAGCAAGGCCGGGGCTCGACGCCTCGGCCGGCAGCCCGACCGTGATGTACAGCGGCCGACTGGACACCGGAACCTGCGGGGAGAGCTGGGCGATTTCCGACACGAGGTCGCGCAGGAGCGAGCGGACGACCTGACTCAGGTCGTCGTCGATCGTCTGGGCCAGGATCTGCCGGTGCGCTCCGATCTTGGTCTGGCGCTCGAGAGCCTCCACGGCGTCGACCACCACCCCAGAGGCGCCCGCCGCCAGGGCGGCCGCCAGCCGGCCATAGGCCAACTCGGAGGGCCCGACCGAAGTCGCCCAGAGCCGCCAGCTCGCCACCTGACTCAGCTGTCCTGGTGCAGGATCTGCCGCACCCGGCTGACCACGTCGTCGGCTGTGAGATGAAAGTGCTGGTAGATCTGCTCGTAGGGCGCCGAGGCTCCGAAGTGGTCGATGCCGAGCTGGTGGTCGGTGAACTCCTGCCAGCCCATGGTCACGCCAGCCTCGACCGACAAAGACGGCACGCCGGCCGGGAACAGGGAGCGGACCGCCGTCGCGCCTTGCGCCCTCAGCAGTTCAAACGACGGCACGCTGACGACTCGAGCGGCGATCTTGTGCGCCTTGAGCGCCTCGGCCGCCTCAGCCACGATCGAGACCTCTGAGCCGCTGGCGGCTAGCACGATCTGGGGATCCGCGCAGTCGATCAGGGCGTATCCTCCGGCATGCACCGCACTCTTCGCCATCTTCTCCCGATCGAAGATCGGCAGCTTCTGCCGGCAGAGCACGAGCGCCGTGGGCCCCTCTGTGCGTGAAAGCGCCACGTGCCAGGCCTCGACCGTCTCGTTGGCGTCGCAGGGGCGGATCACCACCAGACCGGGGATCAGACGCAGGCTCATCAGGGTCTCGATCGGCTGGTGGGTGGGCCCGTCCTCGCCCAGCCCGATCGAGTCGTGGGTGAAGACGTAGGTCACCGGCTGCTTCATCAAGGCGGCGAGGCGGATCGCTGGCCGCATGTAGTCTGAGAAGATCAAAAAGGTGCCGCCGAAGGGCCGCAGCCCACTGAGGGCGAGCCCGTTGAGCGCCGCCCCCATGGCGTGCTCGCGCACGCCAAAGTGCAGGTTTGAGCCAGAAAAGGCACCCGGCTCAATCGCGGCGTCCTGTTCGAGCCAGGTCTCGGTGGACGGGGCGAGATCTCCGGCCCCGCCGATCAGTTCCGGCAGCGCAGCGGCGATGGCGTTCAGCGTCTTGCCGGAAGCCACCCGGGTGGCAAGCGGCCCGTCGGCCGGCGTGAAGGTGGGCAGCGCCTGATCCCAGCCGTCCGGCAGCTTCCGGTCGAGCGCCCGCTGATACCACGCAAGCGCTCCCGGTGTCTTTTTCACCCTGGCCTCCCACTCGGTGCGCTGCCTTTTGCCCCACTTCTGGCGGCCGCTGAGATGATCCCGCACCTCGTCCGGCACCAGGAAGGAGGCATCGAGCGGCCAGCCGTAGGCCTTTCTCGTCTCCATCTGGTTGGCCGCCCCCATCGGGCTGCCGTGGGCCTTCGCCGAGTCGTGCACAGGCGACAGATAGCCGATGTGGGTGTGGGCGACGATCAGACTGGGCCGGGGGTCGGCCGTCGCCGCGCTCAGGGCGGCGTCGATGGCGTCGACGTCCTCCACGGCCTCCAGGTGCAGCACCTGCCAGCCGTACGCCTCAAACCGCCGGCCGACGTCTTCGGTGAAGGCCAGCTCGGTCGAGCCCTCGATCGTGATGTGGTTGCAGTCGTAGAGGGCGATCAGGTTGCCCAGCTGCAGGTGGCCGGCCAAGGACGCCGCCTCCTGTGAGATCCCCTCCATCAGGTCGCCGTCCGAGACGAGCGTGAACACCCTGTAGTCGATCAAGGGGCCCTGGGCGTCCTGCAAACGGGACGACAAGAGATGCGAGGCGAGCGCCATGCCGCAGGCGGTGGCGATGCCCTGGCCGAGCGGTCCGGTCGTGGTCTCCACCCCCGGCGTCAGCCCGTGCTCGGGATGCCCTGGGGTCTTCGACCCCCACTGCCGAAAGCGCTTGAGTTCGGCCAGCGGCAGATCGTAGCCGAAGAGGTGGAGCAGGGAATAGAGCAGCATCGAGCCATGGCCGGCCGAGAGCACGAAGCGGTCGCGGTTCGGCCAGTCGGGCCGAGTCGGATCGAAGCGGAGATGGCGCATGAACACGGTGTAGGCCAAGGGGGCGCAGCCGAGCGGCAGGCCAGGGTGGCCGCTTTGGGCCTGCTCCACGCCGTCCAGCGCCAGCATGCGGATGGTCGTGATCGCCTGCTGGTCTCGTCCGTTCGTCATTGCCATCTCTCCTTCGCCAGTACTGCCCATATTGCGCCAAGTTGAGGGCTCACTTCCAGCCGGGTGGCCTCCAGGCGCCGGAAGCGCTCCTGCTCGTTTGGCCGGGGCCGATAGCGCCGGCTCTTCCCGGTGCTCAGATGCGCGCTCTGGCCAAGGGCCGAAAACGCCATCTTGGCCGCTCCCCAAGCCGAACCCTCCGCCTCCTCGGGAACCGCGACCGCCACCTCCAGGGCATCGGCCAGCCACTGCGGCCACTCCCGGACCGCCTGCAGGGCGCCGCCGCTGGCCTGCACCCGATGGACCGGCAGCACGGTCTGAAGCGCCTGCATGATGGCCCGAAAGTCTAAGCAGACCGCCTCCACCACGGCGGCCAAGAGGTCGGCTGGCTGGCTGGCCAAAGACAGCCCGATGATCGCGCCGGAGGCGTCTGCCTCCCAGTCGGGGCTGCGCATGCCGGCCAGATGCGGCCAGGCCAGTACGCCGCCCTGGCCGATCGGCCGGCGGTTGAGCAGTCCGGTGGCCTGGTCCCAGTCCTCAAGCCGGGTGATCTGGTGCAACCAGGCCAGAATGTTGCCGCCACCGCTCAACGCGCCGCCGACCACCGACCGCTCGCCATCCAAGAGGTAGCAAAAGAGCGGCTCGGGAACGTGGGCAGGCGGCTCGTCGGTCAGCCGGCGCAGGCCGCCGGAGGTGCCCAGAGACAATACGGCGGTGTCGGCGCGACCAGAAGACGACAGGCAGGCCGCCGCTCCGTCTCCGATCGGAAAGAGCCACTTCGCATCCTTGAGGGTCGGCCAGCGGCGGCAAAGCCCCGGCATGAGCCGCCGGTCCACCCAGCCCTCTCCGAGCGCCGGCATCGCCGCTTTCGGCACCCCGAGGGCTGTGAGTGTCCTTTGATCCCAGGTGTGGCGGCTGCGGTCGAGCAGGCCAGAGGCGGACGCCATCGAGAGGCCCTCGACCACCTCTCCGAACAGCTGCCCGACCAAATAGGCGCTGAACGACCCGACGCACTCGATCTGATGTCCGGCACCGATGTAGCCGGCCACCTTGGCCGGAAGGTAGCTCGGGTGCAGGTGACAGCCGGTGCGGTTGCGGTAGGCGTCTTTGTCGAGCGCCGCCTGAAGCGCGGGCAGGGCGCCGACGAAGGTGCGGTCCTCCCAGGTGTATACGGGAGAGCGCGGCGCACCATCTGGGCTGAGGGCCAAAAAGCTGTGCCAGAAGCAGGAGATGCCGACTGCCTCGATCGGTTGGCGGACGTCTCTTACCGCCTGGTCGATGGCTGCGAAGAGGCCATCTCTGATTTGCCTCGCCGACAGCTGGGCGGCGCCTGCGACCGTGGTCCTGGTCTGGTAGCGGGTCTGCCCCTCGGGCCCCAGGCGCCGGCCGAGGCGGTCAAAGATCACCGCTCTGGCCGAGGAGGTGCCGATGTCGAGCGCCAGGACTGCCATCAGCGGCGCTCTCGCTTCGAGCGGAACCCCGCCGCGGCCAAGGGACCGGCCACACGGCCCAAACCCTCAGGCGCTGGCAACGCTGACCACGACCTTGATGTCCTCCGGCTGATGGGCCAGCCCGGACTTAAAGTCGGCCATCTCCACCCGTCTCGTGATCAAGGCGTCGGTCCAGCCCGGGTGCTCTTTGGCGGCCCGCTGCAGCATGGCGACCGAGTGCAGGTAGTCCGCACGGCTTGCGTTCACGCTGCCCACCATCAGCTGGTTCTGGAGCACCATGCGCTGATTGAACTGGTTGGTGTCCTCTACCACCTGGCGGTGGCCTCCGGTCACGCCGGTCAGCACCATGGCCCCGCCCGGCGCCAGCCAGGCGGCGGCTTCGAAGACGAGCGGGCTGAAGCCGGTGGCCTCGATCACGAGGTCAAATACGCCACCCGAGGCCAGACCCTGGCTGCCCTGGGCGTAGGTGGCGCCCACCTCCTCGACGGCTAGGGCCCGCCGGGAGGTCGCCTCCACCTGGTCCATCACGGTCACGGCATACCCATGCTGGGTGAGCAGCAGGGCGGCAAGCAGACCGATCGGCCCGGCCCCGGTGACGAGGGCCGTGTGCGGAACCCAGGGCAGCCTGCGCTGCGCCGACTCGGCCTGGCGCAGCGCCTTCGCCACCACCGAGCCTGGCTCCACCAGAACGCCGGAATCTCCGACCTCCGCCGAAACCTCGACCAGAAAGCTCTCCGAGGCTGCCGCCCGCTCCGAGAGGGAGCCGTGGCGACCCTTGATCCCGCGTTCGGTGTAGTCGCCGCTCTGGCACTGGTCCCACTGCCCGAGCGAGCAGGGATGGCAATGGTCGCACGGCCGGCGCACGATCGGAACCACCCGGTCTCCGGGCCGGAGCTGGCTTCCGGGCCCCACCTCCAGCACCGTCCCCAGCACCTCGTGGCCAAGGATCAAGGCACTGTCCCCGGGCGGCGCTTCGCCGTACAGTCCGGCCGCAATCTCCTGGTCGGTGCCGCAGATTCCGATCAGGTCCGGGCGAAAGAGCACGCGGCCGTGTGCGTCCGGCTCGGCCATCTCTGCCACCCGGTAAGAGTCCGCCACCCCTGGGGTGATCACTCCGGCCTTCATCGCAGCGCCTCCTCAAGCCCCACATCCCTGTTCAGAACGCTTCCCTTCGGGCGGGACGCCTCCTGCCAGTAGCAGGGGGGCGACTTTTCGGCGACAATGTGAGGCAAGCGAGGTGTTGTCATGCCGCGTGATCTGCCGATCGGGAACGGGCGCTTGGCCGTGAACTTTGATCGCTCCTATCACCTGACAGACGTCTACTACCCGAACATTGGCAAGGAGAACCAGACGGCTGGCCAACCTTGCCATTTTGGCGCCTGGCGGGACGGACGCTTCGCCTGGGTTGGCGACGAAGGGTTCTTGCCGGAGGCGATGGCCTACCAGGAGGACACGCTGGTCACCCAGGTGTCTTTGGTGTCGGCGGATCTGGGCCTGCGCCTGAAGTGTCAGGATGTGGTCGACTTCAACGAGACGGTCTACCTGCGCCAGATCGACACCTTTTCCCTGGACGGCAGCCGCGGCGGCGAGCTTAGGCTGTTCTTCCAGCAGGACTTCCACCTGCTCGAGACGAGCGTGGGAGACAGCGCCACCTACCTGAGCCGGATCCCCGCCATCGTCCACTTCAAGGACGACCGCTATGTGCTTCGGGGCGGCTTGGCGCCGAGCGGCTCGTTCGATCAGTTCGCCGTCGGCCAGAGCGAGATGCACGGGCTGGAGGGGACCTGGCGCGACGCCGAGGACGGGGTGCTGGAAGGCAACCCGGTGGCCCAGGGCGCGGTCGACTCCACCATCCGCTTCACCCTGAAGGTCGGCGAGCGGATGTGGTACTGGATGGCCTTTGGCCAGAGTCTTGCCGAGGTGGAACGGCTCAACCATCTGATCCTGGACAAGGGACCGGAGGAACTCTTAAGCCGCACCCGCTCGTACTGGCGGCTGTGGGTCGGCGCCCGTCCGCCCAATCTGGACGGCATCACCGACCCGACGATCGCCCCCTTGTTCCGGCGCAGCCTGCTCACCGTCGCCACCCAGGTCGACCACCAGGGCGGCATCATCGCCTCCACCGACTACGACCTGATCCGCTACGCCCAAGACACGTACAACTATGTGTGGGGCCGGGACGGCGCCCTGGTGGCGGACAGCCTGGACGAGGGCGGTCACAGCCATCTGGCCGAGAAATTCTTCGCCTTCATCTGCCCGCTGCTGGAGCCTGGCGGCTATCTGGGCCACAAGTACAACCCGGACGGAACGCCGGGGTCCACCTGGCATGCCTCCTGGCGGGACGGCAAGCCGGCGCTCCCGATCCAGGAGGACGAGACGGCGCTCGTCCTGTGGGCGCTTGGCCGAATGTTCGCCCGCCACCGCCAGGTCGAGGTGATCCGCCCCTACTACCGGTCGTTCATCGTCAAGGCGGCATCCTTCCTGGCCGCCCACGTCGATCCCGAGACCGGCCTGCCGCTGCCCACCTACGACCTATGGGAGGAACGGTGGGGGATCCACGCCTACACCATCGGCGCCACGGTGGCCGGCCTGGCGGCCGGCGCCTCCTTCGCCCGGTCGTTCGGCGAGATCCGGGAGGCAGACATCTTCCAGCAGGCGGGCGAGAAGATGGCGGCAGCCTTCTACGAGCACTGCTGGAACGATTCGGTGGGCCGCCTGGCCCGCTGTGGCCTGACCAACCCGGACGGCCATCTGGTCGAGCTGGACATGACGGCCGATTCGGCCCTGCTCGGCCTCTCCCAGTTCGACGAGATGGCGCACCCGCGCCTCAGCGCCACCTGGCGCCAGATCCGCGAGATCCTGCGCGTAGAGCCCTGCGACGGCGGCATCGCCCGCTACACCGACGACCAGTACCAGACCGCCCTGCCCAACTCGGCAGAGATCCCGGGAAACCCCTGGTTCATCACGACC
>JAKAUI010000002.1 GCA_021827745.1 Bacillota bacterium | reverse complement strand
CGAGCCTTATTTCGGTCATTTTCCCGTCAATAGTAAACCCGCTGTCCCTTGCGGGAAGCGGGTTTCAATCTGGTGGAGCCGAGGGGAGTTGAACCCCTGACCTCCTGAATGCCATTCAGGCGCTCTCCCAACTGAGCTACGGCCCCAAAAACAGGCTCCCTCAGTCTATGAGACGCCCCCCGGAGTGTCAAACGTCCTGAGGCGGCTTCTCGACCTCCGGCGGTTCCCGGTCATCCCACATCCAGTGCATGGTCGTTCCGCCGCGGCGGTCCCACCGCCGATGGCGCAGGATCCGCTTGCCCATCGTCATCTCAAAGCCGAGCGCCACCACAACGGCGGCCCCCACCAGCTCCCAGACCGAGCCGCTGGAGAGCGGGAACAGCCCGCTGTTGGTGGCCGTGAACAGCAGCCCGAACACGATGGCGCCAATCGGGATGAACAGCCCGCCCCGGCGCTCGATCAGTTCAACGGCGCCCCACAAGGTGAACGCAAGCGGCCAGTAAATGCCCACCACCCGACCGATCGGCTGCACCGGAAGGCCCAGGGCCTGCGCCGCCAGATAGACACCGATGGCGATCACGATCACGCCGAGGCCAATCGAACCGCTCCGCCGCCCCACCGCGGTCACCCCCCGCATCTCCCATTCGGACCTCATCTAACGGCTCCTGCCGCTCAGGGAGCCGCGTCAGCCGCCGCAGACGTGCCAGCGTCGATCTTCCACATGGCGAGGTCTCCCCACAGCCGCTCTAGGGCGTAGAAGCCCCTGGCCTCGGCCAGGAAGAGATGGATGATCAGATCGCCGCAGTCGAGCAGGATCCAGCTCGAGGCGCGATCCCCCTCCTGATGGTGCACGGACCCCTTCAGCTCCTCGTTCAGGGCGTCGGCCAAGGCCGCCAGATGGATGCCGCTGCTGGCCGTGCCGATCAGGAAGTGGTCGGCGATCACCGTCTGCGGGCCGACCTCGATCACCACGAGGTCGGTCGCACGGTGGTCTTTCACGCACGCGATCGCCCGGGTCAGAAGGTCCTCTGCGATCGTGTCCGGCCCCCTCTCAGTTCGATCAGCCACTGCTCGGTCAACGGATGCACTGGACTCGGATCGGGACGACCGGTCTGGAAGTCGCAGATCGCCTGGACGGTGGCGAAAAGGCCGCTGGCCAGGTCTGAGCGGGCAAGCGCCCGCAGCTCCTCCACCCCATCATACTGCCGGCCGGGCTCCAGCTTGTCGGCGAGATAGAGGATCTGGCCGATCTTGCCCAGGCCTGGCCGGCCGATCGGGTGGTAGGAGATGGCCTCGGCCACCTCGTCTTCGACTCCGAGCTCGGCCTGAGATCTCGCCCCCATCACCGAGGCGTGCAGCAAAAAGGGCAGGCAAAGCGGCTCAGGCAGGTCTCGTCTCGCCGCCTCGGCGGCGAGATCTGCCTCGCTCTCTTCTTTCAGGAGGTCATGCAGCCAGGCGGCCAGCCGACAGGTCTTGGCATCGGCGTCAAAGCGCTGGGCCAGCTCGTCGGCCATCGCCGCCACCCCGGCCACATGGGCCAGCCGATGCGGGCTGAGCCGCGCCTCTGCCCACTTCCGGGCCTCCCTCTGCTCCATCTGGCCTCCTCTCGCCAAGACCACAGGCGGGCCCAGGGGGGCCCGCCTGCTGCGCTCGACCTCTCTCACAGGCCTCCGGTCCTGGGTCTGGCCTCGTTCACGACGAGCGTACGACCGCCGACGTTGGCCCCGTTCATGGCCTCGACCACCGTCTCCACGTTCGACTCATCGCTGATCTCGACGAAGCCGAAACCGCGCGACCGGTTCGACTCGCGGTCCACGATGATCCGGCACGACACCACCGTTGACGTTTGGGCGAACATCTCCTTGAGTTCCTCTTCCGTGGTGCTCCAGGGCAGATTTCCTACATACAGGGTTCTTGGCATCCTCTCACCTCCTCCCCAAAGCGCTGCGAGCCGACATCTGTCATCGTTCCCAGCCTCCTTGACCGTGGCGGGCAGAGGCCCGGGCCGCTCGATACAGTCCCATCTTGTCGATATAGCTCTTGACCGACTCCGGCACCAAATAGCGGATCGGCATGCCCTCGGCCACCCGCCTACGGATGTCCGACGACGAGATGGCCAAGGCCGGCACCTCCAGGAAGTGGATGCGCTGGCGGACCGATCTCGGCAACCGGGCGATCTCTTGTTCGAACTCGGCAAACGGGTATCCCGGCCGGCTGGCGGCCACCACTTCGCAGTACTGGAAGATCTCGTCCAGCCGGCTCCAGGTGGAGAGCTGGCGGACGGCGTCGGCCCCGGTGATGAACATGATCTCGGACTCTCGCCCCCGGCTGCGCCGGATCTCTCGCACCGTGTCGGCGGTGAAGGAGGGACCAGGGCGGTCGATCTCGCTTCGCGACACCGAAAAGGCCGGGTTGGTGGCTGTGGCCAAGACCGTCATCAGATAGCGGTGCTCGGCCTCGGACACCTGCTGCGGGCTCTTGTGCGGCGGCATCCCGGTCGGCACGAAGATCACTTCTTGCAGCCCGTAGTGGGCGCGCACGCTCTCGGCGGTCACCAGGTGCCCATAGTGAACCGGATCGAAGGTCCCACCCATGATGCCAATGGCGCTGTTCGTCACGGTGCGGCGTCTTCGTGGCGGGGGGCGGCTTTCCCTGCACGCCGCCTCGGGATGACCAGGTCTGGCCTCCAGACCAGCGTTGCCTCGCCGACCTGCACCTCTGCGCCGCGGGCCACGCCCAAGGAAGCCAGCGCCCGCTCCACACCCTTTCTCCTCAGGTAGTTGGCCAGCCGCTGCACGGCCTCTGGGTTTTGCATGTCGGTCATCGCCACCCGCCGCTCCACGGTCTTGCCGATCACCCGGATGCCGGCCTCGTCCTGGCGAACGACGAAGGCGGTGGCCAGGACCTCAGGCGTGGCCTCGACCTGAAGCGGGGCCGCCTTGGGCAGGGCGGAAAGGGCGCGCAGCAACTGGGCCTTCAGCTCGGCCAATCCCTGGCCGCTGGCCGCCGAGCCAGAGAGGTGCTCCACGCCCTTTGCCTCAAGCCACTGGCCCACCTCGGCCGCCACCTGTGCGGCCCCCGTCAGATCGATCTTGTTCAAGAAGACCAGGCGGGGCCGGCTGGCCAGCTCTTGGTCGAAGGCCACCAGCTCCGCCCTGATCTGCTCGATCGTCCGCTCGGCCTCTTCGGCGCCTTCCGTGCCGACGTCCACCACCTGCAGCAGGAGGCGGGTGCGCGCCACATGGCGCAAGAAGTCGTGGCCAAGCCCGCGGCCCTCGGCCGCTCCCTCGATCAGGCCAGGCAGGTCGGCCAGAAGCGCCTGCCCCCCGCCTTCGTCCAGCATGCCAAGCTCCGGGTGCAGGGTGGTGAACGGATAGTCCGCCACCTTGGGCGTGGCCCGGGTCAGGGCGGCCAAAAGACTGGACTTGCCGGCGTTTGGCGCCCCGATCAGGCCGACGTCGGCCACGATCCTCAGTTCCAGCACAAACGACCCGCTGGCGCCCGGCTCCCCCCGCTCGGCGATGCGCGGCGCCCGCTGGGTCGGTCCCTTAAAGCGGGCGTTGCCCCGCCCGCCGCGGCCGCCGGCACAGAGCACGGTGCGGTCGCCTTCTGCCATCAGATCGGCCAGGATGCGGCCGCTTCTAAGCTCCCGCACCACCGTGCCGGGCGGCACCTCGAGCCAGAGGTCCTCGCCCTTCTTGCCGTGGCGCTCGTTGCCCTCGCCGTTCGTGCCGCTCTGGGCCTTGAAGTGGTGGCGGTAGCGGTAATCGGAGAGCGTGTCCAGCCCGGCCTTGGCCACGGCCAGCACGCTGCCGCCCCGGCCGCCGTCTCCGCCGTCCGGGCCGCCCATCGGGATGAATTTCTCGCGCCGAAAACTGACCGCCCCCGGTCCCCCGGCGCCGGCCTGGACATGAACTTCCACCCGATCGAGAAACATCTAAGCCTCCGGGCCGAAGAAACCTGGGGTCAAGGCAGTGTCGCTAGGGCAGGATCGAGACGAAGCCGCGCGCACCACGGCGGGTGAATGCCACCTTGCCGTCTGTCAGGGCGAACAAGGTGTAGTCGCGTCCGACGCCCACGTTGTCGCCGGCCTTCAGCCGTTCGCCGCGCTGGCGGACGATGATCGTTCCGGCCTTGACCAAACTGCCGTCCCCGGCCTTGACGCCCAGCATCTTGGGGTTGGAGTCGCGGCCGTTTCGGGACGAGCCGCCGCCCTTCTTGTGGGCGAATCGCTGCAGGTCCATCGGATCCATGCCTCCTTAGGATTCGGACTCGGTCCACTTCAGGTGCCGCGGGTGGTCTTTCGCAAGCTCTTTCAGTCCTTGGGCGAAGGTCCAGATCAGGGCGGCTGCCTCGACGCCGGGCTGTCCCCGGTAGTGGAAGGAGCCTTCGCCGAGCGACCGGTTCGAGTCTGGATCGTAGCGTCCAAGGCCACGCTCCAGGGTCTCGCAGAGAGCGGATACGGCGGCGCAGAGCAGGTCCCGTCCAACCGGAGCCGTTCCGGCGTGGCCGCTGACGGCGATCTCCACCGCGTCCCCCGTCTGCCGGAGGCTGGCCCGGATCATCCCTCGATCTGCGTGATCCGCACCATGGTGTGGCCCTGACGGTGTCCGTAGCGGACGCGGTAGTTCGACTTCGGCTTGTACTTCAGGCCGACGATCTTCTTGCCGAGCTTGTCTCCAAGCACCTCAGCCGACACCCGCGCCCCCTTCACGAGCGGCGTGCCGACTCTGGTCGCGCCCTCGTCGTCAACCACGAGCAGCACCTGGTCGAACACGACCTGGTCGCCGGCGGGCTGAAGCTTCTCCACGCCCAGGGTGTCGCCCGGGCTCACCCGGTACTGCTTGCCGCCGGTCTCGATCACCGCGTACATGTCGGCCTCCTCGGAGTCGTCTCAAAAAGGGGCTCATGTACTGTACCACAACGGCCCGAAAGGAACCAAGGGCCCGGACCAAGAGGCGGCACGGCGTACAATGGACCTAAAGGCCCCGCCTTTATCCGATCGGAGGGTTGCCCCATGTCGCAGGAGCTTTCTTACGGCGATCCGTGTCCCAAGGTGCAGCTTGTGTCCGGATCCGGCGCCCGCATCGATCTGGCCGAGGTGGCCACCCAGCAGCCGCTGATCGTCGTCTTCTACCATCTGGCCTTCACCGCGGGCTGACTGCGCGAGCTGACATCGGTTCAGCAGGTGCTGGGCCAGATCACAGACCAGGGTGCTGCCGTGTACGCCGTCAGCATCGACAGCCCGTTTGTGCAGCAGGCGTTTTCCAAAGAGAACGAGCTTTCCTACCCGCTTTTGGGCGACCCGAACCGCACGGCGGCCGAGGCCTTCTCGGTGCTGTTGCCCGAGCTGGCCGGCATCTGGAACGTCTCTGACCGTGCCGTCTTCGTCTTCACGCCGGGTCGCGGTCTCGTCTACCGCTGGCACAAAGATGAAACCGGCCAGCCGCCGATCGACCGAATTCTGGCCGCACTCTCGGCCTGAGCGTCAGCGCCGGCGGGGCGACGCCTCGATCGAATCGATCAGCTTGGCCCGGGCGTAGGTGCGGTGGGTGGAGACGATCTTGACCCTGACCCGCTGACCGACCAGGCCAGCCCCCTGCTCCACGTCCACGACATAGCCCTGAATGCGGGCGATGCCGTCTTCTGTCTGCGTGGTATGGGCAGCCGAGATGTCGACCTCGACCTCCTGGCCGACAGAGACCGGCCGGGCCAGGGCCTCCACCACGGCCCGCGCCCCCTGGGCCGCCACCCGGTGCTCGCCGCGGGCAAGGTCGTGGCTGCCGCGCACGAACACGCTGTGATGCGTCTCCTGCTCGAGCGCCTTCAGCGCCACCCCGCCCGGTCCGATCAGAAGCGCCGCAACGGCCGGATGAGCCTCCACCAAGACGGCTTCCTCCGCCGTCTCTGCCAGCAGCTGGCGGAGCTCGCGGCGCAGGCGAACCGCCACCGTCTCGTCCGACTCCACCCGGCCCCAGCCGTCGCAGAGCGGGCACGGGGCATACAGCGTCTGGTCCAGTCCGGAGCCGATCCGCTTTCTGGTCATCTCGACCAGGTTCAGCTTGGTCATGCCCAGCACGTGCACCTTGGTGCGGTCGGCCTTGACGGCCTCTTCCAGCCCGTCCAGGACCTGCTGGCGATGGGCGTCGTCTTCCATGTCGATGAAGTCGACCACGATGATGCCGCCGAGATCGCGTAGCCGCAGCTGGCGGGCGATCTCGTCCGCCGCCTCCAGATTGGTCTGCAAGATGGTCTGGGCCAGGTTCTCCTTGCCCACGAACTTGCCGGTGTTGACGTCCACCGCCGTCAGCGCCTCCGCCCGGTCGATGACCAGATAGCCGCCCGAGCGCAGCCAGACCCGCCGCCGCATCGCCCGCTCCAGGTCCTGGTCCAATCCCCGCTTCACAAAGGGGTCTTTGTCCGTGAGCTGGATGCGCTGGGCGAGGTCCGGAGACATCAGGACAGCCAGCTCGATCAGGTTCTGGTACTCGTCTTGGCTGTCCACCAAGAGGCTCTCCACATCGTCGGTCATGAAGTCGCGAAGCAGCCGACCGGAGAGCCCCATGTCCCGATGCAGGAGCGCCGGCGGCAGGGCCCGGCCGGCCTGCTCCTGGATCGATTCCCAGAGCGCCTCCAGAAAGCCGAGGTCGGCGCGGATCGCCGCCTCGCCCTGGCCCTCGGCCACGGTGCGCACGATCACGCCGTGCCCTGGACTGCGGCTCTCCTCGACCAGGGCGCGCAGGCGGGAGCGCTCCTCCTCGCCCTCGATCCGCCTGGAGATGCCGAGAAAGTCGGTCTGTGGAGTCAGCACCACGAAGCGCCCAGGCAGCCCGATGGCGGTCGAGATCTTGGCGCCCTTCGAGCCGACCGGCTCCTTCTCCACCTGGACCAGGATCTGCTGGCCGGGCCGCACCATCTCCTCGATCCTGGGCCGCCGCTCTATGCGCTCCTTGGGCGCACAGCAGTGCACGGCGTCGTCTGCGTACAAAAAGGCGTTTCGGTCGAGGCCGATGTCGACGAAGGCGGCGTCCATGCCCGGAAGCACGTCTTCCACCCGGCCGAGGTAGATGTTGCCCACCGTCCGCAGCTGCTGCGGACGCTCCAGCAACACCTCCGCCAGCTGCCCGTCTTCCAAGACGGCAGCCCGCACCTCGTCCGAGGCGACGCTGAGCAGGATCTGGCGCACGGTGGCCACCGGGTGCTCCCCCATCCCCAAAAACGGAAACTTGACTTCCTGATCGTACCAGATCGCTTGCCACGATGCACCAGGGGCGCTCTCACCGCATCTGCCCGCTGCACAGGGCTTGGCGTTTTGTCGCCTGCGGTCAGTGAAAGCTGAGGTGCACCCGGTGCAGGCGGCTTGAGAGGATCATGCCCACGGCTGCGAAGTCTGTGACCACAGACGATCCGCCGTAGCTCAGAAACGGGGCCGGCACCCCCACCACCGGCATGATGCCGGTCGCCATGCCGACGTTCATGAAGACATGGATGGTGAGCAAAGACGCCGCCCCCAACACGATCAGGCTGCTGTAGCCATCGGTCTCGCCCCTGGCGATGAGGAGCGAGCGGCCGACCAGCACGGCGTAGAGACCGAGGGCGGCCAGCATGGCCAAAAGGCCGCCGACCAGCCCCAGAGAGGCGAAGGCGAAGTCGGTGTCGGCCGCCGGCAGAAAGGAGATCAACGAGCTGATCTCGGCCACGCCGACACCGGTCAGATGGCCGGAGGCGATGGCGATCTCGGACTGGATCAGGTTGTAACCGGTGCCGAGCGGGTCGGCGTTCGGATTGACGAAGGCGAGCAGCCGGGTCACCTGATAGTGGTGCAGCGGCAGCGGGAAGCCGACCTGCAGGTGGAGCCAGACCAATAGCACCACGGTGGCGGCCGTGCCGAAATAGAGGGCAAGGATCTTCCAGCCCGATCCCCCGGCCTCGTACAGCAGCACCCCCAGGATGCCGGCAATGACAAGGGCCGTGCCGAGGTCCGGCTGCTTGATCACGAGCAGCATTGGCACGAGGGCGATCAAGATGGCCGGCACCATGTCGCGAATGCCGCGGATCCCACCCTTCTTCCGCTCCAGCACATCGGCCAGAATCACGATCACGCCGAGCTTGGCGAACTCAGACGGCTGGAACTGAAAGGGGCCGATGTTGATCCAGCG
>JAKAUI010000043.1 GCA_021827745.1 Bacillota bacterium | reverse complement strand
TGCGGGCGACCGCCTGTTCTGGTTGAGCGACCTCGGCTGGATGATGGGCCCGTGGGCAATCTACGGCACGCTTCTGCTCGGTGCCACGCTCGTGCTCTATGAGGGCACCCCGGACCACCCGGCCCCCGACCGGCTGTGGCAGCTGGTCGAGCGCCACCGGGTGACGCATCTGGGGGTTGCGCCGACCGTGATCCGCTCCTTGATGCGCCACGGCCCAGAGCTGCCCGCCCGCCATGACCTCAGCTCGCTGCGCATCCTGGGGTCGACCGGGGAGGCCTGGAACGTCGACCCCTGGTTCTTCTTCTTGGAGGCGGTCGGCGGTCGCCGCTGCCCGATCATCAACTACTCCGGCGGCACCGAGATCTCAGGCGGCATCCTGACCTCCTACCCGCATCTTCCGCAGAAGCCGTGCTCCTTCAACGGACCCCTGCCCGGCATCGCGGCCATGGTGGTCTCAGACCAGGGTGAGCGCCTGGTCGGAGAGGTCGGCGAGCTGGCCATCGGCGGACCGTGGGTGGGCATGACCCGCGGCTTCTGGCAGGATGATCAGCGCTATCTCGACACCTACTGGCAGAAGATCCCCAACACGTGGGTGCACGGCGACTTCGCCATTGAGACCAAAGACGGCTTTTGGTACATCCTCGGCCGTTCCGACGACACGATCAAGGTGGCCGGAAAACGGCTGGGTCCGGCCGAGGCGGAGTCGGCGGCCGTCTCCCATCCAGCGGTGGCCGAGGCGCTGGCCATCGAGACGCCGGACGAGGTGAAGGGCGGCGCCTTGGTCGTCTTCTGCGTGCTGCGGACGGGGACCGAGCAGACCGAGACGCTGCGCCAAGAGATCCGCTCCGCCATCGTCGCCACGTTGGGCAAGGCGCTCGCCCCCCGCCGCGTGCTCTTCTGCGCCGATCTGCCTCGAACCAGAAACGGCAAGATCCTGCGCCGCCTGGCCCGCGCCGCTTTCTTGGCGCTCCCCCCGGGCGACCTCAGTGCCTTGGAGAATCCGGACAGCCTGGAGGCGATCCGCCAAAGCTCATAGGGGTGCGATCTAGCGGGTGCCTCCTTGGTGCTCTCGCTCGGGACCGGCGTCTGATCCGGTCTCACCAAGCCAGGCCTCGATTCTCCGCTGCATGTCAGCAGACAGCGGCGGCAGGTCCGCCTCCGAACGCAGGTTGAAGCGATGCCGAAATTCCTCGGTCGTGCGCCACAGCACCGGCTGGCCTGGCGTCGAAAGGTGGCCGGCCTCAGCGATCAGGCCCTCTTCTTCGAGCAGGGCGAGCGAACGCTCGCAGCGCACGCCGCGCAGGCGCTCGATCACAGCCCGGGTCACCGGCTGGCGATAGGCGATCACGGCCAGGGTCTCCAAAGAGGCCATGGAAAGCGTCCGGCTCTTGTGCCTGCGGCTGGCTGCCACGGCAGCCGAAAACTCCGGGGCGCTCAGCAGGATCAGCCCCTCTGGCTCGTCCTGCAGGATGAAGCCCCGTCCCAAGACCTCCTTGCGATAACGCTCCAGCCAGCTGGCCAACTCCAGTTCGCTGCAGCCGAGCGAGCGGGCCAGGTCGGCTTCGGAGATCGGCTGGTCGGCGGCGAACAAGACGGCCTCGAGCGTCCTCAGCTCAGCGTCCATCTGGTACCCGACAGCGCACCACTACGTCTTGGAACGGGGTCGGCTGATCAATCTCCACCTCGCGCCGCCTCGCCATCTCGAGAAGCGCCAACAGCGCCGCCCCACGCAGGCCCCAGGGCCAGTCCTGGCTGCGGTAGCGATCCTCGCCGGTGGCCTGGAGCCGACTCCGCCAGCGGCCGAACAGGGCGTCGAGCGGCACCTCGCGCACCCGACGGCGAAGCGGCGGCGCCTGCCTGTTGCGCTGGACCAGGCGGCCGATGGCCGCCCTCAGGCTGATGGCCGACCCGGCCAGGGGACGCTGGGGCCTGGGCCGAGAGAACGTCTCCTGGTCCTGACGCGCCCCAAGCCACCGGGCGCTCGCTTCGAGCTCGGCCAGCACCTCGAGTTCCGCCTGCAGCTGTTCGACCTCGTCGTCATCCTGGCCAGAGGCCTCTGCCAGCTTGAGTCGAATCAGGCGGGCGCCCATGTACAGAAACTGGCCGGCATCGTTCAGGGGGAACGGGGTGAGCTGGCGCACCGCCTCCAGATAGCTCTCGCACAGCCGGGCCAAGGACAGCCGACGCAGGTCCACCTCGCCCCGCTCGGCCAGCGCCAGCAGGAGATGGAGGGGGCCCTGGTAGGCCTCGTCGTCAACGGCGAATTCGACCGACACCGTTCAGGCTCTGGGATGGGCCCGGGCATAGACCTCCCGCAGGCGGGCCTGGGTCAGGTGGGTGTAGATCTGGGTGGTCGAGATGTCGGCGTGGCCGAGCATCTCTTGAACGGCCCTCAGGTCGGCGCCGTTCTCGAGCAGGTGGGTCGCAAAGGAGTGGCGCAGGGTGTGGGGCGTGATCTCCTTGGGGATGGGCGCATCCTGGCCATAGCGCTTGAGAATCTTCCAAAAGCCCTGCCTGGTCAGCCGATGGCCGTTGTGATTCAAAAACAGGCAGCGCTCGCGCGGGCTGCGCAGGAGCTTGGTGCGTCCGACCCGGACGTACTCGCGCAGCGCCGCCACCGCCACCGATCCCACCGGCACCAGCCGCTCCTTCTCGCCCTTGCCGATGCAGCGGACAAAGCCCTGTTCCAAATTCACGTCGCTGACGTTCAAAGACACCAGCTCGGAGACGCGGATGCCGGTGGCGTACAGGAGCTCCAGCATCGCCTTGTCCCGCTGGCCGGCCGCCGTGTCGACTCTCGGCTGGGCCAGGATCTGCTCGACCTCGGGGACGGTCAGCACCTTGGGCAGGCGCCGCTTGAGCTTGGGGCTGGCCATCTGGACAGTTGGGTCCTGGTTGGCGACACCCTCGCGCACCAGGAATTGAAAAAATCCCTTCAGCGCCGCCAGACGGCGCGCCACGGTGGCGGCCGCTCGGCCCTGGCGCTGCAGGCCAAGCAGGTAGGCCAGGACCTGGCTCTTGCCGGCCCGTTCGATCGGGACCGGGTGGGGTTGGCTCTTCAGGAAGGCTGAGAACTGGGCGAGGTCGCGGCCGTAGGAATCGAGTGTGTTGTGCGAAAGCCCGCGCTCGGCACCCAGGTAGCTCAAGAACGCCTCCACATAATCCGCTGGCACCTTCCCGGGTGCACCTCCAGACACAACCCACCAGATCCGCCCGTCCCCTCGGAGAAGCGGGCAGAGACGATTCCACAGAGGTTTACAAAATCCCTCTTTACTCTTTCTATACAACCCCGCCATCCACAAGTCTACTGTGTCCCATCGAGCAGGCCCACAGTGGATCGGGTTCGGTGTTATGTCGCCTTCAGGAACGCAGCACCTTCTCCGCTGGCGTGTACGGCAGATCGTGGGCCTCGGCCACCGCCCGGTAGGTCACCTGGCCGGCCATCACGTTCAGTCCTTGGAGCAGGGCGTTGTCGGCGAGCAGGGCCTGGGCCAGGCCACGGCTTGCGATCTGGCGGAGGTAGGGCAGGGTGACGTTGGTCAGGGCGATGGTGGACGTGCGCGGCACGGCGCCCGGCATGTTCGCCACCGCGTAGTGGAGGACGCCGTGGCGGATGTAGGTGGGATTGGAGTGCGTCGTGATGCGGTCAATCGTCTCCACCGACCCACCCTGGTCGATGGCCACGTCGACGATGACCGAGCCGGGCAGCATGGAGCGGACCATCTCCTCGCTGACCAGCTTCGGCGCCCGGGCGCCTGGAATCAGGACCCCTCCGACCAAAAGGTCGGCCGACTTGAGCTCCTCGGCGATGTTGTAGGGGTTCGAGATCAGGGTGCGCGGTCGGCCGTGGAAGAGCAGGTCGATCTCGCGAAGCCGCTTGGCGGACACATCAAGGATGGTGACCTCGGCCCCCATGCCCAGCGCGATGACGGCCGCATTCTGGCCGACCGTACCGGCACCGAGCACGACCACCCGGCCAGGAGCCACACCGGGGACGCCCCCCAAGAGCACGCCCCGTCCGCCGGCCGCCTTCTCCAGGAAGTGGGCGCCGATCTGGGTCGCCATCCGCCCCGCCACCTCGGACATCGGGGTGAGCAGGGGCAGACTGCCGTCTGCCAGCTGCACGGTCTCGTAGGCGACGGCACTGACCTTGCGCTCGAGCAGGGCAAGCGTCAGATCGCGCACCGGCGCCAGGTGGAAGTAGGTGTAGAGAATCTGACCGGGGCGCATCAGGTCGTACTCCTCGGGCTGCGGTTCCTTCACCTTGACGATCAGATCGCTCTCGGCGCTGACCTCCTCACGGCTGGCCAGGCGCGCCCCATGGCTCAGGTACTCCTCATCGCCAAAGGACGAGCCGACCCCGGCCTCGTGCTCCACCCAGACCTGATGTCCGTCCTGAGTCAGGATCCGTACGCCGGCCGGGGTCAGTCCCACCCGGTTCTCATCCGCCTTGATCTCCTTGAGCAGCCCGATCTTCATGGTCCGCATTCCCCCTCTATCCATCTCGGTCACCAAGACAGGTCGTCTTCTGGGTCCTCACACCTCTGGCAGCCGATGGGCGGCCAGCAGAATCCCAAGTGCGGTCTTGGCGTCCTGAAAGCCGCCAGCTGCCGCCCTCTCTACCGCCAGAGTCCAGTCCAGCCGCTCCACCACCAACCCCTCCTCCTCAGGCAGGGGCAGAGGATCGGGGACCAGATCTTTGGCCAGGAAGAAGAATAGCATCTCGGTCGAGTATCCGGGGGCCGCCAGGTGCGCACCCAGAGGTTTTAGGTGCGCGGGCCGCATCCCGATCTCTTCCCGGCACTCCCGCTCGGCACAGACCTCAGGCGTCTCCCCAGGATCGAGCGTGCCAGCCGGCAGCTCCAGGAGCTCTCCGACCGGCTCCCGCCACTGTCTGACCAAGAGCACCTCACCGGAGATGATCGGCACCAGGACGATGGCCCCCGGGTGAACGACGATGTCGCGTCCCACCACACCCCGCCTGGTCTCGATGTAGTGCCGGCGCAGGGTGAAGACCTCACCCTCGTGGATCAGCTCGGACCGCACGAGCGGCGGCCGATCAGGCACCTTCCGACACCCACCTCGCCAGCTGGGAGCCAGCGGCCGCCGCGGCGTCGAAGAAGAGGCGGTCGTCGTCGTAGCTGCGGCCCATCGAGCGCAGGGCGATGCCGGCCGCATCGAGCCGCTGGTGCCACCTTCCGTCGACCTCAACCGGCTGCACCTGATGGCGGTCACCGAGCACCTCGGCGACTTCCTGGGCCAGCTTGGGTGGGCACGACTGGGGCAGGGCCACTGTCACCGGTCGCAAGACCAGGCGATCGAGCACGGTCCTGGTGTGGTGCGAGAGCCCAAGATGGCGCTCTCTTCGATCGGCCCCGGACATGCGCAGCACGCAGAGCGGCCTCCCGTCCAGTGCCACGGCGGCATTCAGCGCCTCGCCCTGGGCCATCCCCGTGTGCCCAAAGGGCGTGGCCGAGCCAAGCAGCCCCGGTCCGCCCGAGACGACCACGGCATCGGCGGCCAGGAGGTGGCGGGCGATCAAGAGGGCCGAGTGCACCGTGATCGCCTCCACCTCTGCGCCAAAGGCCTGGCCGGCGCTGATCGTCGCCGCCAAAAGCCCGGCCCGGCGGAGCTCCCCGGCCAGGCGGCCAAAGGCATAGGGCAAGGACGCCGAGTCGTTCATCACGAACACGAGCCGCCGCCCTGGAGCCTCCTGGGCGAAGGCGGCGGCGAGGGGCGCGATCTGGCTGTACAGTTCGGCTGCGGCGACCGGCAGCCCGTCAAGACTGGTGGCGGCGCTCAGCCGATCGTGGTCTGGGTGGCCCGGCTCCTCCGGGCCAAACACCTTCAACTGCCAAGGCGTGTAGCGCAGCTTGATCAGGTGGCCCTCGCCGGAGAGCTGCTGGGGGGCATGCGCATGGCTGACCACCAGCTGATACCCACCGCTCCCGAGCTCCAGCTGCTCGGCCGTGGTATTCACCAAGACCCGCTCCCCGACGGCGACCGGTGGCATCAGATCGAGATAGAGCAACGCGGTCTCAGTGCCGGGAAGGTCGTCCGGTCGGATGTCGAGGACCTGCACCCCGGGCCACCCGGGCTGCTCGCCGACCACGGTGGCCCACTTCAGCCCGACCGCGCCCAAAGTCGGTACACCGCTGTCCTGCGCCACCGCTAGGCCGGGACCAGTGTGCCGAGCCGCCGGTTGACCGCATCGAGGCAGGATCGGACGGCCGCCGTCACGTCCTCGCCAGAGGCCGATAGGGCAGTTCCCAAGAGGGTTTCCGTCCGCCCGCCGATCTCCACGGCCAGCACCGCCAGGGCAATCTCCCGGCCAGAGACGTGGACGGTGACCAGATCCTCGAGCAAGAGCTTGCGGCCAGGCGCCAGCACGGTCTGGATGGCGTTGACCGTCGCCAGGGCGGCCAGCCGCTGCAGCCCATGGCGGTCGTTCGGTCCAGTCGCCTCGCCCATGGTGGCGGCCGACACCGGCGTCAGGAGCTCGACCTGAATCGTGCACTCGCCCAGCGCCTGGTCCACCTCGACCCGCTGCCGCTTCATGCGCAGGCGGTAGTCCGGCGAGACGAAGGCGGGCGGGGTGCCGAGCTGGGCCACCGAGATCTTGCGGTGGTCGATGTCCATCGAAAAGCGAGCCGCCAAGGCGCTCTCCACGTCGCGGGCGACCGCCTTGGCCAAGCGCTCGGCGCTGGCCAGCACGTGGATCTCCTCGACCGCGCCCCAGTCGTTGGTGACGATCCGGCAGTCGGTCACGCCGTTGATGGCGCGAATCAGCTCCTCGACGTCCTGGACCTTGACTGTCTTGGCGGCGGGCTTGACCGGATCGGCCATGGGCTCCCCTCCCCTCGGCCGATCTTCGCCGCTGGCAGATTGTCCCCTGCGCCGGCTGGGGCTGCGCTCAGCCACGGGCCGGAACTTGGGCGTGGGCGTGGTAGCTGGAGCGGACCAAGGGTCCAGCCTCGACATGGCCGAAACCAAGGCCGAGCGCCGCTTCCTTGATCTCCAAGAACTCCTCCGGGGTGACGTAGCGGACGAGCGGCAGGTGCCGCAGGCTGGGCCGCAGGTACTGGCCGATGGTCACGATGTCAATCTTGGCGGTGCGCATGTCGGCCAAGGTGGCGAGGATCTCCGAGCGCTCCTCGCCCAATCCGAGCATGATGCCCGACTTGGTGAGCAGGGTCGGAGAGAGATCCTTCGCCCGGGCCAAGAACTCCAGAGACCGGCGGTACTTGGCCCGAGACCGCACCCGGTCGGACAGCCGCTCCACCGTCTCCAGGTTGTGGTTCAAGATGTCGGGGGCCGCCTCCACCACCAAAGCGAGCGCCTGCCAGTTGCCGGCAAAGTCGGGGGTCAGCACTTCCACCGCCGTCTGCGGACAGAGGCGGCGGATCTCCGCGATGGTCTGGGCGAACACCAGGGCGCCGCCATCTGCCAGGTCGTCGCGGGCCACCGACGTGACCACCACATGTTCCAGGCCAAGCGTCTTCGTGACCCTTGCCACCCGCCTCGGCTCCGCCAGATCGAGCTCGGTGGGGCGCCCGCTGTGCACGGCGCAGAAGCCGCAGGCCCGGGTGCAGATGTTGCCCAGGATCATGAAGGTGGCGGTGCGGTTGCCCCAGCACTCGCCCACGTTCGGGCAGTGCGCGTCCTCGCACACCGTGTGCAGTCCCTGGGCGCGCATCAGCTGCTTGAGTTCGAAGAACTCAGCGCCGCCGGGCAGGCGGACTTTCAGCCACTCTGGTTTGGCACCGCTGAACGCAGGACCTGGCATTGCCATCAGTTGATCGGGGTGTCTGGACCCAGCCCCTCCAGAGCCTCCTTCACGTGCGACAGGTACTGGTTCGCCACCGCTCCGTCCAGCACCCGGTGATCGAACGACATCGACAGATTCATCATCGATCGGATGGCGATGGCGTCGCCCACCACCACCGGCCGCTTGACGATCTTCTCCATGCTCAAGATGGCCGCCTGAGGCTGGTTGATCAGCGGCGTGGACAGCATGGAGCCATACGAGCCGGGGTTGTTCACGGTGAAGGTGCCGCCCTGGATGTCGTCCAGGGTCAGCCTGCCGCTACGCGCTCTCTCGATCAGGTCCTGCAGCCGTTTGGCCAGGCCGCTCAGGCTGAGGGTGTCGGCGTGATGGATCACAGGCACGATCAGCCCGTCCGGGACGGCCACGGCGATTCCGACATGGATGGCCCGGCGCAGGATGATGCGCTGATGCTCGGCATCGAAGCTGCTGTTCAAGATCGGGTAGCTCTTCAGTCCGGACACCGCCGCCTGGATCACAAACGGCAAGAAGGTCAGCGGCACGCCCTCGCGGCGCTCGAAGTCGGCGCGGATCTTCTGGCGCAGGCTCGCCACGCCGCTGACGTCCACCTCGAACCAGGCGGTGGCGTGGGGCGAGGTGGCCTTGGTCCGGACCATATGCTCGGCGATGGCCCGCCGCATCGGCGTGAGCTCGATCGCTGTGTCCTCGCCGGCGGAAACGGCCGGCCGGTGCTGAGAGGCGGCATCCGTGACGGGTTTTGCCGGAGCTTTTTCCGGTGGGGCGCTCCGTGGAGCCGCAGGCGCCGCTAAGGCCGGAGCAGCGGCAGTAGTCGCAAGGTGTGCCTCCAGATCCTGCCGGCTGACCCGCCCGTCTGGGCCGCTGGCTCGGACCTGGCTCAGGTCGACGCCGGCCTCCTTGGCCAGGCGGCGGACCAGCGGCGAAGTGCGCGGCGAAGGGCCGCCAGACGCGGCCTCCCGTGCCACCAGCGCCTCGTTGGCAGCCGGCTTTGGCGCCTCCGTCGACGGCGCTGGCTCGACCTCGCCGGACCTGGCGTCTGCTGCCCCCGGCTCGTCCTGACTCGCGATCTCGCAGATCACTTCGCCGACGGCGAGCGTCTGCCCGTCTTGGGCGATGATCGCCGTCAAGGTGCCATCCACCGGCGAGGGCACCTCGGCATTCACCTTGTCGGTCGTGACTTCGACCAGGGGCTCATACTTGGTCACCTGATCGCCCGGTGCCTTCAGCCACCGGTTGATGGTGCCCTCGACCACGCTCTCCCCGAGTTGCGGCATCTTGACCAGCACGGTGAGCGGTCCTCCTCCGTCTGAACCTTGTCGGCGACTGGCTTGGCGTCCCGATCGTTCCTTAGGAGGCCACGAGCTCCTGCGCCGCCTTCGCGATCTTGTCCGGGCTGGGCAGGAAGAACTCCTCCTGCACGTGATTGTACGGCATGGCCGGAATGTCCAGTCCGGCCACCCGCCCGACCGGGGCGTCCAGATCGAACAGGGCCTGCTCGGCGATCAGGGCTGCCACCTCGGCGCCTGGCCCCATCGTCCGGTTGGCCTCATACACGACCATCGCCCGTTTGGTCTTGCGCACCGAGCTGAGGACGGTGTCCTGATCGAGCGGCACCAGGGTGCGCAGGTCGATCACTTCGGCCTCGACGCCGGCCGCCGCCAGGGCGGAAGCCGCCTCCAAGGCGAAGTGCACCATCAGCCCGTAGCTGACGATGGTCAGATCCCGCCCAGGTCGGACCACCTTGGCCTGTCCGATCGGCACCGTGTACCGACCGTCTGGTACTTCTTCCTTGATCAGCCGATAGAGCCGTTTGTGCTCGTAGAACATGACCGGATCCGGGTCGGCGATCGCCGAGAGCAGTAAGCCCTTGGCGTCGTACGGGGTCGACGGGATCACCATCTTCAGTCCCGGACAGTGCATGAAGATGGTCTCGTTCGACTGGCTGTGGTAGAGCCCGCCGTGGACTCCGCCGCCAAACGGCGCCCGGATCACGATCGGCGCCGAATAGTCGTTGTACGAGCGATAGCGCATCTTGGCGGCCTCGGAGATGATCTGGTTCACGGCCGGCAGGATGAAGTCGGCGAACTGAATCTCGGCGATCGGGTGCAGCCCCTCGAGCGCCATGCCGATGGCCACGCCGACGATCGAGGACTCGGCGAGCGGCGAGTCGATCACCCGCTGCTCCCCGTACTTCTCGAGCAGCCCTTTGGTGGCCTGAAACACACCGCCGCGGACGCCGACGTCCTCACCGAGCACCAGCACTCGCTCGTCCTCGGCCATGGCCACGTCGATCGCATCGCGGATCGAGTCGATCATGTTGCGCACTGGCATCTAGTTCTGCCCCTCCTCGGCGTAGACAAAGCGCAGGGCGTCCTTGGCATCCGGGAAGGGAGCCGCTTCGGCGGCCGTCACGGCCGCTTCGATCTCGGATTGGGTCTCTGTGCGAAAGGCCTGATCGCGCCCCTCGTCCCACAGCCCCATCTCGGTCAGCGTCTGCCGGTAGCGGGCGATCGGGTCGCGCCCCTTCCAGGCCTCGACCTCTTCGCGCGAGCGGTACACGCGGTCGTCGTCGTCGGACGAGTGCGGCACCACGCGGTAGGTCTTCAGCTCCAGAAGCGTCGCCCCCTCGCCGCGCCGGCCGCGCTCGACGGCCTCCAGCGCTGCCTCGTAGACGGCGAGAACGTCGTTGCCGTCGACCGTGACGCCGGCCATGTCATAGGCGCCGGCCCGGTCAGAGACGTTTTCGATGGCCATCTCCCTGTGCTGGGGCACCGAGATGGCATAGCCGTTGTTCTCGCACACAAACAGAACGGGCAGCCGATAGATGGACGCCCAGTTCAGGGCCTCATGGAAGTCTCCGCCGGCGGTGGAGCCCTCTCCGAACGCCACTGCCGCCACCCGGTCCTGCCCGCGCATCTTCATGGCGTAGGCAACACCGACGGCGTGCAGCATCTGAACGATCACGACCGACGACCCGCTGACCATGTTCAGCCGCTTGCATCCGAAGTGGCCGGGCATCTGCCGGCCGTTGGAGTTGGGGTCCCCCTCCTTGCCGAAAAACGCCAGCATCAGTTCGGCGACGGTCATGCCGCGCTGAATCGCCACCCCTAGGTCGCGGTAATAGGGCACCACCACGTCGTCCGGCCGGAGCGCCGCCGACCAGCCGACCTGGCTGGCCTCCTGCCCCTGGCACGAGATCACGAACGGCGCCTTGCCGATCCGGTTCAACGTCCACATCCGCTCGTCCAGCAGGCGGGCGACCAGCATGTCCTTGTAGATCTGGACCAGGCCGTCCTGGCTGAGCCCCTGCGGCGCCTTGGGCTGCGTCTTGGCCATCTCGGATCCTCCTTTGCCGTCAGGTCTCAGCTGGTCTTGGCCGGGTGGGCCAGGTAGATGCCGCTGTGTCCCTCTCGCTGGATGCGCTCTTCGGCCAGATGGTTGGCGGCCTCGACCGGCAGCATGTGGCCTTCGCGCGACAGCCGGAAGATCTCCTCCAGCCGCTGGCGGATTCCGAGCACCCGGATCGCCGCCCGCTCCTTGTTGTAGCCGCCCGGATTCATCTCGTCGGCCACGTTGATCACGCCGCCGCCGTTGACGATGAAGTCCGGCGCATACAAGATGCCCCGCTCGGCCAGCATGGCGCCGTGGCGAGGCTCGGCCAGCTGGTTGTTGGCGGAGCCGGCCACCACCTTGACCCGCAGCCGGGGGATGGTTCGATCGTTCAAGATGGCGCCCAAGGCACAGGGCACGAAGGCAGCGCCGACCACGTCGTAGATGGCGTCTGGCTCGACCGCCGAGACGTTGGGGTTCTGGAGGACGGCCTGGACCTTGGCCGGATCGATGTCCGTCACCACCACCTGGCCGCCTTCGGCGGTCAGCTGGTCGACCAGGTAGCGGCCGACATGGCCCAATCCCTGGACGGCGAAGGTGCGGCCGGAGATCTCCCCCGATCCGAAGGCCTCCTTGAGGGCGGCCTCGATCGAGACGAACACTCCGACCGAGGTCGCCGCCGAGGGGTCGCCGCTCTTTCCTTTGAGACCCCGGACGTAGCTTGTCTGGCGCGCCACAACGGCCATGTCCTCGGTCGTGGTCCCCACGTCTTCGGCCGTCACGTAACGGCCGCCCAGGCTCTCGATGAAGCGCCCGACCGCCTCGAACAGGGCCGCCCGGTCGGCGTCGGGGGCGGCGATCACCACGGTCTTGCCTCCGCCCAGGTCCAGCCCCATGGCAGCGTTCTTGTAGGTCATCCCTTCGGACAGCCGCAGCACATCTTGAACGGCGTCGTCGTCCTTCTCATAGCGCCACATCCGACAGCCGCCGAGAGCCGGCCCGAGCGCCGTGCTGTGGATCCCGACCACCATCTTCAATCCGGTCGCTTTGTCGTAGCAGAAGACCACCTGTTCGTGCCCGTGCCGCTCCATCTCCGCGAAGATGTCCATCTCAGTCCTCCATCACCGGAATTGTGACTCAGACGCGCCAAGGCGGTTGCCGATCGGGTCCGTGCGACTGTCCCGATTCAATTCCATACTCCAAGATACCTCACTTCTGCCTTTAGGGCACAGGCCCTGGCCGACCCCAGTTGTCGATCGCTCGCAGCCACCGATGGCGGTCGATCAAAGCGCTGAGCGAGTGGCGCTCGGCATAGAGGTGCACTCCGATCAAAGCAACCAGGAAGACCCCCTGCCAGACGCCGTCAAAGGCCAGGATCCCGATCCCGACTCCGGCACCCAGGGCATTGGCCCCGGTGTCGCCGAGCATGCCGCGGCCAGCCAGATCTTCTGGCAAGAGGGCGATGGCGCCGCCGACAAGACCGGCCCAGCTGGCGCCTGAGGTCAGCAGGCTGACCACCAGCAGCGGCAAGGCCGCCTTCAGCGCCCGACCGGGTCGGACGTCGAGCAGGTTGATGGCGTTGGCGCTGAGCGCGATCAGGAGGGCGTGGGCGATCACGACCCAGAGGGCGCCGCCCCACCACCAGGCGAGCAGCAGGGCGACGAGACCGCCGCCCAGCGCCTTGAGGGCGCCGGTGGTGAACCGGCCGTGCGAGAGCGCCGCGAGGTGGCCCTTGAATCCGCCGGCCGAACGGTCGCCCAGCTGGTCGTCCAGCATGCCGAGCGTGGCGAAGGCCAGCACAGCGGCCGCCAGGATCGTCCCGTGGGCAGCCCCCAGCCGGCCCATGACCAGGGCGAGGACGGCCCCCACCACCACGGCGAGGCTGCCTGTTCCCACCACCACCGCCTCTTGGCGGAAGTTTGGCCGCACAAAGCCCCAGCGGGCGAGCTGTCTCTGCTGCCAGGGAGCGAGCAGGCGGACAAGCCCCCACCCGCCTACGAGCGCCAGCAGTACCATAGCGCCTGCGCCACCCCCACGAATTGGCCGCCTCGGTGCCACACGTCTTTGGGCCGACGGCCAGTGGCCCGGTGCGTCATCGCGGTCTCGACCTCGACGACGCTAAGCCCTCGGCGCAGGGCCTGGATGGTCATGCGCACCTCCACCTGCCAGCCGCGGCCGAGGTCTCCGAGTTCCAACAGTGCCTGTCGGCGGCAGGCGCGCTGTCCAGACAGCGGGGCCTGCATCAGGCGCCCGGTCAGCCGTCGAATGCCGAAGCGGGCGAGCCCGACCACGAGGCCCAGCCCGCCTCGGTGCGGACGCTTCGGAAGGGTGGCGATCGCCAGGTCGGCCCGGCCGGACGTGACCTCTTGCAACAGGCGGGCGGCCTCGGCCACGCTCTCCCCGAGGTCGGCGTCCAGCGTCAGCACCACGTCCCCGACGGCAGCCAAAACCCCCTGGCGCAAGGCCTCCGCCTTGCCCAAGTTGGCGCTAAGCCGGATCACCTTGGCACCTGCTCGTTCGGCGAGAGAAGCCGTCTCGTCGTCCGACCCGTCGTCGACGACGATCACCTGGGCAACCTCCGGCAGGGCCTTGGCGGCCCTGACCGAGGCGCCGATCCTGGCCGCCTCGTTGTGCGCCGGGAACACGACCGACACCGTCAAGGGGTGGTGGCGATCGGCATCAGGGCCTGCGCCGTGGGCAGAAGACCGTAGTTGCCCACCGTTCCCGTCAATCCCCAGACGGTGGACACCTGGCCAGCAGCCAGGTCGACGTCGTCCACGGTGGTGATGCCAAGGCCTTGGAACAGCGGGATGGTCGAGTACTGAGCCGAGACGGTCGACCACTGGCCAGCCACCGCCGGGAGCCGGTCGCTCTTTAGCATGCGGACCAGGGGCACTCCAAGCAGGCCGGCCAGCGGGTCGTTGGCGGTGGGCGATCCGGCGATCAGCACCACACCGCCGGCCGGGGCAGTCAGCGTGCCGCTGATCTTGAACAGGTCGAGCGCCTCCAGCTGGACGAGAGGGGCCATATTGCCGCTGTGAAAGCTGGCGCCGATCTGTCTCGCCAAGGCGGCGTAGACCGCCTGGGGACTGGCCGGAACGTTCAGGATGGCGCCGGCGTCCGCCCATACGGCAGAGTTGGCGGCTGGCTCAGGGTCCAGGCTCAGCACGGGTCCCAAGGTCGCTCCGGCCTGGCGCAGGACGGTGACCACCGGTGCGCTGCCGACATGGGCGCTCGTCGTCACGATCGCCACCGTCGTCCCGGTCAGCTTGCCAGACACCATGTACGGTACGGCGTCTGTTGCGAACTGATTGGCCACCGTCAGTTGAGCGCCCTGTACGGTGAGCTGGGTGTGCAGGGTGGCCTCGGACGTCTGCAGGTTGTGGAAGTCGGACTGCAGGCGGGTGATCATGCCTCGCTCCTGGCTGATCACCGCCCGGCCGCCGATCATGTCGATGCCCACCAGAATCCCGATGCCCAGAGCCAAGAAGACGGCGACCAGCGAAATCAGGTGGGTGCGGAGGTCGATCACCAAGGCGCCAAGTCCCCTCTCTAACTCACAGGCCCAGAGTGTAGCGAATCTTCAGCCAGATGATCTGGCCCAGATTCTGGGTGGCGGGGGCGGAAAGGAAGATCAGCACCATGGTCAGGAGTCCGGCGGCAGTCAGGACCACCAGGTGCGTCCAGCGCACGCCGGTCTGATAGAGCCTGCTGACGCCCTTGGCATCGACCAGGATACTCCCAACCTTGATTCTGGTCAGAAGGGTAGAGGCCATTCCCGGCCGGCCCTTCTCCAGAAACTCGAACATGCTGAGATGGCTGCCCACGGCCACGATCAGCTCGGCGCCCTGCTCGTAGGCAAGCAGCATGGCGAGATCCTCCGATGTGCCGATCGACGGCACCAGGCAGTGGCTGAGGCCGAGCTTCTGGACCCGTTCCTGTCCCGGCGCCCGGCCGTCCGGGTAGGCATGGACGACCAACTCTGCACCGCTGCCGAGGGCCTGGTCAGACACAGAGTCCATGTCGCCCACGATCATATCCGGCTTCAGGCCGGCGCTGAGCAGGGCGTCCGCTCCGCCGTCCACGCCGACCAGCACCGGACGCACGTCGCGGATGTATCCACGCACCGCGGCCAGATCGCGGCTGTAGTCCTGCCCCCGAATCACGATCAGCACCTGGTGGCCGTGAAACTGAGTGGTCAAGGCTGGCGGCGACAGCGGAGACAAGATGAGGGACTTCTCCGCCTCGGCATAGCTCAACGTATTGCCGATGAACTGCTCGAGCTCGCTGTGCAGCCGGCGGCGCCCGGCCATCATCTGCTGCTCGATGCGCCCTGCGCCGACCGGGCTGGCCTGGCAGATTGGCTGGCCATGCTGATCGAGGATGCGCCGGCCGTCAAAGCTGATCTCTGTGCCATCTGTGAAGGCGGCCAGATCAGGGGCGGTGGCCTCGATCAGGGCAACTCCGTTCTCGTACAGGATCTGGGCACCCAGGGCCGGGAAGCGGCCGGTGAGAAAGGGCCGGATATTCACAACGGCCTTCACCCGGCGGCGCACCAGGGCGCGGGCCGCCGTTTCATCCAGGTCTTCGTGGGCGACGACGGCGAGATCGCCGGCTCTCAGCCGCAACGCCAGGCGCTTGGTCTTGACGTCAACCCGAGCCCGGCCCGAAAGCGCCTCGGTCTCATCAGGATTTGGCCTGTTCCTCAGGCGGCGGCGAAGCTCTTTAAGCATGACCTACCTCCACCCCAGGGTGCGCGCCAAGTCAGCCAGACATGGGGCCGTGCGTGGCAGCACGTCGCCCGTGAGGGAGACTGTTCGACGGCGCCTGTGCCCATCCTGTCCCCCTGGCCCCGAGGCTCGTCAAGCGCCGGCCGGCCCCAGCCTCCAGGCGGCACACGGTGCGCTCGTCCGGCCGATCGGGACTCAGACGCAAAGCCGCCCGTAGAATTCAGCGCGCCAGACTCGCTGCCAATCAGGCCGCGGCTCTTCCCGAGAGCATCATTCCAAGCGGCTCAGGCGCAAAAGCTCCCGGGCGTGGTCCTGGCCCAGGCCCTGGCGGGTGCCGGCCAGCATCCTGGCCACTTCCTGAACCCGCTCCTCGGCATCCAGCTTCCGCACAATCCCCAGCGTCCGACCGGCGCGCACCTCTTTGCTGACGGCCAGATGCTGGTCGGCGTGGGCGGCCACCACCGCCTGATGGGTGACCGCCACCACCTGTCCGAGCTCCGAGAGCTCGCGCAGCCGCCTGGCCACCGCTTGGGCACCGTCACCTCCCAGGCCCTGGTCCACCTCATCCAGGAGCAGGATGCGCGGCTCCTTTGCCTTGGCCACCTGCCGAAGCGCCAGCAGCAGGCGGCTTTGCTCGCCACCCGAGGCGATTTGGCCCGCCGGCTGAGCGGGCTCCCCGGGGTTGGGCTGGAGCCAGAAGCTGACCGACTCCTCGGCCACATCCACCCGGAAGTTGGCCGATGGGAAGCCCAAGAAGCGCAGCTCGGCCTCCACCTCGGCGGCGAGCTGTCCTGCGGCCTGACGACGGCCGTTCCAGACGACGCTGTCCAGCTCGTCCGCCTCGTGGCTAAGTGCCGCTCGCTCCGCTTCGAGGCGGGCGAGCGCACTCTCGGCGTCGGCCAGGCGCTCAAGCTCCAACCCTGCCGTCTCGGCATAGGCCAGCACCGATTCCACATCGTCGCCATACTTGCGCTTGAGGTCCTCGATCAGGAGCAGGCGTTCTTCTAGCTGCGCACCGTCCTGCGCCGCGAGTTCCATCCCGTCTTGCATCTCGGCCAGGCGCTGGCCCAGATCTTGCAGCAGTTCAAGGAGATGGCCTGCCTCGCTCACCCAGGCGGATAGTTCTGGCACGAGGTCACCAAACCGACCGACGGCGGCCTCGGCTCGGGCCAATAGGTCATAGGCCCCAGGTCTGCCGCCGCCCAAGATGGCAAGTCGGCCGCTGGCCAACGCCTCGGCCAGGGCGGCGCGCTCGGCCAAGAGGCGGCGGCGCTGGCGCAGACTGTCTTCTTCTCCCGCTTCCAACCGGGCCGAATGGATCTCCTCGATCTGATAGCCGAGCAAATCGGTCTGGCGCCGCCGGCTGCGCTCGTCCCCGCCCAACTCCTTCGCCTGAGCCTCGATCTGGCGGATCTGGCTGCGCAGTCCGGCTCGCCTTGCCACCTGATCTCCCAGCCCGGCGTAGTCGTCCAAGAGCGAGCGCTGGCGGCTCGGGGAGAGGATTTCGGCCGGCTCTCCCTGACTGGTCATGTCGACCAGCTGGGCTCCGAGTCGCCTGACGGCGCTGGCGGTGACCACCTGGTCGTTGATGCGAAAAATGCTGCGGCCGTTCGCCGAGATCTGGCGGCTGAACAGGATCTGACCGTCCTCATCGCCTGCGTCGTGAATTTCGCCAGGGCCGACCTCGAACAGGGCCATCACCACCGCCTGGTCGCAGCCGCTGCGGACGACCGACGCCTCCGGACGGCCACCGATGGCCAGGCGCAGCGCCTCGAACAGCAGAGTCTTGCCTGACCCGCTCTCGCCACTGATGGCGACCAACCCGGGCTCAAACACGGCCTCGGCCGCCTCGAAGATGGAGAAGTTCTCGACTCTGATCAGCCGCAGGATCATCGGCACATGACCATGATCTGATCGGCGATCTGCCTGGCACAGTCCTCATCCTGGGCGACCAGCAGCACCTTGGGGCCATGCGGGAACACGGCCAAGAGACCCTTAGGCGCCACCTCCTCCACCGCTTCGCCGACTGTCTCGGCGCTGGCCGGCAGGCAGGACAGGACCACCAGGTTGCAGCTGACCGCCACGTCCACGGTCAGCCGCTTGACCTGACGGACGGCATGGGTCAGCACGCCGTCCTGGTCCCTAGCGATGGCATAGCGCTGGCGGCCGTCGCCTGCGCTGACCTTGCGCAGGCCAAGGGCCCGGATGTCGCGGGAGATGGTGGCCTGCGTCACGGCGATGCCCGCATCACGCAGGGCCCGCTCCAAGTCGGCCTGGGTATGGATGATCCGCCGGCTGACCAGGTCGGAGATCTTCTGTCGGCGCTTTTGCAGCGAGACAGGCACCGCAGGCGGCTCCTTCGTCATAGCACGCCCTCGCTCAGCTTGCGGCGTAGCACGTCGAGAAAGTCGTACCCGGGACGGCGCAAGAGGCGGGTGCAGATCGCCGAGCGCCTAACCGTCAGGCGGTCCCCGGCCTCAAGCGTTTCCCCCAGCTGTCCGTCCACGGTCAAAAACGTCTCGCTGCGATCTCCGGCCGGCAAGAGTTCCACATTGACCGTCACATCCGGCGGCACCACGACCGATCGTGAAGACAGCGTGTGCGGACAGATCGGCGTGACCAAGATGGCCGCAACCTCCGGCGTCAGCACCGGTCCGCCGGCCGACAGCGCATAGGCGGTGGACCCGGTCGGGGTGGCCAGGATCAGCCCGTCCGCCGAGTAGGTGCCGAGCACCGCCTCGCCGACCGCCACCTGAAGACGCACCAAGCGGGCAAACGGACCCTTGGTGATCACCAGATCGTTGAGTGCGACGTGACGCCCGACTTCCTTGCCGGCTCGGACCAGGCTGCCCTCGACCATCATCCGCTCTTCGACCAGATATCGACCGGCCAGCGCCTGCTCGAGACCGACCTCCAGGTCGTGGCCCTCGAGTTCAGTCAAAAATCCCACCCGCCCCAGATTGAATCCAAGCAGCGGCACCCCCAAGGGGGCGAGCTGCGTGGCCGCCTGCAGCAGGGTCCCATCGCCGCCGAAGGTCAGGGCCAGGTCCACCTGCCGCCAGTCCGACATCTCAAGCGCCAGGTCCGGACGGCCGAGCGCCGTGCTCGCCTCCGGCGGAAGAACAGCCCGCAGGCGCATCCGATCGGCGAGCTCAACGGCACGCGCTGCCCACTCCAAGGATTCCGGACGGTAGAGCAGGGGGTATAGTCCGACTGTCGACAGGACCGATCCCCCCTTCCCCGACACCTGATCCGGTCGCCCACCGGTCAGTCTGTCTGTCCCTTTTTCACGCCGACGCCGCCGGTTCCCTTTCAACGGTCGCGGCTGCTTTCGTTCGCGAAGCAAATGTTACAGTCTGATGTCAGAAGGATTTTTTCCGGTGACATGGTAATCCACTACCCATGTACCTTGTGCCCGGTGGCGCTCGGTCCTCCCGGGGTGGGTCTCCCAGGCAGGCAGCGAGGGCCCTTTCGCTGAGATCCAAGTGGGTTCGGGACAGCCAAGACCCAGAGAGGGGGGCGATGCAGGGTTCTGACTGCCCCGCCGCACGCTGTCAACGGCTGCCGGGTCGGTCTGTGTTCCTTCCGCCCACCTTTGAGTAGGTGGCAGGACCTGGGTTCCATTTCTGGATAGGAGGTACCCAATGCGCATGAACTGGCGCCGATGGGCCATCGGTGCGGCTGCTGTTTCGGTTCTCGCACTGACGCTGGCCGGCTGTGGGTCGACCACACCGACGACCGCTGCCGTGCCTGAGCCGGCATGGGCCAAGGCCAACGAGGCCGTCGTTCCATTGCCGGCTTCCGTTCTGCTGAACGCCTTCGTTCCGATCCTGCCGAACACCGCATATAGCGTGTACAACTCGCAGGTGAACTTCCTGATGTACAAGCCCTTGGTGTTCATCACCGGTACAGACGGCATCGACCTGAGCCGCTCGATTGCTCAGAGCATCGCCGTCTCGAACAACAACCAGACCTTCACGGTCACGCTGAACCCGAAGTGGACGTGGTCCAACGGCAACCCGGTGACCGCCAATGACGTCGCCTTCTCGGCGGTGTTGGAAGCGGCCTCGTGTGCCTCCGGATCTCCGTACACCTACGGCGGATGCACGGTCGGCGGACTCAACCCGATCGGCACCGTCGGCGGCAACGGAGTGGGCTGGATGAGCGTGAGCGCACCCAGCGCCACGACCTTTACGGTTACGGTCAACAAGCCGGTCAACCCGATCTGGTTCGAGCACAACGGGCTCGGCCAGCTGATGCCGATGCCGGCCTCCGTCTGGGAGCAGGCAGCTGGCGTGCCGGTTACACCGGCCACCTCGCTGACCTCAGCCCAGATCACCACCCTCCTCAACTACATGGGCGGCTCCTCTAACACCAACAACGTGATGAACAACCCGAGCGCCGCTCCGTTCGCCGTGGTCGACGGGCCCTACCTGTTCAAGACCATGGTGCCGAACGACTACTGGGAGTTCACCGCCAACCCGAACTACAACGGCCACCTGGCCACGATCAAGACGCTGGTCTACCAGTACTACACCTCGACAGCCGCTGAGCAGGCCGCCCTTGAGAAGGGCCAGCTCTCCACCGGCTACCTGACCACGGCGTCATTGATCAAGAAGCAGACGACCATCGCCGGCTACACGCTGAAGACCGGCCCGCCCGGATTCTGCTTCTTCTACATCAACCTGAACCTCAGCCCGCTGGCAGCCGGCGGTAACGGCATCGGGCTCGCCTTCCAGGAGCTCCCGGTCCGCCAGGCCCTGCAGCTCGGCATTGACCAGAAGGCCTACATCCAGGTCATGGGCGCCGGCTATGGTGTCCAGGACTACAGCCCGATCCCGCCGTCCCCGGTGCTCTCCATCTACAACGCCTCAGCGATGCCGAAGCCGCTCACCTATAACCCGGCCCAGGGCAAGGCCCTGTTGCTGGCCAACGGGTGGTCGCTGCAAAACGGCGTCATGACCAAGACCATCAACGGCAAGTCCGTGGCCCTGAGCTTCACGATGTACTACGGTACAGGCTCGAACTCCACGGCTAACTTCGCCACCTTGCTGCAGCAAGACTGGGCAAAGGAAGGCATCCAGATGAAGCCTTCTCCGATGCCGTTTGGTTCGCAGATCGGTCTCAACGACCAGATCAGCAACACGGTCGCTGGCAGCTGGGCTGCCAACTGGTACGGCGGCTGGTGCTACGAGCCTGACTACTACCCGACCGGTGGCGCCCTGTTCACGGCGACCGGTGCGGCCAACCCGGGTGCATTCAGCGATCCTCAGTTGCAGTCCCTGATCGAGGCCAGCTACGCTCCGGGAACCGCGGCCCAGGCTAACGCCTCGCTGACCGCCTACCTGGCGTACGCCGCCAAGATCCTACCCGGCATCCTCTGGCTGCCGGACCTGAACACCCCGGGAGAGGTCTCCCCGTGGATCCACGGCACCATCCAGAACTTCAATCCGATCCAGGCCCTCAACTTCCCGAACTACTGGACGATCAGCGCCCCGTAGTCTCGGCCTAAGGGTGGCTGCAGGCTAATCCAGCCAGCAGACGGGCCGGGGGCTCACGCCCCCGGCCCGGGCACCACCCCAGGCGTACCGCTTTTCCTCTCTTCCAGGTTTGCCGCCATCCAGCGGACTATTTTCCCCGCCCAGCATCGCCACGTGCACGCCAGGTCCCTTTCCACGATGACCACGGGCCGGGCAGGGACTCGAGACCGGGTCAGCGAATGGGGCCTGAAATTGCGTTCTCGGCCCCCTGCTCCGTGTTTCACCGTCGAAGGGAGGTACGTTGTATGGCGGTCGCCTCACTGCCTGCACCCGATGCCGGCGGCCCCATCGCTCCCGAGTCAGGTCGTGGCCTCGGTCGAGAGTGGCGATCGTTTTGGTCGAATCCCTTGGCGATCGCCGGCATCTCCCTGCTCGGCTTTCTGCTTCTGCTTTCCTTCGTCGGGCCGCTGATCTATCACGTGAACCCTGAAGCCACCAACCTGCTCGACACCTTCGCCGCCCCGAGCGCCGGCCACGTGTTGGGCACGGACGCTCTCGGCCGCGACGAGCTCGCCCGTTTGATGCTGGGCGGCCAGCTGTCATTGGAAGTCGGCTTCGCAGCCGGCATTTTGTCCGTGCTCCTGGGCACGCTCTACGGCTTGGTGGCCGGCCTGGCCGGCGGCTGGCTGGATGCGATCATGATGCGTATCGTGGACATCCTGTTTGCCCTGCCCGGCCTCTACATCCTGCTTCTGGTCGACTCCATCTTCTCGCCGAGCGCCATCTTGCTGGTGGTCGTGATCTCCGTGCTGAGCTGGCTGGGCACCGCTCGACTGGTGCGGGCCGAGGTGCTCACCCTCAAGCAGCGTGAGTTCGTGCACGCCGCCCGCTCCTTGGGCTCGGGCACGTGGCGGCTGATGTTGCGCCATCTTCTGCCCAACGTGATGGGCGTCGTGATGGTCACGGCCACCTTCGCCGTCGGCGGCGCCATCCTGACGGTGGCCGGACTCAGCTTTCTGGGCCTGGGACTCCCGCCGCCGACGCCCAACTGGGGCGGCATGCTGGCGGACGGCACCAACTACATCTTCCAGAACGCCTGGTGGCTGATCTATCCGCCGGGGCTGGCCATCGTTGCGGCCGAACTCGGCGTGAACTTCCTGGGAGATGCACTGAGAGCCAGCTTTGATCCCCGGCTGCGGGAAGGGAGGGCCTAAGCATGCTGAAGTACACGGTCTCCCGCCTGTTCCAGGCCATCCCGACCTTGATCGGCGTGACCATGATCTCGTTTTTGATCGTCCATCTGGTCCCGGGCAGCCCGGTCTACACCATGCTCGGACCGAAGGCCACGCCGCACATGGTGGCCCTGTTCAACGCCGAGTACGGATTGAATCTGCCATTGCCCGTGCAGTACGTAAGATGGCTGGGCCAGGTGGTGCAGGGCAATCTCGGCATCTCCTACTTCCAGAACCAGACCGTGATGCAGCTGATGTCCGTGGCCCTGCCCCGCACGCTCGCCCTGATCGGACTCGCCGTTGTGTTCGCCCACGTGTTCTCGATCGCCATGGGCACGTACCAGGCCCGGCGGGTCAACCGCTGGGACGACCACGCCCTCACCTCGTTCAGCTACTTCTTCTACTCCATGCCGACCTTCTGGCTCGGCCTGGTCATGATCATGATCTTCTCGTTCTATCTCAGCTGGTTCCCGCCGGGCGGCCTCGCCAACCCCGGCCAGCCACCGGTTGGCTTTGTGGTCTGGATCTCGCACATCGCCCTGCCTAGCATCACGCTGATCCTGCTCACGGTCGCCGGCTGGGGCCGGTACATGCGCACCGCCATGAGCGAGACCCTGGTTCAGGACTACATCCGGACGGCCCGAGCCAAGGGCCTCTCTGAGTGGTCTGTGCTGTTCAAGCACGGGCTGCGCAACTCTGTGCTGCCGCTGATCACCTTCGTCGGGTTCTCGATCCCCTCGCTCTTCGCCGGCAACCTCTTCCTGGAAGAAGTGTTCAACTACCCCGGCATGGGCCTGCTCACGTATAACGCCTTGATCAACCACGACTACCCAATTGTGTTGGCGGCAGTGTTGATCGTCGGGGTGTTGACCGTCTTCGGCAACCTGGTTGCCGACCTGCTCTACGCCTTCGTCGACCCCCGCGTCCAATACACCTAGAACTGCGAGCACGGTTTCGGACCCCCTCATTGCCTTAAGACTGGAGGACATCCAACCAACCCACCGCGTCGACGGGGCCATCTCAAGGGGGAGCGGAGACGCCCGCCAAAAGAGACGGTCCCGTGGCTCATCCCCGGGAACGGCCCCGGGGGCAGGCCACACGCCCGAGCGTATGCCATCCGGGCTGCCGGTGTCCTTCGGACCTGCGGTGCGCCACCGTGGACAAGATCCGCGACCGACGGCGTCGAATGCTCGCCAAGGCTCGTTGAGGAGGTTTCGTTTGGACAGCCCTCCCTATGATCTGATCGTAGTCGGCGCCGGAATCGTCGGCTTGACGACCAACTCGGACAGGGGCCCGATTCGGGCTCTATCTACCACTGATCTCCGCCTGCCCGATGCAGACCTGCCACCTGACGATGCTGTGAAAGGCTACCAGGCCTCTCAGTGTGATGATGGCCAACCAACTCGAAACCGGAGGTACAGACGTGGGCGGAAGGTCTTTCACCGGCGCAGTCCCTTGTCCCACGGCCGCTTTGAGGCAGGCACGTTCGGGATCCGGCCATGAGTAAGCCTGGTGCGGCCGTCGAGTGGCTCCTTGACTCCGACCCCTCGATCCGGTGGCAGGTCATGCGCGACCTGCTCGGTGCCCCCGAACCCGAGTGGAGCGCAGAGCGGGCACGGGTCGAGACGGCTGGATGGGGCGCTCGACTGCTCGCACTCGAAGACGCGGATGGTCAGTGGGCGGGGGGCTCTTTTCTCCCCAGTAACTTTGACGAGCGCGAGTGGGAGCAGGTCGGTCAGCCCTGGACGGCCACCTGCTATGTCCTGACGCAGCTGCGCGAGTTCGGCCTTGACCCGGCGTCGGAGCGGGCCCAGCGGGCCGTTCAGCTGATCGGTGCCAATGCGCGCTGGTATCACGATCATGAACCCTTCTGGGCAGGCGAGGTCGAGGAATGCATCAACGGGCGCACCGTCACCGATGGCGCCTACTTCGGCGTGGATGTCTCCTTGATCGTCGAGCGGCTGCTGGGCGAGCGCCTCGAAGACGGTGGGTGGAACTGCGAGCGGGTCAACGGTTCCGTTCGCTCGTCGTTTGCCACCACGATCAACGTCCTGGAGGGACTCCTGGAATTCGAGAGAGTCTCGGGCGGAACTGACGCAGTGCGAGCGGCGCGCGCCGCCGGCGAGGAGTACCTCCTAGAGCGGCACCTCTTTCGCCGACTCAGTACGGGAGAGGTCGCCGACCAGCAGTTCCTTCGTCTGGCCAACCCCAACCGCTGGTACTACGACATCCTGCGCGCCCTCGACTACTTTCGGTCCGCCGGTGCGCTGAGCGGTCGGGCCCCGGATCGGCGGCTCGCCGAGCCGATCGATCTGTTGCGCTCGAAGCGCCTGACAGACGGCAGGTGGGCGCTGGAGTGGACCCCCCCTGGACGGGTCTGGTTTTCGATCGACGACGGTGTCGGGCTGCCCTCGCGCTGGCTGACACTGCGGGCATTGCGCGTCCTTTCCTGGTGGGACGCCAATCTGCCAGAACCGGTGTCGGTCTAGGGCGTCTTTCAGCTGGCCGGAGAGTTCCCGTCGACCACGCGGCGCAATTCCAGCATATGAGCCTCGATGTGCTTAAGGTGCGCCTTCACCTCCTCAAGGTCGAGCTCGGCCTTGAAGTTGATGGCGTAGTCGATGTCAGACTCCATCTTGGACCGTTCTGCGGCCCGGTTCTGGGACATCATGATGAACGGCGCCTGAAAGCCGGCGATGAACGACAGCAGCAGGTTGAGCAGGATGAAGGGCGCCGGGTCGAAGTGCAAGGCCTTCGGCGTGACGATATTCCAGATGATCCAGACCACGAGAAAGACCCCGAAGATGATGATGAACCGCCACGAACCGGCGAACAGGCTGACATGGTCTGCAATGCGGTCGCCGCGCCGAGTCGTCTTGGTGTACTCCTCATCGAGGTGCCGGACAACGTGGGTATCGTATGCCGCCACGGCTCGCTTGACGGTGCGGTCGTCTTTGTCTGGCGTGTGAATCACTCCCTCTAAAGACATCGGTCGTCAGGAGATTCAAGACGCCCGCGCCATGCCCTTGCGCCGAAGGGCCAGGGTCCCTCCCAGGATGATTCCGACGGCGAGGTCGTGGGTTCCGAAGGAACTGCCAGCCGATCGCTGAAAGATGGGAGAGCCGTCTTACGCACCCAGATCCAGAACACGCCGCATCACGCTGATGAGGGGGCCGTCTTCGATTTTCTTTCTGGTCCGCCACGGCGCCGTCTCCCGCTCGCTGTCAGATCGGTGGTGGGGGCGGCTAGAGGTGCCATTGGCCCAAGATGCTGGACCGGCTCTGACCCAAACCGCCACCCTGCTGAGGGCAAACCACCCGGGCAGGCTCGTCTCGTCTCCGGCCCAGCGGGCCGTGACCAGCGCCAGGATCGTACAGCGCACGCTCAAGCTTCCAGTCGAGGTGATGCCGGCCCTGGCCGAAGTGGACCTCGGCCTCTTCGCCGGCCACAGCATGGTCGAATGCGCAGACCTGTACCCTGCTGCCTGGAACGCCTATCTTGCCGACACGGTAGACGGCTCTCCACCAGGTGGCGAAAGCTTTCGCCACCTGGCTGACCGGGTGGTCAGCTGGGCGTACGATTGGCCCAGGGATCAAGATGTGGTCGTGGTCACCCACACCGGGGTGATCTTGGCGCTGGCCTGCACGGCGATGGGCCTGCCCTTTCGAGAGCGCATCCGCCTTGCCCAGCCGCCGCCTGGCTCGCTGACTGTGCTCAGCCTGCGGCCACCGGTTCTGCACAGCTTCGCCGACGCTGCCTTCCCGCCCCAGGACTCCTAGCCCAGCCGGGCGGCACCTCAGGCGCCGTCGTCGGTCTGGGTTCAGGAAACGTGGCGGGCAGTGCCCAGCGCCTGGCTGATGGCACCGCTCAGCCGGTCGGCCGTGAGACCGACCTCCTCCAGGCTCTCCTGGCGGGAACCATGTTCGATCTGCCGGTCGGGCGTACCCCAGAGCTGCACCCGGCAGGTGAGGCCCTTCGCCTCGACGAGCTCGAGCACGGCCGACCCGAAGCCGCCCATGGCGGTGCCCTCTTCCACGGTGAAGAGCAGGGAGTGGCGCGCCGCTAGGTCCTGGATCAGCACCTCGTCGAGCGGCTTGACGAAGCGGGCGTCGGCAACGGTGACCTGGATGCCCTGCGTCATCAGGATCTCTCTCGCCTCGAGCGCCAGGGAGACCATCGGCCCGATGGCCAAGATTGCAGCCCCCTGGCCCTCGCGCAGCACCTCTCCGCTGCCCCAGGCGAACGGATGCGCCTCGGCGCCAACCTGGCTCAGCGCCTCGCCGCGCGGGTAGCGAAGGGCCACCGGACCTGCGGTCTTGAGGGCGCCTCGGATCAAGAGCTCCAGGTTCTCCTGGTCGCGCGGCACCGCCACCGTCATCGAGGGAATGCAGCGCAGATAGGCGATGTCATAGAGACCCTGATGGGTGGCGCCATCTTCTCCGACCAGTCCGGCCCGATCCATGCAGAACAGAACCGGCAGCTGCTGGATGGCGATGTCGTGGATGATCTGGTCGTAGGCCCGCTGCAGAAACGTCGAGTAGATGGCGGCCACCGGCCGCATGCCACTCGCGGCCAGGCCGCCGGCGAAGGTCACGGCATAGGCCTCGGCGATGCCCACGTCGAAAAAGCGAGCGGGCAGCTCGCGGGCGAAGGCGTTCAGGCCCGTCCCGTCGGCCATGGCGGCCGTGATCGCCACCACCCTCGGATCTTCCTTGGCAATGCGCAGCAAGATCTCGCCAAAGGCGTCCTGCCACTTCGGCGGACTCTTCTTGCCGGTGCCCTTGCCCGTGCTGGGGTCGAAGGGAGATGCCCCGTGCCACTTCCCGGGCTCCTCCTCGGCGAAGGGGTAGCCCTTGCCCTTGCGGGTGACCACGTGGACCAATACCGGAACCTCGGTGTCTTTCACCATCTCGAACACGGCGACCAAAGATGGGATGTCGTGGCCGTCGAAGGGCCCGAAGTACTTGACGCCCAGTTCCTCGAAGAAGGCGCCCTGATCTGGGACCAGGGTCAGCTTGATCACCTCTTTGAGCTTCCCGGCGACCCCGACCAGCGGCTCCCCGACCAGTGGCAGGTGGCGCAGGGTGCGCTGCACGGCCTTCTTCAGGCGGCCGAAGGATGGGGCGGCCCGCAGCCGGGCCAAATAACGGGACATGGAGCCGACGTTCGGTGAGATGGACATGGAGTTGTCGTTCAGCACCACGATCATCGGCGTCTCCAGGTGGCCCAGGTTGTTCAGGGCCTCATAGGCCAGCCCGCCGGTCATGGCGCCGTCTCCGACCACCGCCACCACGTGCTGGTGCTCGCCCTTCAGATCGCGAGCCTTGGCCATGCCGACAGCGGCTGCGATCGAGGTGGAGGCGTGACCGGCGCCAAACCAGTCGTGCTCCGACTCGGTGCGCCGCAGATAGCCGGACAGCCCGCCCTTGCGGCGCAGCGTGCCAAAGGCCGCGGCCCGGCCGGTCAACAGCTTGTGGGCGTACGCCTGATGTCCGACGTCCCAGACGATGCGGTCTATCGGCGACTCGAAGACGGCGTGCAGGGCGATCGTCAGCTCGACCGTTCCGAGCGGCGGCGCCAGGTGGCCGCCGTTTTGCGACACGGCCTCGATGATGCGCTGTCGGATCTCCTGGGCGAGGCGGGTAAGCTCGTCCGCCGAGAGTCGGGAGACGTCGTGCGGGTTCTTGATTTGATCCAGCAGGGCCATCTGGGTCACCCCTTCGCTCGCGGCGGGTCGAATCCTATGGTCTGCAGCACCCGACCCGCCAAGGCTACCACACTCTGGGCCCGGTGCACGGCCACGTACTTGGCGAGTGCCTTCAGCCCGACGGTCACGCCGGACAGCACGCCGACGGCGAGGGCGGTCACCGCGGCGATCGATCTGGGCTCGGCCAGGTGCACGGCCATGGCGGCTGCCAGCGCTCCGGCCACCGTCCCCATGGTATCGCCGACCAGGTCCGACATCACGGTCGCCACCCGATCGGCATGCCTGACCAGATGCAGGCTCTGGCGGGCTCCAGGTGCTCGCTTGGCCGCCCGGGACAAGAACGGCTGCTCCTTGGCCCGGGTCGAGGCGACGCCGACCATGTCGCAGAGGACACCAACGGCCACCACGACAATCACCACCACAAGGTCCAGCACCGGGTTGAGCGCGGACTCACCCAACTGCGAGGGCAACACCAACAAGCCGCCCGCCACGAACGCCACGGCAGCAAACCGCACCGCTCGTCCATAGGGAAGTTCTCTCCACCGACCACGGTGCCTGCTCATCCGAGCGGAGGCGAAGCACGCCAAGGCATCATGACAACATTGTAGGGGACCTCTCGCCCCGTGCGCAAAAGACTGGTGGTGGCACCGGATAGGTAAACGTTGCGGTTTAGGTCTAGCTGGCTTTCCCACCGAAGAGCCTGTCCGTCGCCGGGCAGGCGGTTCCCCTTTACTCTTCGTCCGTGACGTCGCCGCCCACGGGGCTAGATTGCCACTGAAGCCACACTGTAATCCCCACCCGGCCGCCCTTTTCGGGTCGACGGCCTAGGAGCTTTCCTCGCGTCACCCGTCTTCTCTTAGCCTCTGTTGCACCGCGGGTTTCAATCGCCGATCGCTCGGCTGTCTCTCCCCGTCGCGCTCAAGGCAGGCTACGCTGCACAACACGCCTCGCCATATGTTCAGCACCTCATGCAGGTTCATCCCCCGGGCCCCCAGTCGACCGTTAGGCCGGTCGCCGGCGCACCCGGGTCTCCGCGGCGCCAGGGCCGGTAGCTGCATGCCATTGCAGGCCGTCCCGGTGCCTTAACCCCCAGCACCAACCCCAGACTGGGCGTCCGAAGCCGGCACCAGGAACTTCATCGCTGTGCCTGTCAGCGGATTTTTAGGCCCGCCTTGGGAGAAGATGGCTTCGACTAGGATACCGCACCACCAACCAGCCGATCGATCACCTCGCCTCGTCCGCACATTATACGCTTTTCGCCGCTGGCCACGGCCTTATGGCTCAGACCTGACGCTGGCTCAAGTGCTCGACCAGGGCACAAAGCTCACGTCCCCGCTCGCCAAGCGGCGCCAGGCGAGCCTGGGCGGCGTGCGAGTGATGGTCTGCCGATGCGGTCAGGCGCACCAGGTCTTCATGGGCGCCTCCATCCAGATCCAGCCGGTCGTCGATCGCCTGAAAGGCTAGGCCGAGATCCTCTCCGTATGCGCCCAGCATCGCTTCCAGGTCGGGCCTTTTCGCAAGGATGGCGCCAAGTCGGGCCGCCGCCGAGAACAGGGCAGCCGTCTTCATCTGGTCGATCTGGCCCCGGCTCGCCTGCCCGAAGCCCAAATCCAGGGCTTGGCCGCCCACCATGCCGGCCGTGCCGAGCGCCGTCGAGAGCACGGCCAGACTGTCCAGGCAGGCCGCATCGGAGCACGCCCGGCGCAGATCGGGGTCGGACAAGAGTCCAAGACCCCAGGTCAGGAGGCCGTCTCCGGCCAAGATGGCCACCGCCGGACCAAAGGCCCGGTGGCAGGAGGGCTGTCCCCGCCGCATGTCGTCGTTGTCCATGTCCGGCAGGTCGTCGTGCACTAAAGAGTAGGTATGCACCGCCTCGACCGCCAGCGCCGCCGGCAGGCAGTCTTGGGGCCGTCCTCCGGCTGCCTCTGCCGCCATCAGCAGCACCACCGGCCGCAGCCGCTTGCCGCTTCCACCGAGCGCATAGGCCATGGCCCCTTCGACCACGCCCCCAGCCGGCAGGTGCGCCTGCAGATAGGCTTCGAAGCCGGCCCGTAGCTCCTGTTCAGTCATGCGTGCCTTCTGGCCATGGCTCCATCTTGTCTCCGGTCAGCCGCTCGACCGTCCCCGACGCCTCTTCCAGCATCGCCTGACAGCGCTTGGCCAGGGTCACGCCCTCCTCGAACAGCGCCAAGGAAGCCTCAAGCGCCAGCTCTCCGTCTTCCAACTGCTTCACGATCTCTTCCAGTCGCTGCACAGCCTGCTCAAAAGTCACGGTTCCACCCTCTCTACCTGGCTCTCGAACGATCCCACCTGCAGTCGGGTGCGGATCCGATCCCCAGGGTGGAGGAGCTCGACGTTGCGTACGGCCTTGCCGTCTTTCTCCACCACTGCAAACCCCCGGCTGAGCACCGCTGTGGGCGACAATGCCATAAGCCGCCCGGAGTGCTCGGCCAGACGAGATCGGGCATCTTGAAGCCGCCGTCCGGTGGCCTGCCCGAGGTCCTTCTCTAGGCGTAGGGTGCGCTCCTGTCTCGCCTCCAGCAGGGTCAGCGGCCGGCTCATCACCCGCCGGCCGAGTACGGCGGAAAGCTGGCGCCTGCCAAGGGACAGGCGATGGTCAAGCGCCACCTGCATCTGGCCCGTGGCCGTCTGGAGGCCGGCCGAAAGCTCGGCCACGACGGGCACCGCCAACTCGGCCGCCGCAGACGGCGTGGCCGCCCTGCGGTCTGCCACCAGGTCGATCAAGGTCGTGTCCGTCTCGTGCCCGACCGCTGCCACCACCGGCACCGGCGAGGCGGCCACAGCCCGGGCGACTTCCTCCTGATTGAAGGCTGCCAGGTCTTCCTGAGACCCGCCGCCCCGTCCGACCACAATCACGTCCACCCGGCCCCGCCTGGCCAACAGCTCGATGGCGGCGGCGATCTCGGCGCTGGCCGTCGCCCCCTGGACCTGGACCGGGGCCACCACCAGCTCAAGATTGGGGTAGCGCCGTCTGGCCACGCTCAGGATGTCGCGGATGGCCGCCCCGGTCGGCGAGGTGACGACGCCGAGCCGCCTCGGCAAGAGCGGCAGCGGCCGCTTGCGGTCTTGACTGAAGAGGCCCTCGGCCTGGAGCTTCTCCTTTAGCTGCAGCAGCCGCAGATACTCGGCCCCCACGCCGGCCGGCTCCAGGGTCTCGGCGTAGAGCTGGTAGCTGCCGTCACGCTCGTACAGCGACACCCGGCCGGCGCAGATCACCTGCATTCCGTCCTGCGGGGCAAACACGAGCTGTCGGGCCTGGCTGCGAAACATCACGGCCCGAACGGACGCAGCCGGATCGCGCAAGGAGAAGTACAGGTGGCCGGAGCTGTGCAGTCGGACATTGGCCAGCTCGCCCTGGACGAGAACGCCCTGCAGCAGCGGCTCCGCATCCAAGAGCTCGCGGACAAGGCGGTTCAGCTCAGTGACGCTTAAGAGCGCCACGTGCACGCCTCCACGGTGTTCGCCATCAGCATGGCCACCGTCATCGGGCCGACCCCGCCAGGCACGGGCGTCATCGCCGACGCCACCTCTGCCACATCGGGCGCCACGTCACCGACCAGCTTGCCGCCGATTCGATTGATGCCGACGTCGATCACAACCGCCCCCTCCCGCACCATCTCGCGGCGCACGATCCCGGCCTGGCCGGCGGCGGCGATCACCACGTCGGCCCGGCGCACGTCGTCTGAAAGCGACTGAGAGTGGGAGTGCAGCACCGTGACCGAGGCGTGCTCTTCCAGCAGCATCAGCGCCAAGGGGCGGCCAACGGTGCGCGAGCGGCCGATCACCACCACCTCCGCCCCGTCCAGCCGGACCCCGTGCCAGCGCAAGAGATCGATCACGCCGAGCGGCGTGCAGGGCCTGAGCCCTCGTTCGCCAGCCAGGAGGCGGCCCTGGTTGAGGGTGGTGAAGCCGTCGACGTCCTTCTCCGGCGGCAGGGCGGCCAGCACCTCCTCCTGACGCAGGGCGTCCGGCAGCGGCAGCTGCACCAAGATGCCGTCCAGGCGCTCGTCTTCGCCCAGGCGCCCGACGAAGCGGCGCAGGGCGTCTTCTGCCACGGTGGCCGGCAGCCGGTGCGTCTCCGAGTATAGTCCGGCCCGGCCCGCCGCCTGCTCCTTGGACCGGATGTAGGATAAAGACGCCGGGTGTTCGCCGACCAGCACGATGGCCAGGCCAGGAAGGCGGCCCTTGGCCGCAGAGAAGGCGGCGGCCCGCGCCTTCACCCCCTCCAGCACCTCGGCAGCACGCGCCCGTCCGTCGATGCGCTCAGCCACGGACCGCATCCTCCTCAAGCTTGAGATATCCGGCCAGCACGCCATTGACAAAGCCTGGGCTCTCTTCGGCCCCATAGGCCTTGGCCAGTTCCACGGCCTCGTTGATCGCCACCGCCGGGCTGAGCCCGGAGGACATCTCCCAGATCGCCAGCCGCAGGATGTTGCGGTCGACGGCGGGCATGCGGTCGATCGACCAGTCCCTGGCCAGCTGAGCGATGATCCGATCCAGGCGGGCCTGACTGCCGAGCACGCCCCAGACTGCCTTCTCTGCCGCCTCATGCACCGGTGTCCAGTCCTTGCCGGTGCGCGCAAGCACGACCTTGGGGTCGGCGTGGCCGAGATCGATTTCGAACAGCCAGGTCAGCGCCTGGTTGCGAAAGCGCCTTCTTGGCATCTCAGTCCCGTTCCCTGCGGCCAAACAGCCGCTCGAACACATCTTGGATCTCGCCGGCGGCGTCTGGGTCGAACTGGCGGCCGACCCACAGGCCGAAGGCACCCATCAAGAGCAGGAAGAAGGCGGCCAGGAATCCCATGCGCAGGATGAGCAGGGCAAAGACCACACCCGCCAGGAGACCGATCACGGCGAACAGGTGGTGCTGGAACAGGGCACGCAGCGGACTCACGAGGATTCGCGCGGCACTCTGGCCGCCGGCGTGATGTGGTCGACATCGATCGACACCCGCTCCACCCCCACTCCGACCACCTGGTTGACCTGAGCGCGAATGGCCTGCTGCAGTTCATCCGAGAGGGTCGCGATCTCCACCTCCGGACCGACTGTCGCCCGAACTGCCACCGTCAGGCCCTTTTTGCCCATGCGAACGGCGGCATGGGCCTCATGCACACCGCCGTGGGCCTTCACCAGCCGTCTGACCAGCCCCTCCACGGCGGGCAGCGAGACGCGCACCCGACCCATCGGCAGCTGGTGCACGATATGCCGCCGCCGCCAGCCGCCGGTGAAGGCGACAGACGCCAGGCGCACGCTGATCACGAGCAAGATGGCGCCGATCACGGCCACGGTCAGGCGGCCGCTGACGGCCAGCGTCAGCCGGTCCAGGAAGCGCAGCGGGTTGAGCCAGCCGAAGCCGACCAGGATCATGGCCAGAGAAACGAGACCCAAGGTGATCGTGTACAGGACCAGGATGATGCGGTCGATGATCGATATGGCCTTCACGAAGGGCCTCCCGTCTCGATTCCCGGATGATCGTCGGGACTGCCGACACCCTGGACATGGACATCCACGGCCTTCACCTTGAGGGCGGTCATTGACTCCACCGCCTGGCGCACCCGGTCCTGAACCTTCTGGGCAATCTCCGGAATCCGGCTGCCATAGAGCACCACCAGGTAGAGGTCGATGGTGGCCGAACCCTGCTGGACATCGACCTTGACGCCCTTTTGCCAGTTCCGGCGGCCCAGGCGCTCTGTCAGGTCGCCGACCAGGCCGCCGGCCATGGAAAAGACGCCCGGAACCTCGGCTGCCGCCATCGAGGCGATCGCGGCCACGACATCGTCTGCGATCTTGATCTCCAGCCCTGGCGTCGCATCCGCTGGCTGCCTCGGCCCTTCGTCCTCCGCCATCTGGCAGGCCTCCCCTACCGCCGATTATACCAGCGAGGGCTCAGGCGCCCGGAAAGCGCCGCTCTAGAAAGTTGGTGTGGATCGCGCCCTGGATGAAGTCCGGGTCAGCCATGATCTTCTGGTGGATCGGAATCGTGGTGGCAACACCCTCCACCCGAAACTCGGCCAAGGCCGCCCGCATCCGCATAATCGCCTCGTTCCGGTCACGGCCCCAGGTCATCAGCTTGGCGACCAAGGAGTCGTAATACGGCGTGATCACGGAGCCTGCACTCACCCCGGCATCCACCCTGACTCCTGTGAACCCAGGGGGCTGGAAGCGGGTGATGGCTCCCGGAGAAGGCCGAAAGTCCTGTTCGGGATCCTCGGCATTGATCCGGCACTCCATCGCCCAGCCCACCATCTTCGTCTCCCAGCCGGTCTGGGAAAGGCCCTCCCCGGCCGCCACCTGGATCTGGGTCTTGACCAGGTCCTCGCCGGTGACCAGCTCGGTCACGCCGTGCTCCACCTGAATCCGGGTGTTCATCTCCATGAAGTAGAAGGCGCCAGCCTGGGCGTCGAACAGAAACTCCACCGTCCCGGCTCCGACGTAGTCCACCGCTTCAGCCGCCCGCATCCCCGCCTCGCAGACGGCCTGGCGCTGGGCCGGGGTGATCGCCATCGACGGCGCCTCTTCGACCAGCTTCTGGCGCCGGCGCTGCAGGGAGCACTCCCTCTCGCCGAGCGCTCGCACGCCGCCCTTGGCGTCGGCCATCACCTGCACCTCGATGTGCCGCGGATCCTCCACGTACTTCTCTAAGAACACCGCACCATCGCCGAAGCTGGACTTCGCCTCCGAGGCGGCCCGCTCCAGGGCGTCCGGAAGATCCGCCGCCTGGCGGGCTACCCGGATGCCGCGGCCACCGCCGCCGGCCACCGCCTTCACCATCACGGGATATCCGATCCGCTCGGCCTCCCGCTGGGCCTCGGCAAGGTCCGAAATCGCCCCGGCGCTTCCGGGTGCCAAGGGGACCCCGGCCTGGCGCATCGTCTCCTTGGCGGTCGTCTTCAGCCCCATCGCCCGGATCGCCTCCGGCCTCGGCCCGATGAAGGTGATCCCCCAGACCGCCAGCACCTCGGCCAGGGCCGGGTTCTCGGCCAAAAAGCCATAGCCCGGGTGCACGGCGTCGGCATGCACCCGACTCGCCGCCTCCACGATGGCCGGGATGGACAGATAACTCTGGCGGGCAGACGCCGGACCGATCGGCACGGCCTCGTCGGCCATCTGCACGTGCAGGGCGTCCTTGTCCGCCTCGGAATAGACCGCCACCGAGCGGATCCCCAGCTCGCGGCAGGCGCGCATCACCCGGACAGCAATCTCACCGCGGTTGGCAATCAGAATCTTGTTCAGCAACGTGTCGCCTCCGCTTCTCAGGCTCGACTGATGTAGTTTCCGCTGCGGGTGTCAATCACCAGGCGGTCGCCGATGTTGACGAAAAGCGGGACGCGCACCGTGTAGCCGGTCTCCAAGGTCGCTGGCTTGGTCGCCCCCTGGGCGGTGTCGCCCTTGATCCCGGGCTCGGTCTGGGTCACTTCCAGCTCCACGGAGTTCGGCAGCTCGACGCCGACCACTTCGCCTTCATACAGCTCGAGCGAAATGGTCAGGCTCTCCTTCAGGAAGTTCAGGGCGTCGCCCAAGGCGGCCCGGTTCAGTGTGATCTGCTCGTAGGACGATGTGTCCATGAAGGTAAAGGCATCGCCGTCCTGATAGAGGAACTGCACCTCCTTGCCCTCGAGCTGGGCCCGGTTCACCTTCTCGCCGGCGTTGAAGGTGCGCTCCACGGTGGAGCCGGTGCGCACGTTTCGCATCTTGACCCGCACGAACGCCGAACCCTTGCCCGGCTTCACATGCTGGAACTCGACGATGGTGTACAGCACGCCGTCGATGGCGATCGTCAGGCCGTTTCGAAAGTCGTTGCTCGAGATCAACTAGATCCTCCTCAACAGATCTGCAACTCAGTGGGAAGGGCGGACAAGATCTCGACCCGCCCCTCGGTAATGATACCCGTTTGTTCGATCCGCACGCCGCCATAGCCCTCGATATAGATGCCCGGCTCGAACGTGACCACCATCCCGCTCTCAAGGCGGTCTTGGCTCCGGGCACTCAGGGCGGGGGCTTCATGCACCTCAAGTCCCAGGCCGTGGCCCGTGCCGTGGACAAACTCTGTTCCGAAGCCGGCCTGCTCGATCACGCTGCGGGCAGCCCGGTCGACGTCCTTGCACGCCACACCCCTGGCAGCCGCCGAGATGGCGGCCTCCATTGCCGCCTTCACCACTAGGTAGATGCGCGCCCCCGGGTCTTCGAGAGCGCCCACCGCCACGGTGCGGGTGCAATCCGAGGTGTAGCCGTCGACTGTGGCTCCCCAGTCTATCGTGACCAGATCGCCCGGTGCCAGACGACGCCCGGTGGGGACACCGTGCGGCAGGGCGGAGCGGGGCCCCGAGACCACGATCGTCTCAAAGCCCAGGCCGCATCCCTCCTGGCGCCGGATTGCCACCTCCAGCTGAAGGGCCAGATCCAGTTCCCGCACCCCTGGACGGATTTCGGGTAGAAGTTCCAAAAAGGCCCGATCGGCAACGCGAAAGGCCCTGCGGATGGCGTCGAGTTCGTCTTCGTCCTTAGTGGCCCGCAGATCGGCCACAACACCGCTGGTGGGAAGCCACTGAACCTGGCTTAGCCCTTCTTTGAGCCCATTTAGCTCAGCCACGGTCAGATGATCGGCCTCGATCGCCACCGGCCCAGTTTGTCCCGCCAGCCGCTCGGCGAAGAGTTCCGGCCGCCTTCGGTTGTCGGTCGTGACCCTGACGCCGGGACGCACCTCGGCGCCTGCCTGGATCGTGTAGCGGCCGTCTGTGATCAACTCGGCCTTGTCAGCTGTCAAGAAGACCAATCCGGACGAGCCGGTGAAGCCGGTCAACCAGCGGCGGTTGGCCGGATCGGTGATCACCGCCGCCTCGGCCCCATGGGCTAAGAAGGCGCTCCGGGCCAGGGCGAGCCGATCGGTCACGGACGCTCTCTCCCCAGCATGTCGACCAAGGCGACAAGCGCCAGCCGGTAGCCAAGGGCGCCAAGGCCGCTGATCACACCGCTGGCCGCACCGCCGGTGATGGCCGGATGACGAAACGGCTCCCTCGCCCCCACATTGCTGAGGTGCACCTCGATCACCGGCTTGGAAAAGGCCTCGATCGCGTCGCGCAGGGCCACAGACGTGTGCGAGAGGCCGCCCGGATTGATCACCGCTCCATCCTGACCGGAGCGCTCTTTTTGCAAGATGCCGATCAGCTCGCCTTCGCCGTCGGCCTGGGCAAAGCTGACCGTCACGCCCAGCCGCTTGGCCTCCCAACTGACCTCAGCGGCGATCTCGGTCCAGCTTTTTTCTCCGTAGACGGCAGAGGGCCTAAGCTCCAGCCGTCCGAGATTGGGCCCGTTCAGCACCAGCACACTCAAGGTGTCTCGCTCTCGCTCTGCCATCAGACCACCCCGCCCTCGGCATAGAGCGGATAGGCCGCGGCGAGCGCCCTCGCCGCCTCTCCCGCCTGTGCGAGCACGGCAGGGTCGTGCGGTGCCGAAAGCACCCGGTCGATCAGGCCTGCGATCTCGATGATCGCCTGCTCTGCCATCCCCCGACTGGTCACGGCGGCCGTTCCGATCCGGATGCCGCTGGCTTGGCGCGGCGGCAGGGGGTCGTTTGGAATGGCGTTCTTGTTGACGGTGATCTGGGCCTTGCCTAGCGCCTCCTGCGCCTCGGCGCCAGTCAGGTGGCGGCCGATCAGCTTCACGATCAGCATGTGGTTTTCGGTGCCATGGCCGACCAGGTCCCAGCCCGCAGCCAAAAGCGCCTGGGCCAGACTGCTCGCGTTCTCTACCACCTGGCGCTGATATGCCCTGAACTCCGGGCTTCTCGCCTCCTCGAAGGCGACGGCCTTGGCGGCGATCACATGCATCAGGGGTCCGCCCTGGATGCCGGGGAAGACCGCCTTGTCGATGGCTGCTCCCAACTCTTTGTCGGCCAGGATGAATCCGCCGCGCGGGCCGCGCAGCGTCTTGTGGGTGGTCGAGGTCACGACCTGAGCCACGCCGACCGGTGTCGGGTGCTGGCCGGTCGCTACCAGCCCGGCGATGTGTGCCATATCGACCATCAAGAGGGCCCCCACCCGATCGGCAACCGTCCTGAGGGCCGGGAAGTCAAACTGCAGCGGATAGGCGGACGCCCCAGCCACAATCAGCTTTGGGTGCTCCTGCTCGGCCAGTCTGGTGAGCTCGTCCAGATCCAGACGCTCGCTCGCCGGATCCACGCCGTAGGGCACGAAGCGATAGAGCCGACCGGAGAAGTTGACGCCGCTGCCATGGGTCAGGTGTCCCCCTGCGGCCAGGCTCATGCCGAGCACGGTGTCGCCTGGTGCGAGCAGAGCGTGGTAGACGGCCATGTTGGCCTGAGCCCCAGAGTGCGGCTGGACATTGGCGTATTCTGCCGAAAAGAGCGCCTTCGCCCGCGCGATCGCCAGCGCCTCGACCTCGTCCACCACCTCGCAGCCGCCGTAGTAGCGCTTGGCGGGATAGCCCTCTGCGTACTTGTTGGTCAGGACCGATCCCATGGCCTCCATCACGGCCCGAGAGGTGAAGTTCTCGGAGGCGATCAACTCCAGACCGTCCTCCTGGCGCGCCTGCTCCTGCTCGAGCAAGGAGAACACCAGCGGATCCACATCCTTGAGGTGACGCACTCTTTCACCCTCCTCAGATCGCAAACCGATCGGGGACACTGAGCGCCGCCCGAGCGGTCTCTCTCGTCTCGACGGGCAGGCTGACGGGCTTGAGCTCGACCGCGAAGCGTTCGCTGAATCCTGCCACCACCGCCTGCTCGATCGCAAGATCGCTCGGTCGTGTGGCCTTCGGCCAATGTTGGAACAGTCCGGTCGCCCGCGCCTCCATCTGGGTCTGCCAGCCCAGTCTGGCCGGGCCCGGTGCGCTAAAACAGGCGCTCCAGCGCTCGAAGTCGAGGGTCCTGGCCAAGGCACCGTGCTGCAAGAGGCCACCCCGGCGCCTGACCTGGGCCGATCCGACCGCCTTCTTGCCGCCGATCGTCAGTTCGAAGGCGGAGGGAGCGACAAAACAGTTCGCAGCCCGCCCACGGCCAGCAGGCGCAGCCTCCGGGCCGGCAAGCTCGGCCGCTACCCCCAGCTTCTTCAGGGCAATCAGGAGCGCCTCGGCGATCTGGCGGTAACTTTCGGTCACATCCCCAGGCACGACGCCCAGCGGCGCCGCCAAGGCATAGGTCAGCTCGTCGTCGTGCAGCACGGCCGAACCGCCGCTCGGCCGTCTGACCAGGTCGGCGCCGATCTCTGCCACGCCCGGCCGGTAGATGCCGCTCAAGGACTGCCCGCGCCCCACGCTCAAGGCCGGGGGCGAAAAGCGGTAAAAGCGCAGCCAGACATCGTGGCTCTCTCGGGCCAGGTCGAGCAGCGCCTCGTCGGTGGCCATCTGCTCACGACCGCTGGCAGGCGCATCAGAGACCACCCACCATCTGGTCGTCGTCATTGCGGTCGATAGCGCAGGTCGGGCTGGCGGGCGGCGCGGGCCTCGTCCAGCCGGCGCACCGGTGTGGTGTGGGGGGCCGTCTTGACCATCTCCGGATCGCGCACCGCCTCGTCGAGCACGGTGCCGACGATGGCAGCGAACGCCTCCAGGGTCTCCTTCGACTCGGTCTCGGTCGGCTCGATCATCATCGCCTCGTCCACGATCAAGGGAAAATAGACGGTCGGTGAGTGCACGCCGAAGTCGAGCAGCCGCTTCGCCACATCGAGCGTGCGCACCCCGGTCTGCTCTTTGATCGCCTTGGGCAAGCTGACCACGAACTCGTGCTTGGCGAGTCGCTCGTAGGGCACGGTCAATCGGTCCTTCAGCAGATGCAGCAGATAGTTGGCGTTCAAAACAGCGTCCTCGGCCACGGTGGTGAGTCCGTCTTTGCCGAGGGCCCGGATGTAGGTGTAGGCGCGCAGGTGCATCCCGAAATTTCCGTAGAAGGAGCGCATGCGGCCGATCGACTGCGGCCCGCCGACGACCAGATGGAAGCCGCTCTCGTCTTGTCCGACCGTCGGTCCGGGCAGGAAGGGGGCGAGGTGCTCCTTCACCCCAACCGGGCCGGAGCCCGGCCCGCCGCCGCCGTGCGGTGTGGAGAAGGTCTTGTGCAGGTTGACGTGGACCACGTCGAATCCGGTGTCGCCCGGCCGGCACTTGCCCAAGATGGCATTCAAGTTGGCTCCGTCGTAGTAGAGCAGCCCGCCGGCCTCGTGGGTGAGGCGGGCGATCTCCACGATGTTGTCTTCGAACAGCCCCAGTGTAGACGGATTGGTCAGCATCACGGCCGCCGTCTTCGGTCCGAGCTTGGCCTTCAGCGCCTCTAGGTCGACGCCGCCCCTTTTGTCCGACGCCACCTCGACCACGTCGAATCCGGCCAAAGACGCCGTCGCCGGATTGGTGCCATGGGCGGCGTCGGGGATCAGCACCTCAGTCCGCTCCAGGTCCTGGCGCGCGCGATGGTAGGCCTTGATCATCAGGACGCCGGTCTGCTCCCCTTGGGCGCCGGCCGCAGGCTGCAGGCTGACCCGGTCCATGCCGGTGATCTCGGCCAGGTCGCGCTGGAGCTCCCACATCAGCTGGAGTGCCCCTTGCACCGTCTCTTCCGGCTGCAGCGGGTGAAGGGCGGCGAATCCGGGCAGCCTCGCCATCTCTTCGTTGATCTTGGGGTTGTACTTCATGGTGCACGACCCGAGCGGGTAGAATCCGACATCAATGGCGTGGTTCTTGCGCGAAAGCCCCACGAAGTGGCGGATCACCTCGGGCTCCGAGAGTTCAGGCCAGGCCAGGTCGCGGCGCAGCTCTCCCTCGGCCAAACCGGCCGGAGTGCTGGTCTTGGCCGCTGGCAGCTCGACACCGCGACGGCCGGGGCGAGAGGCATCAAAGATGGTCATAGGGCGTCTGCCACCGCCTTCGCAAAGGCTGCGATCTCGTCTTTGGTCCGCTTTTCGGTCACGGCCAGAAGCCAGCTGCCTGCCCCCAGCTCCGGGTAGTCGGCGGCCAGCGCATATCCGCCGATGAAGCCGTCCGCCAACAGCCGGCGGTTGACCTCTCTCGCGTCCTTGGGCAGCCTGATCGCAAACTCGTAGAAGGTCTTGGCAGGGCCGAGCGCCGTTACCCCGGGGATGGCGAGCAGCCGGCCTTTCAGGTCCTCGGCGCCCTCGTGGCTGAGCAACGCCACCTGGCGCAGTCCCTCTGGCCCCACCAGGGACATGTAGACGGTGGCGGCCAGGGCGATCAGACCCTGGTTGGTGCAGATGTTGGAGGTGGCCCGCTGGCGGCGGATGTGTTGCTCTCTCGTCTGCAGGGTGAGCACGAAGCCGGGCTTTTCGTCCACGTCCACGGTCCTGCCGACGATCCGGCCCGGCAGCCGGCGGACCAGGCCCTGACGGGCGGCCATCAGCCCGACGTAGGGTCCCCCGAAGGAGGGGGCGACGCCCAGTCCCTGTCCCTCGCCGACCGCCAGGTCGGCGCCATAGGCGCCCGGCGGCTTCAGCCAGGCGTGGGCGATCGGATCGGCGATCACGACGGCCAGGGCGCCCACGCGGTGCGCGCTCTCCACCATCTCGGCCACAGGCTCGATGGCCCCGAGAAAGCTCGGCTGCTGGACGATGAGGACCGCCACCTGATCGGTGAGCAGGCGGTCCAACTCCAAGAGATCGCACCGGTCCTCATCCAGCGCCAGCTCTGTGATCTGAAGCGAGCGCCCCTGGGCATAGGTGCGGATCACTGAGCGCACCTGCGGGTCGACCGAGCGCGCCACGACGACGCCCTGACGGCCGGTCTCGGCCACCGCCACCATCATGGCCTCGGCCGCAGCGGTGGCGCCGTCGTAGAGTGAGGCCTGGGCCACGTCCATCTCGTAGAGGGCGGCGACCAGGGACTGAAACTCCCAGATCGCCTGCAAGGTGCCCTGCGACACCTCCGGCTGGTAGGGGGTGTACGACGTGTAGAACTCGGTGCGGCGCAGGATCTCGGAGACGGCGGCCGGGATGAATCGGTCGTAGGCGCCTGCGCCCAAAAACGACGGCATCTGTCCCAGATGGCGGTTTTTGTCGGCAAGCGACCGGACATGGCGGTCCAGCTCCAGCTCCGGCATGCCCAGGGGCAGATTCAGGTCCCGTCCCAATCGCACCTCGGCCGGCAGGTCGGCGAAGAGATCCATCACCTCGGAGAATCCCAAGGCATCCAGCATAGCGGCGCGTTCTGCGGCCGTGTGCGGTGTGAAGCGCACCTCAGTGACCGGCCGACTTGGTGCTGTCGGCGTACTCCTGGGCGCTCATCAAGGCGTTCGTCTCGGCCGCGTTCGCCAGTTCGACCTCAATCATCCAGCCATCGCCATAGGGGTCTTTGTTCACCTGCTCCGGATGATCGGCCAGGGCGCCGTTCACGGCCAGGACCCGTCCGGACACAGGGGCGTTCAGATCGGACATGCTCTTCACCGACTCGACGACGCCAAAGGCTGCTCCGGCCTTCACGCTGGCCCCCACGGCCGGCAGCTCGACAAACACGATGTCTCCGAGCTGGTCCTGGGCAAATGCCGTAATTCCGACCCGTCCAACCGTTCCATTGACCTTGACCCACTCATGGTCTTGGGTGTAGCGAAGACCCTCTGGTACATCCATCAGCGCTGATCCCTCCTGTAAAAAGGTCTCTTGACCACCTCAGCCGCAATGTCCTGCTCTCTGATCCGAACCGCCATCTGGCTCCCCAGTTGGCTTCTCTCCGGCGGCACCAGGGCCAGTGCCAGCGGCTCCCCTAGCGTCGGCGCGATCATGCCGGACGTCACCTCGCCGACGACCTCGCCACCCGCCACCACGTCGTAGCCGTGGCGGGGCACGGCGCGCTGGGTCAGGCGCAGCCCGACCAGGCGGCGGGCGAGGCCCTTGTCCTTCGCTCTGAGCAGCGCCTGTTTGCCGATGAAGTCCTTGTCCCACTTGACGAAGATGCCGAGGCCGGCCTCGAGCGGATTGATTGTGTCTGAGATCTCCTGGCCGTAAAGCGGCAGGCAGGCTTCAAAGCGCAGAGAGTCGCGGGCTCCGAGCCCCACCATCGCTAGCCCCTCAGACTGGCCGCGCTCGAGCAGTGCGCGCGCCACCTGCTCGGCCGCCCCGCTCCGCAAATAGATCTCGAATCCGTCCTCGCCGGTGTATCCGGTGCGCGAGACAAGGGCCCGCTGGCCAAGGAGATCGTCCACTTCGAGCCAGTGGAAAAAGGCCAGCTGGTTCAGGTCGGCGCCGAGGACCGAAGCGAGGATCGCCTCAGCCCTCGGCCCCTGCAGCGCCAGCTGGGCGATCTCTGCCGACCGGTCGGCGACCAGGGCCTGGCTGCCCAGGCGGGCCGCCTGGCTCACCACCCAGGCCACGTCCTTGCCGGTCGTCCCGGCGTTCACCACCAGAAGAAAGCGATCTTCCGCCAGCTTGTACACCAGGAGGTCGTCGACGATGCCGCCGTCTTCCCGACACATCGGGGTGTACAGCACGCCGTCTGGCGGAAGCTGACTCGGCCAGTTGGTGACCAGCTGATCGACCAGCTCCGCTGCGCCCGCCCC
>JAKAUI010000020.1 GCA_021827745.1 Bacillota bacterium | reverse complement strand
TGGAACAGCTGGGCGGGACCGCCTCTGACCTGCACCTGGCGGATGGTGAACCACGGCCCGGCCCAGACCAGCCAGCCCAGAGCGGCTACGGCCGCCAGGGCGAGCGCCATGGTGAGCGCCCGGCGCCGGATCAGTCGTCGGCTCGCCACACTCTGACCTCCAGTTCAAGTTCCTGGCCAGACGTCTTGGCCACCTGCCGCTTCGCCCACTCGATCAGAGCCAGGACGTCTTGGGCCGTGCCTGCGCCCAGGTTGAGAAAGAAGTTGGCATGCAGGTCTGAGATCCTGACGCCCCCGATCTGATGCCCCTTCCCGCCCGCCGCCTCGATCAGCTGCCCAGCACTCGCCTCGGGCGGATTCTTGAACATGCTGCCGGCATTCTTACCCTGGGGCTGGGTGCGCCGACGATGCGCCAGCACCTCTGCCAGCCGCCCCTGAGCCGCCGTGAGGTCTCCTCGCTCCAGCCAAAAGCGCGCCGCCAGCACGCCGTCACGGCCGTCCTGCAGACTGGAGTGGCGGTATCCGTAGGCGAGGTCCTTGGCCGCCAGCCAGCGTCCGGGCTCGTTTGGCGAGACCACCAGCGCCTCGATCAGATGATCTGCGATCGACCCGCCGTTGGCTCCGGCGTTCATCACCACCGCGCCGCCGACCGTCGCCGGGATGCCGCCCGCCCACTCCATCCCGACCAGGCCAGCCTTGTGGCCGGCGCTGATGGCGCCGATCAGGGTCGCCCCTGCCGCCGCCTGCAGCACAGACCCCGTCACCGTGACCTGACGCAGCCGCCCGGTGGCAATGGTCAGACCGGGCAGGATGCCGTCTGTGACCAGCACGTTCGAGCCGGCCCCCAAAAACCGCCACGGCACGCCGGCCGCCTGGCAGATCCCGAGCACGGCGCCAAGGCCGTCCGCCTGCTCGAGCAAGAGGAGCGCCTGGGCATCGCCTCCGACCCGCAGTGTGGTGCGGGCCGCCAACGACGCCCCGGCCAGAAGCTCGCCGCAGCCGAGGTCTGAAATCTTCTCTTGCCAGCCCATGCTCATGGCAAGACCTCGAGCAGATCCTCGGCCAAGATCTCGGCGATGCGCTGAGCGGCACCCAATGGCACCGCTCGGCGGATGCCGCGGCTCATGGCAGCCAATGTCTCTCGGTCCCCGAGCAGCCCCACGATCCGCTCGAGCGTGGCATCTTCGCCGAGAGCCGTCTCCTCGATCACCACGGCTCCGCCGCTCAGAGCAGCCCGCCTGGCATTTTCGATCTGCTGGTCGTCGCTGACGTTGACAGACGGCACCAGCACCGCCGGGAGCCCGGCCTGGGCCAGCTCGGCCACCGTTCCGGCGCCGGAGCGGGTCAGGGCCAGATCCGCCGCTGCCATCGCTCCCGCCATGTCATCGATGTACGGGACGACCACCCGGCCGGCCAGCGATGCGATGTGGGTTTCCGCCCGGTAGCGGCGGCCAGTGGCCCAGATCAGCTGCAGGTCGAAGTGCGACCCCGGCTCAGCCAGCCTCTCCGCCGCCTGGTTGAGCGCTTTGGCGCCGAGGCTGCCGCCAAACACCAGCAGCACCGGCCGGCCGGGGTCGAGCCCGAGGCGGTGGCGGGCCAGCGTGCGGTCCACCTGACCGATGGCCTGGCGCACGGGCAGGCCGGTGCCGACCGACTTTCTGCGCAGTGCCTCTGGCAGGGCATCCTGCAGATCGGGGAAGCCGAGGAACAGGCGGCGGGCCCGACCGGCCAGGAGCCGGTTGGCCACGCCCAGCCGGGCATCTGGTTCGAGCAGGTAGAGCGGCACATGCAGCTGGCCGCTCGCCCAGCCAACGGGCCCACTGACGTATCCGCCGGTGCCGACCACCGCCTTGGGCTTCAGCCGGCGCAGCTGGGCCGACGCCTGGGCCAGTCCCCAGCCGGTGACGGCCAGGGCACGGGCACGGGCCAGCATCCCCTTTCTGGCCAGACCGGCAGCCATCACCCCGACGAAGGGCAGGCCCGCAGCGAGGGCGAGCCCCTTCTCCGGACCATAGGGACTGCCGGCGAAGACGAGCTCGAAGCGGTCGGAAAGACATTCGGCCAGGGCCAGGGCCGGCGACACGTGTCCGGCCGTGCCGCCGCCGGTGAGGACGATCAGCGGCTTACCTGGCTCGCTCACGACGGCTGCCTGCGCTGTCTCGAGATGTTGAGCAGGATGCCGATCCCAGCCAGGGTGAAGACGAGCGACGAGCCGCCGTAGGAGATGAAGGGCAGGGGCACGCCGGTGACCGGCAGGCTGTCGGTGACCACGGCGATGTTGAGCAGGGCCTGGAGCAGGATCATGCTGGTCAGGCCGGCGGCCAACAGACGGCCGAAGGCGTCCGGCGCCTCAGCGGCGATCTTGAAGCCTCGCCACAGCAGGAGCACGAACAGGACCAGCACCGCAGCCCCGCCCACGAATCCCAGCTCGTTGCCCAAGATGGCGAAGATCGAGTCGGTGTACTGCTCGGGCAGATAAAAGAACTTGAAGGCCGACCTGCCCAGGCCGACCCCGAAGAAGCCGCCCGCCCCCAGGGCGAACAGCGCCTGCAGGGTGTGATAGCCCGATCCGAGCGCCGTCTTGGCCGGGTTGAGGAAGGCCAGAAGGCGCTGCAGGCGGTACGCCTTGTGGATCACCTCGTAGATCAGGGCCGGGATGGCCAAAAGCAGCGTGCCGATCAGGGCGCTGGCCCTGGCGCCGGCCAGGTAGAGCATGATGAAGGCGGTCCCGCCCAGGCAAAGGGCCGTCCCCAAGTCCGGCTCCTTCAGGACCAAAAAGAACACCAGGCCCACGGCCGCTATGTGCGGCAGATAGCCCTTCTTCAGGTCTTTGGGCGGGAAGCGGCCGGAGGTCAGCGTGTCGGCGAAGACGATGGCCAGGGCCAGCTTGGCCAGCTCCGACGGCTGAAACTCGAGCGGGCCGAAGCCCAGCCAGCGGCGGCCGCCTGCGATCACCCGGCCGACGTGCGGGACCAGCACCGCACCGAGCAGGATCAGGGTCAAGATGGCGAGCGCCTTGCTGTGTCGCCTGAACTGGTGGTAGTCAAAGCGCGAGAAAAACCAGGCCGCAGCGCCGCCGAGCAGGGCCCAGATCAGCTGGCGGATCAGGAAGTAGTAGGGCGTGTTGAAGTTGACGTAGGCGGTCACAGAGCTGGCCGAAAAGACCATCACCACGCCGATGCCGAGCAGCGCCAACACCAGCACCACGAGCCGTTGGTCAACGGCCTCCAGCCTCATCTGCTTCAGATCCTCACCCCCCAGAGCAGGGCTGCCAGCACGCCGGCGACGGCGCCTGCACCCCAGAAGCGGTGCACCACCTCAGCCTCGCTCCATCCGCCAAGCTCGAAGTGGTGGTGCAGCGGGCTCATCCGAAAGATGCGGCGGCCGGTGGCCCGAAAGGAGGCCACCTGCAGGATCACGGACACCGTCTCGGCGACGAACACGGCAGCCAGGAGCGGCAAGAGGATCTCCCAGCCCGTGATCACGGCCAGCCCGGCGATGGCGCCGCCGATCCCGAAGGCGCCGGTGTCCCCCATCATCACCCGCGCCGGGTGCCGATTGTAGGCCAGAAAGCCGATCACGGCCCCGAGCAGGGCCACCGTGACGGAGACAACCGCAGGATCGGACAGGGCGACGGCGGCGGCGGCGAAGAAGATCAAAATCGGCACCGACACGCCAGCGGCCAGTCCGTCCAGTCCGTCAGTCAGATTGGCGCCATTGGCCGTGGATGCCACCACCAGGTCGACGATCAGGACAAACAACCAGAGAGGGGCATGCCAGATACCCCCGCCGAGCGGCAGGCGAACCGCTCTACTGGCCGGTCCCAGCACCAGGGCGAAGGCCGTGGCCACGACGATGCCCGCTGCCAGCTTGCCGCGAGCCCGCAGGCCAAGCGGCTGCCCGCGCCGGACCTTGACCCAGTCGTCCGCGAAGCCGATGGCGGCCATCGCCAGCATCAGGCCCAGCACCGCCAGCCCGCCTTTGCTTCCTGCGCCGGCGGCGAACGCCGCCACGGCGGCGGCCAATATGAACACGACGCCGCCCATGGTCGGGGTGCCGGCTTTTTTCTGATGGCTGACCGGCCCATCCGAGCGAACCGGCTGGCGTGCGCTCCACGGTTGGCGGATCCACCAGGCCAGGCCGCCCAGGCTGAGGGCGAGCGCCAGGAGGCCGCCCAGCCAGCTAGGCATCGGCCAGCACCGCCCGCATCAACCCGTCCAGCCCGACCGCCCGCGATGCCTTGACCAGGACGGCGTCGCCCGATCGGATCCAGCTCCGGCAAATATCCTCGGCCTCCGCTCGGTTGGACCCCAGGCGAACTCGATCTGCTGCGAGGCCGCCCGCTAGCGCTCCGTCTGCAATCTGGCGGCCGCCATCTCCGACAGCGACCAGCCCGTCGACACAGCGGGCTGCGATCAGTCCGACCTGGTGGTGCAGACGTGGCCCGTGCGCGCCCAGCTCGCGCATATCGCCCAGCACAGCGATGCGGCGGCGGCCCGAAATGGCGGCCAAGAGCCCGAGTGCGGCCTCCATCGACTGCGGGGAGGCGTTGTAGCTGTCGTCGATCACCAAGACGCCGGCCTGCTCCCAGGCGTAGATGCGGCAGGCCGCAGGGTCCAAGGTGAGCAGCGCCTGCGCCACCTGCTCCAGTGAGACGCCGAGCTGGTGGGCGCAGGCCGCCGAAAGGGAGAGCGCCTCAAGCGCCCCGGGCCCGGGCCAGGACAGCATCGCCTCGACGGTGGTCCCGAATCCCTTGAGCTGGACCCGCCAGCCGAGTAGGCCCCGGTCTTCCAGCACCGTAAGCCGCAGGTCGGCGCCCTGGCGCTGGCCTGCCCTCAGGATCGATCTGGGAGCGGCCATCGCCAGGTAGTCGGTCCATGGGTCATCAGCGTTCAGCACGGCGGTCCCGTCCCCAGGCAGTCCGCCGACGATCTCGGCCTTGGCGCGGGCGATCGCCTCCACCGAGCCAAGCCTGCCGATGTGGCTCACCCCAATCCGGGTGATGATGGCGAGGTCCGGTGCGAAAGCCCTCACCAGGTCGGCAATCTCCCCAGGTAGCCGCATCGCCATCTCGACCACGGCCACCTCTTGCTCTGGGCAAAGCGCCACTGCGGCAATGGGCAGGCCGGTGTCGCTGTTCAGGTTGCCGGCGGAGGAGAAGGTGTCGAAGGTGCCGGAGAGCAGGTGGGCCAGGAGGTCCTTGGTCGTGGTCTTCCCCACCGATCCGGTGACGGCCACCACCCGGCCCTGAAACCTGCGGCGCTGACCGCCAAGAATCTGGAACAAGGCCCGCCGGGTGTCCGGCACCGAGATGCGCCGCTCCCAGTCGCCGGGCTCGTCGACCAGCACAGCCCCGGCCCCGCCCTCCAGCGCCAACTGGGCATAGCGGTGGCCGTCTGCGTGCTCGCCGCGCAGGGCGACGAACAGGCTTCCCGGCGCACACCTCCGCGAGTCGGCGGAGGCCGACAAAAAGACCTGATCTTGACTGAGCCCGCTCGCCAGCCCGTCCGTGTCGGCCAAAAGATCGCTCAGTCTGATCATGGCCGGCCCAGCAGCTCGCTCGCCACCAGGCGATCGTCAAACGGGACGGCGTGGTCGCCAATCACCTGAATGGCCTCGTGGCCCTTGCCTGCGATCAGCACGACGTCTCCGGGCCGAGCCTCTGCCAGGGCGTAGGCGATGGCCCGGCGCCGATCCGGGATGATCTGAAAGGCGCCGTGGCCCTGACGTGCTCCGATCTCCATCTCGGCCAGGATGGCGAGCGGATCCTCGGTGCGCGGGTTGTCGGAGGTGAGCACCGCCAGATCCGACATCCGAGTTGCCAGCTCCCCCATCTGCGGGCGCTTGCCCGCATCGCGGTCCCCGCCGCAGCCGACCACGACGATCACCCGCCCCCCGGTCACTTCGCGGGCGGCGTCCAAGGCCTTCTCCAGTCCGTCTGGCGTGTGGGCGTAGTCGACCACCACCGAAAACGGCTGTGGGCCCGGCACCCGCTCGAAACGACCGGGAGTGGCTGTGATCTGCGGCACCACGGCGACCAGCTGTTTTGGGTCGAAGCCCAAGCTGATCAATAGGGCGAGGCTCGCCAATAGGTTCTCCACGTTGAAGCGGCCGATCAGAGGGCTCTCCACCGTCAGGGCACCAGACGGGCCGCTCAGGTCGAAGCGGCTGCCCTCTTTGGTCAGCTCGAGATGGCTGGCTCGAAAGTCAGCCGTCTGCGCCGCAACTCCGTACGTCACCACCCTGCCCTGGACGCGGCCGGCCATCTTCTCGTGGGCCGGGTCGTCGGCATTCAAGACCGCCAGGCCGCCCTTGTCGAGCGTTTCAAACAGCTTGGCCTTGGCGTCGCCATAGGCTTCCATCGTGCCGTGAAAGTCGAGATGGTCGCGGGTTAGGTTGGTGAAAACGGCCGCCCGATAGTGCAGGCCTGAAACCCGGCCCAGGGAAAGGGCGTGCGAGGAGACCTCCATCGCCGCCCACGAAAGCTCGCTGTCCACCATCTCGCGCAGATAGCGGCCGAGGTCCGAGGCCTCGGGCGTGGTCCGCTCTTCGTGCAGCTGGCGGCGGCCGGTCTCGACGCGCACCGTCCCGATCAGTCCGCAGGGCTGACCGATGCCGCGCAGCAACTCGGCAACCAGGAAGGCGACGGTGGACTTGCCGTTGGTGCCGGTGACGCCGATCAGCCCGATCTGGCGCGATGGATCGCCATAGACCCGCCGAGCAATCTCGGGCAGCACGGCTCTGGCGTCTGACACCACGAGCTGCGGCACGGCGAGATCTGCCTGTTCGTGCTCGGTCACCACGGCCACGGCGCCCTGTTGCACGGCCGCCGCAATGAACTTCGCGCCGTCAAAGCGTGCCCCGGCCAGGGCCACGAACAGGTCGCCGACCTCGCAACGCCGGGAGTCATGCGTGACGCCTGAGACTTCGAGATCGTCGCCGACCAACATCCCAAGGTCTCCAAGATCGCCAAGGCGCACTTCGTGACCTCCACAGGAGGGTATGAAACACCAACACGGGCTCGACCTCGCCCCACCCGTATCATACCCGGGCCGCCGCGTGCGGTCAGGAGGCCGCTACCACATCACAAGGGCGTTGGCGAAGGCTCCTTCGATCGCATCCAAGGCTGACTTCAAGCCGCTGGGGGCGGCTGTCGACAACGAGGCTGCCACAGGCCGCGTGCCGTGCAGGACCAGGACAGTGGTTGGGTTTCCAAGGTGCTGGGCCGAGGCGTAGGCCTGCAGCGTCGCCGGATTCGTGATCGCTGCGAGCTGCGTCTCGAGGCCCTGGTGACGAGCGGTCAGCACCTGGGATTCGGCCTGCAGGGCGTCGATCTGGTAGCCGACCACCGAGGCGCGGGCAAAGCCGCCTGCCGTCCACAGTGCGGCCGCCGTCAGCACGCCCCAGGTCAGAGCAACCCGCATCCAGGCAGCGCGCGGCTCCGGCCTGGCAACAGTTTGCTCCTCCTGCACCTGGAGCAGAGAGCGGGACAGTTTTTCGACTGGCATCATCGGCCTTCACCCACCCTTAGCCGTCTGATCGTCTTTCGCGCCATCAATGCACCCGCTCCACCGCTCGCAGCTTGGCGCTGCGTGCTCTTCGGTTGCGACCGATCTCTTCCTCGGTCGCCCTCAACGGCTTGGTGCTGAGGCGGCGCAGTCCTGGACCCATAAACGCCTGCTTCACTCGGCGGTCCTCCAGGGAGTGGAAGGCGAGCACCGCTGCCCGTCCGCCAAGTGTAAGCACGTTCGGGATAGTTGACAAAAGACCTTCTAGCTCCGCCAACTCTTGGTTGACTGCGATGCGGAGTGCTTGAAACGTCCTCCTAGCTGGATGCATCGATCCGCGCCGCGCCTCCGCCGGCATGGATCGAACGATTATGGACGTGAGCTCGGCCGTTGTGGTCACGCGGCCTACTCTGCGCGCTCTGACGATCTCCCGAGCGATCCGTCGGGCGTAGCGCTCTTCACCATATGTCACGATTATGTCTTCCAGCTCACGCTCGCTGAGTCGGGCGATCAACTGGGCCGCCGTTTCTCCGTCAGTTGGATCCATCCGCATGTCCAACTCGGCATCGGCAGCGTAGGAGAATCCGCGGCTTTCGTCGTCCATCTGCGCTGACGAGACGCCGAGATCGGCGAGCAGGAGGTCAACCTGGGACACACCGTCGGCGATCAAAAGCCGCTCGAGGTCGCTGAACCGTCCATGGTGGAGCGCAAAGGGCACGTTGGTCTCGGTCAGGCGCCGTGCGGCCGCTTCGATCGCCCACGGATCGCGGTCAATGCCGATGATGCGGCCACGCCGGCCAATCCTCTCGGCTACTTCCACGGCATGCCCACCACCGCCGATGGTCACATCGACGTAGGTCATCCCAGGCTCTGGATCGAGCAGGGAGAGAACCTCATCCAGCATCACGGGCGTGTGCGACAAGGTGGTCATCATAAGGCGCCCACCTCGGAGAGGTTCTTGGCCATCTGCTCGGGCTCCAGCCCGTCCGTCTCGAGATAGGTGCTCCATGTCTCCTCCGACCAGATCTCGACCCGGTCGCCGACCCCGAGCACGACGGCTCCCTTGCCTAGGTGAGCGTGGGCGCGCAGCGGCGGCGACAGGAGCACCCGGCCCTGGCGGTCGGGCTCCAGCTCCTCCGCTCCACCTAGAAAGAACCTTGAGAAGTGCCTGGCATCAGGATTGGCGAATGACATGTCGCGCAACTTGCGCTCGATGGCCTC
>JAKAUI010000029.1 GCA_021827745.1 Bacillota bacterium | reverse complement strand
AATTCTGGCGGAGGCGACGGGACTCGAACCCGTGATCTACGCCGTGACAGGGCGTTATGTTAACCAACTACACCACGCCTCCGACTCCGCCATGGTGGGCGAAACAGGGCTCGAACCTGTGACCCCCTCCTTGTAAGGGAGGTGCTCTACCGCTGAGCTATTCGCCCGACGCGTTGCGGATTATACCACCCGTCATTAGCCCGCCACAACCAGCCCGATTTTAGGGTTCGTCCAAAGAGCCAAATCTCCCTGTCGACAGAGGGTGCGGCAGCGCCGTACCGAAAAGTGTGCCGACCTGGTGGCCAGGGGGAGGATGTCATGCCCAGCCGGATCAGCGCCGTAATCCCAGTTTACAATGGTGCCGCCACCATCGCCGAGGCGATCGATTCTGCCGTCAGCCAATCGCTCCCACCAGACGAAATCGTGGTGGTGAACGACGGCTCGACCGACGACACAGCCGAACTTGTCCGCACCCGCTATCCGAAAGTCCGCCTGATCGAGCAGCCGCAGAGCGGGCCGGCGGCCGCTCGCAACACCGGCATCGAGGCCGCCACAGGAGACCTCGTGGCCTTTTTGGATGCAGACGATGTGTGGCTCAAACCCAAGTTGGAGCTTCAACTGTCAGCCCTGACGGCTGCCGACCCCGTGGTCATGATCGGCTCTGGCTGGGCGGCGCCAGCTTCCGCCCCCGCCCGGCCCCGGCAGCGGCCAGCCCAGAAGCTCGACTTTCGCCAGATTCTACTCGGCTACTTTCTCGGACCCACCGGTGTGATCGCCGACCGGCGGGCCCTTCTCGCTGCAGGCGGCTTTCGGCCGGACCGAGAGGGCATCGAGGACCGCGACCTCTGGTGTCGGCTGGCCCAGCGCGGGCCAGTCTTCTTCTATCCCGAGGCGCTCTGGCTCTACCGCCGCACGGCCACCAGCTTCTCGCGGCTTCGGCGGCGCGGCTTTGAGGCAGGTCAGCGCCTGATGGCGGACATGCGCCCCTATGTCGATCAGAACTGGGGAGACGAGGTCTGGCAGACGGTGATGGCCGCCTCGGCGCTGCGCTATCGCACCTACTTCGAGCAGGACAAGGATCCAGGCGGCGTTGAGGCCTGCAGCCAGATCCTGTCGCGCCTTTCGGGGCACGCCCGCCATCAGGCCATGCTCAGGCTGGTGCTGCCCTACCTGGCGGCCCGAGCCCGCCACCGCCTGAGCGGGCGGGACGGGTTCTGGTTCGAGCCGCTCCCCCCGGTCCAGGCCTTCGGCACTGCCCACCCCGGGCGCGACTAAACGGCCTCTGGCCTGCGGGCCAAGCCGCAACAGGCGATCTGACGATAGGGAGGTCCACTGGCCGTGCAGAAGTAAGAGCCAGCGTTCACTGCCGCCCGGCCACAGTCAGCCCATGGGGAGCGTTTTTGGCATGTCATCCGAGCACCCCCGGACCGCACTCAGCCCCGCCCACTATCCCCCGCCGTCAGACCCCGCCCAAGACGCCATCAAGCGTACGCTCGACCCGGCCGATGCCCGCATCGAGGTCGGAGTCGCCATCGTCGGCGGCGGGCCGGCCGGGCTCGCCTGCGCCATCCGCCTGCTCCAGCTGCTAGAAGGTGCGCCTGACCTGATGGGACGGCTGGGTGAGGTGCCGGTGGCGGTGATCGAAAAGGCGAAGTCCTGCGGCGGCCATGAGGTGTCGGGCGCCGTGATGCGGCCCGAGGGACTGAAGGCGCTCTTCCCCGATCTCGATCCGTCCGATTGGCCGACCTACGGAGCGGTGACCAATGACAGCGTCTACTGGATGCGCGGTCCGAATTCCCAGCTCGCCTTGCGCCCGACGCCACCGACCTTTCGCAACCACGGCAACCATGTGGTCAGCATCTCCGAACTCGCCCGCTGGCTGGGCAGCCGAGCAGAGGAGGCTGGGGCCTACATCCTGACCGAAACCGCCGCCGCCCAGCTGCTGGTCACGGACGGTGCGGTCCGGGGCGTCCGCTCCGGCGACAAGGGCCGGTCCCGCAACCAAGAGTCGTCCGGCCGGTTCGAGCCGGGCACCGACATCGTGGCCCAGGCCACCGTCCTGGCCGACGGGCCCTGGGGCTATCTGGGCCGGGCGGCAATCGAGGTGTTCGACCTGGCCGAAGGGTGCGAGCCGCAGACTTGGTCTTTGGGGGTGAAGGAGGTCTGGCAGGTCCCAAAGCCGCTCGACCGGGTCATCCACACGCTCGGCTGGCCACTACGGTATTCGGCCAAGTGGCGCGAGTTCGGCGGGTCGTGGATCTATCCGATGGGTGCGGATAAGGTATCGATCGGCTTTGTGCTGGGGCTCGGCTACACCGACGCCACCGTCTCTGCCCACGACCTCCTCCAGCTGTTCAAGACGTCAACCCTTGCCCGCGGCATCCTGGAAGGCGGCGAGCGCCTGGCCTGGGGCGCCAAGGTGATCCCGGAGGGGGGCTACTTCGCCATTCCCAAGCTGACGGCACCGGGCATGGTGCTGTGCGGGGACACGGCGGGGATGGTGAACGTGCCGCAGCTAAAGGGCATCCACTACGCCATCTTGTCCGGCATCTATGCGGCCGAAGCCATCTTCGAGGAGCTGGGACGCGGCAGCAACGACTTCTCGGCCTACGAGACGCGCTTTCACGAGTCAGCGGTCGCAAAAGAGCTCTACGTCGCCCGCAACATGCGCCAGCCTTTCGATCGCGGCTTCTACGCCGGGAGCGCCATCGCCAATTTGATGGTGGCCACAGGCGGCGCCTTCCCGGGCGGGCGCTGGCACAACCACCCAGACGCCGAAAGCCCGATGGAGGTCGGCAACAGCCAGGACAGCTATCCCAAGCCAGACGGCGCCTACATCTTCGACAAACTGTCGTCTGTCTATCTCTCCGGCACGGACACCCGCGACGACGAACCGAGCCACATCAGGATCCAGACCAACGTGCCGCGCCAGATCGCCGAGACCTGGCGCTCGATGTGCCCGGCCGGCGTGTACGAGATCGCAGAAAATGGCTCCGCGACCGACCTGGTCGAGGTCCGGGTCAACTCCGCCAACTGCGTCCAGTGCGGCGCCATCAGCGCCAAGGGGGGCCAGCTCACGCCGGCAGAAGGCGGCACCGGGCCCGGTTACACGCTGACCTAAGTCAACGCCATCTCCAGCCAGCGCCGCCGTGGTCCGCCTGGGCGCCTTTCTGCCAAAGAGATCACAAGTTGATGCACCGGGCGAAACCCTTCGGCCGCAGCTCCGCTCCGGCCCTCCTGCACTGGGGCCGATTCGGCGGGCGATGGCCCGCTAGCTCTGCTCGCTCCTTCCGGTCAGGGTCAGGCGGTGGCCACCTTCGGCCATCACCTCGCCGATCTGCCAGAACTGGACGTCTTCGGCCGCGAACTGCGCCTCCAGCTCGGCCGAGCGCTCTCGCGGACAGCTGATCAAGAGCCCGCCAGAGGTGACGCCGTCGGCGTAGACCACGATCTCTCCGTCGGTCATAGTCTCGACCACATCGAGCTCTGGAGCCACATGGCGCATGTTGTCCCAGCTGCCGCCCGGCACCTCGCCGGCCTTGGCATGGGCGAAGGTCGTGGGATGGATGGGGACCCGGCCGGCGTCGATCACCAGCCTGACGCCGGAGGCGGTCGCCATCTCAAGGCCGTGGCCGAGCAGGCCAAATCCGGTGATGTCCGTCACAGAGCGGATCTCAGGGACGGCCCGAGCCGCCCGGGCCGCTCCCTGGTTGAGCTGGGCCATCCAGGCCACCATGCTCTGCTCCACCTCGGCATCGATCAGTCCGTCCTTGGTCGCCTTGGCCAGGATACCGGTGCCAATCGGCTTGGTCAGATAGAGCTGGTCTCCTGGCTTGGCGCCCTCTTTGGTCCAGATCTGGTGGGCCGGCACCACGCCTGTGACGGAGAGTCCGTACTTGGGGATCGGGTCGTCGATCGTGTGGCCGCCGAGCAGCACGGCGCCCGCCTCCCTGACCTTGTCCAGTCCGCCCTGCATGATGTCGTGCAGGATCGACGTGGGAAGATCCTCGATCGGAAAGGCGGCCAGGGCCATGGCCGTGATCGGCCGAGCGCCCATGGCGAAGACGTCGGACAGGCTGTTGGCAGCCGCCACCTGGCCGTAGCTGTATGCGTCGTCCACGATCGGAGTGAAGAAGTCGACCGTCTGCACCAGCCAGGTGTCGTCGTCGATGGCGTAGACTCCAGCATCGTCGGTGGCACCGACGATCAGGCGCGGCTCGTCAAAGCTCAAGTTGAGGCCGGCCAAGATGCGATGCAGGTCCTCCGGACCCACCTTGCACCCTCAGCCGCTCTTGTTGGACAAGGTGGTCAGGCGCACCGCCTGGGCCATCGCTCCATCCTCCTCAGTGCAACAGGCAGGCGGCCAGAATGTCTGCCACCTCGCTGATCCGCTTGGCGGGCAGGCATCTGACGTCCACGACGATCATGCCATCTTCGACCTGCACCAGCAACGCAACCGGGCCCTGGCGCAGGCGGGCCTGCACATCTGCGGCGGACCTCGCCCCAGGATCGATCGAGACGGCCACGCCGGCGAGCTCCACATCGGGCAGGCTGCCGCCGCCGGCCACGCCTCCCTTTGCCCTGAGCGACGCACTGACGCCGCGCCGCTTCAGCTGGGCCAAGAGCCGTCTGGCCAGGCGGCGGAGCGCGATCGGGTCGGCCGTCACCATCTGGCGCACCGGGATCTTGTCCGGTTCGACCAGGGTCTGCCATAAGGTGGCCCGCAGCGCCGCCACCGTCATCTTGTCTGGCCGCAGCGCCCGATACAGCGGGTGGCGCTTCATCTGGTCGATCACCTGCCTGCGCCCGGCCGCGATCCCGGCCTGTGGCCCACCCAGCAGCTTGTCTCCGGAGAAGGTGACCACGTCCGCTCCCTGACGCACCCGACTCGCCACGTCGGGTTCGCCCGGCAGGGGCCACAGGCTGCCGCTGCCCAAATCGTCGATCATCACGAGGCCCTTGGCGTGCGCCAGCTCGGCCAGAGCCACCGGGTCGGCCCGCTCGGTGAAGCCCCGGATCTGGAAGTTGGAGGGATGGACCCTGAGCAGGGCCGCTGTCTTCGGTCCGATCGCCCGCTCATAGTCGGAGAGCCGGGTGCGGTTGGTGGTGCCCACCTCGACCAGCTCGGTTCCAGAGGCCGCCATGATGTCCGGGACCCGAAACGAGCCGCCGATCTCCACCAGCTCGCCGCGGGAGATCACCACTTGGCGGCCCTGGGCCAGCGTGACCAGGGCCAAGAAGACGGCGGCGGCGTTGTTGTTCACCACCACCGCCGCCTCGGCGCCGGTCAGGAGGGTGAGCAGGGACTGCAGGTGGTCCTGGCGGCTGGAGCGCCGCCCGCCCAGGAGATCGAACTCTAGGTCGCTGTAGCCGAGCGCAGCCCGAAGCGCCATCGACCCGGCCAGTTCGGAGAGCGGCGAGCGCCCGATGTTGGTGTGGACCACAACCCCGGTTCCGTTCAGCACCTCGGTCAGTCCCGGGCCGGAGCGGGCCACGGCGTTCTGAACGCGCCGGACCAGCTCCTGCTCGGAGTGCGGCTTAGCGTTCTCCTTGAGAGCGGCTCGCTCCCGGGCCAGTTCGGCCTCGATCAGGCTCACGGTCAGACGATTGGCCGGCAGCGCGGTCAGCTCGAGCAGCCGGGTGACAGACGGCAGGCGGCGTCTTGGATCCTCAGTCATCGTCCGCCCGCCCTTCCTCTCCCGAATGTCCGTATCGCTCGAGCAGCACGTGCCGGCTCATCGAGATGAACACCAGCTGCATCTTTTCAGGACTGCCCGCCCGGTGCATCCCCCGCGGATGGTAGATCAGCATCAGCCAGTTGCGGTACGTCTTGGCCCACCAGCCGCCCAGGTTATCGGCCACCGGACTGACCGTGAAGCCGAGGCTGGCGGCCGGCCGGCCGAGGATGGTGGTACCTAAGAACACCTCGATGTCCTGCCAGCGCCGCTCCGTCTTCAGTCGCTCGGCCAATGTGGTCAGCGAGTGGCGGAGAGAACTGAGGCCGCGGATCGCCCCCAGCTGGCTTAGGGCCGTGTTCTTGAGGTGGATCTCGCCGTAGACGGTCCCTGCCTTCAGCTGGGTGCCATCGGCCTGGTCGATCGGTTCCTTGAGCACGCCGCGCTGCAGGCGGAAGATGGAGTCCTCGCCTAAGGGGTCTACCTTGTAGAGACGGTCGTAGATCGCCTCCCACACGTCCCAGATCCGCATTCTGAGCGGCACGCTGGGGACGCCTCTTGCGATCAGCCGCTCCACCGTGACCAGCCGGATGCCCTTGGCACGCAGTTCGGGCAGGGCGATCTTGAGCGCCGCCAGGGTCCTGTGGCGGCCGTCGCCGCCGGCGTCGTGCAGCAGGATGATGGCGCCGGGTCTGGCCCGCACAAGGCGGGCGGCGATGGCCTCTGGCGTGTCCTTCTGCCGCCAGTCGAAGGCGTTCACCGACCACAGCACCACCCGGTGCTCCAGCCGGCTGGCGGCGGACCACAAGGCCAGGTTGAACTGGCCCCAGGGGGGGCGCAGATGGTGCGGCCGCTGGTGGGTGTTGCTGGCCAAGACCGCCGCCGCCTGTTCGAACTGGCGAAGGGTGGCCACCGGGCCGGTCCACCACAGCCCGAGATGGGTCTCCGAGTGATTGGCGACCTCATGGCCGCCGGCGTGCACCTGGCGGACCACATCCGGATAGCGCTCGGCCTGGCGGCCGACCATGAAGAAGGTGGCCTTGGCATCGGCCTGGGCTAAAAGGTCGAGGATCTGGGTCGTGAGCGGCCCCGGGCCGTCGTCAAAGGTGAGGGCCAGCTCGGGGCGCTCGGTCTTCACCGAGTGCACCGCCCCCACGCCCAGGTAGTGGCCCAAGAGCTCCGGCAGGACGACGTAGACCACGGCCAGCACCACGATCCACTCCAGGACACCGAGCACCACGTTCACGTCTCATCCCTCAGCTTCAGCCGCTCCAGCGGGTAGATGGCGTAGAAGACGCACATCACGGCCAGGATGATGGCCGCCAGCAAAAACGGCCCCTCCGGCTTCATCAGGCCCCAGGCAGCGGCGCCCAGTACCGGACCGACGGTCAGTCCTAGGCCCTCGACCGTCATGAACACGCCCCAGAGCGAGGCCTCCGCCCTGGGGTGCACGGTGCTGGCCAGCAGCGTGTTCCAGGCTGGCAGAATCAGGGCGTAGGCGACCCCGATCAAGGCCGCCAAGAGGGCTGCCGGCCAGAACTGGCGGGCCTGGCCCAAGAGCACCAGGCCAACGGCTGCTAGGCCAAAGCCGATCACGAGCGGCCGGCGGACGCCGGCCCGATCGGCCAGACGGCCGAGCGGCACCATCAGCAGCACGGCCAGCCCGCCGCCCACCGCCAGCATCTCGCCGTAGCGAAAGCCGATCAGATTCAGCACGTTGTGCAAGAACAGGTTCAGCTCCGGCAAGAGGATGCCGATGGTCATGGTCTGGGCGAACATGCCCGGGAAGAGCACGGACACCTTGCCGACCTGCCGCCACACGGCCAGGCTGGGCAGCGGCACGCCGAGATGGTCGGCCCGGGCCGGCAGCAAGAGGGCGAGCAGGAAGGCGACGGACTGCACCGCCAGGATGATCATCAATCCGGTCTTGAGGTGAGCCGGCAAGAGGAAGTTCATCAAGACCGGGCCGACCCCGATCGCCACGATCCAGATGGCGAAGATGCCGCCGATCACCCCGCCCCGCCGCTGTTCGCGGCCGCGGGTGGCGGTCGTGATCACAGACGGCCAAAGCGGCGAGGTGCCGATGCCGTACACGGCCAAAAACAGCCACAAGGGAGAGGTGACGGTGGAGCGGCTGACCATGAACAGGGCAAAGAGCGAGATCAGGGTGCCCGTGCCGGTCACCGCCCTGGCGCCGAAGCGGTCGACCAGCCAGCCAGACGGCGAGCGTCCGAAGGTGTCCATCAGGTAGTGGGCCGAGATGGCAAAGGCGGCGATCGACAGCGGCAGGCCGAAGGACACCGTGACCAGGTCCGGCAAAAGGCTGACCAGGACTGTGGCCCGGACGAACTCGGACAGGAACAAGAGCAGGACGGGAAGGGCTAGAAGTATCTGGCCAGCAGATCCTGGACGATGTCCCTGGCCGCCTGCGGTCGACCCACCCGGCTCGCCGCCTGTTGCATCTGCGCCCGCTCCTCCGCCGCTCGAAAGAAGCGGTGAAGCCCGTCCACCAGTGCGTCGACTGTCGTCGCCCAAAAACCGGCCCCCTCATCTACTACCAGTCGGACATTGGCCATCTCTTGCCCCGGAATCGGGCGGAAGATGGCCATCGGCAAGCCGCAGGCCATCGCCTCCGAGGTGGTCAGCCCGCCGGCCTTGCTCACCAGAATGTCGGCAATGCGCATCACGTCCCAGGTTTCCTCGAGGTATCCCTGGACCACCAACCGATTCGGTGCCCGGGACGCCACCTCCTTGAGGGACTCAGCCAAGGCCTGGTCATGGCCGGCAAGGGCGAGGTAGGTGACCTTGGGTCCTCTGGTCACGATCTGGTCGATGATCTCGGCGAAGCCGCCGATCATGCCGTAGGCGCCGGCCATCAGAACGACCACCGGATCGCTGCCGACACCGAGGCGCTCTCGGACACTCTTGGCATCGACCGGATCGGCAAAAGACGGGTGGACCGGAATGCCGGTGGCCAGGATGCGATCGGCCGGGACGCCGCGGGCGACCATGCCTTGGCGCACCATCTCCGATCCCACGTAGTAGCGATCCACGTTCGGGTGGATCCACTGGCTGTGCACCGTGTGGTCGGTGACGACAGACACATTGGGCGTGTCCAGCCGACCGGCGAGGCGCAGGCTGGAGACGACGCCGGCTGGAGTGGGAAAGGTGTTGATCAGCACCTTGGGATGGGCCTTTTGCACCGTGACAAGAAGCTTCTCGCGCCCCAGGCTGTTCAAGAACGCCTGCACGGCAGAGTTCGGCCGCACCCGGCTGGTGCCTGTATAAAACGTGTTCCACACCTGCGGCAGGTGCCGGACGCTCACGATGTACATCCAGCGGATCAGGTTGTTCATGGCCGGGCTGAGCTGCTCGAAGAAGTCGATCTCGTCTGTCGCCACAGCAGGCGCCAGTCGCCGGAAGGCCTCGGCCAGCGCCTCGGCCGCCCGCTGGTGACCTGCGCCCATCGTCGCCGACAAGAACAGCGCCCGCCCGTCTTTCTCCGCCGTCTCCATGCGGGTCCCTTCCCCACCGAAACGGGCGCCTCCTTCCGCCTGTGGGCCCAATGGGGCGACTGGGCCGCTTCGTTTGCCTATAATGACCCTGTCCCTTAGATCGCTGGGGAGGGCTGATTCTGAAGAAGCTGCTGTGGCGCCTTGGCCTGCTGGCTGTGTCCACCGTGATGCTGGCTGGCTTTGTTCCCCGCCAAGCCGCGGCCGCTGCGCCGCCCACCCGGCATGTGATCGTCGTCCTGGTCAACGACACCTCGATCCAGAACTGGGCGTTCACCAATCTGCCCGTCCTGCGCTCTCTGGTCGCCCAGGGGTCGCTCGGGCTGATGAACTCCAACACCTCCGGCCAGAGCGTGCCGCCAAACGGCCTGCTCACCCTGGCCACGAGCGCCCACATGAAGACGGTCGGGCCGGAGCTGAGCCTGGATGCGAGCGGCACCTACCACGGTCTGTCGGTGGCCAGCCTGTATCTGGCTGAGTTCGGCCACCTGCCGCCTACAGGCTCCGTTGTGTCGCTGGACGCCGGACAGAACCAGACCCTGAACGCCGGCAACCCCTATACCTTCACCATGGGCGCCCTGGCCCAGCAGATCATGGCGGCAGGCGGCACGACGGCCATCTTCGGAAACGCCGACCAGCCGTTCTCCTTGACCGCGGACCAGTGGGTCTTCGACCGCTCCGGCGCCTTGGTCGCCGAGAATTCTCAAGGCATCGCCACCCGCGGCAACGTCGGCGACAACCTGCTTCATGCGTACACCGGCGCCCCCTTCGGCATCGCCCTCAACAATCAGCTGCTGCTGCAGGACGTCTTGGCCGCCTACCCCACCACCACCATGACCGTGGTCGACTACGGAGACACCGTGCGGGCCAACCTGTGGCGGCACTTCGCCGTCTCCTCGGCCGTGGCCAATGCCGCCACCGCCTTCTCCCTGCACCACTTCGACACGTTCATGGGCGAACTGCTTCCTTATGTCAACCGACAGAATACGATGATCGTCGTGGTCTCGGCCGCCCCGTCCGATCTGGCAGTGACCGAGCACGAGTCGCTGACCCCGCTCCTGGTGGTGGCACCCGGCTACCAGCCTGGCGTCTTGTCGTCCGGCACCACCCACCGCTACGGGATCGTCAGCAATGTCGACGTGGCGCCGACCATCTTGCAGTTCCTCGGCGTCCACGTGCCGACCGACTTCTTCGGCCGTCCCGCCTTCTCGATTCCGGCCACCCACACGCTCAGCTTTTTGTCCGCCCTCGGTAGCAAACTGGCCTTTCAGTCCTTCCAGCGCCTGCCGGTGCTGAAGACGCTCGTCTACTACATCGTGGCCGTGTTCTTATTGGCCATCGGCTACGTGTTGTTCAGCCGCCGCTCGCGGCCCCGGCTGAAGGCCCTGCTGAACGCCACCATGATCTCCGTCCTCTATCTGCCGGTGGCCATCCTGCTCGCACCCCTGGCCAACCCGATGTCGCTTGACGCCTCCTTCACCGCCATCATCGGCTTCACCGCCATCGCCACCCTGGCCACCGTCTATCTCTCCCGAAACGCCCTCGATCGGATCTGGGCACCCTGCATCCTGACCTCGATCGTGCTCCTGATCGATCTCCTGACCGGGGCGCACCTGATCAAGAACTCCGCCCTCGGCTACGATCCGCAGATCGGCGCCCGCTACTACGGAATCGGCAACGAGTACATGGGCGCCTGGATCGGCGCCGCCTGCATCGGCTTCACCGCCCTGCTCGACCGGGCCCGCCGGAGTTGGCTGATCCCGGTCGTGATTGTCTTCTTCGTGGCGATCATCGCCGTCATGGTCACCCCCGACCTCGGCACCAAGGCCGGCGGGGCGATCACGGCCACCGCGGCCTTCGGCGTTCTGATCCTCCTGATCACCGGCCGCAAGGTCGGCCTGAAAGAGGTGGCGGTGATCGGCGGATCGATCATCGCCCTCTTGCTGCTCTTGGTGATCGGCGACATCACGCTGCACAGCGCCGCCAGCCGGACGGACATCGGACGGGCCGGCCTGCTGATCGTCTCCGGTGGCCCGCAGCAGGCGTTCTTGCTGATCATCCGCAAGCTCGGCACCGACATGTCCTTGATCCAGGGCAGCTACTGGACGCTCCTCTTCTTGGTGGCCCTGGCCATCTTGGTCACGGTGCTCACGGCACTGGTCGGCACCTCGCGCCAGTTCCAGGCCAGGTACAAGTACCTTGGCTCTGGATTCATCGGGGCCATCGTCGGCTCAGTCGTCGGGCTGATGTTCAACGACACCGGCGTGATCGCAGCCACCACCTGCATCATCTTCCCGATCGCCACCATCCTGATGCTGGATCTGATGCAGCCGCCGCTGACCCTGACCCTGGCCGCAAACCCCGAACCTCAGGCCGGGTCGGAGGTCCCGTCCTAGGACCGTTTATGTCATCTTGGCCCAACGGCCCACCCCGCTTCGTCTGGCCCTGGGGACGCAGCGGCGGTTTTCCTGGCTGGCGTCTAATCCGTCCTGTGCGGGCCGGAGCAATGGCGGTGCGCCGCCTGCAACCCCAGCGACTCTGCCAACCGCTACAATGGACGCATCTTGGGGGGGTGTCCATGTGCGTCTTCGCCTGTTGTTCTTCGCCCAGGCCGCCCAGCTGGCTGGGCAGAGCGAGACCGAGTGGGAGACTGCGGAGGGGGCCACCCTGGCCACCGTTCGCCAGCAGCTCGCCGAGCGCTACGGGGCCCCGTTTGCCCAGTTCGGCCTGGCCCGCAACCAGGACTGGGCCGACGACTCCACCCCGCTGCAAGACGGGGATGAGGTGGCGGTCTTGCCGCCGGTGTCGGGCGGCGCACCCCGGATCACGACCGAACCGCTCGATCCTGGCCAGCTGATTGCGGCAGTGGCCCGACCCGGAGCCGGGGCCATCGCCCTCTTCGTCGGGGTGGTGCGCGATGAGTTTTTGGGCACGAAGACGGCGGCCGTCCGCTACCATGCCTACGCCCAGATGGCGGAGCGGGTCCTGTCCGAGATTGTGGCCGAAGCAGAAGCGAAGGACGGCACCTTGCGCATCGCCGCTCGCCACCGCATCGGAGAGCTTCTGATCGGCGAGGCGTCACTGATCGTGGCCGTCTCCTCCCCGCACCGTCAGGCTGCCTTCAGCGCCTGCTCGCAGGTGGTCGAAGAGATCAAGACCCGCCTGCCGATCTGGAAGCAGGAACTGACGGCCGAAGGGGGCGTCTGGCATGAGGACGGTCAGCTGCCTACGGCCGCCAGGCGATCGACCAGGGCGTCGACCAAGCCCGGCAGCACCGAGAAGGTATAGGCACGATCCAGGCGCTGGTCGGCCCGGTGGGCGCCGTCGCCGCACGGTCCGGCCAAGATCACCTCGCCGGACGGCAGCTCGGGCAGCCTTGGGGTGCGGCCGAAGAGCTGGGGCAGGTCTGAGCAGACCGCGCTGTCGGCTTGGTCCGGCGAGCAGACCATGAAGCTGAGATCCGAGATGAAGGGAAAGTGGCCGGCCAACAGGATGGGCCGCCCCTCTGCCTGCAGGCCAGAAAGACGCCCGGCCAATCCCTCGCTGCTGGTCACCCGCGGGATCGGCGCCGCCGCCAGGTAGACGACGACCAGAGGCGCAAGACGGCCCCTTTCCACCAGTCCCTCAACCAGGAGCCGGTTCAGCCGATGGGGCGGCTGGGCGGCGAGTCGCGCCCCTTGGCGCTCGCACGATCGCTTGACGCTGGGCGAAGCCGCCTGCCACAGCTCGCCCCAGGTCACGACATCGACCGGTCCGCCCCGACTGAGTGGGCCGATCTCGGCGACCGCCGCCTCAACCGCTCTTCTGATCTCGGCCACCATGGTCTGAAGCCGCTCGCTCGGCGGTGTCTGCACCTGCAGCAGGTTGTAGAGGGCGTGGGCAGAGCGCCCGGTCTGCACGTCGTAGCGGCGCTTGTAGTCAGATTGGGACAGCGTGACGACGACCGGGGCGGTCTCCCCCGCCTCGGTGCGGTCGGCCAGGTCTGTCCGGTAGGTCAGAGCGGACGTGATCTCGGCCATAAGCCGGTTGGGATCAAGGCCGGCCTCTGGCTCCCCGGCGTGGGACGGGATGCCGAACACCGACACCCCGAGCAGGAGCTTGCCCACGCTTCCGGTGTAGATGCGCCGGGGCTGGCCGGGCTCCGTGTTGGCCGTGAAGTCGGTCTTGATCACGCCGGCCAGATGCAGGCCCTGTTCTTTCAGAAATCGCCCGACCCACGGTCCGACCGTCCTCGCCCCGCACGATGTCGCCTCTTCGTCTGCCACAGCGCAGAAGAGAAGGTGCGGGCCTGTCGCCCGCTCCCGCGCTCTCTGCAGGAGGACGCCTGCCGCGACGGCCAGGCCGCTCTTCATGTCGAGCACACCGCGGCCAAAGAGCCACTGCCCGCTGTTGGCCAGTTCCGCCATGGCCGGGCCCATCGCCCCCTGGCCGATGCGCTCGGTGAGGGCGAGCGGGTCGGTGGCGTGCGATCGCAGCGCCGCGTAGTCGGCCGTGCTCACCGTGTCGACGTGTCCGAGCAGCACCACCGCCTCTTGGCTGGTGCCCGGCAGATGGCAGATCAGGTTCGGCCTCTTCTGCCGATCGGGGACGGACGTCACGGTGTGCAGGCGGATACGCGAGGCGACGTCGGCCCGCCGGATGTGCTCTGCCAAGGCCGCCACCACCGCCGCCTCGCCAGCGCCGGCGGTGACCGATGGGATGCGGCAGAGCCGGATCGTCAATGCCTCTAGGTGCTCTGGGCCAAATGCCTCTTGGTCAGGCCCTGACACTCAGCACCATGGCGGTGAACAAGACGACCAGATAGAGCAGGGAATAGCGAAAGGTGATCCGGGCCCAGCGAAAGTCCGGCGGATGCTCGAACAGCTGCAGGGCGCACACCACGATGAAGCCGCCGCCCAAGACGGCTGCCGCCCACAGGTAGAGGGCGCTGACCGTTCCGGTGGTGTAGAGGAGCAACGATGAGATGAGAAGCGCCAGGGCGTACATCAGACTCTGCCACTTGGTCGTCCGGTCTCCTGCCACCACAGGCAGCATCGGGATCGACGCCCGCCGATAGTCGTCCTGCCGATACAGGGCGAGTGCCCAGAAGTGGGGCGGCGTCCAGAGGAAGATGATCAAGAACAAGAGTACGGGCGCCAGGGCGATGTGCCCGGTGACGGCCGCCCATCCCACCAGCGGCGGAAAGGCGCCGGCGGCGCCGCCGATCACGATGTTCTGCGGCGTCCTGCGCTTGAGCCACATGGTGTAGATGAAGACGTAGTAGAGATAGCCGAGCAAAGAGGCCAGCGCCGCCACCCAGCCGTCTGCCGCCAGGAGCAGGACGGTGGAGGCGACGCCGGCCAAAACGCCAAAGGCGAGGGCGCGTGCTGCCGGCAGACGGCCGGAGGGCACCGGCCGGCCCTTCGTGCGCTCCATCAGGGGGTCGATGTCGCGGTCATACCACATGTTGACGGCGTTGGCGCCGCCGGCGGAGAGACCAAGGCCCAGCATCGTCCAGAGCACGATCCAGCTGTTCGGCCAGCCGTGGGCTGCCAGCAGCATGGCGCACAGCCCGGTGACGAGCAACAGGAGCACGATGCGCGGCTTGGTCAGCTCAAGGTAGGTGCCGACCAGGGTACCCAGGCCAGATCGGCTACCGGATGGTGCCGATGGCTGGCCGGCCTCCAACTGCTGCTTCACGGCTTCGCCTCTGATGTGTCAAAAAGTTTTGCGCCTGGCAAAGCGTATCACAATCGGGGTCAGCGCAGGGCCACGGCCAGGGCGTAGCTGGAGTCGAGCTCTGCGTATGGGTCGACCAGGGAGGCCTTCGGGGGTTCAATCAGAAGCCAGTGCAGCTGACCGGTGTGCCCCGTGATCAGAAGCCAGCCGGAGCTAAGCGCCGACGAGGGAATCCTGAGCATGGTGCGCCAGCTTGCCAGCACCGAGGCGCTGACGCTGCCCATCTGCCAGTTGGAGATCTTGGCCAGCCCCAGCAGGGCTGAGATCTTGGCTCCTTGAGCTGCAGTCACGGTCGGCTGCTCGATGTCGATGCCGATGAACAGCACCTGTTGGGCGAGTTCCCGGCTCACGCGATCCGCCGCTAGGATCTCAGCGGCCATGGCCTTCGCACCCGCAGAGGTGGGCGCAGGGAGGAAGGCCAGCACGGTCGCCCCGGGCGCAAGAGGGCGACGGGCGACGCCAGGGCTGGCATAGCTGACCAGCTGCCCCGAAAGCTGGCCGTTCAGCTGGCGAATCGTGGCGGCGGCGCGGGCCTGCGCCATCGCCTGCTGACCGGTCGCCGGGCGGCTGAGAGACACCACCCAGGCCACGGCCAGCACCACCACCAGGCCGATGATGATCTTGGAGAGGATGCTCACGGCCCCACCTCCACCGCTGGCATTATAGGCGCTTCGCAGGGCGGCGGCAGGAATCGCAAGTTCGAAGCGGGAAGCGCCCGCCGGGAGGGGGCGTTCCATTGTCCACGCTGCGCCGGGTGCTCGGCTATCGAACCGCCACTTCGACCAGCGCCGGTCTCGCCTTTGCCGCCATCAACTTTCTGGCTGCTGTGCAGGTGGCCGGCTACATGTTGGGCGACGGCGCCTGGATTGCCCTCGTCATCGCCGGCGTCCTGTGTCTGCTTTCCGCCGCCAACTTCTCAGAGTTAAACGGCGTGCTGCCGTCGGCGGCCGGCATTCGGGTCTGGACCCGGCAGGGCATCGGCGACCGCTTCTCCCTCACCTTCACGCTCGTCTACCTGACCACCATCCTGGCCGTGATCGCCGCCGACAGCTTCGTGCTCGGCACGGCCATCCAGGCTGCGATTCCCGGCGTCAGCGGCTTTTTCTGGATCTGCGCCTTCCTGCTGCTCACCCTGGTCGCCAACCTGCGCGGCGTGAAGGTGGCGGGGCTGGTCCAGGATCTGACCACCTATCTGCTCTTGCTGTCTCTGGCCGTGATCTCGATCATGGTGCTGGTCCATGTCCATCACGCCTTCATCACGCCGTTTTCGCCCCGCGGCAACCTCTTCGAGGCGGTCGCCGTCGGCGTGTTCATCTTTGTCGGCTTCGAGTGGGTGACGCCTTTGGCCGAAGAGATGGCCGACACGAAGGCCATCTCGCGGGGCATGTTCACGGCGCTTGGCCTGATCGCCATCGCCTTCGGGCTCTTCATGCTGGCCATGACCCACCTGCTCGGCGACCGCGCCCTTGGCTCAAGCCTGGTGCCTCAGCTCTTGGTCGGAAGGGCCGCCTTCGGCGCCTTCGGCTTCTGGTGGATGCTGCTCGTGACGGTGATCACGGCCGGCACCACCTTCAACGGAAGCTTCGTGTCGGCAAGCCGCCTGCTCTACGCCATGGCCAGAGAGCGGACGCTTCCGCCCTGGTTTGGCCGGCTCAATCAGCGCTTTGTCCCGTCGAACGCCCTGTTCGCCCTGTTTTCGATCTCGGTCGTATTGGCCGCTCTCGTCTACCTGAGCCGGCTCTACCAGGTCCTGATCTACGCCGGCTCGTCTCTCGAGGCGATCATGTACGTGGTGGCCGCCTTGGCCGTTCTTGGCCTGAAGCGGCGCCTGCCAGACGCCGCCCGGGCCTTTCGCCTGCCCTTTGGCAAGGTCATCCCCTGGGTCTCCATTCCGGTGTTCGGCGTGCTGGCGCTGGGAGCCGTCACCGCCACCGCCGGCCTGCCCGGCAACTTCCCCTGGACCGTGCCGCTGCTCTTTGCGGTGGCCGTGGTGGCGACGCTGTATGTCACCTTCTACGCGCCGCGCCTGAAGCAGCAGAGGCCCCAGGCGGGCGGACAAGGCTCAGCTCCTGAACCGGAGCGGCCCTAGCGCTCTCCGTAGCGCAGGGCCAGGGCGAGGCCCCAGCCCATGGCCAGAGCGCCGACCATCCCGCCGATCACCACTGGGTTGAATCCGGACAGAACGATGTTCAAGACGAGCAGCCCGGCCAGCCAGCCGAGCGGGCTAGACATGCTGAACTGCATGCCCCGGCCGCTCATGGTGTGGGCCAGGATGCCGGCCAGGGCGAAAGGGGCGAAGGTGGAGGCGATCGGATAGCCGCCGATCGTCTGTGCCACTAGGGTGCCGAATCCGCCGGCGACGAAGAAGATGACCAGGTATTTCCAGGGTTGATCCAAGAGTTCCACCTGGCTGCCGACCAGCCAGATGAAGATCCCGCTGAACACGAGCCCGAGCAGGCCGGCCGGGGTGATGGCCGTGGCGAGGTCGAACAGGTAGAGGCCGACTGCCGGGATGGCCAGAAGCAGCCGCAGCACGCCGCCGCCGATCAGCATCATCACGACGTTGGCCACGATCAGGCCGACGGTCACCGGATACCCGCCAAACCCGCCGCCAATCGGCCTCCCAGCCTGTTTGCGGCTCTGTCTCGCCTGTTCGCGCCAATACTTCCTGGTATCCGGATCCATCCTTCCACCGCCTTAGATCAGCTGATCCACGCTTCTGCAGGGTACCCGTACGACTCCCAGGTGCCAAGCGGCCGAGCGGTGGCAAGCCGGATCTCCTTCACCCACTTCACCGACTTGTAGCCGTACATGGCCGGCACCACGAGCCGCACCGGGCCGCCGTGGACGATCGGCACCAGACCGCCGTCCATGGCGGTGGCCAAAAAGGCGCCGGAGGCCTTCAATTCCGAGAGAGAGAGGCTGTCGACGTAGGTCCCGTCAGCCGACAAGAACACGATGTAGCGGGCAGAGGCGAGGGGCCTGACGTCGGCCAAGAGCCGCTCCAGGCTCACTCCTTGCCACTGCACCCCACTCACCACCCAGCCGGTGACGCAATGAAACGGCTCCTGGCGCCGGATCGGCCCTACTGCCAACAGCTCCTGAAAGCGATAGGTGTGCGGCGCCGCCACCAGGCCGGAAACGGTGAGCCGATAGGCCGCCGTCGACACATCCGGGAAGGTGCCGGTGATGGAGTAGATCTGCCAGTTGCCGGCTGGGGCCGCTTGGGCGTTTCCTGAGACCAGGCGCCACAAGGAGGATCCGACCAAAACCGCCGCCACGGCGCCGCCCACGGTCTTGGCGCCGCTGATCAGAAACGCTCGCCGCTCGGCCTTGGCCGCACCTTCGAACGGGGTGCGCCAGCCCATCTTGCGGGCGGCGTGCAGCGCCAGCCATGCCAAAAGCGCCCAGCTGGCCACCAGATGGGCCGGGAGCGCCAGGGCCGCGAGCCAACTCGGACTATAGGCCGGATAGAGCAAGAGGGCGCCGCTCAAGCCCAGCACCACCATCAAGATGGCAAGCGGCATCCAGTCGAGCAGGTTTCTCCGGTAGGGAAAGGTGACGGTGGCACCGCCCAGGAGCAGCCCGCCGACCATGAGGCCAAGGGCCGAGTGCCAGACCCGGATCGCCATCAGCTGGCCGATCAGGTGGGCGTGGGTCACGGACCAGGTGATGACAATGCCGCTCAGCGCAGCGGCCAAGGTGAGCAGGATGGTCCAAAGATGCGCCTGGCGCCACGGCCTGGCCCAGCGGCTTCGCCCCTTCTCCAGCCAGCGGGCCAGCGCCATTGATCTCGCCCCTTTCCCTAAGCATAGCACCGGCTCGCACTCAGGCCTCCTGCAGGCGACCTCCGGCCAGCTGCATCTGCTCAACAAAGGTCGGGTAGGACACCTCCCACAGCCGATCGCCCAAGAGCGTGCTCTCCTTTGCCCCGGCCATGGCCAGAACCGAAAGCGCCATCGCCACCCGATGGTCGCCGCACGGATCGAGCTCCGCCGACCCGATCCTTCGCCCGCCCTCGATCCGCCAGCCTCCGGGCGACTCGGCGCAGGCCACGCCCAGGGCGCGCAGTCCCTGGCCCATGGCCGCGATGCGGTCGGACTCCTTGACCCTCAGCTCCTCGGCCCCCTCCACCCGGCTGACGCCTGGGGCAATCGCCATCACGCAGGCCAAAAGCGGCAACTCGTCGATCAGGTCGACCACGTCAGCCCGAGACACCTCCCCATGGCGGGTCGGACGCCCGGACACCACCACCCGGCCGACCGGTTCCAGGCCGATCTGATCGGCGCTGATCTCCACCGTCACCCCCATGTCGGCAAGCAGGCGCAAGAACCCGATCCGGCGTTCGTTGAGGCACACGCCGTGCACCTCGGCCCTGCCACCGGTGACGGCCGCTGCCGCCCACAGGAAGGCGGCGGTGGAGGGATCTCCCGGCACGACAATCGCCCCGTCGGCAAGAAGAGTCTGCGGCCCCGTGAGCGCCACCAGCTCATGACCGGCGCCGTCTACTGCGGACGTGACCGTGACACCAAAGTGGCGAAGCATCCGCTCGGTGTGATCGCGGCTGGGACGGGGCAGGTCCACCGCGGTTGGCCCCTCGGCGCCCAGTGCGGCCAAAAGCAGCGCCGACTTGACCTGGGCAGACGCTACGTCCGTTTGCAGATCGGCGCCGTGCAGGGCGGCCGGTTGAATCTTCAAGGGCAGCCGACCGTCTCTGGCCAGTGCCGTGATCCGGGCCCCCATCTGGCCAAGCGGCTCCATCACCCGACGCATCGGCCGGAGGCGCAGCGACTCGTCGCCGTCCAAGGAGGCATAAAGCCCGGCTTGAGCCAGGACACCGAGCAGGAGACGGGCGGTGGTGCCCGAGTTGGCGGCCTCGAGGGTGCCCTTCGGGCTCGTCAGATGGCTCGCCACTCCGGTGACCCGCACCCTCCCCGGGGAGTCCTCCTCCAGACCGGCTCCCAGGGCCAAAAGGCAGGCCCAGGTCGCATCGGTGTCAGCCGAGTGCAAAAGCCCTTCGATCACGCTCTCCCCGCTGGCCAGTGCTGACAAGATCAGCGCCCGGTGCGAGATCGACTTGTCGCCCGGCACCTCGCCTGAGAAGGAGATCGGCGGCGTTGGCGCGATCTTGATCATGCCTTCGGCGCTATGGTCTCTTGCCCGATTAGGGCCCGGCGGAGCGCTGTGACAGCGGTCATCAGCCGACTGAAGTGGTCGGGCGTGAGGGACTGGGCCCCGTCTGAGAGGGCGCGTGCCGGATTTGGGTGCACCTCGACCAGCAGTCCATCGGCGCCTGCCGCCACCGCCGCCAGGGCCAGCGGCTCGACCATCCGCCAGCGGCCGCTGCCGTGGCTGGGGTCGGCGATCACCGGCAGGTGGGACAGCTCGTGCACGGCTGGGATGGCCGCCACGTCAAACAGGTTTCTGGTGTAGGTCTCGAAGCTGCGCACGCCCCGCTCGCACAGCATCACGTTCGGGTTTCCGGAGGCAAGAATGTACTCGGCGGCCATCAGCCACTCCTCGTAGGTGGCGTTCATGCCCCGCTTGAGCATGACCGGCCGCGAGCCCTGGCCGACCTCGCGCAAGAGGGCGAAGTTTTGCATGTTGCGGGCCCCGACCTGCAGCACGTCGGCCACGGCAGAGACCGCTTCCACATGGCGCGGGTCGAGCACCTCGGTGACGATGGCGAGCCCGGTGCGGGCCTTGGCCTCGGCCAACAGGCGCAGGCCCTCCGGGCCAAGCCCTTGGAAGCTGTACGGGCTGCTGCGCGGCTTGTAGGCTCCGCCCCGCATCGCCACCGCGCCGGCCTCGCGCACTGCCCGGGCGGCCGCAAAGAGCTGGTCTGGGTCCTCGACGGCGCAGGGGCCGGCGATCACTCCGAAATGGCCGTCTCCGATCAGAGCGGTCGGACCGATCGGAACCGCCGACGGGCGGTCTGAGGCCTCCTTGGCCACCAGCTTGTAGGGAGACTGCACCGGCAGGGCGCGCACGACGCCGTCCATCTGCGGCAGCATCTGTTCCAGCTGGGCGCTGTCTCCTTCGGCCAGCACGGAGATCAAAAGCCGCTCCCCGACCATGGTCGTGTGCAGCTGGAACCCGTCCAGGCGGATGCGCTCGAGCACCGCCTCGACCTCCTGAGGCAATGCCTCTTCCCGCATCACCACGATCAGCTCACGGCTCATGTGCTCACCCCTCGTCTCAGAATGAATGTCCATTCATCGCCCACAGCCCTATCATGCATCATCTGTGGCCGGCATGAACGAGATCGGCCACAAAACGCTCCACGGCGACCGCTGCCTTCCTGCCCTGGCGCTGAACGAGGTCGATCAGGGCCGAGCCCACGATCACGCCGTCGGCATGCCGGGAGACGGCGCTGACGGCGTCTGGCCCGCTGATGCCGAATCCAACCGCCAGGGGCGCCGCGATGCGCTCTCTGGCTCGTTGCAGAAGTCCCAGCGCCGCTTGGGAGACCGCTTGTCTTTGGCCGGTCACGCCGAGCAGGGAGACGCAGTAGACGAAGGCATCGGGATCGATCGTCCGCCCAATTTCAGACAGGCGCTGGTCGGTGCTGGTAGGGGCGGCAAAGGGAATCACGGGAAGGTCGAGCGCTCTGGCCCGGACTCGGATCGCCGCTGGCTCATCCAGGGCGAGGTCGGGAATGATCAGGCCACAGACGCCGGCCGCCTTCAGCGGACCCAGATCGTTCATCGACAGAAGCACGTTCAGGTAGGACAAGAGCAGCACCGGCAGGCCGGTGCGCCTGCGGACCTGGGTCAGCACCTCGAGCACCTCGGCCCGGCCGACCTGGCGGTCGAGCGCCCGCTTCGAGGCCGCCTGGATGGTCGGCCCGTCGGCGATCGGGTCGGAAAAGGGCCAGCCGATCTCGATCAGATCGGCGCCGCCGGCGGCGCAGGCCTCGGCCAGACGGACCGTCTCCTCGATGCTGGGGTCGCCGGCGACCAAGAAGGGCATCACGGCCAGCCGCTGGTCGGCCGCCGCCCTGGCGAAGACGGAGCCGATCTCAGATCTGGCCATCTCTATGTGCCTCCAGATAGCGGTTCAGCTCTTCCACGTCCTTGTCCCCGCGGCCGCTGAGACAGACGACGATCGTCTTTTTGGGGCCAAGCCGTCTCGCCTGCTCGATCGCCTCGGCCACGGCATGGGCGCTTTCCAGGGCGCAGAGCACGCCCTCGGTCTGGCTGAGCTGGATCAGGGCGCTCACCGCCTGCTGATCGGTGCAGCTCGCATAGCGGACCCGGCCGCTCTCCTTCCACAGGCTGTGCTCGGGCCCCACCCCCGGGTAGTCGAGCCCGGCCGACAAGGAGTGCGCCTCTAGGATCTGCCCCTCCTCGTCTTGCAGCACATAGCTCCGGGCTCCGTGCAGCACGCCGGGCCGGCCCCGGCTGAGCGTGGCAGCATGACGGGCGTCCAGCCCCTCGCCGGCCGCCTCCACCCCGACCATGGCCACCGCATCGTCCAAGAAGGGGTGAAACAGTCCGGCGGCGTTGGACCCTCCCCCGACCGCCGCCACCAAGAGGTCCGGCAGCCGGCCAGTCATCTCTAGGATCTGGCTGCGCGCCTCTTGGCCGATCACCGACTGAAAGGTGCGCACCATCTTCGGGAATGGGTGCGGTCCCATCACCGAGCCGATCACATAATGGGTGTCGCCGACCGACGCCACCCACGCCCTGAGTGCCTCGTTGATGGCGTCTTTGAGCGTTCGAGATCCGCTCTCGACCGCAGTCACCCGCGTCCCGAGCAGTTCCATCCGGCGCACGTTCAAGGACTGACGGCGGACGTCTTCCGCCCCCATGAACACCTCGCACTCCATCTGGAACAGAGCGGCCACGGTGGCCGTCGCCACGCCATGCTGGCCGGCACCGGTCTCGGCGATCAGCTTGTGCTTGCCCATGCGCCGGGTGAGCAGGGCCTGGCCGATGGTGTTGTTGATCTTGTGGGCGCCTGTGTGGTTGAGGTCTTCGCGCTTCAGGTAGATTTCGGCGCCGCCGATGCGCTCAGTGAGCGCCCGCGCGTGGTAGAGCAGCGACGGTCGGCCGGTGTAGGTACGATTCCAGTACTCCAGCTCGGCTAAGAAGGTCGAGTCTGCCATCGCCTCAGAAAACGCCGCCTGCAGCTGGTCCAGTGCCGGTATCAGGGTCTCCGGCACAAAGCGACCGCCAAACTCGCCGAAGTGGCCGCCTGCGTCTGGCTCAGTGGGCATCGTGCTTCGCCGCCTTTACGAACGAGCGGATTTTGGCCGGGTCCTTGACACCGTCTGACTCGACGCCGCTCGAGACGTCGACCCCAAAGGGCTTCATCCGGCGGATGGCCGCTCGCACCGTCCGGGGGCCGAGCCCACCGGCCAGGATCAGTCGGTTGACTTTGGCTTCCGCCGGCGGTGGGCTCCAGTGGGCCCGCTCGCCAAGGCCGCCGAAGCTCCCGGCCGGACCCCAGGCGTCCAGCAGGTAGGCCCAGGCTTCTGGCAGCCTAAGGGGCCAGGAGGCATGGTCCTGCAGCCGAATGACGCCGATGTGCTGCAGCTGCCCCAGCTCTTTGGCCCACTTCGGGATCTCTCCGCCCGCCCACTGCAGGGCGTCTAGGGCGACCGTGGTCAGGATGTCGTCCACGGCCCTTCGTCCCTGGTCCACGACCACCCCGACCCGAAGCGCCCGCCCTGCAGCCTGGTCGGCCAAGACAGCGGCCCGCTCAGGCGGCACGTAGCGGCGGCTTGGCCGGTGGAAGACAAAGCCGACGGCGTCTGCACCGGCCGTGAGCGCTGCCTCCAGCGCAACCTGATCCGAGATGCCGCAGATCTTGACCCAGGTCATGACGGCCGCGCCGTGCCGAAGATGGCGGCAGAGCCCCCTCTGAGCAGGGTCTCTCCGATCAAGAAGGCGTCCACTCCCAGGTCCTTCAGCTCAAGGCACTGGCTGCGCTGGCCGAGCCCGCTCTCGCTGACCACCGTGGCCTGCCCCCGGACCAAGGGGGCGAGCCTTGTGCTCACGCCCAGGTCGGTGTTCAAGGTGTCGAGGTCCCGATTGTTGATGCCAACCATCTGGGCCCCGGCGGCCAGTGCCGCCTTGACCTCAGTGGCATCGTGGACCTCAACCAGCGCCTCCAGCCCAGCCTCCTGGCTCACAGAAAGCAGCCGACCCAGACGTTCGCCGAGGAGCCTAACGATCAGCAAGACGGCGTCTGCCCCCATCGCCCGGCTCTCCCAAATGTCCGACTCGCCGACCAGAAAGTCCTTGCGCAGGACTGGCAGCGGACTGGCCAGGCGCACCTGGGCCAGATCGGCCGGGGCGCCTAAGAAGAAATCCGGCTCGGTCAGGATGGACAGGGCCGCCGCCCCAGCCGCCTGATAGGCGCTCGCCGTGTCGAGGGCGTCGGCGCCAAGCTTAAGATCTCCGCCCGACGGCGAGCGGCGCTTGAACTCTGCGATCACCGCCAGATCGGAGCTGGCCCTGATCGCTCCCAAGAGCGAGCGGCGCGGCAGGTCAGAGTGGTCCGCACCGCTATAAGGCGGGCGGCGGGCCTTGGCCGTAAGGATATCTTCTAGGATTCCCTTCACGCTCTGGCCTCAAGCCGCCGGGAGAACCCGGCCAGGGTCTCCAAGGCGGCAACGGCCCGACCGCTGTCGATCACCTCGGCGGCCCGCTTCACGCCAAGCCGCAGGTCGGACTCGACCCCTGCCGCCCGAAAGCCGAGGGCAGTGTTGAGCAGCACGGCCTGACGGTGCGGTCCGGCTGCCCCCGCCAAGACGTTTCTGAGCAAGATGGCGTTGGTGGGCGGGTCCCCACCTTTGAGGTCGCGCATCGTCGTCCGCTCGATGCCGGCGTCCTCCGGCTCGAGCGTGTACTCGGTGATCTTGCCATCGGCCACTTCGGCCACGAAGGTGGTGCCGATCGGCGAGGCCTCGTCCAAGGGGCCCTCGCCATGCACGACGACCGACCGCTTGGTTCCCAGCTCCGCCAGGGCGGGCGCCACCAGGCCCTGCACCCGTCGGCTGGCCACTCCCAGGAGCTGGAACTCAGCCCCCAGCGGGTTGGTCAGCGGCCCGAGCATGTTGAAGACGGTGGGCACGCCGAGCTCCCGGCGCGGACCGGCGGCATGGCGCATCGCCCCGTGCCAGGCCGGCGCGAACAGAAATCCGATGCCGACCTCGTCCACGGCTCGGGCTGCGTCCTGTGGCGCCAGCTGCACGTCGACGCCGAGCGCCTCCAGCACGTCGGCCGACCCGCAGCGACTGGTGGCGGAGCGATTCCCATGCTTGGCCACGGCCAGGCCGGCCCCGGCCAGGACGAAGGCGACGGCGGTTGAGATGTTGAAGGTCTGCGAGCCATCGCCGCCGGTGCCGGCGGTGTCGATCAGCGGCCGGCGCCCCACGCTGGCCGTGGTCGCCTGGCGGCGCATGGCTCGTGCGCAGCCGGTCACCTCCTCGGCCGTCTCCCCCTTGGTCGCCAGGGCGGCGAGAAAGGCCCCGGTCTGGGCCGGAGACGCCTCCCCGGTCATGATCGCCGTCATGGCCGCCTCCGCCTCCACAACGCTCAGCGCGTCACCCCGTACCAGCTTGGCGAGCTGCTCTTGAATCACGCCACATACCCCCAAAGAAAGTTACGGACGAGTTGCGCGCCGGCATCGGTCAGGCAGGACTCGGGATGGAACTGGACGCCCTCGATCGGTCTGGTCCGGTGCCTCAGCCCCATCAGCACGCCGTCGTCCGCCCACGAGGTTGGCTCAAGCTCGGCCGACAGCGTCTCCTCCGGCACCGCCAACGAGTGATATCGGGTGGCGGTGAAGGGATCGGGAACGCCGAGGTACACACCCCTGCCGTCGTGCGAGATCTGAGAGGTCTTGCCATGGCGCAGGGTCGGAGCGTGGCGCACCTCTGCGCCAAAGGCCAGGGCGATCGCCTGGTGGCCGAGACAGACCCCGAGCAAGGGCGTGGTGGCAGGCAGATGGCGGATCAGCTCCAAGGTGCGCCCGGCACCCTCTGGCCGGCCTGGCCCCGGCGAGATGATCACGCCCTTGGGATTGAGGGCGTCGAAGTCGGCGAGGGTGAAGGCGTCGTTTCGCCAGACGGTGACGTCGGGGTCGTCCTCAGCCACCAGCTGGTAGAGGTTGTAGGTGAACGAGTCGTAGTTGTCGACGATCAAGATCATGCTCCCACCTCGGCGCCGAGCGCCTCCAGGACGGCCTCGGCCTTTCGCTTGCACTCCTGCCACTCCGCCTCCGGCGACGAGTCCCACACGACACCGGCCCCGGCCTGGACGGTGGCCTGATCGCCCTGGATGCAGGCCATGCGGATGGCGATGCACAGGTCCATGTCGCCGCCAGCCGCCAGATAGCCGACGGCGCCGCCATAGGGGCCGCGCGGCTCCGGTTCCATCTCGTCGATCAGCTCCATCGCCCGCACCTTGGGGGCACCGGTCAGGGTCCCGGCCGGGAAGGTGGCCGCAAGCGCATCGATGGCGTCCTGGTTGGGGACGAGTTGCCCCGTCACCTGGCTGACCATGTGGTGGACGTGCGAGTACGACTCGATGGCCATCAAGGGATCGACCACAACCGTTCCTGGGATGCTGACCCGGCCGACGTCGTTTCTGCCCAAATCGACCAGCATGACGTGCTCTGCCCGCTCCTTCTCGTCCAGCGCCAGCTCCTCTTTCAGGGCCCGGTCCATGCCCGGCGTCGGCCCCCGGGGCCGGGTGCCGGCGATCGGCCGGACCACCACTTGGCGGCCAGAAACCGACACCAGCATCTCGGGAGACGAACCGAGCAACGTGGCCTCCGGCAGTCTCAGGAAGAACATGTAGGGCGACGGGTTGACCCGCCTCAGGCGACGATAGACGGACAGGGGATCGCCCACGCCGGCAAGCCGCCTCTTCACCGACAGCACCAGCTGGAAGACCTCACCCTCGCGGATGGCGTCCTTGACTCGGGTCACGGCCTCGATGTATTGGTCCCGGCTGGGCGTGCAGCCGATCAGCCGGACGGCTCGGGCCGGGCTCTCTGGCTGAGCCGGGACAGCGGTCGGCGTCAGGGCGGCCTTCAGCTGGCCTTCAAGCGCCGTCCGCTCGGCTGCGGGCCCGATCACGGTCGCCCGCAGCATCTGGTGGCGGTGGTCATAGCGATAGATCAGGCTGGGAGCGAACAGGTCGACCTCCGGCATCGTCTCAGCCGAGGGCCTGAGTGACACCTGCTCGAAGCGCTGGACAGCGTCGTATCCGATGTAGCCGACCAGCCCGGCGGGAAGCGCCCCACCCGGACCGCTGCCCGCCAGGGGCTCGAGCTCAGCCATCAGCCGGCGCAGGACGCCGATCAAATCGGGTCCGGCGTCGACGGCCTGGCGCTCTCGGCTCAGCCGCAGCCGGCCCTGATGCGAGGTGAGCCGCAGCAGGGAACCGCTTCCGAACAACGAGTGCCGGCCGAGGCCCTCGCCGCCAGGCACGCTCTCCAGCAGGAAGGCGGGAGCGCTCTCGCCCAGGGTTCGAAACAGCCCAATCGGGGTTTCCTCGTCCGCCGGCCGCTCGTCACTCAGCGCCACCAGCTCGGACCCGAATAGGAGACCCCGCTCTGACTCCAGCTGCTCTGGCACGCCCACGCCTCCTTAAACCGGGATCAGCCACAAAAAAACACCTCCGCCCCAGAGGGGCGAAAGTGTGCTTTCGCGGTGCCACCCTTGTTGAGTCCGAAGACCCATCTCACTGGGTACGGGTCAGGGAAATGACCGATACCCGCCTCCCGATATCGGCGGAGGTGGCCGACGACGCCTTCCGATCACACAGACCGGTCGGATCGCTGCTCCCGGGTCCATTCGCCCTGTTCTGCCCACCGGCTTCACACCGAGCGCCGGCTCTCTGAGGGTGGCCACAGGGGTACTCGCCCCGATCATGGCGTTCACGCTATGGCGAGATCATAGTCACAGCAAGATGCGGCCTGTCAACAGACCAGACTCAAGAGTGTCCGGCTTCTGCCGCTCGCCGCAGGACCCGGAGCGATACGGCACCCGGTCCGGCAGAGGCCGGGGAGGCAGTCCCCAAGCCTCTGCCGTCACGAATCAGTTGGTCGTTATGATCCCCTACACCCACCAGTGGTAGCCGAGGGCGGTGTTGAGGGTCACGCCGAAGGTCAGGTACATCAGCCAGAAGGCGAGGATGAACTGGATCAGGCCGACGATCTTCCCGCCGGCCGGCAGGGCACCGAAACGGGCCGGGATCTCGAACAGATAGATGAGAGCCAGGCCGATGAACAGGATCATCACCGGGATGTCGCCGGCGCCGCTGAAGACCATGGCGCCGAGGACGGACAGGAAGAAGAAGGCGATCGCCATCCAGGCGTCTGGTGCCGCGCTGGCACCTTCGGCCCGTCTGCGGCCGAGAACCAGCCAGTGTGTGCCGTACGACGTAAAGGCCACGGCCGCCATGTACAGCGGAGCGGCATAGGCGTAGACCGGGAACCAGCTGAGTCCGACCATCAGATAGACACCAGTGATCAACTGCAAGAAGCCGGGCATCCACACGCCCCAGTAGCCCATGGTCTTGTCGACCTCGGGGCTGGCCTTCGGGACGCCGAACAGGGCCTGGCCGCCCCAGATGAAGTAGCCGGTACCGAGACCAAAGAAGCCGATTGCAACTGGCCAGAAATGAGACTGAGCCAGCACCATCGAGTTGCCCTCCCATCGTGACATAAAGGCGGAAGACAAGTCCGGGATCCGGTCCCATTACCCCACCAAGTCCGCTCAGACACCGCTCAATGCGCCGGCCTCACCTCCCTTCAGAAGCAAAACTCACGCGGACGCCTCGCTGTCGCCGAGGCGCCCTTTAGGCCCCTTTGACTGCTTCTTCCGGCTTGTCTTCAGCCTCCAGGAAGCTGTACCCATAGCGGCCCTTGACGCACAAGAAGCCAAGCGTGATCGGGTGCTGGTCTGGGCTGGTCACCTTCACGATCTCGTTGCGCCGACGGTCGACGTGCAGGTCGAGCTGGCAGCCGACCCCGCAGTAGGAGCAGGTGGTCTGCACCACGTCCTGCTGGCTTTCGTCGTAGCGCCCCTGTGCGCGCAGGGTGTGCTCGCGCCGATCCATCAGGGCGCCGGTCGGGCAGACTTCGACGCAGTTGCCGCAGAACACGCAGGCTGAATCGACCAGCGTCTCGTCGAAGCCGGCCGAGATGCCTGCCGTGAAGCCGCGGCCAGCCACGGTCAGGGCAAACGTGTTCTGCACGTCCGGGCCGCAGGCCTCAACGCAGCGGTAGCACAGGATGCACTTGTCGAAGTCGCGCACATACAGCTTGTTGTCGTCGAAGAAGCCGCGCTCGTACTTTTGGCCGCGGTAGCGGTCGGGAACGGCACCCAGCTGCTCGGCCTGGCTGACCAGTCCCGGGGCGGTCGACACGTCGTTCTGAGAGAGCAAGAGCTCGAAGACGCCGCGGCGGGCATTTTGCACCCGCTCGGAGTCGGTTCGCACCTCCATGTCCGGCTCTGCCTTGCGTTCGCACGACGCCACCAGCGGCCGGCTGCCCTTGAGTTCGACCACGCAGGCACGGCAGGTCTTGGCCGGCGTCAGGTGCTGGTGGTTGCACAAGGTCGGTGTCTCCACCTGCTCTCGGCGCAACACATCGAGGATGGTCTCTCCCGGCCGGGCCTCGGCCCTCTTGCCATCGATCAGGATCGTGAACCCTTCTGCCATGTCCATTCCTCCTAGTTGGCGAGCAGACCAGCAGACTCGGCCTCCAGCAGGCTGCGCACCGCTGTGGCTGCCGTCTGGCCGAGGCCGCAGATGGAGGCGTCGGTCATCACCTGGCTGAGCCGGGTCAGAAGCCCCCGCTCGTCGCCTCGCCCATGGCCCTCTGCCAGCGCCTGCAGCATCTCGTGCTGCCGCCGGGTGCCGACCCGGCAGGGCACGCACTGTCCGCAGGACTCGTGGGCGAAAAAGCGGCCCAGGCGCTCTGCCACCTGCCACAGATTGGTCTCGCGGTCAAAGGCGATGACGGCGCCGGACCCGAGCGTCGTGTGGCGTTCCGCCACGCCCTCGTAGCTGAGCGACAGATCGAAGTCCTTGGGGAAGACGAAGGTCCCGGCCGCCCCGCCCATCAGGACCGCCTGCAGGTCCTTGCCGCCGCCTGCCAGCTCCAACAGGTCGCTCAGCCGCGTGCCAAACGGCACCTCATAGGTGTCCGGTCGATCCACGCTCCCGGAGACGGAGAACAGCTTGGTCCCAGGCGAGCGTTCGGTTCCCCGGCTGCGCAGCGCCTTTGCCCCGAAGGCGATGATGTCCGGCACGTTCGCTAAAGTCTCGACGTTGTTCACGACGGTCGGCTTGCGGAACAGACCGGCCACGGTCGGGAAGGGCGGCTTCGCCATCGGCTCGCCGCGATAGCCCTCGATCGAGCGGAAGAGGGCGGTCTCCTCGCCGCAGATATAGGCACCGCCACCGCGGCGGATCTCCACCTCAAGCGCCGCTCCGTTCGGGCCAACTGCCTCCAGATGTCCTGCCTGCTGCAGCTCGCGCAGGCTCTTTGCCAAGAGCTCGGCGACATGCCGATACTCTCCCCGCACGTAAATGTAGGCACGGGTGGCGGAAACGGCATAGCAGGCGATCAGAAGACCCTCCAGCACCATGAAGGGATCCGACTCGATCATCACCCGGTCCTTGAACGTCCCCGGCTCGCTCTCGTCTGTGTTCAGCACAACGTAGCGGATCGGATCCTTGGCGGTGCGGACAGACTCCCACTTGCGCCCGGCCGGGAAGGCGGCGCCGCCTCGGCCAACGAGCCCGCTGTCGGTCAGGATGCGAACGGTCTCCTCCGGCCCGATCGCCCGGGCCTTCTTAAGCGCTGCAAGACCGCCGGAGCCGATGTAGGACTTCAGATCGCCTGCCTTGGCCCCCCGCCGTCTCAGCAGCACGGCCTCATGCATGGCTGTCACCGATGCCCTCGATGTCGTGGACCTTCAGCGGTGCCAAGGGCTGCTCACGCCACAGCGCTGCTGGTGCCTTGTCGCACAGGCCGAGGCAGGCACAGCGGGTCCAGGACACGCCGCCGTCGGCAGAAGGTTCACCCTCCGGCCCCAATCTCTTGGCCGCCTCTTCGGCCATCTGGTCGGAGCCGTGCAGGCAACAGGGCACGTCCTCGCAGATGCGCAGGACGCTTCGCCCGACCGGGTGCTCGGTCAGAAGGTCGTAGAAGGTGACCAGTCCATAGGTGTCGGCGACCGGCACGTTCATCCGCTGCTCGATGGCCTCGGCGGCGGCCCGGGGAATGTGCTGGAACTCCGCCTGCACCCGGTGCAGGACCTCCAGCAGCTGGGTGCGTTCGCATCCGGTCTCGTCGATCAACGCTCCGACTCGGTCCATGATCTCGCGGCCCGGTTCAGGCATGGTGACTGTCAACCGCCTCTCTGATGGCGTGCCCGACCGGCACGGCTGCACGCACCCGCTCGATCTGGACGGCGGTCGCCTTGAACTCGGCCGTGCCCGCCACCGGGTCGGTGGCGTCCAGGGTGAGCAGGTTGGTGGCGACCTCGTCCGGGTGGTTCAGGCTCATGAAGACGAGCCCCGGATGAACCTTGCGGCTGCGCGTCACCTGCACCTCGAGGGCACCGCGCCTGGAGCTGATCCGGCAGACATCTCCCTGTTCCAGCCCGAGTGCCTCCATGTCCTCGCTGCACATCTCGAGCGTCTCGTGGTGGCCGCGGGGTGCGGCGTAGTGCCGGGTCTGAACGCCGGTATTGAAGGCGGCCAGTCGACGGCCGGTGGTGAGCATGAAGGGGAAGTCCTGGTCCACCTGCTCGGCGGTCGGCTCATGGTCGGCCACCACAAACGGGGCCCGCATGCCGCTGATCGGTCGCTCCCACAGCCTTCCGTGCAGGAAGGGCGAGCCTGGGTGTCCCTCACTCGGGCAGGGCCACTGAATGCCGCCGAGCTCCTCAAGACGGGCGTACGACATCCCGCGGTGCATCGGCGAGAGCGAGCGCAGCTCGTCCCAGGTTTCCTCGGCTGTGCGGTGGCGCCAGCCTCCTGGAGCGTTCAGCCGCATCGCCAGCTCCTCGACGATCCACAGGTCGTCTCTGGCCTCGCCAGGCGGCTTCAGAGCCGGGCGCATCCGCTGCACCCGCCGCTCCGAGCTGGTCACGGTCCCCATCCCCTCTGCCCAGCTGGCGGTGGCCGGCAGCACAACGTCGGCCCGCTCGCCAGTCGGCGTGAGGAAGATGTCTTGGACCAGCAGAAAGTCGAGCCCGTCAAACAAGGATCGGACATGGTGGAGATTGGCTTCGGACTGGATCGGATTCTCGCCGATCACATAGAGGGCGCGCATCTCACCGGCGGCCATCGCTTCGAACATGGCTGTCTGGTGCTTGCCGCTCTTCGCCGGGAGGGCGACGCCCCAGGCGTCCGAAAAGCGCTTTCTTATCTCGGGGTCGGTCAGGTTCTGGAAGCCTGGCAGGCGGTTGGGCAGGGCGCCCATGTCTCCGCCGCCCTGGACATTGTTCTGTCCGCGCAGAGGGGCGAGCCCGCTGCCATACCGGCCGACGTGACCGGTCACCAGTCCGAGGTTGATTAGGGCGTGCACGTTCTGGACGGCGTTGTGGTGCTCTGTGATGCCGAGCGTCCAGCACAGGATCGCCCGCTCAGAGGTGGCGTACAGGCGGGCCAGCTGCCGCACCAGACGGGCGTCGACGCCGGTCAGTTTCTCGACGTCCTCCGGACGGTAGTTCTGAACCGTCTTCCGATAGGCATCGAAGCCATCGGTTGCCGCTTCGATGAACTCTGTGTTCGCAAGTCCCTCTTCCACGATCACGTGGCCGACGGCGTTGGCGAGCGCCACGTCACCGCCGACGTTCACCGGCAGATACATGCTCGCGAACTCGGTGCCGGAGATCCGCCGCGGGTCGACCACCACCAGCTTGGCGCCGCGCCGCCGCACCGCCTTCATCATGTGGTGGAACATGACCGGATGGGCCTCTCTGGCGTTTGAGCCCCAGAGGATGATCAGGTCGGTGTCTTCCATCTCCTGGTACGAGACCGTGCCGCCACCGGAGCCGAACGCTGTCGCAAGACCTGCGACGCTGGGGGCGTGTCAGGTACGGTTGCAGCTGTCGATGTTGTTGGTGCCGATCGCCGTACGGACGAACTTCTGGGCCAAAAAGTTCAGCTCATTGCTGGACTTCGAGCAGCTGAACAAGCCGATGGCGTCCGGGCCGTACTGCCGCTTGACCCGTTCCAGCCCTGCGGCCGCTCGGCTGAGCGCCTCGTCCCAGGACGCCTGGCGAAGCTTGTCGCCATCTCGAACCAAGGGGTGCAGGAGTCGGCCCTGTGCCGCCCCCGTCATCGGAATCGCCATCTCAGCTCTCCCTCCTGTCGATCGGACGTCTCGGCCCAAAGCTGGACAGGGCAGCCCTCAGGGCGCCGAAGATGCCGCCCGCCTCCGCTGCCATCATGCCAGCCATCGCTCTGATGCCCACCTCCACCCTGGACGGCGCTCCGTCCAAGAACCTTGCCTAAAGGTCAACTAAACCTCGTTAGTTGCGTTCTCTCTCGCTCGGTCATTTCCTGCTCGGATCAACCTCTGGTGATTCAGTCCTCGAGCGGCCCGAACAGCGTCTCCTCGACCTCTTCCAGCTCCCCGCCGGCCCAGCGCACGATCAGGGTCCGCATCAGACAGGCGGGGTTGCGCTGAATCTCCAGGACCGTTCCCAGCCGGCCCCTGGCGACACCTGGCCTCGGGTCAGAGACCTCGTCTCCGATGCCCAGCATTAGAGATCGCCCCCTTCGGACGAGGGGGGCGGGGTGGCTCATGCCGCCTCCGCCCCCTGTAGTCTGGATCGGTGCTAGATCGGCAGGATCCCGGCTGAAGATTCGGGTCTGGCCTAGGCTGCCTTCTTCGGCGCTCCCAACGGCAGCACGATCTTGCCGTGCACCTCGTTGATCACCTGAGCGGCCGAAGCGTAGAAGGCCAGGATGGCCGTGATCAGACCGACGTATCCGCCGATCTGCGTCAGATTGCCCACACCGAAGGCACCGGCGGCCAGGATGACGAAGGTCAGCCACAGGGCCAAGAACACCAGGTTCAAGGCGGTGTTGATCTTCATGGCGCCGATCCACATGTAGAACGTGAAGATGCCCCACATCAGCAGGTACCAGGCGACGAACGGGCCGGGGACGCCCTTGCCGAAGAAGCCGGCGAAGAAGGCGAACGACAGCCAGAAGCAGCCGTATGAGAAGAACGCCACGGTTCCGAAGGTGTTCCCATTCGAATATTCCATGACGCCGGCGATCAGCTGAGCGAGACCGCCGTAGGCAAAGGCGAGGGCCAACACCAGCCCCAGGCCTGCACCCGGGTACCAGCCGGCGTTGATCATGCTGAGCATCCAGGTCGTCAGGGCGAAGCCTGCAAGGCCCAGCGGAGCCGGATTCGCTTTCAGGTTCAAGATCGCAACACACTCCTTAGCAGATCATGATGTCACGGTGAGTCCAGGCGCGGTGGCCTTGGGGGCGACACTCCAGGATCCTGCCGTTGTGTCAGCCTGCCTGGTGGATCTTCTGAATCTGCTCCACCATCTCCGGATTGGCCAGGGTGGTGATGTCCCCGGTGTCCGGGTTGTTGTTTGAGATGGCCGCCAGAATGCGGCGCATAATCTTTCCAGAGCGCGTCTTGGGCAGGTCTGGCACCAGCCACACCTTGCGCGGTCTGGCGATCGGCCCGATCTCCTTCGCCACGGCGTCCGAGACCTTCTTGGCCATCGCCGCGTTGGCCTCGACACCGGGCTGCAAGGACACGTAGATCTCCGGCATGACGCCCTTGATATCGTCTTTGGCCGCCACAACCGCCGCTTCGGCAACGCCGGCCACGGTGAGGGCTGCGGACTCCAGTTCCTTCGTGCCCAGTCGATGGCCGGCGACGTTGATCACGTCGTCGATCCGGCCCAGAATCCGGAAGTAGCCATCGGCGGCCAGCATGGCGCCGTCTCCGGCGAAGTAGGGCCAGTCCCGCCAGTCCTTGCTCTTCGGGTTCTTGTTGTACTTGGTGAAGTAGGTGGCCACGAAGCGGTCCGGATCATGCCAGATGCCCTGGAACATGCCCGGCCACGGGTTTTCAATGCAGATATTTCCGGCCTTGCCGGTGCCAGCCGGCATCCGGTTGCCGTCCTCGTCCAGGATCATGGGGTGGATCCCCGGGATCGGCGGCCCGGCGCTGCCCGGCTTCATCTTGTCGACAGCCGGCACCGTGCTGCACAGAAAGCCGCCGTTTTCGGTCTGCCACCAGGTGTCGACGATCACGGCCTCGCCCTTGCCCACGACCTTGTGGTACCACTTCCAGACATCCGGTTCGATCGGCTCGCCGACGGTGGTCATGTGCTTGAAGTGGTAGTTGTATTTCTCAGGATTGCCGCCGCCGGCCTTGCGCAGCGCTCGGATCGATGTGGGCGACGTGTGGAAGATGTTGACCCCAAGCTCCTCCGCCACCCGCCACGGCCGCCCGGCGTCCGGATAGGTCGGGGTACCTTCGTAGATCACGGTGGAGGCGGCGAGTGCGAGCGGGCCATAGACGATGTAGGAGTGGCCGGTGATCCATCCGATGTCGGCCATGCACCAGTACACATCGTCCGGATGGATGTCCTGGATCATCTTCGACGTCCAGGTGACGTAGGACAAATAGCCGCCCGTGCTGTGCTGGGCGCCTTTGGGCCGACCGGTCGAGCCAGAGGTGTACATCAGAAACAGCGGGTCTTCGGCCGGCACCGACACCGGGGCGACCCGCTTGCCGCGAAAGGCGGGCAACTCGTCGTTCACCACCAGGTCGCGGCCAGCCTTGAGCGGTGTCGGGCTGGAGTAGCGCCCCGGGTAGCGCTGCCAGACCAGGACGGTCTCCACCTTCTGCCCCTCGGCGCTTGCCTCGTCACAGGCAACGTCTGCCTTTTCCTTGTGGTCGAGCAGGGTCCCGGCTCGGTAGTAGCCGTCCATCGTGATCAGGACTCGGCTTTCCGAGTCCACGATTCTGCCGGCACACGCCTTGGCGCTGAATCCGGCGAACACGACCGAGTGGATGGCCCCGAGACGGGCCAGGGCCAGCATCGTGACCGGCAGTTCGGGCACCATCGGCATGTGGATGGTCACCCGGTCGCCCTGCTTGACGCCCACCTTGTCGCGCAAGAAGGCCGCGAACTCGTTGACCTTGACCCACAGCTCCTGATAGGTCACGTGCTCGATGTGCTCGTTCTCCGGCTCCGGGACGAAGTGAATCGCTGTCTTGTTGCGATACTTCTCAAGATGACGGTCGATACAGTTGTAGGAGACGTTCAGCCGCCCCCCGACGAACCACTTGTAAAACGGCGGGTTCGAGGAGTCGAGAAGCTTGTCCCACTTTCTGTCCCAGGACAGAAGGTTGGCAAAGTCCTCGTAGTAGTTCGGGAAGTTCTCCAGACTGTACCGCTTGCGGATGTCCCGGTCGGTCAGGTTTGCCTGGGCCACAAATGACTCCGGCGGGGTGAAATAAGCTTCCTCGCCCCAGTGGACCGCAATTTCTGCCTCGGAAACACTGCCTGTCTCGTCGCTCACAATCGTCCTCCTCACGCCCACCCTCGAGTGTCCAACCGGACGGCGGGTCGCACTCAGTGCAACAGGCCATTTCGCGTTGCTCCGGCGTCAATCGTTCGCCCATCGTCTCCTTCCCTGGAGCCGCATGATGGGTGACCAGCCGTTCGCCTGGTCATCCCTAGGCAACCGGCAGGTATTACTTGACGAGCGGTCAATCTCCTGCTCGCTCTGCCGACGCAAAGGCTGCCGCCAAGAGGTCCATCTCGTCGGGCAGGCGCAACGCCCGCACGGGTGCAAATCCATGCTGCAGTACGCCGTCCAAGAGTCCGCAGCCCCGCAGTTCGAGATCCAGTTCGGCCACCTTTTCGCCGCTTTCGGCGGAAGCCGCCCTCCGCAGCCGACCGCCGATCGCCGGATCGCCGCTTTCGTCGACCCACACCGCTTCGGCGGCCTGGCCCCGCCGGCCGACCCGGCCTCGCATCTGATGCAACTGGGCCAGGCCGAAGGCGCCCGCCCCCTCGACGATGACCAAGCTGGCCGCCGGCAGGTCGACCCCCACCTCCAGTACGCTGGTGCCCACGACCAGCCCTGGCGATCCCTGACCCAGAGAAGCGAGCATGGCGCTCATCTCCGCCATCGGCACCGCCCCGGTCAGCAGGTGCAGCGGAAGGTCGGGAAATCGCTGAGCAAGCGAGCGGGCCAGGCCTTCGGCGGCGGGCCAGCCTGAACGGCCCTCCGTCACCCGTCTCGGGCAGACGACCAGCACCTGCCTTCCCGAGCGCACCTCGGCCACCGCCTGCCGGTAGAGACCAGGCCGCTCACGGGCGCCCACGAGCCGCACCGGGGCAAGCTTCCCATACGGGTTTCCGAGCAGGGAGACACCCAGCTGCTGGCTCACCATCTGGGCCAAGGTGCGCGGGATCGGCGTGGCGGTCAGGCTCAAGAGATGGGGGGACGGGCGTCCACCCAGCATCGCCTGCCGCTGGCGGACCCCGAAGCGCTGCTCTTCGTCCACGATCACGAGCCCGAGCGGTGCAAGCCGCTGCTCTTCGGAGAGGGCGGCGCTGGTGGCCACGACCAGCTCCGGACCCGACCTCCGTGCTGGCCTTTTGCCGCCGGTCAGGCTCGAGACCGTTCCCACGTCTGTGCAATAAGGCCGTGCCGCCGCCTCGTGTTGGGCCACCAGCAGTTCCGTCGGCACCAGCATCAACGCATTAAGCCCCGCGGCCAGCACACCTCTCGCCGCCAGCATGGCGACGGCGGTCTTGCCGCTGCCGACCTCGCCCACCAGGATCCGGCGCATCGCCCCTGGCCCCTCTAGGTCGGCCCGGATCTCGGCGAGGGACCGGACCTGGTCGGGACGCAGCGGGTAGGGCTTGGGATCCGCCGCCGGCGCCTTGATCGGCCAGCCAGGGACGACCGGCAGCGCAGCCTTGACCGCCGCCGCCATCATGGTCGCCTCGATCTTGGCCAGTTCAAGACGCCCGCCTTCGGCCTCAGCCGAGGAGACGGGAAGATGGACCTTTCGGAATGAGCCGCCATGCGGGCTCGTCGTCTTGGTGAGCGCTCCCCTGAGCGCCTGGCGCAGCACGGTCTGAGTGAGTCCGGCTCGGGCAGGGTAGACCGGGCGCAGTCCCCACAGGAGCCTCTGCGGATCGAGCAGCTCCGGTTCGGTCATCACCCAGGCGCGGCCCAGCCGACGCACCTCACCCCACCACGCCACCTGATCCTGACGGCGCAGGCGGGTAGCCAGGTACGGCTTATGAAAAAAGGTGGCGCGCACAGAACCGATCGAACCGTCCAGCTCGGCCTCCAGGCGGTGTCCGATCTGGCGGGTCCAGCGAATCTGGCCCTGCACCACGGCCAGACCCTCGCTTTGGCCATCCCATGGCACGATCTCCTCGTAGCGGCGGGGAAGGTGCCAGAGCAGATCGTCGATGCTGCGGATCCCCATCTCGGCAAGGTGGCTCAGTCTGACCGGGCCCAGCCCGGGCAGGGTGGCCAGGCCTGGGTCGTCTTCTCGGTCAGCGGTCGGCACGGCTGCTGCCTCCGTTCTTTGTCTGATCGCCGCTCGCTCCGGCGCCTGGGGGATCGGCCTTCTGCCCGAGCAGCGTTTTCCGGGTGCGCCCACACCTTGTCCCCACACTCGCCCGCTTTCTGCTACAATGGCCGAACTGATGCGTGGCAAAGGAAGGACATCCTGATGGCTCGCCTGTGCGAGGTTTGCGGCAAGACGGTGGTGCGGGGACATCTGGTTTCACATTCGAACATCAAGACAAACCGCAGCTTTTCGCCGAACATCCAACGGCTCAAGGTCAAGGTGGACGGAGCGGTCAAGCGCCTGTACGTCTGCACGGCCTGCATTCGCTCCGGCAAGGTCGAGCGCGCCGTCTAGGCAGAGTCGACTGGGCACCTTTAGGGACGGCCGCTTTCAGCGCCGTCCTTTTTGCGTCTGCTCGGCCGCCTGGCGCAGGGCGGCAATCCGACTGGGCGGATCTGACCGGTCGCTGAAGACGTACGAGCCGGCCACCAACACCGTTGCCCCAGCGGCCACAACTAAGGGGGCCGTCTGATCGTCGATGCCGCCGTCCACCTCGATGTCGCCTGCATACCCGAGCTGCCTGAGCCGCTCCACCTTGGCCACGGCCCCGGGCCAGAAGGCCTGGCCGCCCCATCCTGGGTCGACCGACATGACGAGGATCATGTCCAGCTCCGAAAAGAGGTCGCCAAGCGTCTCCACCGGCGTGCCCGGGTTGATCGCCATTGCCGGGAGGGCCCCCAGGCGGCGGATCTCGTCACACAGTCGGTGGGCGTGATGGGTCGCCTCCTGATGGAAGATCAGTCGGCCCACGTGACTATCCGTCAGGGGCGAAAGATGCGCTTCCGGATTAGACACCATCAGGTGCGCTTCGACCGGCAGGGCGCTTGCGGCTGCGATCGCCTGGGCCAGCCAAGGCCCAAAGGTCAGGGTCGGCACAAAGTGGCCGTCCATGATGTCGAGGTGCACCCCATCGGCGCTAGACGCCTGAGCGAGGGCCTGACCAACGTTCAGCGGGTCGGCTGACAGCAAAGAGGGATGGATCCGGATCACGCCAGGCCCACCTCCTTCCCCAGTGCCAGGTAACTTTCATATCGCACCCTTGGTACCCTGCCTTCAGCCACTGCCTGTTGGACCGCGCAGTCCGGCTCCAGGCGGTGGGTGCAGTCCCGAAAGCGGCAGGGCGCCGCCTCTCGCCACTCCGGAAAGCAGGCCGAAAGCTGTCTGATGTCGGTCAGGTCGAGGTCCAAGGCCTCAAAGCCCGGCGTGTCCACCAGATATCCCCTCCCCAGTGCCACCAGTTCGGCTCGTCTGGTGGTGTGCCGGCCGCGGCCGGCGCCGGACAGCGTCCCAGTGCGGGCCGCAGCGCCGGTGAGTCGGGTAAATAGGGTGGACTTGCCGACCCCGCTCGCCCCCGCCAGCACGGCCACATGGCCGTCCAGAGCGGAGCGGATCTGCTCCACGCCCGCTCCAGTCACCGATGAGAGGCCGATCAGCGGAGCCGCCCGACGGTAGGTGGCCGAAAAGCGCTCGCGGTCCTGGTCCGATAGCAGGTCGGCCTTGGCCAGCACCAAGAGCGGGGCAGCACCAGTCAGCTCGATCGCCACCAGGCGGCGGGCCACATCGAGATCGGACAGGGCCGGACGGTCGAGGGTGGTCAAGAGCACGACCAGATCGACGTTGGCCACCCTCGGCCGCATCAGCCGATTCTTGCGCGCTGTGACCGAGATGATCTGTTCCCGCTCGACCTCCACGAAGTCGCCGACCAGGATCTCTTGCTTGGCGTGACGCAGGGCGCCCCGTGGCCGCACCTCCAGGGTCTCGGAGTCGGTCGCCACCTCAAAGGTGGCGCCGTGCACGGAGGTGACGCGGCCTTTGGTCACGGAGTGGACGAGATGGTCTGCTGTCCGGAGCTGAGCGGCAGGGGGCCTGAAAACACCAGAGAGGATCCGATGTACTCCTCCAGCCTGCCGCTGCCCTCCCAGTTCAGCGTCAGGGGGAAGCTGGTGCCGGGGGCGATGATCTGATCGTACGCCGTCTCCACACCCTGGGCGTCCACGATCATCACCTTCACCTCGGCCGCCTGCGAACCTGAATAGGTGAAGGTGACGTTTTGGGTGGAGGGCGCCCCGGTGCCGCCGGAGGGCGGCGGGCCGGTGGACGTGGTCAGGTCGACGGTCTGGCCCGATGTGACCTGGGAGCCGGCTGGCACGGACTGGTCGAGCACGGTCCCGACCGGTGCCGAACTGGGATCAAAGGCGGTCACCTGCATCTGCAGGCCGATCGCACCCAGTTGGTTGGCGGCCGTCTGCGCCGGCTCGCCGACCACGTTCGGCATGGTCAGCACCAAATTGGCGTTGCCCTTGGACACCTGAAGGGCCACCGGCGTCCCCACGGCCAGGCGGGTGCCCGGGCTTGGCGTCTGGCTGACCACGGTGCCCGATAGGTCGATCGAGGGGATGTAGGTGATGTGGCCCAGCTTCAGTCCGGCCGCCACCAGATCGCTGTACGCCGTGTGCAGCGGCTCTTGGATCAGGTTCGGCACGCTTACCTGCTCCAGGCCGCTTGAAACCACGAGGTCGATGGTCCGTCCTTCCTTCACCTGACCGCCGGCGGCGGGCAGCATGGTGATCACATCGCCGGTCGGGTACTTCGAAAGCTCATGACCGGTCACCTGACCGGTCAGGTGGCTGGCCTGCAGGGTGGCCATGGCGGCGGCCACTGGCTTTGAGACGACGTTCGGCACGGTCACGACCGGCACGTTGACCCAGGCGGCCAGCGCCATGAAGCCCCCGACGACCAAGGCAACCAGCAGGAAGATCGGGATGATCCAGCCCCAGGGGATGCGCCGCTTTCGGCCAGGCGTCTTTTCGGCGGCGATGGTCGGCACCAGCTGCTCGGCCTCGGCTGCCTGGGCGGTCAGACGCACCGGGCCGCCTGCAGCCTGCAGGGCCTGGCCCAGGGCGGCCAGAGTCTGGGCGCTGCTCGGACGCTCTTCGGGAGGCTTGGCCAAAAGGCGCATCACGATCGCCTCCACCGGCCGGGGCACATCGGGCCGGAGTTTGCGCACCGGCGCCGGGTCGTCGTGGATGTGGCGCAGGGCGACTGCGATCGGTGAGGGCCCGTCGAACGGCGGCTTGCCGGTCAGCATCTCGTACATGATGGCACCCAGCGCATAGAGGTCGGACTTCTCGTCGATGAAGCCGCCTCTGGCCTGTTCCGGGCTGATGTAGTGCGCCGACCCCACGATGCTCTTGGTGTGGATCAGGGTCTGGCTGGACGCCGCCCGAGCGATGCCAAAGTCGGCCACCTTGATCTCGCCGCGGGCGGTGAGCAGGATGTTCTCCGGCTTGATGTCCCGATGCACCACCTTCTTGGCGTGGGCGGCGACCAGGGCCGAGGCGACGGCCTGACTGATGGTCAGAGCCAGCGGCAGGGACAGACGGCCCTGCTGGCGGATTTCGTCCTTCAGCGTGCGCCCGTCCACCAGCTCCATCACGATGTAGTGCTCGCCCTCGTCCTCTCCGACGTCGAAGACGGACACGATGTGCGGATTAGACAGCGAGGCCACGGCCGTGGCCTCTTGCCGAAAGCGGCGGATGAACTCCTGGTCGTTTGCGAACTCGGCGCGCAGCATCTTGATGGCGACCGGCCGTTCCAGGGTCAGGTCCTGCGCCCGGTAGACCTCGCCCATGCCGCCGGTGCCCAGCAGGGACTCCACCCGGTAGCGACCGGCCAACACCCGCCCGATCATGCCCGCACCTCCACGTCTTCCTGGTCGACGGCCGCCACCAAGACCGTCACGTCGTCCTGGGCGCCGGCCTCAAGGGCGGCGGCAATCAGGCGGCTCGGCCCCTCCTCCACCCCAGCCTCCAGGATGATGTGCGCCACCTCTTCTGTGTCCAGGGCGTCGATCAGTCCATCTGTGCACAGACACAAGAGGTCTGCGGCCTCAAGCGGCCAGGTGCGCACGTCCACCCAGAACGAGCGGTCGCCCAAGGCGTTTGTCAGCACGTGCCGCTGCGGGTGATGCTGGGCCTGGGCCCTGGTGATCTGTCCCCGGCGCGCCAGCTCTCCGGTCACGGAATGATCCTCGGTCAACTGCCTGATCGCCCCTTGCCGCAGGAGATAGAGGCGGGAGTCGCCGGCGTGGCCGACAACCACCTCCCCCTGAATGATCCAGGCACAGGTCAAAGTGGTTCCCATATCGCGGCCAGGAGTGTCAGGAAGCCTTCTCGTGTCCATCACGGCATGATGAGCGGCGACGAAGGCCTCCTGCATCAATGCCTCCGGCGGCGCGCCCTGGGCGGCTCTCGAGAACTGGTCGTTCAGGATCTGGGTGGCGAGGTGGCTCGCCACTTCGCCAGCCTGCGAGCCTCCGACTCCATCCGCCACCGCCATCAGGGCCCCAGTCTGCTGGTGCACCATCAGGAAGCTGTCCTCGTTATGGGAGCGGCTTCGTCCCTGCCGACTGAACGCGGACAGGCGCAATGACGTCCCCCCTCTGATCGTACCTTCGGCGCAGCTGGCCACAGGCGGCGTCGACCTCCTGGCCCATGGTGCGCCGCACCGTGGTGGCAACGCCCTGGGCCTGAAGAATGTCAGAGAACGCCCGCACCCGATTCTTGGACGGCCGCTGATAGGGAAAGTGGGCTGTGGGGTTCAGCGGGATCAGGTTGACATGCCCGGGATGGCGGCCCACCAGGGCGGCCAGCCGGTGCGCCTCCTCATCCTGGTCGGTCAGCCCGCCGATCAGGATGAACTCGTAGGTGACCCGCCGGCCGCTGGCAGCGGCATAGCGGTCGGCCGCGGCCAAGATCTCTCCGATCGGGTAGCGCCGATTTTCCGGAATGAGGAGGCTGCGCACCTCGTCTGTGGTGGCATGCAGGGAGAGGGCGAGCCGAATCGGCAGCCCCTCGCCGGCCAGGCGGTCGATCTCCGGCACCAGTCCGACCGTCGAGACGGTCATCCGGCGGAAGGACACGCCAAAGGTGGCCGGGTCGTTCAGCCGGCGCAGGAACTTGACCAGCTCTACATAGTTGTCGAGCGGCTCGCCGGCACCCATCATCACCACTCGGCTCACCCGCCCAGGGGCGGCCTTCCTGGCCAGTGCCAGGTACTGGGCCATCATCTCTCCGGCGCGCAGGGAGCGGCTGAAGCCGGAGGCGCCGGTGGCGCAGAACAGGCAGCCCTGGCGGCAGCCGACCTGAGAGCTGAGACAGGCGCTGGTGCCATAGCTGTACGGCAGGAGCACGCACTCGGCGCTTCCCTGGTCAGCGAACTTGAGCAGCGCCTTGACGACGCCGTCGCTGTCGGCCTGGACCGCCACCTCCGCACCCAGCCCGAGCGGCAACCGCTCTTCCAACTCCTGCCGCAGCGGCTGCGGCAGGTCGGTCATCGCCGCATAGCTCGGCGCCAGCCGGTGGTACACCTGGGCGCCCACCTGCGATCCCCGGAAGGCGGGCACTCCAAGCTCCGAGAAGGCGGGGCGCCAGTCTGCGGGCTCGAGGTCGACAAAGGTCGCCAGATCGCGCTCGGCCAGCGTCGACACCGCTCCCACCTCTTCCCCCATCAGCATCAGACACGCATCAGATCAGGCCCCATGCCGGGTCAGGGTCATCAGGAAAAAGCCTTCGGTCCCCTCTTCCCACGGAGAGAGCCATCTCCCGGCGCCGGGCGCCGAAAAGTCCGGGTGCCGACCGAGAAACTTTGCGATCACATCGGTCGTCTCCTCGGCCTCCAGAGAGCATACCGCATACTGCAAGACTCCACCCGCCGCCACCAGCTGTGCGGCACCAGCGAGGATCCTGGTCTGATTTTCTGCCAGACGCCGCACATCTGCCATCTGACAGCGGTGGCGCAGCTCGGGGTGGCGCTGCAGGGTGCCGAGCCCACTGCAGGGTGCGTCGACCAGCACGGCCTGGAAACTTCTAAAGAGCTCCTCGGGCGGATGGGCGGCATCCATCGAGCGGGTCTTCGGCGCCGGCACCCCCAGACGCCGTGCCTCTTGGCCGATGACCCGTAGCGCTTCGGGTCTGAGATCTGTGGCCAGAAGGTCCAGCTTGCTCGTCCGCTCGATCAGGGCCAGCGCCTTGGTGCCATGGCCGGCACAGACATCCGCCACCCGCCATCCGGCGGCCAACTTCAGGGAATTCGCCACCAGCTGCGAGCCGACGCCCTGGGGGCTGACCCAGCCCTCCGCAAACCCGGCCAGGCTGCGCACCGGCTGGGCGCCGACGGCGAGGGCGCCTGGCACCAGTGGGTGGTGCTGTCCTGTGAGGTCGAAGCGATCTTCGTAGGCAGCGGCCGTGCCCTTGTTCCGGTTGATGCGCAGCCAGAGCGGCGGGCGGGTGTTGTCCCACTCCATCATCGCAACGGTGGCGTCTTCGCCAAATCTTGCCAGCCACCGTTCGGCGAGCCAGCGGGGATGGGCATGGCGGATGGCCAAGGCTGTGACCGGGTCCTCCTCCTCAGGTCCGTCTCCTTCTTGCGACACCCGCCGCAGCACGGCGTTGACCATGCCCTTGGCCGGCGGCGCCAGCTTTCCGGTCAGGCTGACCGACGTGTCCACCACCGCATAGGCAGGGTGCTGCTCAACCAGAAGCTCCAGGGCGCCAAGGCGCAGAATGGCCCGAACCTCCGGCTGCAGGTCGCGCAGCGGCCGGTTGAGCGCACGACCGATGGCATGGTCGAGCCGAATCTGCCAGCGCACCGTCTGATAGAAGAGGTCGGTCGCTCGCCGGCGCTGCGGATGGTCGGCGCCCACCGCCCCGAGCTCCTGGTCAAGAGCCATCTCGGCGGTCACGCCCGAATCCAGCCGGACCGCTGCCCGAACCGCCAGCTGACGGCCCTGGTCGATCACCGCCACACTCCCCTGAGGCCGCGCAGAAAGTCGGCCCCGCTCATCTCGCGCCCCGATGCCGGCCGCAGCCGGTCGACGGCCACCGATCCATCGACCGTGCCAACGATCAACTGGCCGTCGCTCGCTTGGATCGCTCCGGGTGGAGCCGGCACGGCGCTCGGGGTGCAGGACAGGATCTGCACGACCCGTCCGGCCAAGGTCGCCTTCGCACCTGGCCGAGGAGAGAGCGCCCTGACCCGGCGGATCGTGCTCACAGACGAGAGCTGGTCGAGCGAAAGCCATTCCTCTTCCGGCTGAAGCCGCCTCGCCCAGCGGGCGCCCGCTCGGTCCTGG
>JAKAUI010000040.1 GCA_021827745.1 Bacillota bacterium | reverse complement strand
AAAACGCCTGCCCACGAAGAGGTAGAATTACCAGATAATGGTTGTCCCCAAAGGGACGGACTTCGTTCCCGAGCTAAGGAAGCTGGGCCAGTGCAGCCTCAAGCTCGGCCATATCCAGGGAGCGCTGGGGGTTGGCCTGGCTCCTCAGATAGCGGACAGTCCCCTGGTGGTCGACGATGGCCGTTCCACTGGTCTGAAGCGTCCCGGCGAACACCCTGTGCATTGCCAAGGCGCTGTACAGACGGCGATCCGGGTCAGCCAGCAGCGGGATGGTGAGCGACATCGAGACGGCGTGGCGGTCGCAACTGGACTGAGTGGCGGGCGCCACGGCGATCGCCGAGATGTCCGCCGCGGCCCAGCGGGTGGTCTGCGCAGCCAACTGGCGCGCGTTGCGCTGACAACCTACTCAGGTCACAGCCCGCATCAGGTGAATGACGGTGAGCCGGTGGTCGGCAAACACCTGACGCCAGCTGCGGTCCGGAGTAGCCGGAAAGTCCAAGAAAAGATCCGAGAGGGAGATGTCTGGGACGCCCACCATTCATCGCCACCCTGTTGCCACCTATCTGAGACGACGCGATGCGGTGTGATTCAGCGAATGTTGACTCTTTCCACGCCGCCTGGGGGATCCCCCCTGGCGGCGGATGACCACGCCCATCGCTCTGTGTGAGGGCCGTACGGCTTGTCGCCGAAGGCGGCGGTCCTTCGCCTGCCCATGGCCGATCACGCGCTGAGCGAGGTACCGAGGCTGCCGCCCTCATTTTGACACCGCCTCAGCCGCCGCCTATACTTGCCGCTACAAACCCCATAGGTGCGATGACAGGGGAAGAGTATCGCCGGTCGCGGATCGTAGAGAACCAGGCGGCGGTGAAAGCCTGGTCCCGGCCGACGAGAAGATGACCCCCCGAGTTGCCGTGAGGCCGGTCTGCCGCCGATATCGGGCGAGGGGCAAAGCGCCCCGCACAAGCCCATCCGCTCGGGGTGGGGAAAAGGGTGGTACCGCGACTCACGTCGCCCCTGTCGGGGCGACGTTTGTGTTCGAAGGCCGAGGAAATCTGCTGGGGAGGCGCCGAGGTGAAGAAGAAGTTTTACATCACCACACCGATTTACTATCCAAACGCCCGACTGCACATCGGGCACGCCTACACGACGGTCGCCGCAGACGCCCTGGCCCGCTACCATCGCCTCTTGGGCGAAGAGGTCTTTTTCCTGACCGGCACAGACGAGCACGGTCAGAAGATCGCCCGCACGGCGCAGGAGGCTGGGCTCAGCCCGCAGCAGTACGTGGACCAGATTGTGGCCACCATCCGCGAGCTGTGGGCGACCTTGGCCATCTCCTGCGACGACTTCATCCGGACCAGCGAGGACCGGCACCGCGCCGTGGTCCAGGACGTGTTTCGCCGGCTCCAGGCCAGCGGCGACGTATACAAGGGCACATACGAAGGCTGGTACTGCACGCCGGACGAGTCGTTCTGGCCAGAGGGGCGGCTGGTCGACGGCAAGTGTCCGGTCTGCGGCCGGCCGGTCGAACGGGTGCGGGAAGAAAGCTACTTTCTCAGACTTGAGCCGTACGCCAAGCGGCTGCGGCAGCACATTCTCGATCACCCCGAATTCATCCAGCCGGAGAGTCGACGCAACGAGATGCTGGCCTTCATCGACTCTGGCCTGGACGACCTCTCCATCTCTCGGACCAGCTTCGACTGGGGCGTGCCGCTTCCCGGGGACGAAACGCACGTGGCCTACGTCTGGATCGACGCCCTGACCAACTACATCACGGCCGCCGGCTTCGGCTCCGATCCCGACCGCTTCGCCCGCCTGTGGCCAGCCGACGTCCATCTTGTCGGCAAGGAGATCGTCCGTTTCCATGCCATCATCTGGCCGATCATTCTCCTGGCGCTCAAGCTGCCGCTGCCCAAGACCGTGTTCGGACACGGCTGGCTGCTCTTGGACGACGCCAAGATCGGCAAGTCGAGCGGCAACGTGATCGAGCCGACAGCATTGGTAGAGCGCTACGGGCTGGACGCTGTCCGCTACTACCTCTTGCGCGAGGTGGCCTTCGGATCGGACGGTTCGTACAGCGAGCCGGCGCTGATCCTGCGCACGAACGTGGATCTGGCGAACGACCTCGGCAATCTGCTGTCGCGCACGACGGCAATGCTGGAGCGCTTTTCCGCTGGCACGGTGCCGGCGCCTTCGGGCCAGAGCATCCTGCGCCCGATCGCCGAGGCGGCGATCGCAGAGTGCGAGCAGGCGCTGGCCAACCTATCCCTGTCCGATGCGCTCGTCTCCCTGTTCCGACTGGTCAGGGCGGCCAACAAGTCGATCGAGGACGAGGCGCCCTGGACGCTTCATCGCAGCCAGAATCCGCGCCTGGGCACTGTGCTCTACGACCTGGCAGAGAGCCTGAGGGTCACGGCCGTGGCGCTGCGCCCCTTTCTGATCGATGCGCCTGGCAAGATCTACGCCCAGCTGGGCGCCGGAGACATCAGCGCCACCAGCTGGAAGGACACGGCGTGGGGAGGGCTCAAGCCCGGTGCCACCGTCCAGCGCGGCGCGCCGCTGTTTCCGAGAATCGAGGACACTGACGCCGCACCGAGTGCACCCGGGGAAGGCGCTTTGGCAGCGCGGCCTGAGAAGGCGACCAAGGAGCGGGCGTCGGACGAGCGGGCCGGCGTCATCGCCATCGATGACTTCAAGCGCCTTCAGCTTCGCGTGGCGCGGGTGCTCAGCGCCGAGCCGGTGGCGGGAAGCCGCAAGCTCCTGAAACTGACGCTCAACCTCGGCGGCGAGCAGCGGACCGTGGTGTCCGGCATCGCTGCCCACTACGAAGGCCCGCAACTGGTGGGCAAGGATGTGATCTTGCTCGCGAACCTCGCTCCGGCCACCATCTTTGGCATCGAGTCCGGGGGCATGATCCTGGCGGCCAAAGACGCTGACCATCTTCGGCTGCTGACGGTTGACGGATCGATTGAGCCGGGATCGCCGGTGTCGTGAGCTGGACCGATACCCACGCCCATCTCTTCGATCCGGTCTTCGACCAAGATCGCGAGGACGTGCTGGCCAGGGCCAAGGCGGCCGACGTCAGGCGGATGGTGGTTGTCGGCTGTGAGCCGGCCGCCTGGGAGAGTGTGTGTGCCTGGGCATCCGGCGGCCCGGGGCAGGTGGCGATCATCGGCATTCACCCGGCGCAGGCCCAAGAGACGGATGCACAGGACCTGCTGGAGCTTCAGCGCCGCCTGGCCGAGCCGGGTATCCGCGCGCTGGGCGAGGTCGGCCTCGACTACCACTGGACGCCGTATTCCGCCTCGGCCCAGCGCAAGCTTCTGGACGCTCAGATCGCACTGGCCGATCAGATGGGCCTGCCACTTGTGATTCACGAACGGGACGCCTTTGCCGATCTGATGACGGCCCTGGCCGGAGTTGAGGTTCCGGTGGTGCTGCACTGCTTCTCGCACGGAGCGAAAGAGGCGGAAGACGCCATGGCCAGGGGGTACTACCTCTCCTTTGCCGGCCCAGTCACCTTTCCCAAGTCGGACCAGCTGCGCCAGGCGGCGCGGATCTGTCCAAGCGAGCGCATCTTGCTCGAGACCGACTCGCCCTACCTCTCTCCGCACCCGCTGCGGTCTCGGCGCAACGAACCGGCACAGGTGGCGATCACCGGCGAGGCGGTGGCTCTGGTCCGCCAGGTGAGCCCAGCCACCCTGATGGAGACGGTCGCCGAAAACGTGCAGCGTGTGCTGGGCGTGTTCCCGGAACTGCCCGGCTAGCCTGGGCTGCAGCGCCGCGCTGGCCGCCCAAGGCAGCGATCTGTGAGAACGGGTATAATTGCCGAGAGTTGCCAACCGCTGTTGGCACGGGTATGGACTTCAATCCATGGGATCGCGACTGGAGGCAGTGAATGATTCGCGAACGCATGCGTGAGTTGGGAGCACAGTTCCGGCACCACTGGCACAATGGACTCGGAGCCAGCGTCCAAGTATGGCTCCTCGTCGTGATGGTCTTCGCCCTAGGCGCCATTGTCTGGGTGGGGGGACCGATGGGATCGAAGGTGGCCAGCGCTCAGAGTAACCGTCCCCGTGGAGCCGCCTTGACCATCAGGGTCGGCAAGGGGGCACCGTTGCACGTGGTGACCGATGCGCGCACGGTCGGCGGAGCTCTGGCCGAGCTTGGCATCCCGCTGGGGGCCGACGTCTTGGTCAGCCCGGCGCTCGGTCAGAGCGTGGCAAGCGGGGAGACGGTCACCATCTCCCGGGCGTCGGCCCAGGCAGTCTCTCTCAGCACGGCGCTCGCCTACCCGGTGGTGCAGGTGCCTGACAGCACGCTCGCCCTAGGCATGAGCGCCATGATCCAAACAGGCAGCGACGGCTACGCCAATCTGCAAAGCCGTCCGGGGCTGTTCGCGGGCGCTGTGGGTGCAGCCCGGGTCGTGGGTCGCAGTGAGATTCGCCAGGCCACGCCCCAGGTGGTGCTGGTCGGGACCACACCGCTGAGGCGCGACACGTACAGCGGGCAATACCTGACCCGGATGACCGTCAAGGCCACCGCCTACTGGCGCAATCCGCGCTGGTCGAACGGACGGACTGCGACCGGGGCCTATGTGCACTTTGGTTCGATCGCCGTCGACCCGTCGGTGATTCCGCTGGGCAGCCGCCTGTTCGTCCAGGGCTATGGCCTGGGTGTGGCAGACGACACCGGATCTGCGGTCAAGGGCCTGCACGTCGACCTCTACTTCCCGACCTTGGCTGAGGCCCAGGCCTGGGGCATGCGCTATGTCACTGTGTACGTCCTAAGCCGCGGGTGAACCGCACGGGTGCCGGCGTTCCGGCCAGCCTGAAGCGCCTGCTGCCCGATCCTGGCTTTTCGCCCCGCAAGAGTTGGGGCCAAAACTTCCTGCTCGATTCCCGGGTGGCCGAACGAATCGTGGACTCCCTGGACCTTGAGCCCGAGGGCGCCGTCTTGGAGATCGGGCCCGGCACCGGCAGCCTAACCCGGGTCCTGATCGAGCGGAGGGCGAAAGTCACCGCCATCGAGATCGACCGCAGGCTGGCCGGTGCGCTGGCCGAAGGCGCCGGAAAGAGCCTGCGCCTGGTGTGGGCCGACGCCCTCAAGGTCGACTGGGCAGCGGAGGTGGGGGAGCCCCTCGACCGGGTAAGCCTTGTCTCGAACCTCCCCTACGCCATCTCTGGTCCGCTGCTCGTCCAGATCCTCACCCGCCGCCCACGGCGGGCGGTGGTGATGGTCCAAGAGGAAGTCGCCCAGAGGCTCCTGGCGCCGGTCGGGAGCACAGAGCGCGGGTCTCTGACCCTGCTCTGCGAGGCCAACGCTGAGGCCGAGCTGTTGTTTCGGGTGAAGGGATCTGCCTTCTGGCCGCAGCCGGATGTCGTGTCTGCCGTCCTTCGGCTGACTCCCGTCACCCGCCCGATCGAGCAGGGAGCGCAGCGGGTCTGGACGAATTTGTTCCGGTACCGCAGGAAGACGGTGCGCCGAGCTCTCCAGGAGGCGTTTGGGCTGACCCCCGTGGCCGCCCTTGCCGTATTGGCCGAGGCCGGCCTCACCTCTTCGCTGCGACCTCAGGAGCTGGCGCTCACGGCCTTCGAGTCGCTGGCAGCCGCACTGTCCGCCAGGGGGATGTGATCTTCGGTGCCGGAGATGTTCTTCGTCAGCCCGTCCAAGGGACGGATCGACTACCGTGGGATGATCGCGGACATTTTGGGATACATCGCCGCCGACCCGGAGTCGCCGCACAAGTTGATCGTCGGCACCGACTCGCAGGTGACCCGCGACGAAGTCCTGTTCGTGACGGCCGTGGTCTGCCACCGGGTGGGCAAGGGCGCCCGCTTCTATTACCAAAAGGAGCATCACCGACCGATCCGCTCCCTGCGCCAGCGCATCTTCTACGAGGTCTCCCTCTCCCTGCAGCTGGCCGGCCGGGTGGCGGGCGACATGGCGGGCGCCGGCAGCACCGTCAACAACCTGGAGATACACCTGGACATCGGCCCGCAGGGGGCCAGTTCCGAACTGATCCGCGAGATCGTGGGCATGGTCAGCGGCAGCGGCTTCGATGCCAAGATCAAGCCGGATTCGTTCGGAGCTTCGAAGGTGGCCGACAAGTTCACGAAGTGACAGGCAAGCCGCACACGCGCCGTCCTGAGGATCGTTGCCACATCTTCGGCTTGACATGCCAAGAGACAGCGCCTACAATGCTTGCCCCTTGACAGCCGTGCGTTTGCACGTTAGTGTATTCACATGACTTGGCGCCATTTAGGAAGGGTGCATGCCTACGGCGGCTAGGCGCGTCTTGGCTGATATCAAGCGGGACTTGGACGGATTGATCGGCGAGCGGATCAGGCTGCGGGCCAACCGGGGCCGCCGGCGCATCGACGAAAAGGAAGGCGTCCTCGAAAAGACCTACCAGAGCATCTTTGTGATTCGGTTGGACGAAACGGGTGCGACCGCCCGGCGAGTCTCGTTCAGCTACGCCGACGTGCTGACAGAGACAGTGGCGCTGGAGGTGGCCTCCGGCGAGGGTGAATACCATCCGGTCGTGGTCGGCGAGTAGAAGAACCGAGGTGAACGCAGGCGGCTTAGAGGCCGCCTGTTTCGCGTTGCCAAGCGGGCCAAGGCTGGGCTGGTGCGACGCTCGGTGCTGACCATCCCGGCCTTTGCCAAGCTGAACCTCTCGCTGGATGTATTGGGCCTGCGGCCGGACGGCTACCACGACATCCGATCTGTGGTGCAGACGGTGTCTCTGGCAGACGAGCTGAGCTTTGCCCCGGCGGACTCTCTGGTGGTGGAGTCGCCGATCTCGCCACCCGAACAGGACCTGGTGTGGCGCGCAGCCCGGCTCCTGCAGCAGGCGGCCCACGTGGCGCATGGAGCGCACATCACAGTGCGAAAGGAGATCCCGGTCGGGGCCGGACTGGGCGGAGGTAGCGCGGACGCCGCGGCCACCCTGGTCGGGCTGAACGAGCTGTGGGACCTGGACCGAGATCGGACCGAACTGATGGACATCGGCGGCCAGCTCGGCTCAGATGTGCCCTTTTTGATCCAGGGAGGGACCGCGCTGCTGGAGGGTCGGGGCGAGCGGGTGACCGCACTCTCTGGGGTCGGCACCGCTTTTTTCGTGGTCCTGTGGCCCAAGTTCTCCCTGGCCACCGATCAGGTGTATCGGCACGCCATCGCCGGCTCGGGACAGCGCAGCCGCACCCTGCTCGCCCAGCTCTCAACCAAGCGCTGGCAGCTGGCCGGCAATGATCTGACGACGGCCGCCGTGGCGGTGGCCCCGGAGCTTGGCCGGTGGGTTTCTGAGCTCAGCGCGCGGACCGGCAAAGAGCCGCAGCTGACCGGCAGCGGCAGCGCCCTGTTCTGGCTGGCCGACTCGGAGCCAGATGCCAGAAGGCTGGCCGAAAAGGTGCCTGACGACGCCTTTGTGCGGGTGGTTCAGACGGTGGAGGAGAAGCCCTGGAACCGAGCGAATGCCAGGGCGGATCGAGGGAGGGACCCCGGTGGCCATTGATGCCGTCTTGCTCGCCGGCCGCGAGAACCGGGGTGCCCTGATGGGCGCTTCCGACCAGCCGTGGGAAGCCCTGGTGCCGTTCGGGGGCCGGCCGATGGCCGCCTGGGTGGCGGAGGCGGCACTCGGTGCGGCTGGCGTCGGCCGTCTGGCGGTGGTGGGACCGGATGCGATCGGGTCGGACATCGGCGGCCCGCAAGCCCTTCGGATGGTGATGCTGCACCCGCACGGGTCCATGCTGGACAACCTGCAGCGCGGGATCGCCGCCTGCGGCGGAGCGAGCGAGCTGGTCCTGATCCTGACCTCGGACATCCCGCTCGTTCGAGCGGCCATGGTCGAGCGGTTCCTCGCTTCGGCCCTCAGCCGAAGGCCAGCCGCCGACTTCTACTACCCGGTCGTGCCCAAAGAGGCGGTGGAGAGGCGCTTTGGCAGGAGCGAGCGAACCTATGTGCGCCTGCGTGAGGGCACATTCACGGGGGGCAACGTGGCGCTGGTCCGACCGCAGGTGTTGACCCAGATGGCCAAAGAGGTCGAGACGTTCATGGCGCTGCGCAAGTCGCCGTTCAAGCTGGCCCGGCGCCTGGGATGGGGGTTTCTGATCCAGTTCCTGCTCTTTCGCCCCACCCTGGCCGAGGTGGAGCGCCACTTCTCAGACCTGTTTGGCGTAGTGGGCCAAGCGGTGGTGGTCGAAGACGCCGAGATCGGCGTCGATGTGGACAAGCCCGAAGACCTAGCCCTCTGTGAGGCGGTGTTGGCGCATGGCTGAGCAGATCGATCCAGAGGAGCCAAGGGGCGGCCGGTCGGTGCGGCTGGTCCGGCTGATGACCCGACTGATGGCTGACCCGGGCCTGTCGATCACGCTCCAGGAGCTCGGCCACGCCACCGGCGCGGCCAAGTCGACCCTGTCCGAGGACGTGGCGGCGATCGACCGGGCGCTGGAAGCGGAGGGCCGCGGCTACGTGGAGCGCACGCTGGGACCGAGCGGCGGCGTCCGCTATCTGCCGTTTCCGGCACCGGACAAGGCCGAGCAGACCCTGGACGATCTGGCCGTTGAGCTTTCGCAGCCAGACCGTCGGCTGCAGGGGGAGTTCCTCTACCTGACCGACATCGTGTTCTCGCCGCTGTGGGTGGGCCGTCTGGGCGAAATCTTCGCCTCTTTGTTCGCCGCCGGCCGCCCGGACATGGTGCTGACCGTGGAGACGAAGGGCATCCCGCTGGCCCTGATGACGGCCCGGGCGCTCGGCATCCCCCTGGCGGTGGCGCGGCGCGAGGCGGGGATGACCGAGGGGCCGGCGCTCGGACTGAACTACCTCTCCGGAACCGCCCGCCGGATCGGCACCATGTCGCTCGCCCGACGAGCGGTGCCCGAGGGATCGCGGGTGTTGATCATCGACGACTTTCTCAAGGGGGGCGGCACCGCCCAGGGCCTGATCGACATGATGGCCGAGTTCAATGCCGAGGTGACCGGTGTGGGTGTCCTGATTGCCACCCGCCAGCCGGAACAGAAGCTGATCTCGGACTACGTGCCGCTGCTCGAACTGAGCGTGGACGGCGAGGGAAGTGGGACCAACTTCCAGGTGATCAGGCGCCTGAACGTGGCGCCGCACGGCCAGGGCGGGCAGCGATGACGGCGACCGTGGTCCTGGCCGCCGGAGACGGCAAGCGCATGCACTCGGCCCTGCCCAAGGTGCTCCATCCGCTCTTGGAAAAGCCGATGCTGGCCTACGTGCTGGCGGCCTTGAAGGAGGCGGGCCTCGGTCAGCCGCTGGTTGTGGTCGGCCGCCGAGGCGATGCCGTGGAGCAGGCGTTTGCCGGCCAGGCGACCTTCGCCAGGCAGGACCCGCCACAGGGCACCGGCGACGCCCTAAGGGTCGCCCTCAGGCACCTTCCGGCCGATGGACGCCTCCTGGTCATCTCGGGAGACACGCCGCTGTGGCGCTCTCGCACGCTCCTCGACTTCATCTCTGCCGTTTCGGCCGAGGGATCGGGCCTCGTCTCGGCCGAACTGACCGACCCGGGCGGCTACGGCCGCATCGTGCGAAAGGGCCAGGACTTTGTAGGCGTGGTCGAAGAGCGAGATGCCTCGGACGAAGAGCGCCAGATCAAGGAAGTCAACGCCGGACTGTACCTGCTGCAGGTGAAACTGGTTCGAAGCCTGATCGGCGAGCTCGACAGCAAAAACGCCCAGGGCGAACTGTACCTGACCGACCTTTTGGGCCTGATGGCCAAGGCCGGACCGTTCACCACCTTCAGGCTCGAAGACCCGGCCGAGATGTCAGGCGTCAACGACCGCCGCCAGCTGGCCGCCGCCAACGCCCTGCTGCGCCAGCGGATCATCGACCACTGGCTCGACCACGGCGTCAGCGTGCTCGACCCGGTCAGCACCTGGATCGGGTCGGACGTCCAGCTGGCCGAGGACGTGGTGATCGGTCCGGGAGTCCGCATCTTCGGGCAAAGCCGGGTCGGCGGAGGAAGCCGGATCGGAGCCGCAACCGAGCTCTTTGATGCCAAGATCGGCGCAGACGTCCACATCCGCCAGTCCGTGGTCGAGGATTCGGAGATCGGCGATCGGGTGAAGATCGGGCCGTTCTCGCACCTGAGACCGGGATGCGTGGTGGAATCGGACGTCGAGATCGGGAACTTCGCCGAGCTGAAAAACACCCGGATCGGAAGCGGCAGCAAGGCCCATCACCACTGCTACCTGGGGGATTCGGAGATCGGCCGGAAGGTGAATATCGGAGCCGGAGCGATCACGGTGAATTATGATGGGAAGGTGAAGCACCGGACGGTGATCGCCGACGGCGCTTTCATTGGTTGCAACGCGAATCTGATCGCACCGCTGGTGATCGGCGAAGGGGCGTATGTTGCGGCCGGGTCGACCGTGACCCAGGAGGTGCCCGCCCAGTCGCTGGCGGTGGCCAGAGAGCGCCAGCGCAACATCGAGGGCTGGGCCAGGCGCCGAGCCGGATCGCACAAGGAGGAGTAGCGGTGGCCCTCGCCCATGGCGACCTCAAGATCTTCACCGGCTCTGCCAACCCCAAGCTGGCCGAGTCCATGGTGCGCCATCTGGGCACCAGACTGGGCGACTGCATGGTCGGGCGATTCACCAACGGCGAGGTTCGGGTCATGCTCCAGGAGAACATCCGCGGCGCCGACGTCTTCTTGGTGCAGCCGCTCAGTCATCCGGTCAACGAGAATCTGATGGAGCTCCTGATCATGCTCGACGCCTGCCGGCGCGCCTCCGCCCGCCGCCTGACCGCGGTGGTGCCCTTTTATGCATACGGCCGTCAGGACCGCAAGGCTCGGGGCCGGGAGCCGATCTCGGCCAAGCTGGTGGCCAACTTGCTGGTGACGGCCGGAGCGGACAGGGTCCTGACCATGGATCTGCACGCCCCACAGATCCAGGGATTCTTCGACATCCCGCTCGACCATCTGAAGGCGGCTCCGATTTTGGCCGCCTATCTGAGGCAGCGGGACCTCAAGAACGCCGTGGTGGTGGCGCCGGACGCCGGATCCGGCAATCGGGCCCGGGAGATGGCCGAACTCCTGAACGTGCCGATCGGATTCATCGACAAGCGGCGCACCGAGCCCGGGAAGAGCGAAGTGATGAACATCATCGGTGACGTCGAGGGCCGCACCGCCCTGATGATCGAGGACATGATCGACAGCGGCGGCACGATACTGGAGTCTGCGCGCGCCCTGCTGGAACGGGGCGTGCGGGAAGTCGTGGTGGCCTGCACCCATCCGGTGTTGTCGGGGCCCGGATTACAGCGCATTCTGGAGGGGCCGTTCGCCGAGGTGATCGTCACGGACTCGATTCCCTTGGCCATCGACCCGCCGGAGCGGATCCGAGTGCTCTCGGTGGCGCCGCTTCTGGGTGACGCCCTGTGGCGGATCCATCAGGACCTGTCCGTCAGCGAACTGTTCTAGCCCCTTCATCCGGTTGATTCGAGAAGGAGGAGACACCAGATGGCCGAGCGACACCAAGACCACGTGCGCCTGGAGTGCCAGCCCAGAGCCACCGGCACCGCGGCGTCGAAGCAGATGCGCCGCCAGGGCCTGATCCCGGCTGTCGTGTACGGAGGCAAGGACGAACCGGTGGCGGTGTCGGTGGAGTCGGCGAGCCTGAACAAGCTGATGTCTGCCCACGGCGGACCGGTGATGGACGCCACCCTGCCGGGCGGCGCAAAGGCCCGGCTCTTGGTGCGCGAAATCTACCGCCACCCCGTGGACGGCAAGATCTGGCACGTCGACTTCCAGCGGGTCCTGGCCGGACAGTCCATCCGCAGCGATGTTTCGGTGACGCTTGACGACGAGTCTCTGATCATCAAGCAGGGGCTGATCCCGTCCTGGAGTCTGACCCATGTGCATGTCGAGGCGGCACCCGACGCCCTGCCGGAGGCGCTGCACATCTCGGCGGTTGGGCTGGAGTTCGGCCGGCATGTGACGGCCGGAGAGATCGCCCTGCCAGACGGCGTGAAGATGCTGACCGCCCCAGATACCCTGGTCCTGAGCGTGGTGGCGCCGCGGGTGGAGGTTGTGGCGGAAGCAGCTCCGGCGGCGGCCGAACCTGAGGAGGCCGCGGCCGAGACGCCGGATGAGGCGGACTAGGCTGGTTGTTGGCCTGGGCAATCCGGGCCTCTTTTACCGGGGGACCCGGCACAACCTGGGCTTCGTCGTGGTCGAGGCCTGGGCCAGGCGCCACCGGGCGGGGCTCCGGCAGCGCGCCTACCAGGGGCGCTTCGGCCGCCTTAGCATGGCTGGGCATGACCTCGCCCTGCTCTTGCCGCAGACCTTCATGAACATGTCGGGGGACTCCGTGCGTCTGGCGGTGGACGGGCTCGGGCTTGGCGCCGAAGAGGTGCTGGTCGTTCTGGACGATCTGGACCTGCCGCCTGGCTCCCTGCGCCTGCGTGCCGGCGGGTCGTCCGGAGGGCACAACGGCCTGGAGTCGATTTTAGAGGCGCTTCAGACGGAGCAGGTCCCGAGGCTTAGGGTCGGCATCGGCCACCCCACCGATCAGATGGTGGTGGAATGGGTGCTCGGATATCCGTCTTTGGCCGAACGAAGGGCGCTGGACTTGGCTGTGCCCCAGGCGGTAGCCGTACTCGATACGCTAGTCGGGAAGGGCTTTGACGCCGCCCAGCAGCTGGCGGCTTCAGCAGGCGCGGGGTTGGAGGGAAGCCAAGGCCGATGAGCGAGGGAGCTCCCGCCCCGCTGCTTAGCGCGGTGGCGCGCTGGCCTGACGTGGCTGAGATCGCCCGCTCGCTCCAGGGCGGGCCCAGGCGTGAGACCCTGGTCGGGCTGGGCGGATCGGCGTTGCGGGTGGTGTACGGCGCCCTCTCCCTGGGCTGGAACGGTCCGCTCTTGGTGGTGGTGCCCGGGGAGGCGCAGGCCGAGGAGGCGCGCCTTGACTTAGAGGCCAGCGGGGTCGAGCGGGTGGCCGTCTTCCCGCCGCATCCGGTGCTGCCATACGAGGTGCTGGCGGAGAGCCGCCATGCCCAGGACGGCCGCCTGAGCGTTCTGCGGCGGCTCGCCGCCGACGAGAACGTGGTGGTGGTCGCCTCCGTGGAGGCCGCGGTCGGACGGATGATGCCGTTTGACGTCTGGCGGCGCCAGATGATCTCCTGCACCGTCGGAGACCACTTTGACTTTCGCGCTCTGGTCGAGCGCCTGATGCTGCTGGGTTACGAACGGGTCGAGCGAGCGGAAGCGAACGGCCACCTGGCGGTGCGCGGCGGCATCGTCGATCTGGTCGATCCCTCTCTTGAGCCCCTGCGCCTCGAGTTCGACGGCGAGCGTCTGGAATCGATTCGCCGCTTCGATCTGAGCTCGCAGCGCTCTCTGCAGCCCCGCCAGCAGGTGACGATCGCACCGGCCGACGAGGTGGTGGTCCCTGCCCTCGAGGCGCAACGGGGACTTGCGCAGCTGCGCCGGGAGTCGGCCGAGCGCGTCCGAGTCCTGCGCGCCTCCAGAAACGAGCCGTCCGCCATCACCGTGGAGGAGCGCTCGGCGCAGATGATCGACACCTGGCAGGGACGGCCGGTCGGACGGTCGGCAGGCCGCTTCCTGCCCTTCTTCTATCAGCCTGCCTGTCTGGTCGACGGCCTGCCGGCGTCAGCCCTCGTCGTGCTCGAGGAAGCGGATCGGCTGCCACAGGCTGCCGAGCATCTGGAGCGGGAGTCGGCGCACCGGGCGGAGGTGCTCCTGGAAGAGGGCAGCCTCCTGCCGCGACAGGCCGAGGTTCAGGTGCCATGGAGGCACTTTGAGCGGACGCTTAGGCAGCGCGCGGTGCTGGCCTGCCAGCAGTTGTTCCATCGAGCCGCCTCAGGCGGGGTTCAGGCGATCGACATGCGATCGGGCGAGCGCTATGGGGGACGCTGGGAGCTGGTATTGGAAACGATGGCCGCCGCCCGTCGCGACGGCGAGTCGGTGCTGATCGCGGCCGCCACCAAGGATCGTCTGCAGCTGGTCCGCCACCGGCTGGAGGACGCAGACATCCCGGTGGCATGGGCAGAAGGTCCCTTCCTGCCCAAGGCCGGGACGGTGGGCGCCTTCGTGGGCATGGTGTCACAAGGGTTCTTTCTGCCGGGGCATCGGCTGCGGGTGATCACCGACCAAGAACTGTTCGGAACGGAGCGCCGGCCGCGCCGCCGGCTGCCCGAGGCTGCCGGCGACCAGATCACCTCTCCGGTGCAGCTTCGGGCCGGAGACTACGTGGTGCACGTCCAGCACGGGATTGGGCACTATCTTGGCCTGACGGCGATGGTGGCAGGCGGCGTGAAGCGCGACTACCTGATCCTGGCCTACGCCCAGGGCGACCGGCTGTATGTACCGACCGACCAGATCCGGATGGTCCACCGCTACGTCGGCCAGGAGGGCCGAGAGCCGAAGATCTACCGGTTGGGAGGCGCCGACTGGGAGCGGGTCAAGTCCCGCGTCAAGGCATCGGTCCAGGAGATGGCCCAGGATCTGCTGGCGCAGCAGGCAAAGCGCCAGACGGTGCAGGGGCTGCGCTGCGGTCCGGACACCCCCTGGCAGGAGCTGCTCGAGGAGAGCTTTCCGTACGAGGAGACAAGAGACCAGGTGCGGGCGATGGAGGAGATTCGCCGGGACCTGGAGTCGGGGCGGCCGATGGATCGCATCCTGTTGGCCGACGTGGGCTACGGCAAGACAGAGCTCGCCATCCGTGCCGCCTTGAAGGTGGTGGCGGAGGGGGCGCAGGTCGCCATACTGGTGCCAACCACCATTTTGGCCCAGCAGCACTTCCAGACCTTCAGCGAGCGGCTGGCCGCCCTGCCGGTGTCGGTGGACGTGCTGTCCCGCTTTCGCAGCGCAGCAGAGCAGCGGGCGACCCTGAAGCGGCTGGCCAGCGGCCAGCTGGACCTGATCATCGGCACCCACCGTCTGCTCGGGAAGGATGTCGCCTTCCACCGCCTGGGCCTGGTCGTGGTCGACGAGGAGCAGCGCTTCGGGGTGGCGGACAAAGAGCGGCTGAAGACGCTGAAGGCCGGCGTGCACGTGCTGACGCTGACCGCGACCCCCATCCCGCGCACCTTGCAGATGGGATTCTTTGGCCTGCGGGACATCTCGCGGATCGACACCCCGCCCGAAGATCGGCGTCCCGTGCAGACGGTCGTGGCGGAGTTCGACCCAGAGCTGGTCCGAGACGCCATCGCTCGGGAACTGGACCGCGGCGGCCAGGTGTTTTATATCCACAACCGGGTGGAGACCATTTCGGTGGCCCTCGCCCGCCTGCTGCACCTGGCGCCTGGGGCGCGGATCCGCCTGGCTTACGGGCCTATGGGCGACGACAAGCTGGAAGAGACCATGCTGGGCTTCCAGGAGCAGGACGCCGACGTCCTGCTCGCCACCACCATCCTGGAGTCGGGGCTCGACATCCCGAACGTCAACACCCTGATCGTCGAAGACGCCGACCGGCTGGGGCTGGGCCAGATGTACCAGCTGCGCGGCCGGATCGGTCGTTCGCACCGCCAGGCCTTCGCCTACTTCACCTACCACACATACCGCACCCTGACCGAAGAGGCCGCGAGCCGGCTTAGGGCGATGCGCGAGTTCACGGAGCTGGGGGCCGGCTTCCAGATCGCCCTGAGGGACCTTGAGATCCGTGGCGCCGGAAACATCCTGGGGCCGGAGCAGCACGGCTTCATGCTCGACGTCGGACTCGACCTCTACAGCCAGCTCTTGGAGGAGGCGGTGCGCGGACTCGCTGGCGAGGAGGTCCGGTCGCAGACGCCCACCGTGCTCGAGCTGCCGGTGGACGCCTTCATCCCGGACGAACTGGTGGCCGACGGTCGGGAGAAGGTGGCCCTCTACCGTCGGCTGGCCGCCTGCGATCAGGAAGAGGTGGTCGACGACCTGGAGGCCGAGATCCAAGATCGATTCGGTGACCCGCCGCCGCCCGTGCGGGCACTCTTGGCGGTGGCGCGGCTTCGCATCCTGGCCAGCCATCTGGGTCTGAAAGCGGTGCGCTCGGCTGGCCGGGGTGTCCGGCTGGAGGTCGGTCCTGCGCCCAGCTTCGAACCGCTGAGGGTGGTGGAGCTGGTGGCGCGCTTCAGGGGGAGGATCAGCGTGCATCAGGGCAGGCAGCCGCACATCGCGCTGAGGCCGCTTGCGAGCGAAGGCGCACCGCTCTTGGCTGAGGTGGACTCGGTGCTCCGCTTCCTGGGCGCAAAGACGGGCTCATAGGCCAGTGTCCATCGGCTTGGAGGGGTCTCCGGGTTTGTGCTACACTCCGGCTGAGTGAACGAGCCCGCAGGGCAGGTGAGGATCGTGCTGTCGCTCTACCTTCCGATCGTGATTTACTTCACGATATCCTTGCTGGTCTGCTTCGGGATCATGGGCGCCTCCCACATCATGGGCCGGCCGAGGCGGCAGCAGTCGGTGGCCAAGCTGCAGCCCTACGAGTCCGGCATCGTGCCGAAGGCTCAGTTGGGACCTAAGTTCTCGATCAAGTTCTACTTGGTCGCCATGCTGTTTTTGATCTTTGATGTCGAAGCGGTCTCCTTCTATCCATGGGCGGTCCTGATGCGCCAGCTCAGGCTGTACGGGCTGGTCGAGATGGGACTGTTCATCCTGGCGCTCGGCATCGGCTACGCCTATGTCTGGAAGCGGGGGGGATTCCAGTGGGATCGTTAGACGACCGCCCGTTTCTGCTCACCTCTGTAGACCGCATCCTGCGCTGGGCGCAGAAGAGTTCGATCTGGCCGGCCCAGTTCGGGCTCGCCTGCTGCGCCATTGAGATGATGTCGACGGCGGCGCCCCGCTTCGACCTGGCGCGCTTTGGCGCCGAGGTGATGCGGGCGTCCCCTCGTCAGGCCGATCTGATGATCGTGGCCGGCCGGGTGGCGCAGAAGATGGCGCCGGTGCTCCGCCAGATCTACGACCAGATGCCCGATCCGAAGTGGGTGATCTCGATGGGAGCCTGCGCCTCCTGCGGCGGTGTGTTCAACAACTACGCCATCGTTCAGGGTGTGGACCGGGTGGTTCCGGTCGACGTCTACGTGCCGGGCTGCCCGCCGACCCCGGAGGGACTGCTCGACGGCATCATCAAGCTGCAGCAGAAGATCACCGCCGGCCAGATTCCGGCCAATCGGGCCTACCAGGCGCTGCACGCCCAAGGACAGGGCTGATGGCGGCTGACGTGTTGGAATCGCTCATCTCCCGTTTTCCCGATCTGCAGGTGGAAGAGGCCAAGGGACACAGCCTGATGCTGGCCGAAGACGGCCAGCAGATCGCGCTGCTCGAGGCGCTTAAGGCCGAGGGCTTCACCCTGCTGGTCGACATCGGCATGATCGATCATTGGAGCGAAGGCCGTGAGCCGCGCTTTGATCTCGTGTATATTCTGCGCAGGCCAACGAGCGGGGAAGCGGTCTGGGTCAAGGTGAAGGTGGGAGACGGCGAGACCCCTCCCACCGCCATCCCGGTGTTCCACGGGGCCAATTGGCCGGAGCGGGAGATCTACGACCTGTTCGGAGTCACCTTCGCCGGGCATCCGAACATGGAGCGGATCCTGATGCCGGACGAGTGGGAAGGCCACCCGCTGCGCCGCGACTATCCGATCGTCGGCACCATGCCGACGCCACCGCTGGCCAGAGAATAGGAGAAGACGCGTGGCAACCGAGCGCCGACCGCTTGTCCTCAACATGGGACCGCAGCACCCGTCGACGCACGGCGTGCTGCGCTTGGTGTTGGAATTGGACGGCGAGACGGTCCTCAGCTGCGAGCCGGTGATCGGCTACCTGCACACCGGCATCGAGAAGACGGCCGAGAATTTGACCTACAACCAGGCGGTCACCGTGATCGACCGCATGGACTACTTGTCTCCTCTGACCAACAACCTGGCGTACGTGCTGGCGGTCGAGAAGCTGCTCAAGATCGAGGTGCCGGAGCGGACGCGCTCGATCCGGGTGCTGTTCTGCGAGCTCTCCCGCATGGCCAGCCACCTGGTCTGGCTCGGAACTGCCGCCATGGACATGGGCGCCATGAGTGTCTTCTTCTACTGCTTTCGGGAGCGGGAGAAGATCCTCGACCTGATCGAAATGACCACGGGCGCCCGGATGAACCCCAGCTACTTCCGGGTCGGCGGCCTGATGGCCGACCTGCCCCAGGGGTTTTCGGAAAAGCTCCACGCCCTGCTCGACGAGTTTCCGGAGTGGCTCGACAACTACCGCAAGCTCTTGGGCACAAACGTGCTCTGGGTGGAGCGCTTGCGCGGCGCGGCAGTCGTCTCGCAAGAGGCCGCCCTGGCCTACGGTCTGACCGGACCCACGCTGCGCAGCACCGGTGTCGAGCTCGACCTGCGCAAGGCCCAGCCCTACTCCGGGTACGAGCAGTTCGAATTTGACGTCCCGGTGCGCCAGAACGGCGACGCCTACGACCGATACGAGCTGAGGCTCGAGGAGATGGTGCAGAGCGCCCGGATCGTCCGCCAGGCGATCGACCGCCTGCCCGACGGCCCCTGGCACATCGACGACTGGCGGATCTTCCCGCCGGACAAGCACCAACACGTGGAGAAGAACATGGAGGCCTTGATCTACCACTTCAAGCTGTTCACCGAGGGCTTCAAGGTCCCGGCCGGCGAGGCCTATCAGGGAGTCGAGGGGCCGCGTGGAGAGATCGGCTGCTATGTGGTGTCCGACGGCAGCGCCCGGCCGATGCGGGTGCGAGCCCGGACGCCGTCCTTCTACAACCTGCAGGCCCTGCCCCTGATGGTCAAGGACCGGCTGATCGCCGACCTGATCACGGCCATTGGCTCGATCGACATCGTGTTGGGGGATGTGGACAGATGACAGAGGCGCTGCGCGAGCGGTGCGAGGCCATCAAGGCGACCTACCCGGAGGCCCAGTCGGCCCTGATCCCGATCCTGCACGCCCTGCAGGACAGCTACGGGTATGTGACCCCCCAGGCCGTGGAAGAGGCCGCCGAGCTGATGGCCATGACCACAGCCGAGGTCGAGGGCGTCGTCTCCTTCTACACGCTGTTCCACCGGAAGGCCACGGGTCGCTATCACATCCAGGTCTGCGACAATCTGGCCTGCCAGCTGCGGGGAACGGACGAGCTGCTCGCCCACCTGAAGGAGAAGTGGCAATTGGAGCCGGGCGGCCCTTCTCCGGACGGGATCTTCTCTCTGGAGCGGGTGGAGTGCCTGGCCGCCTGCGGCTATGCGCCGGTGGCCCAGGTCAACCTGCGCTACTACTACCACCTGACGCCCGAAAAGGCCGACCAGGTGCTCTCCGGACTGGCGGACGGGGAGGAGGCCCGCGGTGAACGAATCTAAGGTTCTTCTGGCCCATGCCGACGTCAAGGGCATCGAGACGCTCTCCGTCTACGAGCGCCACGGCGGCTATGCGACGCTGAAGCGGGCACTGACCGAGATGACGCCGGCCGACGTGGTCCAGGCGGTGCTCGACTCCGGCCTGAGGGGCCGCGGTGGCGCCGGCTTTCCCACCGGCCGCAAGTGGAGCTTTTTGCCCAATGACGGCCGCGAGCGGCTCTTGGTCTGCAACGCTGACGAGGGCGAGCCCGGCACCTTCAAGGACCACTTCCTGATCCACCGCCTGCCCCATCTGCTGGTCGAGGGCATGACCCTGGCCTCCTATGCGATCGGGGCGCCCAGGGCCTACATCTATCTGCGCGGCGAGTTCTTGCAGGGATACGAGCTCCTGGAGCAGGCCATCGCCGAGGCCACCGCCGCTGGATATCTGGGCCAGCACGTCTGCGGCACCGACTATAGCCTCGAGCTGAAGCTGTACCGGGGTGCCGGCGCCTACATCTGCGGTGAGGAGACCGCTCTGTTGGACTCCCTGGAGGGGCGGCGCGGCATCCCCAGGATGAAGCCGCCGTTTCCGGCCACGGCCGGGCTGTACGGCCTGCCCACCGTCGTCAACAACGTCGAGACCCTCTGCGCCGTGGTTCCGATCGTGGAGCACGGCGGCGAGTGGTTTAAGGCCATGGGCACCGAAAAGAGCCCCGGAACCAAGATCTACTCCATGTCCGGAGCCCTCAAGCGCCCCGGGAACTATGAGTTCGAGATGGGCGTGCCGCTCAGCGACCTGATCGAGGCGGCTGGCGGCCTGATGGCGGGACGCACCTTCAAGGCGGTCGTGCCGGGCGGTGCGTCTGCCGCCTATCTGACCGGCGAGCACATCGACATCGCCATGGACTACGACACCCTGGCCCAGGCCGGAACCATGCTCGGGTCGGGCGGGGTGATCGTTTTGGACGACACGGTCTGCATCGTCTCCTTCACCAGGCGGGCGATGGAGTTCTTCCGCCACGAGTCGTGCGGCAAGTGCACGCCCTGTCGTGAAGGCACGCTCTGGATGGACCAGGTGCTGACCCGGCTGGAGGAGGGAATCGGAACAGAGGCCGATCTCGACCTGCTGCTCGACCTCGCCGACAATATCGGAGGCCGCACCTTCTGCGCCTTCGGCGACGCCGCAGTCGCCATGGTGGCGTCGAGCGTCCGCCTGTTCCGCCAGGAGTACATCGCCCACTTCACCCATCAGGGATGTCCGCTGCAAAAGGAGCGTGTGGGATGATCAACCTGAGCATCGACGGCCGCTCCGTTGAAGTGGAGCCCGGCACCCTGGTGATCGAGGCTGCCAAGAAGCTCGGCATCACCATCCCGGTCTTCTGCTACCACCCCCGGATGAAGCCGGTGGCGGCCTGTCGGATGTGTCTGGTCGGGATCGAGAAGATGGGGAAGCTGCAGCCGGCCTGCGCCACCCCGGTGGCCGAGGGGATGGTCGTTCATACCCAGCGCCCGGACGTGCAAAAGGCCCAGGCTGGGGTTTTGGAGTTTTTGCTCGCCCAGCATCCCTTGGACTGTCCGATCTGCGACAAGGGCGGCGAGTGCCCGCTGCAGGACCAGTCGTTCGCCTATGGTCCCGGCGCCACTCGCTTTGCCGAGCCCAAGCGCCACCTGCACAAGGCCTGGACGCTTGGACCGATGGTGGTGCTGGACCAGGAGCGTTGCGTCCAGTGCCAGCGCTGCACCCGGTTCATGGAGGAGATCGTCGGCGACCCCGTCCTGGTGCTCAAGGAGCGGGGGGCGAAGAGCGTGGTCGATGTGGCGGACGGCAAGGCCCTGACCTCCGTGTTTTCCGGAAACACGATCGAGATGTGTCCGGTCGGTGCGCTCACCTCACACCCGTACCGGTTTCGGGCGCGTCCTTGGGATATCGTTCAGGTGTCGTCCGTGTGCCCACACTGCCCGGTCGGCTGCAACCTAACGGCCACCGTACGGGATGGCCGGGTGATGCGGATGCTGTCTCGGGAGAACGAGCAGCTGGACCAGGGCTGGCTGTGCGACCGCGGCCGCTTCGGGTACGGCTTTTTGACCGCCCCGGCCCGCATCTCAAGCCCCCTGATCCGCAGAGACGGCCAGCTGGTGCCGTGCACCTGGGATGAGGCAATCTCGGCGGCGCGCTCCGGCCTTGAAGGCGCCATCGGCATCTTGGGTGGCGGCCGGCTCTCGCTCGAGGCCCAGTACCTGCTTGCCAGATTCCGTGACCGCACAGACGGCGCCGTCGCCGACTGGCGGGTCGGAGGACAGCACACCGCCCTTGCGCCCGCTGGCCAGGGACGCCTGACCGACCTCGACCAGGCCGGGGTGGTGCTCATGATCGAGAGCGATCCCAAGACCGAGACGCCGGTGGCCTGGCTCCGGCTGCGCCAGAATGTGGCGCACGGTCGCCACGCCCGGGTGGTGGCGATCGGGCCGCGCACAGAAGAGGGCCTCGCCAGCGCCGAGGTGCTCTATCGCCCGGGCGAAGGTGCTTCGGTGCTTGAGGCGGCGGTCGCCGGCAAGGGCGATCCGGCGCTTGTGGCGGCGGTTGGATCGGAGGAGCCCCTGGTCGTGTTCTGGAACGGGTACGATCCGCTGCTCTACGCAGCGATCGCCAAGCTGGTGGAAGGCCGCCAGGCCAAGACCTCCGTCTTGGTGACCGGGGCCGATGCCAACGGCTTTGGCGCCCAGGCCATGGGGCTCGTGCCAAAGGCCGGAGAGCTGCCTGCGAGTGGACTGCTCGATGCGGCGGCAAGAGGCGAACTCGATGGTCTTCTGGTCGTGGGCACAGACCTGCTGCGGGTGGCCCCTGCGGGCGGGCAGGCGGCAGCGGCCCTCGAGCGGACATCGTTTGTGGTGGTGGCGGACGTCGTCATGTCCGACACGGCAGAGCTGGCAGATGTGGTGCTACCGCTGGCCGCCTTTGCCGAGGCGGATGGCGTCTTCGTGAATATGGAGGGGCTCTCCCAGGTGTTCGAGCCTGCTGCCACAACGGCCGGAGTCAGCCGTCCGGACTGGGAGGTCTTTGCCCAGCTCTTAGGCGATGAGGTGACCTTGGCGGAGGTCCGGGACCAGGCGCTGGCAGCCTTGGGCAGCGCCAAGGCGACGCAGCCGGTGGCGCAGGGCGCGGCAAGCCAGACGCTGCTCCGTTGGCCTACCCTCTACTACCGCGGGGTGACGCCCGAGCCGCACCTCGACTCCTTGGTGCCGGACCAAGTGGTCGAGATGGCAGCAAAAACCGCCCGCGCCCTCGGCGTGGAGGACGGCGAAGACGTCGCCCTGGTCGACGGCGAGACGGAGATTTCGGTGCGGGTGGCCGTATCGTCGCATGTGGTGGACGACTGCCTGGTGGTGGGAGATTGGCCGGGTTCCAGCCGGCTGGGTGCTGGGGCGACGATCGTGGTACGGGAGAGGAGTGTGTAGATGGGGCTTGCGATTGGCATCGATGTGGGGAAGGCTCTCGTTGTCATCATCTTTCTGCAGGCTGCCTTTGGCTATCTGACGCTGATCGAGCGCAAGCTCTTGGGCAGGTTCCAGCTGCGGCCCGGGCCGAACCGAGTCGGACCCTTCGGCCTGCTGCAGCCCCTGGCTGACGGCGTGAAGCTCCTGTTCAAAGAGGAGATCATTCCGGCCGGCGTCGATCGCTTCGTCTTTCTGGTCGCCCCGATGCTGTCCTTGCTCGGCGCCCTGATGGCCTTTGCCGTGATTCCCTTTGGCGCACCGGTGCAGATCTTCGGGCGCACCGTGCCGCTGCAGGTGGCCGGACCGAGCCTGAGCCTGCTCTATGTGTTCGCGGTGGCGTCTTTGGGCGTCTACGGCATCGTGCTCGGCGGCTGGTCTTCTCAAAACAAGTACGGGCTGCTCGGCGGCCTGCGGTCTTCGGCCCAGATCATCTCCTACGAGCTGGCGATGGGCCTTTCGGTGATCGGCGTGCTGCTGGCCGCCGGGTCAGCCAATTTGAACCAGATCGTCAGCGCCCAGACCCGGGAGTGGTTCGTCTTTCCGCAGATCGTCGGATTCATCGTCTATTTCATCTGTGCCATCGCCGAGACCAATCGGGCGCCCTTCGACCTGCCGGAGGCCGAGCAGGAGCTGGTGGCGGGCTATCACACGGAGTACACCGGCATGAAGTTCGCCATGTTCTTCATGGCCGAGTACATCAACATGATCACGGTCTCGGCGCTGGCTACCACGCTGTTTTTGGGCGGCTGGCACGGGCCGGCCTTCTTGCCCAGCTACCTGTGGTTTCTGATCAAGGTCGCCATCTTCTTGTTCGTGTTCGTCTGGCTGCGTGCCACCCTGCCGCGCCTGCGCTATGACCGGCTGATGGCCTTTGGGTGGAAGATCCTGCTGCCGGTCGCCCTGCTGAATGCGATCGGGACTGCCGCCTGGGTGGCCCTGGTTCACCCCTAAGAGGTTTCGGCGAGGAGGGATGAGATGGCCAATCTGATCGCAGTCCTGGCCGCCGTGCTGTGCCTGTTCATGGGCGTGGTGGTGGTCAGCGCCAAGAACCCGATGCACGGGGTGATCGCTCTGGTCGCCAACTTCGTCGGCCTGGGCGTGCTGTTCTTGCTGCTCCACGCCGAGTTTCTGGCTGTGATCGAGGTCATCGTCTACGCCGGAGCCGTGATGGTGCTGTTCTTGTTTGTGGTGGCGCTGCTGATGGCCGGCACCCGATCTCCGCAGGAGGCCCGCTCGAAGACGCTCCCAGGACAGGTGGCACTGGCCATTGCCGTGGTCGGCGTCTTCGCAGCGCTCGTCGTGTTTGCGCTCGCCGTTCACACCGTGCTGGCGGCGCCGCCGCCGCCGACCACCAGCTTTGGCAGCATCAGCAATTTCGGAACTGCCCTGTTCACCACGTACCTCTTGCCCTTCGAGCTGACGGCCCTCGTCCTCCTGGCGGCCGTGATCGGGGTCGTGTTCTTGGCCAGGGAACGCTGATGAGAGGAGTGAGGGCGTGACCTTGCCGACCGTCGACTTCCTTCTGGTCTCGGCGCTCCTGTTCGCCATCGGCGCCGTGGGGGTGCTGGTGCGGAAGAACCCGCTGATCATGTTCATGGCCATCGAGCTGATGTGGAACGCGGTCAACCTCTCTCTGGTCGCCTTCGCCCGTCAGTTCGGCGCCGTCAGCGGGCACATCTTCGTCTTCGTGGTGGTGGTGGCGGCTGCCGCCGAGGTGGCGATCGGCCTGATCATCATCGTGCTCGTGTTCCGCCACCGCGACCGCCCCGACGTCGACACCCTGAACGCGATGAAGGGGTAGGGTATGCACAGCGTGATCGTCCTCGCACTCCTCTTTCCGGCGCTGGGCGCCCTTCTGGCGGCCTGGATCGGTCCCAGGCTCTCGCATCGCCTGATCGCCTGGATCTGTGTCGGGGCTGTTTCGTTGTCCTTCTTGGTGGCCGTTGCGGCCTTCGTCCGCCTGAGCGGCCTGCCGGCCGCCCACCGCCTGATCCAGGACACCCTGTTCACCTGGAATGTGGCCGGCGGCACGCCAATCCACTTCACCCTGCTGGTCGACCCCATCTCCGTCCTGTTCATGCTGGTGATCACCGGCGTGGGCGCCCTGATCCACCTCTACTCGGCCGGGTACATGGACGACGACGAGGGCTTCTCCCGCTTTTTCTGGCAGATGAACCTGTTCATCGTCGCCATGCTGCTTCTGGTCATGGCCGGAAACTTCTTCTTCCTCTTAGTCGGCTGGGCGGGCGTCGGGCTCGCCTCCTACTTCCTGATCGGCTTCTGGTACAAGCGACCGGCTGCGGTGGCGGCCGCCAAGAAGGCGTTCGTGGTCAACGTCGTGGGCGACGTGGCGCTGACCCTGGCCATCTTCCTCCTGTTCGTGAATCTGGGTCATGTCGGCTATCAGACGGTGTTCCGCCAGTTCAGCATCCTGCCGGTCGCCACCCGCGATCTGGTGGCCGCCCTGCTGTTTGTGGCTGCCGCGGCCAAGAGCGCACAGTTCCCGCTGCACATCTGGCTGCCGGATGCGATGGAGGGCCCGACCCCGGTGTCGGCCCTGATTCACGCCGCAACCATGGTCACAGCCGGCGTCTACCTGGTCGCCCGGGCCTTTCCGATCTTCGGGCTGGCCCCCTCTGTGGCCACCACCATCGCCTGGGTCGGCGGCTTCACGGCGCTGTTCGCCGCCACCATCGCCATCGCCCAGGACGACATCAAGCGGGTGCTCGCCTACTCGACCGTCTCCCAGCTGGGCTACATGTTCATGGCGGTCGGGACCGCCGCCTATGCGGCGGGCGTCTTCCACTTCCTGACCCACGCCTTCTTCAAGGCGCTCTTGTTCCTGGCTGCCGGCTCGGTGATCCACGCCCTGGGCGGCGAGCAGGACATGTGGAAGATGGGCGGGCTGAGGCGCACCATCCCGTTGACCGCCGCCACCTTCCTGGTCGGGACGCTCGCCATCTCCGGGATCCCGCCCTTTGCCGGATTCTTCTCCAAAGATGAGATCTTGGGCGGCCTTCTGTCCGGCGGCCAGGTCGGCCTGTGGGCGATCGGCACCCTGGCGGCAGGGCTGACCGCCTTCTACATGTTCCGGCTCTACTTCGTGGTCTTCGGCGGTACGGCGCGCGCGCCTGGCCACGCCCACGAGTCGCCGCCTGTGATGACCGTTCCGCTCGTTGTGCTGGCCGTGCTGTCGACCGTCGGCGGCTTTCTGGTGCTGCCCGGCGGATACAACCTGATCGAGTCGTGGCTTCTGCCGGCGCTCACCCGCTTCGGGCCGATCCCGCCGCTCCCCCCGCCCACCAACTGGGCGGCGATGGCCGTGTCTTTGGCCATGGCCCTGATCGGATTCGGATCGGCCTGGGCGCTCTACGGGCGCAAGGCGCCCCAGGTTGAGCCGCTCCATGGCCCGCTCCATCGCCTGCTCAAGGGCAAGTGGTACATCGACGAGTTGGGCGAGTGGCTGATCGTGCGTCCGGCGCTGTGGCTGGGCAGTGCCCTCGAGCGCTTCGACAGAAAGGGCCTGGACGTCGCCTTCAGCCGGGTCGGCCTTTTGGTGGCCGGTTGGGGCGAGAGCCTGCGTCCGACCCAGAGCGGCTACGTCCGTCGCTACGCCCTTGGCTTCGCCCTCGGCGTGATGCTGGTGGTCGCCTTTTTGTCCCTGAGACCCTAAAGGAGGTTCGGTCGTGCTGGTCTTGTCGCCGCTGATCCTGCTGGCCCTGGGCGCCTTGGCACCGCTGTTCCTCGGCTCTCGGGCCACAGCCATCCGGACGGTGGCGCTTGGCGCCAGCGTCCTGGCGCTCATTGCCTCGGTCATTGGCATCGTCTACGCGCCGCAGCACATCGACATTCCCTGGCTGAAGAGCCTCGGCCTCAGCCTCTCCTTGCACCTGGACGGTCTCTCCATGTTCCTGGTTGCCCTGACCGCCCTTGCCACGGTGGCGGTGGTGGCGTTTTCGGACGAGACGAAACGGCCGGGTGGCTACTACTCATTGATCCTGCTGATGGCGGCCACGGCCATCGGCACCTTCCTCAGCACCAACCTGCTCGTCTTCTACGTGTTCTGGGAACTGATGATCATCCCCGGCTACCTCTTGATCGGGACCTATGGCCAGGGTGCCAACAGCCGGCGGGCGGCGCTCAAGTTCCTGATCTACTCGCTCGTCCCGTCGGCGTTCTTGCTGGTGGCGATCGTGGCGCTGGCCGTGTCGGCGGCGCCCGCCCTTGGCCACCTCAGCTTCAGCCTCAGCCAGTTGGCCTCTGTCCGGCTGCCGGCCGCCACCCAGGACTGGATCTTCTTGCTGTTTGCCGCTTCATTCATGGTCAAGGTGCCGATCTGGCCGCTGCACGCCTGGATGCCGGACGCCTACGGCGAGAGCCGGCCGCAGGTGGCAGCGATGCTCTCCGGCGTGCTCTCCAAGACCGGCCTCTACGCCCTGATCCGCTTCGCCTTCCCACTCCTGCCTGATGCCGCCCGCCTGTTTGCCCCAGCCCTGGCCGTGGTCGCCCTGATCTCGATCCTGTACGGCGCCTGGATCGCTCTCACCCATAGAGACGGCCGGATGGTGATCGCCTACTCGTCACTCTCGCACCTGGGGCTGGTGTTCCTAGGCGTGGTGGCGCTCAATGCGCTCGGGCTGGACGGGGCGGTGCTGCAGATGCTGAATCACGGCATCTACGCCGTGGCGCTGTTCTTGCTCTTCGGTGTGGTCGAGGAGGCGGCCGGAACCCGTCTCTTGTCGAAGCTGGGCGGCATCGCCCGCAAGGCGGCGCTGTTTTCGGGCTTTCTCTGGATCGCGGTGCTGGCCGCCTTGGGCCTGCCCGGGCTGAACGGCTTTGCCGGAGAGTTCTTGCTCCTGCTCGGCATCTTTCACACCAGTGAGGTGTGGGCCTGGATCGCCATCGCCGCCGTCGTCTTCTCGGCCGCCTATTTCATCCGCCTGTTCCAGCTCACCGCCCAGGGCCCCACCGAGCCGGAGTTGAGACAGCCGCTGCGGTTTGGGCCGCTTCGGATCGCCGCCATGGTGCCCTTCATCCTCCTGATCTTCTATCTCGGCTGGGCGCCGGGACAGGTCACCGGCCGCGTCGCGCCGGTCGCTCAGTCGATCACCCGCCAGGAGGCCAGCACCGCCCTGACCGTGCCGGTCAGTAATCTCTCTGGGGAGGCTAGGGGCCTGTGAATCCGCCACTGATCGCACCGCCGCCGGTATCGCTTTCCTTGATCATGCCCGAGCTGGTGCTGCTCGCCACCTCGATCGTGATTCTCCTGGCGGCGCTGTTCATGGATGCCGGTCGCGGCGTGCGGGCGCTCACCTGGGTGGCGGGTCTCGGCATCGCGGTGGCGGCGGCTCGAGACGTCATGCTGCTCCTTGGCCCGCACCTTCCGGCCACCACCTTCAGCGGAACCTTGGTGATGGATCCCTTGGCTGCCGTGCTCGACCTCGTGATTTTGGCCTCCGCCCTCGTGGCGGTCGTGCTGGCCGCCAACCGGCCGGAGGCGTCGCCCGACTATCTGGCGCTCGTCCTGTGGGCAGCGATCGGGATGATGGTGCTGATCTCGGCCCATGACCTGATCGTGCTGTTTCTGGCGGTCGAGGTGTTGTCCTTGCCGCTCTACATCCTGTGCGCCTTTCGGCCGGACCGGCCGAGCTCGCTGGAGGCTGCGGTCAAATACTTCCTCTTGGGCGCGTTCTCGTCCGGGTTTTTGCTCTACGGCCTCGCCCTCTTGTTCGGGGTCAGCGGCGGCACCAATCTGACCCAGGTCGCCTCGGCCCTGGCCTCAGTTCCCACCGCCTCCCTGATCGGAGCCGGCGCCAGCGGAACCGGACTGATCGCCGAGCTCGGCATCGGGCTGGTCGTGGTCGGCCTTGGCTTCAAGCTGGCCGCCGTGCCCTTTCACCAGTGGGTGCCCGATGTCTACGAGGGGGCGCCGACGTCTGTGGTGACCTTCATGTCGGTCGGCACCAAGGTGGCCGCCTTTGGCGTTTTGGCCCGCCTGGTCGACACCGTGTTCGTGACGAGTGCCGTGAACTGGCAGGGCCTGCTCAGCGCCTTGGCCGTGGCGACGATCATCGGCGGCGCCGTGCTGGCCATCCCGCAGCAGAACTTCAAGCGGCTTCTGGGCTACTCCGGAATCCTGAACGCCGGCTACCTCTTGGCCGTTCTGGTGGTGGGCACGGCCGCCGCCACCGCCGCCGGCGTCTACTTCCTCGTCACCTACGCCCTGATGAACCTGGGCGCCTTCGCCATCGTCGCCGCCCTCTCCGGCGGCGAGGAGAGCGGCGTGATGCTTCGGCGATACCGCGGCCTCTTCTACCAGCAGCCATGGACGGCTGCCGCCATGGCGGTGTTCTTGTTGTCACTTGCCTCCATCCCGCCGCTGGCCGGCTTCTTCGGCAAGCTGTTCATCCTGCAGGCACTGCTTGCCGGCCACGAGCTGGTGCTGGCGCTCGCCGTGGTCGCCGGCACCGCCATCACGCTCGTCGTCTACGGCCGTCCCTTGCTCGCTCTGTTCAGCGCCCCGGAAGAAAAGAGCCCGGCCCTGCCCAGGGTGTCGCCTGCGGTGGCGGCCACCATCTTCTGCCTGGCCTTGGCCACGGTGGCGGTGGGCGTGGCGCCCGGGGCGGTCGTGGCCCTGATGCACGGCGTCAGCCAGGTCGGTCCCCTGGCGGGGATCACCGGACGCTAGCGGTCCCTCAACGGGCCTAAGAGCGCACGCTGCCGCCTTGGCCGACGTCGTTCAGCCCTGCCACGGCACTGTGCAGGATGGCGTCTGCCTGCTTGCCGTCTGTGGGGAAGGTGGCGCTCGAGCAGGCCACACTCAGGCCGAGGTCAGAGGCCCAGCGGCCTCGTTGCACGGAGAGAAGCAGGCGGGCGGACAAGGACGCCGCCGAACGCTCGCGGGCGCCAGAGGCAATCACGGCGAAGGTGTCTGAGTTCAAGCGAGCCGGGAAGTCGCCCCGCCGACAGTGACTGCGGATCGACTCCCCGACCTCTGCCAGCAGCTGGTCGCAGGCCGTCTGGCCGAACATTTCGCTGAGCTGGCTCAGGTTGTCCAGCCGAAAGAGGAGCACCGAGTAGGAGCGCCGCCCGCGCACAGATTGGGCGTTCTGCCGCTCCAGCTGGTCCAAGAGTGCTTGCCGGTTGGCCAGGCCGCTGACCGGATCGGTCAGGGCCAACTGCTCCAGCTCCTGATTGCGGCGCTGGCGTTCGCAGATCAGGCTGACCAGGCCAGCGAAGACCTCAAGCATGATCTGGACCGGTGCCGGGAAGGCGTCCGGGTCGCGGCTCTCCACGTTCAGGACACCGATCACCTGGTTGTCCACGATCAGGGGTAGGGCCAGTTCGGAGTGCACCTGCGGGTTGCCCATCAGATAGATCGGGTCGGACAGCACGTTTGGCACATAGTAGGGCCGGGCGTTTCTGAAAACCCAGGCGCACACGCCGCGCTGGCCCTGGGTGGCCATGCGCAGGTTGCCGACCGGGTGGCGGCCGTAGCCGCGCTGACTGGCCACGTAGAGCTCCTGGCGCTGGCTGTCGATCAGCAGAATCGATCCGAGCTCGGTCATGAACAGGTCCTCCAGGACCTTGAGCACGAGCTCCCACAGCTCCTGCTGGGCGAGCGCCGCCTGGCTCATGGCAAGCAGGGCCCCGGTCAGGGCGCCCGGCTCCAGCGTGGTGGGAAGATGCTGCTGCATCGACTCGGGCATGGGCAGGGCGGCCTGGGGTGCAGCCTGGTCGGCCGCCGGGTGGGCGAACAGCTCGGCGTCGGAGAGCCGCAAGAACGTCTCCACCACGTCTGGATCGAACTGGTGCCCTCTTTCCCGGATCAGCTCCTCTTGGGCCTCGAGGTGAGAGAACGGCTGCCGGTAGGGCCGGACGCTGGTCATGGCGTCGAAGGAGTCGGCCACCGAGAAGATGCGGGCGAGCAGGGGGATGGCCTCTGCCGCCAGCCCCTCTGGATAGCCCTGACCGTCGTAGCGCTCATGGTGGCAGCGCACGACGTCCAGGCTCTTTCCCAAAAAGTCGAGGTGCGACAGCATGCGGTAGCCGAGCGTCGGGTGCGTCTGCATGATCTGGCGTTCTTCGGCCGTCAGTGGCCCGGGTTTGGACAAGATGGCGTCTGGCACCCCGATCTTGCCGATGTCGTGGAGATGGGCGCCCCACTCCAGGTGCAGGAGGTCGTCCCGGCCGAGCCCCATCCGCTTGCCGATGGCCACGGCGATCCGCACCGCCCGGTCGGAGTGGCCCATGGTCCCGGGATCGCGTAGGCCGAGGGCGTCACCCAGGGCGGACAAGGTGGCGGTGTAGCCGCTGAACAGCGCCTCCTGCCGGCGCTCGCTCTCAGCCTGCAGGTCGGTCAGCATCGTCTCCTGCTGCACTGTGCGGGCCCGGGCATAGGCTCCGGTCATGGCCATTGCCGCCTGCTGTGCGGCCATGGTGACCAGCCGTGCCTCGCCGTTGCCATAGCGCACCGGTGGCCGAGCTGCCAGCGCCAGCACGCCGACCAGCTGATCGAGCATGTGGATGGGCACCACGAGCAGGGTGTCGACGCCAGCGCTGTCCAGCGCCGCTGGCAGCGTGAAGGGCGATGCGGAGAGCTGGGGCAGGATCAGGGGGTCCTTGCGGCGTGCCGTCTGCGAAATGACATCGGAATCGGCCTCGTAGGCGAGGTCGGTCAGCTCCGCCGGCCACTGCCGGCCGACGGCCAAGGTCAGCTTGCGCTGCTGCGTATTCGCCATGTAGACGGCCAGAAAGTCGACTGGGAGCTGGCCGGCCAGAAACTCAAGCAGGCTGCCGGCGATGTCGGACGGCTCGCCCAGGGTGAGGAGCAGGGATGTGAAGTCGGCCAGGGTCGAAAGCTCCACGGTGCCTTCTGGGGCCGCCTCAGCCCAGAGAGTTTCGTCGCTGACCGCCGCACCCAAAAGGGCCGAGGCGCGGCGCACCGTGTCGGTCTCCAGGGCGCTGAGCACCCGCTCGTCCGCAAAGGCGAGCGAGAGCAGCCCAACCGGCCGGCCCAGGCTCAAGAGCGTTCCGGTCAGGTGCCAGCGCAGACCGCCCAAGGCATCTGCCTGCTCGTCCAGACGCTCGCAGCGTTCCATCCGGCGCCCGGTTGGCAGGAGGTCGCGGCCAAGGTTGCGCTGGCACAGGCACGGAGACCAGTTGAGGGCCGCCCTACTGCCTGCCGCCAGCTCGGGCGGCAGCTGCCAGGTCCCAAGCAGCGTGAAGCCGCCGCCAGCGCGCCGTCCGTGGGCCCAGCCGCACGTGGCGCCCAGCGCCGTGCCCAGGTGGGCCAGGACGTGTTCGGTCAGCGTCCGGGGGTCGGTCCCTTTCGTGACTTCGTCCGCCAACTTGGCAAGCAGGGCACGCGCCTTGGCGGTCGTCATGTGGGACGGCGTGATGATAATCCCTCCGCACGAGCCGGGCGACTCACGAATCGGACAGACCTGCCATCTGCTTGTGACAGGAATTTGGGCCTTTGGTTCGACGCCTGCCGTGCACTTCCCTGTCCCCGGTGAGACAGGGACGCAGGTCCGGTCGGCGAAGCCAAAGGCGATCCCTGGGGAGGTCGACCGGTGCCCAAACATTTCCTGCGCGGCGCCTTCCTGCTCGCAGCGGCGGGATTTCTGACCAGCGTGCTCGGCCTCTACCGCCTGCTATTGCCAGCGCTGATCGGAGCGCAGGGGGTCGGCCTCTACCAGATGGCCTACCCGATCTACGGCATCTTGTTCATCCTGTCGACCGGCGGCCTGCCGGTGGCCATCTCGAAGTTGGTGGCCGACCGGCTGGCCAGAGGCGACGTCGGCGGCAGCGGACGGGTGTTTCACCTCTCGATGCGGGCCCTTGGTCTGGGCGGGCTAGTGCTGGCAGTGGCCATGGCCGCCTCGGCCGGATCCCTCGCCGCCAATGTGGCCAGAGACCCCCGGGCGGCGCTCTCGATCTTGGCCATCTCGCCTGCGATCGTGCTCACGGCTCTGGCGGCCGTCTGGCGGGGCCACTATCAGGGCCGTCAGGACATGATGCCGACCGCCTTGTCCCAACTGGTCGACCAGGCGGTGCGCGTAGTCTTCATCGTCGTGCTGGTGGTCGTGCTCCAACCGTACGGCCTGGCCGCCCAGGCAGCCGGCGCCACCTTCGCCGCCGTGATCGGCATGGCGGCCGATCTCTTGGTGCTGATGGCCTATCGCCGTCGCCATCCGGTGCCGGCTGCCAGCACGGAGGGCCTGTCAGACGGCCACCTGCTCGCCGAGCTCTTGGTGCTGGCCGTGCCGGTGGCGGCCGCCACCTTGGTCGTGCCCCTGATGCAGATGGGCGACCTGCTGCTCGTGCCAAGTCTGCTCCTGCACGCCGGAGTCGCCCTCACCACCCGCACCGCCCTCTACGGCGAACTGACCGGCTACGCCTTTCCGGTGATGCTCCTGCCGACCGTGGCCACCTTCGCCGTGGCGGTGGCGATCGTTCCCTCCCTGGCCGAGGCGGCCAGCAGAGGCGACCGTCCGACCCTGATCCGGCGGTCGGCCGATGGGCTGAGGGCCACCGCCATGGTCGCCATTCCCTCGACGATCGGGCTTCTCGTGCTGGGCACCCCGATCATGGTCCTGCTCTTTCGCACCCCGGCGGCCGGCCCGATGCTGAGCATGCTGGCGCTGTCGGTACTGGGGATCGGCGTCCTCCAGGTCTCGGCCGGCATCCTGCAGGGGGTGGGCCGGGCCAACCTGCCGCTTTGGGGCATCGGCGCAGGCTTTTTCCTGAAGCTGCTCTTGACCGTGCTGCTGGTGCCGACGATGGGTGTGGTCGGGGCTGCCCTTGCCACCTCGGTCGGCATGCTGGCGGCAGGAGGCATCACCCTCGCCTTCGCCTGGCGGCTGGTGGGCGACCTGTCCTGGCTGAAAGACGGCGTGCTCCGGCCGCTGGCCGGACTGCCGCTGATGGGCGTGGTGCTGTGGTGGATGGTGAGCCACGCTGCCCTGGCCGGCAGCCATGCCCGGCTCTGGGGGCTGATCGAGGTGCTGGGAGGCGTCGTGGCCTATGCCGCCGGATCCCTGCTGATGGGCGGCTGGAGCCGTGACGAGCGCGTCCGGCTGTTGCGCCATCCTGTCGCCACCCTGCTCGGGCGGAACCGATGAACGGTGTCGTGACCCTGATCGGGCTGGGACGCGGCCAAGCAGTGCCCTCCGGCGTGGTGGTGCCGAAGCCGCTTTCGGCCCTGGGCGGCCCAGTGCTGCAGGAGCTCCGGCCAGGGCTCACCGTCGGGCTGCTGGGCGGACCGGAGCCGGCGGACCCCCTGTTTTCTGCCCTGAAGCGACGGATCTCAAAGCAGGGCTTCACGCTTAAGATCGCCTATGGCCAACCCCTGGCCCAGGCTCTGACCGGGCGCAACCTGCCGGTCGTGACCGCAGGCCCGCTCCTGCCTGGACAGATCCTGTGGGCGGGAAGGGGCCGCCTCTCGCCGCCTGGTCTCGGCCTGTTCGACCCAAGAGAGCGCCTGCGGGTCTTCTCAGATCTCCGCCGCCCGGGCCGCTGGGCCACCGTGGCCGAGGCCGAGGGCCTTGAGCGAGGGGCGCTGAGCGCCTTCTGGCGTCAAGGCGGCCCCAGGCTCTTCGGTCTGGCCAGACTTGTCACCGTGATGGCGGCCCTGCGCGGCCCGGAGGGCTGCCCCTGGGATCAGGCCCAGACCCACCTCAGCCTGCGCCCGTTTGTGCTGGAAGAGGCAAACGAGGTGGCGGACGCCATCTTGGAGGGAGACGATGGCCACTTGGAGGAGGAGCTGGGAGACCTCTTGCTCCAGGTCGTCTTTCACAGCCAGCTGGCGTCTGAGCGCTCTGCCTTCGATCTTGACCATCTGGCGGATCGGCTCAGCGAGAAGCTGATCCGCCGCCACCCCCACGTCTTCGCCACAGAGACCGCCACCACTCCAGAGCAGGTGGCGGGGCTGTGGCAGGCGATCAAGGCCGAAGAAAGACGCGGCGAACGGCGCAGCTAAGGCGAGGGCAGGTCCGACGTGGTTGGACCAAGGCTCGCCAAATGTGCCAGAGCCAAGCGGGGCCTCGGTCTTCGGGCGGGCAGGGGGCTCTGGCCGCAGCCGACAGGAGCCGGCTTTGTGCCGGGCGCAGAGCGGGCATTTTGCCCACCCGGGGACGGGAAAAGAAGGAACGGCACAGGTTTGCGAGAAGTGGTGGTTTCGAATGCCGAAAGGAAGGAGGGGAAAGGTACGAACAAGGCGGAGCTGGTAGGCAAGATTGCTGACCACACGGGGCTCACCAAGAAGAGCGCAGAGAAGGCGGTCAACGCTTTCGTAAGCACTGTTCAGGGTGCGCTGAAGTCTGGAGGCAAGGTGTCGCTGGTGGGCTTCGGTACGTTCGAGGTGCGCCACCGTAGCGCTCGCAAGGGTCGCAACCCTCAGACCGGGCAGGTCATCTCGATCAAGGCAAGCAAGGTCCCGGCGTTTAAGGCGGGTAAGGCCCTCAAGGAAACTGTGGGCGGTCGCTAAGTCGGAGATCGTGAAGAGGGCCGACCTTCGGGTCGGCCTTCTCGCGTTGGACGAGGGGGTGAGGCGGTGCGCCTGGACAAGTTCCTGCAACAGAGCCGCCTGGTCAAACGCCGGACGCTGGCCAAGGAGCTGGCCGATGCCGGCCGGGTGCGGCTGAACGGCAAGGCAGCCAAGGCGGCAGCCGAGGTGGCGGTGGGCGACCGAATCGAGGTCACGACCGGCAGCTGGCAGATCGAGGCCACCGTCGTACGGGTGCCGGAGGGCGGCAGATTGGCCCGGGGGGCGCCCTTGGTCGAGGTGCTGACAAGAAGTCCAAGACATCTCGAGCAGATCTGAGCATGGCGGGTGGGTGGTGCCACCCGCCGTGCGCGCGCCTGGCAGGAATTCTGATCTTCGGCTAGAATGACCGCGGACCGCAGTTATGCACAGAATGTTGATAAAATGTGGACAAAGTGAAGGAGACAGCCGGTGAAGATCGAAATCCGGGGAGCCGAGCGACTCTCCTTCAGAGAGCGCCAGGTGGTGGTCCTAAAGGAGACCGGGCTGAGCGCCGAGGAGATTGCCCGCCGGCTGGGCATCAGCCAGGCGTCGATCGCCACTTTGTACCACCGGGCCAAGGCCAAGGGCTATCAGGTCGTGATCGTGATCGAGGGTGACCCGCTCGGCCTGGCGGGCGACGAGACAGACGGCGAAGAGGGGCTGGAAGCGTGATCAACCGCCAACCGATCAGGGAGTTGAGCGCCCCTAGCCAGGACCAGTTTGTCCTTCCCCTGCCGCATCGCACGCTGCGCATCCGCTGGAGCCGCCTTTTGATCGCCTGCGGCATCGGGTATCTGGCCGTGATGAGCGTGTGGGGCGCAGCGGTCACGCTGCAGCTTTCCGCCCAGAAGGCGGCCTTGGTGCGCCAGGTGCAGGCGGAACAGGCGGCGAACACCCAGCTGCAGAAGCAGATCAGCGCCTACAGCGGCGCCCAGGGGCGGCAGGCAGCGATCCAGTCCCAGTTCGACCTGGTGCCAGCCGGACAGATTCCAGTCAAGGTGCCCTCCACGACCCAGACCGGGCGCTAGAGCAGATTCTGCGCCAAGAGGACGCCGCCAGTTGGCGTCCTTAGTTGTACCCCGGATTCATCGGGTCCGCCTGCTGCTGGCCAGTGCACCGGCCAATTGCCCAGCGCGCCAATTCAGGCCGCGAACTGCCCCAAGCCGCGCCCTCGTTGACAGACAAGGGGACGATGCTACAATCAAGGGGCACTTGGCTCGCGGAACTGCGGAAAGCGGGGAGACCTTGGCGGAATCGGATATCGAAGTTGGCCAGATCGTCGAAGGCGTGGTCACGGGCATCACCCACTTCGGCGCTTTTGTTTTGCTGCCGGATGGCAAGACCGGGCTGGTGCACATCTCGGAGATTGCGGACAGCTATGTGCGCGACGTAAGAGAGTTTCTGAAGGAGAATGACCCGGTCAAGGTCAAGGTGCTGTCGTTTGACGGTGCCAACAAGATTGCGCTCTCCATCCGCCAGGCGGCGCCGCGCCCTGCCGCCCCGGCGTTCGCCCCAGGCGGCCAAGGCGCTAGGACAGTCGGCCGCCCGCCGCGCTCCGGCGCAGGGCGCCCCGGTCCCAACCGCGGCACCTTCGAGGACAAGCTGACCAAGTTCCTGAAGGAATCGGACGAGAAGCTGACCGCCCTGCGTCGCCACCAGGACAAGCGCGGCCACCACGGGGGCCGGCCCGCCGGCCACTGAGGCCAGGAGCGACAGTGCAGAGCTTTGCCTTTTTGTTCCACCCGCTTCGGCACACGGATTTCGCCAGAAAGTTCCCGATTCTGATGAAGCTGCCGCCATCTGTGGTCGAAGGCGGCATGAAGTATTTGCCGCCGCTGCACATCTCGCATGTGACCGGAGCCCGTTCGATCACCGGCGTGGAGCTCGAGGGCGACTTCGTCGGCCTCGGCATGACGCCGCGCGTCCTGGTCGAGTCCGACTTCGAGCACTTCGTGCTGCCCCGGCTGATCAAGGCCGGGCACCTGGCTGAGCGGCTGGGAGCCAGGATTCTCGGCCTCGGCGCCTTCACCAAGATCGTCGGCGACCGCGGGGTGTCGGTGGCCAAGGCGCTCGCCATTCCGGTCACCACCGGGAACTCCTACACGGCGGCGTCAGCCGTGGTCGGCGCCCTGCAGGCATCAGACCGGATGCGCATCGCGCGCTCCGACCTGAAGGCCTGCGTGATCGGGGCCACCGGCGCCATCGGTCGGGCGGTCTCGCACCTTCTGGCCGAAGAGGTGGCCTCGTTGACCCTGGTCGCCCGCACCAGAGAGCGGCTGGATCAGCTGGCGAGCGACCTCGGAGCCTATCCGGCAGAGATCCGAGTCAGTCAGGACCCGCGCCAGGCCTCCCGAGAGGCCAACTTGGTGCTGACCGTCAGCTCGGCCACCGGTGTGCTGGTCGAACCGGAAGACTTTCAGCCCGGGGCCGTCGTCTGCGACGTGGCCCGGCCCAGAAACGTGTCATCTGCCGTCTACGAGCGAAGGGACGACGTCTTGGTGATCGATGGTGGGGTGATCCGGGTTCCCGGCGACGTCGACTTCGGCTTTTCGTTCGGCTTTCCGCCCAAGATGGCCGAGGCGTGCATGGCGGAGACGATGATCCTGGCCATGGAGGGCCGCTACGAGTCGTTCACCCTGGGCGGCGACATCGAGGTCGAGCGGGTGCGCCAGATCCAAGCGCTGGCCACCAAGCACGGATTCGTGGTCGAGGGCTTTCGGCGGTTTGAGCGGGCCATTGCCGATTCCGAAGTGGAAGAGATCTACCAGAGGGCGCACCGCCAGGGTGCCTGAAGCAAACAGAAGGGCCCCTCGGCCGGGTCGGCCGAGGGGCCTTTCTTGCCATCTTCGCCCCGCTATGGGGTGTTCGGCAGGAAAAAGGCCGAGAGCAGCTTGACCATCGCCGCCCGGCTCGTGACCGAGGCAGGCTGGAAGGTGCCGTTCGGGAAGCCGTTGACCACACCCATGGCGGCGGCGGCAGACACATAGCCGGCTTGGGCGGCCGGAATCTGGGAGGCGTCTGAGAAGGGCGGCGGCGTGGAGAGCGGTGCCACACCCTCAGCCTGCATCAGCCACTGCACCACTGAATCGCGGGGGGCGCTCAGCGCCAAAGACGGCACGAACTGCGCTGTGATCCAGCCGGCAGAAAGGGCCCAGGACACCGCTGCCTGGCTCCAGATCGGCAAGGTCGCCACCGCCGGATTGATCGCCACTCCCGGCGATCCGATCTGGCGGTAGATCAGGGTGATGGCCTGAAGCCCGGTGACGGGGGACATCGGGGCGAACAGCCCCATGCCCATGCCCAGCACCACCTTCCGCCCCCAGGCCGAGATGATCGGCTGCGCTGCCCAAGAGGCCTGGCCAAGATCGGAGAAGGGCGGCGGAGAGATCGGCACCGTCTGCCCATTCAGGCTGACCCCGGTCAGGTTGGGGGGCGTGGTGAACGTGGTGGCGGCGGTGTGCGCCGTGACCGTCCAGCTCTGGGCGCTGCTCGCCGAAGGGCCGAGCAGGGTCGGCGAAGGCGTGGATGCGAGGTCGAGCTCGTGGCCGGTCACGACCAGGGTGGAGCCGATCAGGTAGGCGGCGGTCACCGAGGCGGCAGGTCTTGTGGTGAACGACCAGACGGCGCTAAAGGGCTGGATCACGCCAGAGGTCAGGGTCTCCGTGCCGCTGAACTGCGCCGTGTACACGGTGTTCGGGGCAAGCGGGCTCTGCGCGAACAGGGCGGCGCCACGGGCCATCGACTCGCCGGTGTAGACCGGGTTGTTGTCCGTATAGGTGGCATTGTCGATCAGATAGGTCGGCACCAGGCCGGAGGCGTCGAGCAGCTGGGCGGAGGAGATCTGGACGGAGTTGGCCACCAGGCTCGAGAAGGAGATCGAAATCGGATAGCCGGCCGGATCGGCGGCCAGCTGGGCGTCAGAGCGGATGCCAGACAGCGGATTGGGGTCCTCGCCCGTGTAGCTGAGCGGCACGTCGGTCGCCCCCTGGATCGGGAACAGCATCTGAGCGGGCGGTGTCACCTGGGCGGCGGCGTTGCCGGTGATGTCGCTCACCACCACAGAGGCCGCCGTCTGCGACCCTGGTTGCCAGCCGACCCCGATCGACGAGACCTGAGCCGAGAGCAGGCCGAAGCGGTGGAAGGTGGTGTCCATCAGGGCCCGGTAGGCCTGGACGACGGTCTGGCGGCCGGTGGCCAAAACCTCGAGGTCCAGCCCGGAGAAGACGGCGCCCACCGCCTCGTCCCGCTGGACAGGGGTGGCGGCCGTATAGCCGGTGGGGTCGGCCGCTGACTCGGCGTGCAGGCTGAAGCTGCCGGAGGCGTACAGGGAGTTGGCGTAGGTCTGGACGTAGGTGGCGTGGGCCAAAGACGCCGCCGACAGAAGCGGGTCATAGGCCAACGTGGGCAGGCCCTCGGCCGTCCGGCTTCTGTTGAGCAGGGCTGCGAACTGCCAGGCGGCGAGAGACTCCGGCTGGGCGGCGATCGGCGTGCTGGCCTCGGTGAAGGAGAGCGGGACCACCTCTGTGGTGTAGCCCGGATCGGAGATCGAGACGTCGCCGGAGATCTGGGCCCCTGGCGGAGGTGGGTTGGGCAGGACGACCGATGCCACATCCAGGGCAGGGTTGTAGGCCATCGGGATGGTCTGGCCGCTGGAGAGCGTCAGATTCACCTCGATCGTGGACGGGTCGGACGCGTTCAGATACAGCCAGACCGTGGGGTCCGCTGCGAACGAGGTGCCGGACGGAAAGACGGTGGTCCCGTATGAGTAACCACCAGCCATGGCTGGCAAAGAGGATGCCGTGGATGCCGCCAGGATCAGGATGAAGGGCAAGATGATGCGGCGCACCTGGGAAATCGCCTCCTGAAAGACTCAGATCACAGCTGGCAGAAGTCGTCGATCAGGGCGTGCACCTCCGTGGCCATCTCCCAGTGGAACAGGTGGCTTGAGCGAGGTCCGCTCAAGAGCCGGTGCGTGGCGCCGGGAATCAAAGCAGCGACCTCCTCACCATACACCGCCGGGATCATCAAGTCTCTCTCCCCAGAGAGGACGAGCGTGGGCACGGTGAGACTGGGCAGCGCCCCCTTGCTGTCGTGCTCCTGACCGATGGCGAGATAGGTGGCCAGCATCTCGGCCGGAGGCGCCCGCCTGCCCGTGAACATGCCGCGCTTCAGCCCCTCTCGGCTGGGCGGGTCGTTCAGGAGCGGGCGGGAGGCGATCAGGTAGAGCAGGGGGCTTGGATCTTCGCTGCGGGCCATGGCCTGACTGAGCGCGAACTGAACGCGCAGGTAGGGGTCGCTCGCCGCCCAGGTGGCGAGCAAGACCAGAGAGCCGACCAGGTCGGGGCGCAAGAGGGCCACCTGCTGGGCGACGGCCGAGCCGAGAGACTGACCGATGACCAGGGCTCTTTGACCGCCCGCATGCTCCAAGACGGCGATGGCGTCGGCCGTCAGCTGGGCGAGGTGGTAGCCGCCCTCCGGCCTGTCCGATCCGCCGATGCCGCGGCTGTTCAGCACCCAGGCACCGTAGCCGCGGCCGGCCAGATGACGGGCCAAAAGCGAAAGGGTGAGGTGGTCCGATCCAGCCCCCGGGTGCAACAATGCCACCGGCCCGCCGGCCGGTCCGTAGCGCTGGACCAGGAGGGTGACGCCGTCTTCTGAGACGACGGGCAGCGATTCGCCGGACTCAGCCAAGGAAGTCGATCTCCTCGCCGGCCGAGCGGGAGCGGGCGAGCGCTAGGCAGCGCCAGGCGACGGAGACGTCTTCTGCCGCCATGCCGTGCGACTCGAAGACCGTGATCTGATCAGGCCGTTGCCGTCCCGGGACGATGCCGGCCACCACGTCTCCCAGCTGACGGACGTCCTTCCAGTCGACCAAGCCAGCGGCGATCGCCGGCAAGAGATCTCCGCACTCGACCTTGGCGGTCGGCAGATGGTCGACGGTGATCAGGTCAGCGCGCGCAAAGAGGTCAAGATCCACCTCCTGGCGACTCGGATGGTTCGAGCCCACGAGGTTGAGGTGGGTTCCGGGTGAAAGCCAGGCTCCCTTCAGCACAGGCGTCTTAGACGTCGTTGCCGTGATCACGATGTCGGAGTCGGCCACACAGGCGGCCGCGTCTTCTGCCGCCGAAACGGCGACCCGAAGCTCCTCCCGCATGGCCAGGATGAAGGCGTCGCGCCGACTGACGTCGCGGCCGACGACATAGATCCGGTCGATCGGGCGCACCCGGACCATGGCGAGAAGTTGGGAGGCGGCCTGCCAGCCTGCTCCGAAGATGGTGACCCTATGTGCGTCGGACTTGGCCAGGTACTTGGTGGCGACCCCGGAGGCGGCACCGGTCCGGATCTGACCAAGCGCATCCGCCTCGATCAGGGCCTTCAGGCTACCGTCCTGACTGTCGAAAAGCACGACCAGAAAATGGGCGCCTTCGCCGGTCACGGTGTAGAGCTTGGCCCCGGCCAGATGCTCGCCGTCGTTTGCGGAGAACATGACGTTGAAGATGCTCTCCTGGCTGATGAGGCGCTCTCTTGCCACATTCTGGATCTCGGCGCGGCCCTGCTGCCGAAAGGTGCCCTCGATGGCGTGAAGCGCCTCATCCATGGTCAGAAGCGAACGCACCTCGGCCTCTTTGATCAGCCGTGCCATGATCTCACCTCAGCTCAAATCGTGGTGGGCTGCCCGACCTGTTGGCAGGTCAGTCGGCTGACCCGGTCAGGGCTGCCAGCAGTCGGCGGCGGATCGGGTCCTGGGTTCGGTAGCGGCTGAGCAGCCGGCACAGGAAATCGACGAACAAAGAGTCTTCGACGCTGCTCTGAGAGAAGGCGTCGACAGCGAGTTCGGCCAAGATGTCCGAGATGGCCTGCTTGCCTTTGGGTGTCCGCATCCAGGTCTCAAGCGCCCCTTGAATGTCCGGCTCCAGACGCTCCAGAACCCAGGAGCTGACCATTGCCTTCAGTCCGCTGAACATGGCTGGGTCTCCCCTCTAACCGGTCTCATTCCACAAATTCCACAACCCAGCGCCTCAACCTGCCCCAGGGCTGGGAGGGACGCCGACCGAGGCGCGGCGAAGCGAGGAAGCTCGTCCCAACAGCGGGAGGTGATCGCCTGGATCGGACATGGCAGAAGCAGCTTGGGGCGGCGGGGATCGCAGCGATCGGCTTCGACTTGGACGGCACGCTGCTCGACACAGACCCGGCCGAGGCGGACGCCTTCTTTGAGATGTGGAGGTTCGTCACAGGCGAGCCGTGCCCGAGCGACGCCCTCGCCGTCTTCACCGATGAACTGGACGCCATCAGCCGTGCCTGGGACGAGGGCTTGATCCCTGCTTCCGAACTGGGCGGACCGGCCATCCGGAAGGCGGCCCAGAAGGCCGGACTGCCGGCCCATCCCTCCCAGGTGCCGGCGCTCGAGGAGATCTACCTCAAGGTGACCGTCAGCCACGGTCGCCTCTTTTCAGAGGTGCCCGCCTGCCTTGAGCGCCTGAGCGGAGCCCTTCCCCTCGCCATCCTGACGAACGGCCCGAGCACGCTGCAGCGGCGCAAGGTGCAGCTCGCAGGCCTCGACCGCTGGTTCGACGTGATCCACATCTCAGGTGACAGCGGCGTCGCCAAGCCGGAAGCGGGCGCCTTTGAGCGGCTGGCCGATGCAGTGGGCTGCGCGCCGAGCCGGATGGGCTTCATTGGTGACAGCCCCGGAAGCGACATACTGGGGGCGAGCCGCGCCAAGATGCGCGCTGTCTGGATCAACCGCTACGAAGAGCGCTACCCGGCTCGGCTGCCGGCGCCGTGGGCTGTGGCCACGGACCTGGTCGCGGCCATCGACGCCCTCACCCGCTTTGCCACCTGACCTTTCGGGCAGGGAAGTTGGCGGGCGGGCAGAACCCCTGACCGGACGCCGAGGTGGCGAAACGGCAGACGCGGGGGACTTAAAATCCCCTACCGGAAACGGTATGTGGGTTCGAATCCCACCCTCGGCACCAAGTGAAAGCCAATAGCCATAGGGTGTTACAGACATAGGGCCCTCGGAGGTCATCCGAGGGCCCTGTCGTTTGACGGCAGATTGTTGGCGGAGTGTTGGCAGACGGCAAGATCACGTGTGCGCGGCTATGTGGCGTCGTGATCAATATCGGCGAGCTCGCTCGCCACTTCGTGTTCTTCTCTCGGGCTCAACTCGCTAAACACCTCCCGCAGCGAGTCTCCGCCTGGCGTCTCAATAGTGATTCCGTGATCGTCGAGCGTCATGCGCGCCGACATGGCACAAAGGAGGTCCACCAAGGCGGGTCGTGGCCAGTGGGCAAGAGCGGCTCTTGGATCCAAGCGAATCTGCGGAGGCGCCGGTTTCCAGCCTCTACGGACAAGGGGCTGCTCGTTGCGATCCAGGATCGAAACGAGTTCGTCATCGCTCAGGGCCTGCGCCACCATCAGCGCGATCCAGACACCGCGGCTCTCCTTCGGTGCTGTCCACGCCCAGAACAATTCCTCCATGGCGAGGCGCCCACCGACGGCGGCCGGAGGCAAATCGAGAACCCTTGCAACCTTGTCGGCCTGTGCCGATCCAGGTGGCGTACGTGCTCCGTCTTCGACATACCTGAGGTAGGTGGCGCTCCAACCTGTGTCTCGAGCGACCTCCTCGGCCGACAGGTGAGCCTTCTCGCGCCTCTCCCGAATCGCCAACCCGACGCGACGTCGATGTAGATCCATGTGAACCGTCCCCCTCTCTTCGCCGACACTACCGCAACGGGGACGCCCACACAACAAAAAGTTTGACAACATCCCGATCACTTGCTATGGTTAGGCCGCAGAGATACGCACAACGAACTGTGAGTGCGAGTCCTGACGATGTGAAGAGGAGGTGACAAGGCCATGGCGATTGCGAGCGAGCCGGTGAGGCGAACGCCGTGGATATCCATCCAGGCGGCGGCAGAGCTGTTGGGGGTGAGTGTCCCGACTCTCAGACGCTGGTGCCGAGATGGGCTCGTGCCAGTGCACCGCCTAGGCCCTCGACTGTTGCGGTTCGACGCAGCCGAGCTACAGGAATGGGCCGCCGACCAGACCCGCTGAACAACTCGCCACGACCGGGCCCTTCTGGGCACCAGGCGCGCGGCACTAGGGCGACCAGCCCGAAATCAGTTCCCAATGGAGGTCTATCTTGAATGGCTTATCGCAGAGTTCACCGAGGTGCCCCAGGCAAAGGGCGAGAGAGGGGTAAGATCCAGCGGCGCTGGCGGAACCCACCGCCCGTTAACGCCCACTACTTCTGGGCGTGGGTCCTCACCCGTCTCAGCGACGACGAACGCAAAGCGTTACACGAGTGGTGGCTCAAAGATGCCGCCAAACACAACACCACGGCTGAGTGGGCTCGATCGACCCGGACAGGGGTTCGCGGTGCGACGTCGGGTGCGGAACCGACCTACATTCCCTCGACGCACTGGTCGCTGCGTGGCGCTCAGACCCGTGAAGACTTCGAGCGAGGCAGCGAACTGCGTCGGCAGGCTGCTGCTGCCAAGTGCGATGCCTGGGCCAAAGAGACAGCGAAGCCGCGACTCCGGGCGATCAGGCCCAGCACCGGATTCAGCCCCAGTGAAGAGGCTGCGATCTTAGAGGCCCTGGCTGGGGTTCCGGATTTGCAGAAGGGCTTCATGGAAGCCTATGGCTCCGGGAAGAACACCTGGCAAGGTGAGAAGAGAGCAATCGCCTGGCTGATCCAGACATTGCCGCTATCTGCTGCCGGAAAAGGAATACCCGGGTAGCACATTGGCTCCAGTGACCCTGAACCGTAACCGCTGTAACCAGTGTAACCGCATTTTTCAGGGGGTGTGGCTTCCGTGAATCCTGACGAGATTTACATGCCGAATGAAGTCCCGGACGACGTACTCGCCGGTCTAGGCCAGCTCCAGGCGTTCACCATGTTGCTGGATGAGGTGGCCCGCATCGCAGGCCGTCCGGCGACTGAGCGCGTGGCGGATGCGGAATTGCTGGGGCACACTGCCCTGGCGCGGAAGGCGGGAGTTGGCCGCAGCTGGATTCGCCAGATGTTGACTTCCTTCGTGGACGGCAATGAGCAAAAGGCCCGGGAGGAGGCGATCCAGGCGGCTGCCGCCTCGGGTGTCACCGCCCGGCTCTGGGCGAAGGCGGCGACCGGGGTGACCTACGCTCCGCCGGACGGATGGGTCGTCGACGAACTGCCGCCCGCCGGATCAGGCCTTTACTATTTGGCGTGGATCGACCGGACGGGCAGCCTGATTCCCGTTGGTCCGCTCGTTTATCCGACCGCGGTCGACGAGTGCGGCGTTATCGGGATCGCCGGATACGACCGCTGGGGCCAGGCGATAGACGCAGACATCGCCCTGACCGACCTTAGCCGTCCTGCAAAGGCTCAGGCTGTCCTGACCGAGAGTGGCGCATGGATGGATCAACCTCCGGCTTGGT